>JACUUX010000076.1 GCA_014859105.1 Nitrospirota bacterium
GAGTCGTAAATGAGCCATAAGACCGTGTCAAGCAGAAAAATTATAAAGAACTCAATAAAGTTTATAAAGTAAGGGAGTTATCCATTAGGGAGGAAAAAGTCCTGATTGTGGCTACTCCAAAGTTAAAAGAGTATTACCTCAGGATTGACACCTAATTATTCCAAAACTGATCTGACTATCACAGGTTGCGTGGCAGTGGATAAAGAAGGCTGGAGATTGGGAAAGGGCGGTAGCTATGGAGACAGAGAGATTGCTACTTTCATAAAGGAATTCGGAAAAATCACAGTTGTAACAACTCTTCATGATTTGCAGATTATTGAAGACGTTCCTCACCAAGAGTTTGATACCCGTATAGACTATATTGTCACTCCCACTAAGATTATTAAATTTTGATTGCTACTAACCAACCTGTCAGAGAAGTCAGACCGTCTGTTGACCGAACTCTTTGCTTGCAAAGTGCCCATGTCTTGACATGTGACAATAAAACATTAAGGTAGCACGGATAAATATATTATAACCTTGCGTAGCGATATACACCCTTGATTTGAGCATTAAGGAACCTTCCTTTGGATTCTGCCTGCATGAGTTCCTCGTAAATTGCGGACGGTACATCAAAGTACTGATAAATGTTTCCGTTTGTAAATTCAATCTCCAGCGTCTGAGTATTGGAATCATAACCGATGCTGGAAATATTGATAGAGCTGACAGGGATTCGATTCATATTTTCCCTCCCGAAAGCATCATTTTATGATAATTCTTCGAGAACGTGTGTCCTGGCGTCTCCACACCTCAAGAACATCCTTATAATTCGATTTCTCGCGCTGCCGATTCCAACCGCCAGGGTTGTTCTCATCGTAAATCAGCGGGTCACTGCTATCTGGTCTTCGGTTCCTCGCTGGCGGGTCAACTAGCGTTCGCATAGGCAGATGTACCGATTCGCCAACAATAATCGCTTCGCCAACGCGGAGCGCAGGCAACATCAGGAAAAGTCCTTCCAGATTGTCCGACACTGCCCCGGTAATATGCGAGCGATTGGTGGTATTAGCAAGACGCATTGCAAAGATGGTTCCGCATTGTGATAGTATAGTTGGATCGATTTCTGAAGGCCTCTGACTGACAACCAAAGCACCGAGGCCGTATTTCCTTCCCTCTTTTACAATACGACGAGTAGATTGAGCTGCAACACCTTCATCACCTTGACTCAAGTAAGCATGTGCCTCTTCGAGAACAATGAGAAGCGGCCTTTCCCGACCTCCTTCTGACAGGTTACATGCCCAAAAAAGCGCATCGAATATTACACGCAACAATACCTCAATTAAGTGAGTAAGGATGGAAACGGGTATTCCAGAAAGATCGAGAATTGTAATCGTACGAGAGCCACCAATCCATGCCTCCAGAAGAGTGTCAAGGTCCCCCTTTGGAAGACCCTGCTCGTCAGGATACCATGGCCCTGGTCTAAATAGAAAATCATAGCGTGGATCTCGGAGTTTAGAGGCTAAGGCATGAAGAGGACGCCTTAAATTCAAGGGGGACGTACTCAGGTATATTTTCTTTTCGCCAGATGCCTGAGTATGCGGCTGATATTTCGGGGGGATTACTTTTATCGCATTTCCAGACTGCGAAACATTGTTCTTGTCATCAAGCAATAGAGCTTCAGTCTTTTCAGACTGCCCACCAGCGACGGTGTGAGTTGCATAAACAAGTCGATACAAGTCAAACCACAATTTGTGAATGCTAAAAGGCACAGGGCTATCAACCGTCAGATTGTCTTCCGTAACACCTTCGTAAGGTTGCAGTTTCAGGGCATTTAATTTGAGATCAACAATTTTCTCCATCACTGCGCCACGCTCAGTATCCCCCAGCGTTCCGAAAGTTACCGTCATCAATTCATCGAAGGTCATGGCCCAGTAAGGGATATAAAGTGGTCTTTCGTCATATTCTTCTTTGGAATTTACACGGAAAACAGTTGCACGATCACGAAGAGCAGAGAAATACTCACCGTGAATATCGAGAATCATGATTCTTGCCGAAGGATATCGTGTGGAATCGGAAAGAGATAAGATTAAATTAGCAACTGTCGTGGACTTGCCTGCACCGGTTGTACCGACTACTGCGCAATGACGAGTTACCAATTTGTCAATGTCCACTAAGGCCGGAATTGATTCTGCACTGGCCAGACTGCCTAGAGAGACGAAATTTGGCGCGTCCGGCCTACCATAAATACGGGATAGGTCTTGCTCAGTAACAAGATGAACTTCGTCACCGATGGTTGGGTATTGTGAAACGCCCCGCTTGAATTCGCCCTTGCGTTGGCCTTCGCCAATTAGTTGGACTTTCATCCAGCGATAACCATGAGGCTCAACTTCTGCTAGTTTTTCGGGAACGGCTCCTGCTCCGACTTGGGAAACAATGCCGAACAGATCGACGAAGCCGATAGGAATACGGACAAAGCTGCCAATCTGCCCAATTCTATAACCATGCCCTTCGATGAACGCTAAGCCAGAAACAGTATCCTTATCTAAAGCAACGCTGATGGTTGCACCATGAACGTCTTGAACAGTGTCAAGATATGTTGGTTTATTTGGCATCTAGTGCCTCGGTTTGCTGCCGAATCTGTCCGACAAGCTCTAAAAGGAATGAACCAAATAATGCGTAATCGCCGATAGACAATTCAGCTCTACGTTTGCTTTTCTCATTCTCCGTATCAATAAGAATCCACCTGATCCATTGTTGACCAGTAGAAGGAATAGAATCCGAGTCTGTTTCCTTCCATTTCGCGCGATGACTTCCGATGACAGCTTCATCTCGTGCAAGCAGGCTAAGGTTTGAACGCTCAAGAGCGAGTTTAATTGCTTTTGGATATGCTTCGAGATTATCAAACAGCAGGGCAAGTGCTGTACCAGTCTGATTGCCCTGAAGTCCTTGTACAATAACTTCATTAATATGATCGTCACGAAACGAGTACCCACAAATAATAAGAGCCGCAGAAGGTTGTTTTAAAAACGCCCTCAACCTGTCTATCATAGCAAGATATGGCATTCTTCGGCTTTCATCATACTTAAGGTGTGAAGGGTGAATTACTCTCTTAGAATCATGCTCTTTTGTACTCCCACGAAAAACGCTTTTCGATGCATCTTGATACCAATTGGTAGACCCGTGCAATTTCCAGAGTTTGGCCCAACGTGGAGGTAGCTGGTCTTCTTCCATCGCACGTAAATCAAAAAAAGGCTTACGCACTCCAGCAAAACCATCAAAATAAGGAACACGTAAGTCCTCGAAAGCTTGCTCCATTAGGAGGTCATAGTTCGTGGTAAAAATTTCAATAGGCATAATACGCGAGGTAGCGTCAGTCCATGCTGCTACTCAGTGATATGGAGTGTCATTACCTAGCAAGGTCTTGTCAGCAATTTCATGGATGATTTGGCAGATTTTGGAGTCCAGTTCATCGAGTACTTTGGCTGTAAGGCCGCGAACCTCATCCTTGCCCACTACTGTTCGCAAGGCGCGAATGTGACTAAGCATATCCTCAACTTTCGGATCCTTGTTCCCATCTTTCACAAAATGCTCTTCCAATTTTTGGAAGTGACTTGCTTGCTCTTTTGATTTAGTAAGTGTGTCTCGTATAATCGCCGTTATTCCTACAATATCAGGTATGAGCGGCAAAGTTCCCTCGCCGCTTTGGATTTTGATAGAGAGCGGGCAACCAGCACCGAGAAACAATCCTAAAGGCTTCTTATCCTGTGATAAGCATTGCCGAAGGTAACTTATATGTCGCAGAGGATCATGTTTACAATTCATGATTCACCTCAAAAATTAATCTGCAGCCAATATAGCATATTTGATTGAATTTGTTTACGGAATTTGGTTGAAATCGCAAGCCAGATGGACTTGTGATATCTGGGACAAATGCCAAAAATATATAAGATTTGGTCATTTTTAAGGTTATATCCAATCTACTTAGGATACCCACATTTTAGATTTCTGTTTAAAATCTATACCTTTTGTCAAAATTTTTCAACGGTTCTTACGACATTTCGAAGAAAGCAAAAATTAGATAACATGAGAGTGAAAAATGATAATATAAAATGGTAAAAATCAGATTCTATTAGGAAAGATTATGTCTGAAATCTTCATAAGCAAAAGCCAGTCTTTAAAAGGGCTACAATGTCTGAAATCTCTGTATCTTGAGAAATACCAGCCTGAGCTAATCCCCGAGATCGATGAATCTCAAGAGGCTTTATTTCAGAGCGGGAAAGAAGTTGGGTTTGTTGCAAGGGGTCTATTTCCAGGTGGAGTTGAAATATCTTCTGAGGATATCCCCATTGACGAGCAGATTGAAAAAACAAAAGCAGAAATTAAGAAAGGAACCAAGATTTTATATGAAGCATCATTCAGTCATAATGGATTATTTATAAAGTCTGATGTCCTCACAAAAGGCGGTGGGGGGTGGGAACTGTATGAGGTCAAGAGCACAACAAAGATAAAAGAAGAGAATTTCCACTTTGAAGATGGTGCTTTTCAGTATCATGTGCTAAATAGCGCTGGAATTCCCATTTCAAAGGCATATCTTGTCCATATAAATAATCAATATGAACGACATGGGGACATCGAAGTTGATAAGCTTTTCATGGTTAATGACATCTCTAATGATATCAAAAAGATGCAGAGTGATATTTTAAAGCAAATAAATGCACTGCAAAGTATGCTGAAAGGCGAAGCTCCTGAAATTGACATTGGTGAATACTGCGAAACACCTTATGAATGTGGTTTAAAGACGCATTGTTGGAAGCATATACCTGAGGGATCTGTATTTAATTTGAAAGGGAGGGGGATAAAACCATTTGAATTTTACAGAAAGGGAATAGTTAATCTCAATGACATACCGATAGCAAAGTTGCCAGGGCATGGACAAATACAGTTGAAATGTGCTCTCGGCAAGAAGGACTACATTAATAAGACGGCATTAAGAGGCTTTATCGATTCTCTTTGGTATCCCCTATATTTTCTTGACTTCGAAACCCTGAGAGGTCCCATTCCACTATTTAACGGCACAAAACCATATCAGCAGATTCCATTCCAATATTCGCTTCATTACATAGAAAAAGCAGACGGTAAGCTCAGACATAGCGAGTTTCTCGCAGAACCGAATACAGACCCAAGAAGGGCAATTGTGGAAAAGCTCAAAAGAGAACTTCCCGAGAATGCTTGTGTAGTTGTTTACAGCATAGGTTTCGAAAAAGGAGTATTGAATAACCTTAAATCATGGTTTCCAGAATTTAGTAATGAGCTTGATAATGTTATAAATAATCTCCGAGACCTCATGGTTCCGTTCAGGAATCAACATTACTATTCTTGGGGGATGCAAGGTTCATATTCTATAAAATCTGTCCTTCCAGTTCTTGTCCCTGAATTAGGCTATGAAGGGATGGAAATCAGCGACGGAGATATGGCTATGTTGGCATATAAGAAGATGTGCGAATCCCAGGATCCCCAAGAAATAGAGAACATCAGGAAAGCTCTCCTTAACTATTGCAGACTCGATACTTTTGGAATGGTAAAGATAGTAGAAAAATTAAAAGAATGTACATAAATAACATGCTGATGCGGGCCTATGAAAAAGTTGCCTGTCCGCTTTTTTCGTCTTAAATATAAAAAACTATAGCAGGTCTATTTCACTGCTTCTTTGAGGGTCTTGCCGGCTGTGAACTTTGGTGTCTTCCTCGCAGGTATCGAAATGACATCACCAGTCCTTGGATTCCTCCCTTTTCTGGCCTTCCTTTTACTAACTGAGAAAGTCCCGAATCCAACAAGGGTAACCTTCTGTCCTTTCTTTAAGGCTCCCTTTATGGAGTTTAAAATAGAATCCAGTGCTTTTGAAGCATCTGCCTTACTTAATTTTGCCCCCGAAGAAATCTTATCAATGAGTTCTGCCTTTGTCATTTCCCCTCCCACCTTAATATAATTTGAAACTTGCCTTTGACCCTGACCAGACGCCAGAACAATTCTACAATTTCTGCATACTGTTTTATGTTCATTTGATTACTCCTCTCTTTACGGCAGATCTCTGATCCTTACTTTATTGACCCTAACAACAGCAAATTTCTTATATAAAGAGTCGCCATATTTAAAAAGCATGCTAAGCAATGATTTTGAGATTTCTCTTATTTCGTCAGATTTGTATCTCAGGAAAATAACACCTATATTTTTTTCTTTATGGGCAAAAACCCACTCTCCAAAGTCTTTATCTTCTGTCAAGAGAAGTGCCTCCTTATCCCTCGCAAGTTGTAGAACTTCTTTATCTGAAATGCTTCTATAGTCTTCTAAAATGCTGATGACGTTAAACCCCTTATTACGCAAGTCTTTGATTATTCTGAAATCGACATTTTCATCAGCAAGGATTTCAGGTTGCAATAAGCTCCTCCTGTGAAATCACATCAGCAGAATATGAAAGTGCAGCTAAGATATCATCCTTTGTTAAATGTGGATAAGCTTCAAGTAATTCATCAATAGTCATTCCTTCTGATAGTTTTCTCAGAATTAATTCAACTGTTATCCTTGTACCTTTTATAATAGGTTTACCGAGCATTATGTTTGGGTCTGTTGTTATTCTCTCTTTATAATCCATAATCCTCACCTCCTGAATAATTTATCTTCTCCGGTTATTACCTTTTAGTTTACTAATAATTTAGATAAAACTGTTAAAATTTCTCCTGATATCAAGTGTAAGGGATTCAGAAACGGTTAACAGTATCAGGAAGAAATCTTTCCTGTCAAGCGAAATCCCTTTGTTTATAGTGACGAAGCATAATGCAATAAATGGGCACCCTAATTATTTAAACAGGGCTCTGCGCCCGGGTTGCCTTAACGTTTCTTGCTGGCCCAAGGGATGAAGAGATTCGCGCAATAGCTATTCGTTCTGTGTCCATATTTTTTCTATCGTTATATACTGAAGTGGTATCGATTACCTGGGACGTGACACAATACGAAGGGAAATGCTCATTTTGGGAGTCGATAAAGAAGAAACTCAGTATAGTGATGTGTGAATCAGTTTCCTTCAGTGGACAGAGTAATGCTATTTGAAAAATTCAGGCGGCTCTTTTTCGTTTCACTTTCACTTGAAGAGTTATCCGCTCATGAGCCTGAAGAATCTTTATGATTTCAAGAATATTCTCGGCGCGCGGATTGCCGCGAGGCCCCAACATCCGATGAACGCTCTTACTTGATTTCTTGAGCTTACTGGCCAGCCCATCAAATGTAATCGTCGCATTTATATAATCGCGAAGAATTGATTTGGCTGTATTGAGATCCCCACCGATTAGTTCATTAACCGCTTCCGTCAGCATATGTCTGCGGAATTCAGCGTCACTTTCAGCACGCCGTAAAATTGTTTTGCGAAATTGCTTTGTAATTGGCATAGTCCCTCCTTATCTATTCTTTTTTCGCTCTGTCTTATATTTCGCCCACAGCGACTGAGCGTTTCTAATGTCTCTGCTTTGAGTTTTTTTCGAGCCTCCTCCAAGCAGGATAACCAATGTATTTCCTTCCCGACCAAAATAGATCCTATACCCGGGGCCAAAAGCAATCTTGTATTCCGAAACTCCCTGCCCTAGTGATCTCACGTTAGAAAAATTGCCTTGCTCCAATCGGTATATCGCAGTTGCGACCTTGGCCGCGGCCTGAGCATCGGGGCCATCAAACCATCTTTCAAAAACAGAGACGCCATTTTGCAGATACTCGACTATTTTGATCTTAGTCACAAATAATAGTAACACAAAGGTTACTATTAGTCAATTTCATTTCATCTGAGTTGTTCTAAGGGTGCCCTGCCTCGTCCACAAATCCCCGCAGTCAACGCTCTGCACTTGAGACAGGCTGAGCTCGCATTAAGGTCTCACGTTCACCTACTTACATACAGTCGAAAGGTATCCAAATACTTGAGGATTATCAGGAGAACTGAACGAAATATCGTTGCCATCAGCCGAAAGTAGTTAGCGAGTCAGCTGCATGGGCAGGTTATAAGATTGACATTTTACTATTTACGTTTATCCTTTATGTAAAGTGCTTTGGACTGCCCGCCGCCTACCGGACGTTCTTCTATTTCAAAGAGTTTCGTTGCAGCAACTAGTTCGCCGAGTTTCTTGTAGCCGTAGTTTCTCGGGTCAAAATCCGGAACCTGCTGGGCGATGTTGTTTCCTACTGGTGCGAGATGAGACCATCCACTCTCATCTGACGATGCCTCTACAGCATTCCTTAATAGATTGACCAGCTTCGTATCTTGCTTTAGCTCATTGGCAGATTTTCGTTTTATGGGTAAACTGTCATATTCTTTGGATATCAAAACCTCAGTATATATAAATTTGTCACAAGCGGAGACAAAAGCTTCTGGTGTTTTTTTCTCTCCAAACCCATAAACAACAAGACCTGATTCTCTTATTCTTGAGGCTAATTTCGTAAAATCGCTATCGCTTGAAACAATACAAAAACCATCGAATTTATTTGTATATAGCAAATCCATTGCATCAATTATCATGGCGGCATCTGTAGAATTTTTACCTACTGTATAGCGAAATTGTTGCATCGGCTGGATAGAATGCGGAAGCAAAATGTCTTTCCAACTCTTTAAGTGAGGGCCGGTCCAATCCCCGTAGATTCTCTTTACGTTTGCGGTTCCATATTTCGCTATCTCTGATAGCAATCCCTCTACGATTGAGGGTTGGGCATTGTCTGCGTCAATTAATACGGCTAATTTTTGTGCTAGCCCACTAATCATAATCTCTCCTTTATTCTTTTAATTGTTTTTATCTTTACGCAATATTTGATAAAAATCTTAGACTATAGATGGTGGGATGTCAAGAATTAGAACTCCTTTTGGACCTCAGGATTTGTGGTTGAACCCCACAGTATTTTAGCGGGTTACCATGTCGCACATTTCAGGAAGTACGCTTGCCCATCAGAAGTCTCAGGAATATGAGTTGCCCCAAAGGAA
>JACUUX010000022.1 GCA_014859105.1 Nitrospirota bacterium
CAGCCGGTTGAGTTAAAAAAAGTTCTTCAGAAGCTTTTACGATGCTCCCTTTCTCGATTACCGAACAGAAAACATTTAATGTAAAAATATGTGTAAACATAGTTTATTGTAGATTATACCACTTGATATTAGAGATTTTTAGAGGAAAAACGCAAGCTTCATCGGAAAAATGCAAAACACAGACCTGAAGGGAATATCGAAAAAGGTTACTTATTCAGAATTTTTGCTGCTTCTTTCGCAAAATAGGTGAGAATTAAATCAGCGCCAGCACGTTTTATAGATGTAAGTATCTCCATCATAACACGTTTTTCGTCGATCCAACCAAGCCTACCTGCAGCTTTTACGAGCGAATATTCTCCGCTTACATTATAAGCCGCAACAGGAATATCAAATGCATCCTTTATATCGGATATTATATCCAAGTATGCAAGTGCAGGCTTAACCATTACAATGTCCGCACCTTCTTCGATATCAAGGGCTATTTCCCTTAGAGCCTCTCTTCTGTTTGCCGGATCCATCTGGTATGAACGTCTGTCGCCGAATTGTGGCGAAGACTCAGCTGCTTCCCTGAATGGCCCGTAGAATGAGGATGCATATTTTGCCGCATACGACATAATCGGGATTTCTGAAAAGCCTTCTTCATCAAGTGCAAGGCGAATTGCTTCAACACGGCCGTCCATCATATCTGATGGCGCAACCATGTCTGCACCTGCCTTCGCATGGGACACAGCCTCCTTTGCAAGGAGTTCAAGGGTCGGATCGTTCTGGACATCACCATCTTTTATGATGCCGCAATGGCCATGGTTTGTGTATTCACACATGCAGACATCTGTAGTTACAAACAATTCAGGCACAGCATCCTTGATAGCTCTTATCGCATTCTGGACAACACCGTGTTCATCATACGCGCTCGAACCGATTTCGTCCTTATGTTCGGGAATTCCGAAGATCAATATAGAAGGGATGCCTAATGAATAAACCTCTTTAACGGATTTGATAACCTCATCAACAGATTCCTGAAAACAGCCCGGCATTGATGGGATTTCTTTTTTTACACCACTTCCGAAAGTAACAAACAGGGGATAAATAAATTTATCAGGAGAAAGGGAAGTCTCCCTCACCATTCTCCTGATTGTTTCGTTTTTTCTTAATCTTCTCGGACGATGAATTGGAAACATTGATTTGAGAATAAATTATTAACGACAGGAATCACATCCGGAGCCACAAGACGAAGCCCCACCGGTAAAAACAAAGCCCTCCCGCTCCTCATCAGTATGATAGTCAAGTTCCATTCCCGATAGGGTTTCAAATAATTGTCTGTCAACAAAGACTCTCAATCCATTTTTTTCAATAACCTCATCGTTTTGCATTTGTTTTTCCTGCATATTAAGACCGTAGGCTGGGCCACAGCAGCTTTCTCCTGCTATGAATATTCTTATACCCCAGTCAGCCTTGCCTTCGTCAGAGAGTATGGCCACAGCTTTGTCAGCTGCCCTGTCAGTTATAGTCATCCTTTATACCTCCCAAAAGTTTATATATTAAAATAAAAAAAAAATTATAAAAAAAGCAAACGAAAAATAGAAAAACAGCAATTCCCGGCGGAAAAGAGGCAAGAGTCCTCAGTCGTCCCGACTATTGTCGGGACTCCTTCGGAATGACAACGCGAACCTTATTCTTTGTCATTCCGAGCGAAGCGAGGAATCTTAAAGCTTTACAAATTAACCGAAAATTGCCAGGAAAAAAATAGTTGAGAGGGGTTAACGATTATTAATTTTAACCTTTCCAGCTTTTCCAACCTCTCCCTCAACTGTATAACGATAATCATGAAATAATCCTATTGCCCATAGATTTGTCATCAGGTGCTGTGTTATGCAGGAAGTAGTGAATACTGATTCCTCTCCTGATAATGAGAGATATAAAACTATCTGGTTGGCCATATGCGAATCAAGCGCAGCACCTGTAGAATAGTATTCCAGGAACTCTGTTGCTGCCTCTTCGCCGACAGTTTCAGCCCTTTTGCCCCTTTCACCGAGAGACGTAAAACCAGCGACAGAATTTTCTGACTCTGACCTCAGAAATATAAAAGTTCCTTGTCCTATGGTCGATACACTTATCACATTTATATCAAGGGGTTCCCTGTTGTCTGCTTTCTGTTCAGAGAGTAGTTCAGGCATATTCCCTGACATCTCAAATCCCGCCATATTCATTTTTTCTAAACACCCCCTTCTCTGCCTTTCGGCTATTGATAGAGGTAAATTACCCACAGCAGAGTATCCTGCTAATTTCAATATAGTTCCTCTTTTCAGGATGTGTAAAGGTCTGATTTCTTTTGCAGGATATATTTCTGCTCTTACTTTCCCTCCTCCTTTAGGGTAAAACCCGTAAGATTCAACTGTAAGTTTTATCTTTATTCCTATTTTTTCTAAAAAAAAGGAGAATACCTCTGCGAGATAATCATATGATGGGCTGAAGGGGACATGTGTGCCACCCTTTAGAGTCACAGTAGTCTTTCGCTGTTCAAATCCCTCCCTCCTCCCTTTAGTAAAGAAGGGTGTGGGGGGATTATTTAAAAAAGTAAGTGAAGGAATGAGCGTTTGAAGAACCAGAGAAGTAGAACCCGCAGTCCCTATATCAAAGAAAAAGTCGCCACATTTTACTTCTTTTGGTAAAAATATAAGCTCTGTAGAGCCTGTATGGTCTCCTTTTATTTCTGCGCTGGAAAGAAGTTGAGCAGCTCTTACAGCAGTTAGATGCTGGGGCATGAGTCCGGGTTTTTTCCTGCCTTTTCTGATGTTGAAGATTCTGAAGGGTTTTTTGAAAAGGCACGAAAGCCCCAGCGCAGTCCGAAGTATCTGCCCTCCACCTTCACCGTAACTGCCATCGATTTCTATCATAAGTATTGTTTAAACTATTTTAGCCCGTTTAATTCATATCACAAATACATAATAAATAATTTTCGGGTCAATGACAGACAATGAATTTTTAAATATTTTATCGACATTACTGAAAAAAAGATAGAATCAAATCAAAAATGCTGCTAAAATGTAAAAAGTATTCTACAATTACTGTCTTAATAACGCGGGACAGGAATTTCCCGGCTACCAAAAAGAGAGACAGCAAAAGTTAAACGGTCATAGAGAATTGAGGCTTTCCAGGCAAGCTCGGAGAGCTTCCATGAAAGGGGAAAATTATTTTTAGAATGTAAACATTTGAATTTTAAATAATGATTCAAAAATATTCAAAAGGGAGGTAAATAACCAGTGGAACTTAAAGATGTTATTTCTATAGTTAAGGACAGACTGGAAATAAAAGATATAAATGGTCTAAGGACCGTGATAGATGGGCTTGTTTATGAGGCTGTGTTTTCAGAAGGTGACAAGAAGAATGCACTTTTAATCCTCATAAAAGAAATTGCGAAGGCAGCAGGTGCGATTCCTTCATCCATACAGGGACTTTATGAAGAGATGGGAAGGGCCTATCCTGGTTTTACCGTTCCTGCAATCAATATAAGAGGGCTAACATACGGTGTGGCAGGCGTCATATTTAAAAAGGCTATAGAGATGAACGTGGGTGCCCTTATATTCGAGATAGCACGCTCGGAGATAGGCTATACAAAACAGAGACCTCTTGAATATGCTGCGGTAGTGCTGGGTGCAGCGGTTAAAGAAGGTTTTCATGGACCTGTGTTTATACAGGGAGACCATTTCCAGCTCGTAAGAAAAAATTATTTATCTGACCCAAAGCCTGAAACTGACTATGTAAGAGGATTAATTAAGGAAGCGATAGAAGCTGAGTTTTACAATATTGACATTGACGCGTCTACACTCGTAGACATCGAAAAGGAGACGATAAAAGAACAACAGAGACCTAATTTCGAGGAAACAGCAGAACTTGCATCTTATATAAGGGAAATACAGCCCCACGGGGTTGAAACATCGATCGGTGGAGAAATAGGAGAAATAGGAGGTAAGAACAGCACACCTGAAGAAGCAAAGGCTTATCTTGACGGTTTCAATGAGATTTTTAAGTCAGGCAAGGGTTTGAGCAAACTAAGTGTCCAGACCGGCACCAGCCACGGCGGAGTTGTGCTTCCTGACGGGACACTTGCAAAGGTGAAAATAGATTTTGATACACTCAGGGTACTTTCAGAACTCGTAAGAAAGGAATACGGTCTTTCTGGATGTGTCCAGCACGGGGCATCAACACTTCCTGAGGAAGCTTTCCATATGTTCCCGGAAACAGGGACATCAGAAGTCCATCTTGCAACAGGATTCCAGAATATAATTTATGATAGCGAAGCCCTGCCAACCGGATTCAGAGAAGAGGTTTACAGTTTTATAAGGCAGGAGTATCCAAAAGAAAGAAAGGAAGGTCAGACGGAAGAGCAATTTATCTACAGCACCAGAAAGAAAGGGTTTGGACCATTGAAGAAAAAGTGGTGGGATTTGCCTTTGTCTGTGAAAGAGCCCATTATGAAAGAATTGGAAGCCAAGTTTGCGCTGTTATTTGATAGATTGAAAGTTATCGACACTACTGATATCGTGAAAAGGACTGTTGAACCTGTAATAATAAAGAAACAGGTTAATGCAAGTTTAGCAGGTTTATAGAATTAAATATTTTTTATTTTATAAAACTACGGGACTTTACCTTCTTCCCATGTAATTTCTTTGATGCCGTGCAGTGCCGAAAGTTTACCCACAAGTTCTTTCCATGGTATGATTTCCTTGCTTTGTAACCGTAACCGATAGGTCACCTGTGGAGGAGAAAAGCTCTGGTGGAAGTTTATAAACTGTATTGTCAGTTCAGTATGTTCGGTAAATATTTTTTTGATATGTTCAAGTGGTCTCCCAAGGCCGTCAAATTTTAAAACAAGTATGGTATATATATCTCTTGAAAAGAATATCTTCAGGCGTCGAATTCCATAAAGAATCAGAAGGCTTAATAATGTGCTAGCGATGGCAGGGAAAAGATAACCTGCACCGACCGCCAGTCCTATGCCTGTTACAAGCCAGAGACCAGCAGCAGTTGTAAGTCCACGGACAGAACCCTTCCCCTTGATAATTGCTCCGGCTCCGAGAAAACCCATACTAGCAATTGCATAAGAAGCTATACGTCCGGGGTCAAGACGTACTACTGAATCGATATCAAGATGGCGGAATATTTCTTCCATATGGAGTGAAAGCATCATCATTAGACAGGCCCCTACACCGACTAAAATATTTGTGCGGATACCTGCAGCCTGACCGTGGGCCTCCCGCTCGAAACCAATTGCACCACCTAGCAATGCTGCAACTATCAATTTCCCGAATTGTATTGAGGCTTCATAAAAATCAAACATTTATATCCTCTTACGAAATATATCATATTTTCAACAGTAATATTTTATCTTTCCCTTCTTGCCACACCTGTTCTGTATGCAGCATCTGAAACAGATGCTGCCACTGTTATTACAACCTTTCTGTCAAAAATGCTTGGTACAATATAATCTTCGCTCAGATCTTTTTCATCAACTATTGATGCTATCGCTCTGGCTGCAGACAGCTTTATTTCTTCATTAATTGTTTTTGCCCTTGAATCAAGAAGACCCCTGAATAGACCGGGAAAACAGAGCATATTATTAATCTGGTTTGGATAGTCAGATCTGCCAGTGGCAAGTATTCTCACATAAGGATATGCGTCTTCGGGTGGAATTTCAGGTTCAGGATTTGCAAGCGTGAAGACTATCGGATCAGAGGCCATCTTTTTTATATCATTGACTGTTAAGATATTGGGTGCAGAGACTCCAATGAAAATATCCGCTCCGGTCATCGAATCTGAAAGATTTCCTTTAATCATTTCAGGATTGGTATTTTGAGAGAGCCATTGTTTTACCGGATTCATATTCTTTTTTCTTCCACTATAAATAATCCCTGCCCTGTCACAGACTACTATATGCTTGATACCTACTTCTTTTAGAATTTTACAGCAAGCAGTTCCTGCAGCACCAGCACCTGAAATAACAACCTTCAGCCTTTTTAACTCCTTTCCCAAAATTTTTACTGAATTGATCAGGGCAGCTAAAATTACAACTGCGGTTCCGTGCTGATCATCGTGGAAAACAGGGGTGTCAAGCTCTTGTTTAAGCCTGTCCTCTATCTCAAAGCATCTTGGAGAGGAAATATCCTCAAGGTTTATACCTCCAAAAGCAGGTGAAATATATTTTATGGTTTTTATTATTTCGTCGGTGTCTTTAGTGGACAGACATATTGGAAAGGCATCAATGTTAGCGAACTCCTTAAATATCATGGCCTTTCCTTCCATTACGGGCATTGCAGCCTCGGCTCCGATATCACCTAATCCGAGCACGGCACTCCCATCTGTAGCTATTAATACAGAATTCCTTTTTATCGTATATCTATAGGCCTTATCCCTGTCGTGATATATTGCCATGCATACACGAGCAACTCCGGGAGTATAAACCCTTGCAAGGTCAGAACGGTTTTTGACAGGTACTTTGTTATGTATTTCTATCTTGCCGCCATGGTGGAGGGAAAAAGTCCTGTCAATGACATGAATAACCCTCACGCCCCCGATGTTTTTAACTGCATTAACAATTTCTTTTTCGTGTATCTCGTCCCGTGCATTGACACTAAAATCTCTTATTATTACACCTTTATTAACCCTGACAATATCCAGAGCAATGATATCGCCGCCTTTGTTACCAATAGTGGTGGCTATTTTTCCAACCATGCCCACCTGATTTACTATCTCAAGTCTGAGTGTTATACTGTAACCCGGGCTTGGAGTTGTTCTCATAGAGTAATTATACTGCCAATACTTGATGATTAACAATCATGCAGAATAGAAAAAGATTAAAACTTATTTTTCTGATATTGTTCTTAACGGCATTTATCTTTTATATTGTTTATGAAGATTCTCCGGTTTCTTCCCAGCCTGAGAGCAATACACTGTTAGCTGTCGCTGAGGTACATGACGGAGATACAGTAAGTGTGATGCTCAACAATAAAAAGGAGAAAGTGAGACTGATAGGAATAGATGCACCTGAAATAGGACAGAGACCCTGGGGTAAACGTGCAAAAAAATATCTGGAGAATATATTGAGTTCTTCAGGATGGAGAGTAAGACTGGAATTTGATGTTGAGCAAAGAGATAAATATGGTCGGGTCCTTGCTTATATGTGGACAAAAGATGGTAAAATGGCCAATCTCTTAATGGTTGAAAACGGATATGCAATGCTTTTTACAGTACCGCCAAATGTGAAATATACTAATGAGTTGAGGGTTGCACAGAACGAGGCAAGGAAAAAAGAGCTTGGAATATGGAGTAGAAAAGGTTTGAAGGAAAGGCCGAGTGATTATAGAAGAGAACACGAGAGACAAAATCTGATATACTAAAAACAGTGGAAAATACGTTATCTGTGATCCCCCTCGGTGGTGTTGAGGAGATAGGCCTCAACATGACAGTCGTTGAATACAATAATGATATTATCGTCATTGATGCAGGGCTGATGTTTCCGGAAGAAGACATGCTCGGAGTAGATTTTGTCATTCCTGACTTTTCTTATTTACTCGATAACAGAGAGAAAATAAAGGGTATAGTTCTTACCCATGGACATGAAGACCATACAGGCGCCCTCCCGTTTCTGCTCAGGGAGATGAATGCACCTGTGTATGGTACTCCACTGACTCTTGGACTCGTTAAGGAGAAACTACGCGAACATAATCTCGAACATACCGAACTTGTTTCTATCAAGCCCAGGGGAACCATAAATCTTGGAGTTTTCTCTGTAGAGTTTATAAGGGTGACTCACAGTATAGTTGATGGGGTAGGGTTAGGGATAACGACTCCCCTGGGTTTGGTAGTACATACAGGGGATTTCAAGCTTGACCCGACACCTGTTGACGGCCAGCTTATGGATTTTCTCAAGTTTTCAGAATATGGAGAAAGGGGTACACTTCTCCTTTTATCAGACAGTACAAATGCTGAAAAGGGCGGTTACACTTTTTCAGAAAAAGAGGTAAGACGTGCTTTTGAGGATATATTCTCCAGGACGCAGGGGAGAATTATTATTGCAACATTTGCATCAAACATACACAGAATCCAGCAGGCGATCGATGTAGCATTGAAATACGGTAGAAAGGTGATTTTATGCGGAAAGAGCATCGTATCGAATGCACAGATTGCACTTGATCTGGGATATCTCAGAATACCTTATGATACCTGGCTCAGGTTAGAAGACATCGATAAACTTAAAGATAATGAGGTTGTAATCATAACAACCGGCAGTCAGGGCGAGCCGATGAGTGTACTTTCAAGGATTGCAGCAGATGAACACAAACATATAAAGATTAAGGACGGAGATACTGTCATACTCTCGGCGAAAATGATACCCGGAAATGAACGCTCAATAGGAAAGATTGTTAACCATCTCTTCAGGAGAGGTGCAAATGTAATATATGAAAAGGTATCCGAGGTTCACGTATCAGGGCATGCCTCAAAAGAAGAGCTCAAGCTAATGCTCAGTCTGGTCAAACCAAAATATTTTATGCCGGTTCACGGTGAATACAGGCACCTTGTTTATCATTCAATGCTTGCGAAGAAACTCGATATACCTCTGGAAAACATATTCATTCTTAGAAATGGCGAAATTCTCGAAATAACCGACAACGGGGCCAGAAAGAACGGGAGGGTAATTTCAGGACGTATATATATAGACGGCAAGGGCATAGGAGATGTTGAAGAAATGGTTCTTCGTGACAGACTTAGGCTTGCACATGATGGAATCGTTTTGATAATTCTTGCAGTGGAGAAACTGACAGGGAATATTATATCAGGCCCAGAGATAATATCGAGGGGATTTGTTTTTGAAGATGCATCTCAGGAAGTAATTAATAATGTGAGAGACTTGTTGGCAGCCACAATAAATGAACTCGATAAAGATCTTATATCAGATACGTCATTGCTCAAAGCAAAGCTCAGAAGTACCTTAAAGAAATACCTCAGAAATACAATGGACAGAAAGCCCATGATCATGCCGATAGTCTTCGAGGTATGATTGAAATTCATTTGCGGCTGGTTTTTTTCTTGTCATTCCGCACTTGATGCGGAATCCAGTCTTTTTGCCTTTCTGGATTCCTGCTTTCGCAGGAATGACGAAATCCATGATATTTATAAATTTAGATACCCTGCGGTCTTGCCGCAGGGTTCTTCATTGATTGTCAAATAGTGTGCCAGGTATTATATAATTGTAATTAAATTGAGGCAGAGGGGAATGTGCCGACAGTATTAAGGATCGGTTCTTAGAGGTTTCATTTTTATTCGGATGAGTTGAAGGAACCACCTCATATTTATGTGGGAACGCCGGATGGAGAATGTAAATTCTGGTTAAACCCGATTAGACTTGCAAGAAACAAAGGCGTTGCCCCTCATATAATTCGTGAAATTGAAAAATTGGTTTTTGAACATCAGGGTTTTTTAAAGGAGAAATATAATGAGTACCACAAGCGTTGAGAAAGAAGTTACTGTTGAGCCCGCTGCAATAAGAGCATGGGCTGAAAAAAGGATGATTTTTATAGAGCTTACTGACGGGCGCATTATTGGCTTTCCTGCTGATCGTTTCGAAATACTTAAAAGTGCAACAGATGAACAACTGAAAGAAGTTAAAATACGTTTAAATGGTTATGCTTTGAGGTGGGAATCCCTTGATGAAGATATTACAGTTCCAGGAATCGTTGCGGGTAACTTTCAACTGCCGTAGTTCAAAAGCTTTTACTGCTTCCCCCGGCTGCTCTCCTAACTTAGTTATGCAGCTGGTGGTTTTAGTTAACACACTTATTACTATTTTATTTCTGATATAATTATTATCAATGTTAGAGGCGATAATACTTGGTATTGTGCAGGGTGTTACGGAATTCCTGCCTATCAGCAGCACAGCACATTTAATATTATTCCCGTGGTTTTTCAACTGGAACGGGGTACTGGATACACTTACATTTAATATTGCTCTTCATACAGGTACGCTGATAGCACTCATTATATTTTTCCGGAGGGATTGGATTGACCTGATATTTAAAAAACACACTCTTTTTGGGCTGATTGTCTTGGCATCGGTTCCTGGCGGATTGGCAGGTTTTTTTCTTAACGATTTTGTGGAAAATAACCTTAGAGACCCTCTGATAATAAGCCTGATGCTTGTTTCAGTTGGCTTCTTAATGCTGATCTCGGAAAAGTCGAATAAACACAGGGATGTCGAAAGCACGGGCTTAAAAGATGCACTTATCATAGGCATTGCACAGGCTTTTGCCATTATACCCGGAGTTTCCCGTTCGGGAATCACTATCTCAGCCGGATTGTTCAGGGGATTGGAAAGAGAGGCAGCCGCAAGATTTTCATTCCTTTTATCAACTCCGATTATCGCAGGTGCAACTCTGCTTCACTTTAAAGAAGCATTAGATTATTCAATAAATTATGACTTCAAGCTCTTTTTAATGGGAATTGTCACTTCTTTCATCACAGGTTATTTTGCCATCAAGTTTTTATTGAGCTTTCTTAAGAGATATCCTTTAAACATCTTCGTTTATTACAGGTTTATACTTTCTGCTGTTATATTAGCAGGGCTATGGCTAAAAGAATAGAGCGCACAAGAGAAGAAATACTCGGCATTGCTTCCATAATGGGAAGCCTCTATCTTTTAATGAGCATGGTCACCCATTATATTAGAGACCCTGTTCTTTTTTTCAGAACTACACAGCCTTCAGAACAAGTACGTAATCTCGGTGGTATAATCGGGGCACATCTTTCAGGATGGCTGTTTATCTTCTTTGGGCTCTCTGCATACATTATCCAACTTTTATTGCTTGCCTTTGGAATCAGACGCTTGTTAGGAAAAGAGAGTCACAGGATATACATGCTTGGCAGCTTTTTATTCGTAATATCTTCCTCATTGTTGTTATCTCTAATGTCAGGTACTCTCAATATAACCGTGGAAGGATATCCTGACGGTATCGGCGGGCTCACCGGGAGAGGGATTGCTTATCTTGCCAACAGGCTCCTATCTGTCCCCGGTGCTTTTATGTTTTCTCTTTCATTATTCTTATCTTCAATCATACTGCTGAGCCCCGTGTCGGTAACAGCAATTGCCTACAGAAGAAAAAAGCAAAAAACAAAAACCAAGGAGCAGATCGATGAAACAAGTCAGAAAGAACAGGAGATATTGATAAGGGAAACCGGACCGGCAGCTGTTCAACAAGCTGTGACCAGGACAGAACCTGAAAGTCCCGGACCAAGAAAAATCGGAGGGTATGAACTACCGTCTCTGGAGTTACTGGGCCTTCCAGAGTCCATAACAAGCAGGCCGTCAAAAGACGATCTCCTTTCAGATTCATCATTGATAGAAAAGAAACTCGAGGATTTCGGCATTGACGGAAAGATTATTCAGGTACATCCCGGACCTGTTGTCACAATGTATGAATTCGAACCAGCACCCGGGGTAAAGATAAACAGGATAGTCTCGCTTTCGGATGACTTAGCGCTTGCACTTAAGGCTCAGAGTGTCAGGGTTTCTCCGATCCCCGGAAGGGCAGTTATAGGAATAGAAGTTCCCAATAAACACAGAGAGACTGTCTCATTAAGGGAAATTTTATATTCAGAGGGGTTTAAAAAGAGCAGATCAAAATTAACCCTTGGCCTTGGTAAAGATATATACGGAAATCCTGTGGTTGCCGACCTGTCGAAGATGCCACATCTTCTTGTTGCAGGTGCGACAGGATCGGGCAAAAGTGTATCAATAAACTCGATGGTTATGAGCATACTCTATAAGGCCACTCCTTCAGAAGTGAAAATGTTAATGGTGGATCCTAAATTGCTTGAACTTTCAGCATATGAAGACATTCTGCATCTTATTTCACCTGTGATAACGATCCCTAAAGAGGCTGCAGAGGCATTAAAGAAGATGGTGGTTGAGATGGAACACAGGTACAGAGTTCTCGCAGAAAAGGCCTCAAGAAATATAGAAAGCTTTAATATGCAGGTAAATGAAGAAGAAAAGCTCCCGTATATTGTTATTATAATTGATGAACTCGCTGACCTTATGTTTACAGCACCAAATGACGTTGAAGATTCAATAGCAAGACTCGCCCAGATGGGGAGAGCATCAGGCATTCATCTTATACTTGCAACGCAGAGACCTTCTGTTGATGTTATTACAGGCATAATAAAGGCAAACTTTTCTGCAAGGATATCATTTCAGGTTTCCTCGAAAGTCGATTCAAGAACTGTCCTGGATACACACGGGGCAGAACAACTTCTTGGCAAGGGTGATATGCTCCTTACGTTGCCCGGTGCAAGAATTATAAGGGTTCACGGAGCTTTTATAACTGAACAGGAAATAAGGGCTGTCAGTGAATTTGTAAAGTCTCAGGGCAGGCCTGACTATACAATCCTTGAAAGCATACAAGATGCCGGGGCAATGCAAGAAGATGAGAGGGCAGGTGAAAGGGACGAGATGTATCTGAGAGCGGTCGAACTTGGAGAGATAACCGGAGAAGTATCTATTTCCTCTATTCAGAGGCGGTTAAAGGTAGGGTATAACAGGGCAGCGAGAATAATGGAATTGATGGAGGAAGACGGCCTCGTCGGCCCCCCAAAAAGCGCCGGTAAACCGAGGGATTTTTTGAGAAGAAGGAAGTGATTGAAGCTTTTTCTGCACATATGCCTTCTCTTTTTATTTTTAACTGCATTTTCCGGGTTAATTTAAGTGCATTATAAATTGACCTGTAATCCTTTTCCCCTTAAATACTCTTTAACCTCCCCGATGCTTAAAATACGATAGTGAAACACTGAGGCAGCTAACAAAATTCTTGCACCCCCTTGTATAACCGCTTCATAAAAATGCTCTATTTTTCCGGCACCACCTGAGGCTACAACCGGCACGTCGACAACATCAGAAATCGCCCTTGTGAACTCTATATCATATCCACTCTGTGTTCCATCTCCGTCCATGCTTGTCGGAAGAACCACTCCTGCTCCCATGTCTTGACATTGTTTTGCCCAGTCAACAGCATCCTTGCCTGCGGATTTGGTTCCTCCTGAGACTACTAATTCAAACCCGGAAGGCATCGCCTTGTTCCTTCTGGCATCAATAGCTATCGTTATCTTATCCGAACCGAATGTTTTTGCCGCCTGCCTGACCAGGTCAGGGTTTTTCACAGCAGCACTGTTCATTGAAATCTTATCTGCTCCAGCCTTGAGTACGAGTTCAATATCCTCAAGAGTTGAGATACCCCCACCTACCGTCAAAGGAATATCTATAACAGATGACACACTCTTAATCCATTCCAATCTCGTCTTACGATTTTCTACTGTTGCTGCGATATCCAGCATTGCTAATTCATCAGCACCTTCTTTTTGATAAAATGCTGCATTTTCTACCGGGTCGCCGGCATCTCGTAAGTTTACAAAATGTACACCCTTAACAACTCTACCATGCTTCATATCAAGACAGGGCATGATTTTTATGATGCTCATAATAACTCCTTTGCTATTTGTAATCTACAATCTTTAGAATTATAGTATGACTTAACCCAAATAATGCAATTGGAATAATGCAGTTATTGCTGCGATAAGGCTCTATACATGCGGCGGAAGAAATTTTCCAGCAGAAATGGATTAAATGCTTTTGCTTCATCGTTGCGCATAAAGGTTATAATTTCCATGATCTCGAATCCCTTTTTATATGGTCTTGTGCTCCTCAAGACATCAAAGCAATCTGATATTGCAACGACCTGGGCTATAATATGCTGTTTCATATGACCCATGCGTAGTTCGGGATATCCCTGGTTATCGTACCTCATATGATGCTGAAATGCTACTACAGTAACAAGACTGGGGAGTCCATCTATAGAAGAGACAAACCGCGCTCCGTATAATGGATGGAGTTTGATCGATTCCTAGTCTTTTTCTTCAAGCAGCTCCCTTTTAACGAGCGTATCTTCCGAAATAAACAACTTCCCGACGTCATGGAAAAGTCCTGCTATGCCAATATCACGCAATAAAAGCCTCTCTCTTATACCGAGCGTTTCCATCTGGAAGATGGATAGTACCGAAACATTTGTCGCGTGAATATAGGAATATTCCTCACGGGATTTGGCATAAGTCAATAATTTGAGGATGTTTATTTGCTTTTTGCAAGCAGATACAAAATTTCCAATGACCTCATTAATTTTTATAATGTTTACCTGTCCGCTCTGTGAAATGTCTCTATATACCTCTTTCACATTTTCTATCTGTTTCAAGACAAAGCCGGACACATCCGTGTCATCAAAATCGTCTTCGATCCTTGATTCATCCAGCTGTATATCAAGTACCCCTGTTTTAATGTGAGGAAAAGAAGGCATTGCCTTGCCGATTTGCTGTATTTCAGAAATAAATTGCTTGAATTCTGTAAAAGTTACGCCTGACAAAAATTGAATTCTCGAAAGGCCCTTTCTCTTAAGACGTTTTTTCAGATTATTTGCCTGGAGTCCCATGCCTTTGAACGATACCTTATTAATAATCAAATCGTCCTCGATGAGCATTATCTCCAGGCTGCCCGATTGTGCCAGCAGCCGATCCAGTATCATAAGGGACTTCCGTGTTAATTCATCAACCGCAATATGATCCATGGAATAAAGCGAACAATTTGAAACAGTCGCCATGAGCGTAGATATGAAGTTTTTTACTGTGTCCATTTACTGTGTCCTCATCCTGCTTAACCTCAATGATTCGCCTTTGATGTAAGCATTTCTGGATTTAAGACCTGCCTGAACAATATCTTCGATGTATTCATACGGATAATTTCTTAAATTTCTGTATATCTCCTCCTTGAGTTTCTCCCGTCCGCCACCGAGAAAGGGGATACTTCGGCTGAATATTATCTCTCTGAAAGCTTCAAGTGAGGCTGGGTCCGCGATATTGCCGAGAGCCTGGATGACAGCGATCTTCTGTGACACATCGGTTTTACTCATTCCTCCTCTCCTGATTATTTGCACAAGATCATGAACCACTTCTCTGACTCTGTAATCGCCGGATAACGTTATGCCCCGCTCGATTTCCTCCTCAGACCCGGAACGTAGATTTTCCCTGATAATATCAAGACCGTATTGGTCTTCGAGGCTTAAGAGGCATTTGACTGCTTCAAGACTAACCTTATTGTTTTCATGGTGGCAATAGTTTTTCACATATGGAATGATTTCCTTTTTTTTGCAGCCGCTAAGAAGGTAAAGCATGTTCCTTTTCACAAACCATCTCGAATCATCGAGGCGATTTAAAGCTTCCGGAACCAATAGATCGCCATACTGTTTGATCAAGCTCATTAGCAGACTTCTGAAGGTTTGTGAATCCTCATTGATGAGTGCATCCATCAGGAACGGAATGAACAGATCACCAAAATATTCACAGAGTTTCCATGCTTCGTCCCTTGCCTGTCTTCCCATGATTTTGAGTGAATCTAAAAAGGTTGAAAAAAATTCCTGTGTATGGTAATGTCGCAGCGCATCCGACGTTATTTCAGAGAACCTGTTCTTTTCTATATTCAATTGAAGCAGTTTTATTATTTCCAAAATCTGTTTGTACTGGCCGGTCCATAAAAACTGTGCTGTCTGTTCCTTGAGATTTTCTATGAACTGAATGTATTCCTTTTCCGAGACGATATCTGATGACATAAGTTCGAGAATCACACGGTTAAATGTCTTTGCGATAACATCATCATCAATTTCATTTTTTAGATCAGGTAATCTTATGGAAACCGTTTCAGGTGTACCAAATTCCATAATTTTCTTGATTTCCTCCTGGTATTTTTCACTCACGGAGGTTTCAAAAGAATCGGCGAACGCTTCTTTTACTTTCGAATTCGAGAGCTTATCCATCACATTTAATGGCAGGGAAATATCATCTACAATACAATGTCCTTGAACTGTCATACATCCCAGAGCTTCATGGTCGATATGCAATAACTTGTTAAAAAGATTTTTGAGATTGTCCGGTATCGCTATTTTTTGTGATATGGTAGCCTCAAATAATTCCATGACCAAATCTGCTGATATGTCCCCGAGTGCAACCGAGGCTGAAGGGATATCTTTTGAGAGTGTTTCAACTACCGTAGAAAGAAATTGTTCCGCGAGATCTGGCGGCATCTCACTGATGTATGAAAGGAACTTTTTTATTTCTTTATTCGAAAGCGGTCTCTGGAAAAACTTTCTAATATATATGGCGATAATCTTTTTAGAAGGTGCTCGGTCAACGCTGTCCTTATACAATCTGCTCAAAATGTTGAAAAAAGCGTCAAGAGGCATTTCTTTGATTTCTTCGGAAACCTCTTCGGTCTTAATTGTTCCGGTAAGAATGCCCTTAATATATAATTCCCAAAGATCATTCTGCGGTATTTGATTTGCGGTTTTACCCTCTTGAAAAGAAAATACTTCGTAATCAACAAATCCTACCCCGATATGAGATAAATCATAGCTACCAATGATTTCAGGAATATCTTCCTGAGATATATCTTTGGCCTGTGTATGTATAATCCGGCTGAATCTATACAGTTCATCTGACGACAGACCATGAGAAAAGGTTATATAAGCAATGTTCAGCCCTTTGAGTTGCTGTGAGAATTGCTTATATGCGGGGTTTTTCTTGTCAAGCGTGTAGTTATCGACTATAAGTGCATCTATTCCAACGGCAAATGTAATAACCGGTCTGAGTTCAAATATGTTGTTGAACACATTTAAAACCTGATTCATGGATTTTTGAACGGCTGGATGCTCTCCGGGATATATTGATATATTACGGCTTGCGATCATAAACTCTTTGATCAGGCCTTCTATCAATTTTATATCAGGAGGAGTATTGTTGATTGCCCCGGTCATCTTGCTATTTCTTGCTCACAGCTAATCTGTTTTTTCAGTTCAATGCTGACGATAAGATCTTCAGGCCAAGCTTTGCATTTACCGGCCTTTAGATTGTGCATAAAAAACTCGATGTAACTTTAACATACTCATGGCTAAAATTAATACTTTCTCACGGGAATTACGACCTGTGCCAACGGTATGACAGGAGAATCCACACAGAATCTTATCTCTGACAAAGATAAGGTTTATGAAGTAAAACCCGGTTTTTCCCCGCGGATTTTGCCTGATAGAGGGCCATATCTGCCGCTTCAATGACTTTGTATATTGTATCCCCATCTTCCGGAAAACTTGCAACTCCTCCACTTATTGATACGAAACCAATAGGCTGCTTTTCCCTGTATTGGAAAGGATGCTGTGAAATCTTTTCCCTGAACCTCTCTGCAAATATAAAGGCATCTTCTTTTGTAATGCCGGGTAACATGACAATAAACTCCTCCCCTCCATATCGAACTATAGTAGAATCTTTTCGGGTAGCCTCACGTAAAAGCTGGCCAAGTTCTATTAAAAGTTTGTCACCTGCAGTATGACCGTTTGAATCATTGTAGTGTTTAAAATTATCAATATCAAAGAGAAAGATAGATGTCGCAGCTCCATCCCGGACTGATGTCTCGATACAATATTGTGCCATTTTAAAAAAATAATTCCGGTTATTCAAACCTGTCAATGGGTCTGTGTTGGCCTTATGTTGTGCTTCATTGAGCATTGTTTGGTTAATAAGAGCTACACCTGCTATATCTGCAATCATCCTCAATAAGTCACTTTCATTTCCTGCCGGGTTGTCAATTTCTCCTATGCCAATGACACCAAGGAGCCTGTCTTTGAAGATAATCGGGACTGCCATCCAGATTTGCGACAACGAATTATTATCGGTATTCTGTTGGGAGTAGAGTTTGTTGAAATGCTCTCTCACCATTACAAAACGGTGCTTGGCGGCAGCTCCTATAAGACCTTCTCCTATGGCATATGAAACCTCTTCCTGTTGCGTACTACCATTTATAGATTGCCTTTTAAGCAGATTATTCGATGAATCAAAAAGATAGATTTCTACTTTATCAGTTAACGTGACGTCGTTCACCATTTCTGTGATAGTCAGCATTATCGTTTGCAATTTCGATGTTGAATTCAAACGCTGAACAATAGTCGGGACTTTTAAAATAAAAGATAGATAATGACTGTTAAGCTCAACCAGTTTATTAATTTCGACATTAAGTTTTTGGAGCTGACGATCTCTGTAAAGTATTTCCTTCAGATATGCTTTATCCTGCCCGTTATCGTTTCCTCCAGATTTTCCCATCCCCCGAGAAGATCGAAAAATAAAAAACGAAGGGACACCGATGGCGATTATTATAGCTATGCCTATGAGTATATAATGTTCAAACACTTTCAACCTCAACCGGTTTTTATCAAAAGATAAATAGATATCCTTATTCTATCCTGCTTGATTCATAAATTTAACATTCATCGGCAGATACAGTATTGTCGCTCATTCTCAGCCCCTATAAGACCGGGGCTTCCGAGGTAAATTCTTTCTTCGAAAGAATTTAAACCCGCTCAAATACTGTATCTGCCGATAATTTTATGAATTTTCCATGCTATATATCTCTATAATAATTATTAAGCCATATGATCAAATGGTCAATCCTACCCAGGTAGTATTTAAAAATAAAACAATTACTTATAATATTAATAAAGGATTAGAATTGAGGAGCAGCCATGGCTGATGATCTTGAAAAAATGCCGCTCGATGCCCGGCTTTTGAGTTATGCGATTATTGAGTTGAATATTTCACGCCGTAATGTAGCAATATACCCAAGAGAGCACCCTTCGGTAGAAAGATCATTAAATCAGGCATTCAAATTTTTTAAAAGACTTTTTGAGATCAGATCTGAAATCACTCTTGCAATAGCAAAAGATATAATTATCATAGATAACTATCAGCTTGATAAAAAAAATCCCGTCTTCAGGGAGTTTGCTCTCAACCTCAGCAAAATAAATATCGCATATGTGACATTCAAAAGTGGTGTCACAAAAGATGAACTGTATAAATTTCATAGCTTTCTTTTACAAAAGGCAGATGATTGGACCGTTGACAGTATAAAGGAAGTCTTCAAAAAATATAGCCTGATTCATATTAGTGTCGGTTTTGTCGATTATGGGACATTCTCATTTGGAGAAGGCAATGCTGTTCAGAAAACCAATAATATACCTCTCTGGGAGCGTTATATATATGGCTTACTTAAAGGCACGCTGCAGACCGAGGAAATATCTGAAGAAGTTAGAGACATACCCCCTGAAATACTTGCAAGGCTTTTAAACAAGGTTTCGTTTCATGACCTTAAGGCGGAAACCTATGATAAAGTGATTACTACTTACATGAAAAGTTCTTCAGACAGGGTTTTTTCAGATCAGGATCTGCAGAGAACGCTGGAATTTATAAATCATCTAAGACCCGATCTTAAAAAGCAGTTTCTCTCTTCCGCGGTGAAAACTTTTTCACAAGATATTGACTCAGCCTATCTGGCATTTAAGAAAATATCGGTTGATGAAGTTCTATCATTTCTTGATGTAATCAATGAACAGAGAATCGCTATACCACAAAACCTTATGGGTCTCATCGACAGGTTGTCTTATACCGATCAGAATGATGCTGATACTATTTACCTTGAAGATGACCTTACTGGAGATGAATTATCCATTCCCCCTGAAATTGCCTGCCTTTTTAATGAAGACAACCCTGAGACACAGATACCCCTTGAGACACCGATAACCGAAGAATATCCACAGGAAATTCAGAGCATTTTGGATTTTGATGCCTCGGAACTAAAAACTTCCCATATCATGGAGTTTGAAAATGAATTCAAAGATGATCTTATTGAAAAGAGATTTTATCAGATCATTCTTGAACTTATGTTATCTGAAACAGTGTCAGAGGCAGAATATAGATCATTTGCGAATATTATAAAAAAACAGACTGAACAGTTATTATGGATCGGACAATACGGACAGATTCTTGACGCACTGAAAATTATTGAATCAAATAAAACACAGAATAGATTTCCTGATATCAATGCAGAGGCTATTCAATATTATTATTCTCCAGAATTTATCTCGCCGCTGACTGAGTCTTTAAGAATTTTAGGGAGACAAAGGAGAAGAGAAGTATCGATGATATGCTTGTATTATGATGCGAAAATCATTCCTTTCTTAATGGATGCACTCATTGAAGAAGAGTCTCAAGTAGTCCGAAGATTCCTGATGGATCTGCTAAAACAATATGGCGATAAGGTAATTCCTGAAGCAGTAAAGCGCCTTGCTGATGAGAGATGGTTTGTAAAAAGAAATATGCTGTACATCCTTAGCGAAACAGATAGCAAGGAAGTAACTGACTATATAAGACCCCACTGCAAGCATGAGAATCTTAAAGTGAGTGTTGCAGCCATAAAATGTTTGCTGAATGCCGGAGACATATATGCCATTGAGGCAATTAAGGAGCACCTGGGCTCGAAAATAAAAGATAAGGTTGATCAGGCCGCCGCTCTTTCAGGTTCTTTCAGAATAAAAGAAGTCGTTGGAGATTTAATCCTGCTGCTCAATAAAACGGAGCGGACAGGATCTGATCTCGACAAGATTCCGATAATAAGGGCGATTGGGGAAATAGGCGACCTGCAAGCGGTTGATGCTTTTCGGTCACTGCTTTCAAGCAGGAGATTCTTCTTTAAGAGAATTACGGATCTGCTAAAAGAAGAAATATATAAGACACTCAAAAACTATCCATATGAGTCGGTTAAAGACTTGATAGAAGCTGGATTAAAATCTAAGAACGAATTTATAAGAGAGGAGTCATTACGTCTAAGCAAGGGAAAATAGAATAAATGGAAACTTTAAAAAGATTCATATCAATATTCATGTCTGCTGTTTCAAATTGCTCTCTTTATTCAAAAGAGCATGCTTTTGTTGATGAATTAAGCCGGAAGGCATTATCCATACTCGGTGAACTGTATAAAGAAGCGGATAGTCTTGAGATAATGATATTGGAAGATGACCTCATAGCTAATAAAATGGCTGTCAGAGATATAGGGATTCAGGGTTTAAATTTAATAAAAAGACTCAAAAGAAAGGGTATTTCCCGGATTGATTTTTTAAAAGGAATTACCCTTTCAGAATTGAAACAACTTGTTGCCGATATCTCAACGACAGAAAAAGGGGCAAAGCCCCATCAGCATATTAAGGTTGGAGTTGTGGATATCCGGATTGGCAGATTTGAAATTGATAAAGATTTTGATATTGACAGCTTATCGAATTTCACATCAGAACAGGTTGAAAAAGTTAAGAGGGAATATAACAGTATCTCACCTTTCAAAAAGCTTAAGATTGCAGGATTGGAAGAAATAGTGGTTCAATTCAGCCTGATGGTGAAAAAAGAAATCAATATCCTTAAGCTGTTGTGCCCTGCCCGGTCATACAGTGAAAATGATTATACACACGCAACAAATGTTTCAGTGCTTACCATGTTTCAAGCCCAGACTATCGGTGTTCGGGAGGAATTTCTCCGTGATATAGGGATAGCCGCACTTCTCCATGATACAGGAAAATTATTGATTCCCGGGGGCGGTGGATTTCTTAAAAGACAGGATTCCTCTGAAGCGGAAGAAAATGAGGAAACAGAGATTCACCCGTTATACGGCGCACAATATCTTGCAAAAATAAATGGTCTCACGCGACTTGCACCCATAGTAGCTTTTGAACACCATCTGAGATATGACGGCAGGGGATATCCAAAACTTAAAGGAGGCAATATAAAACAGCATATTTGCAGTCAGATGACAGCAATTTCTGATTATTTTGACAATTTAAGGAGTAGAAAACCTTACAAGGGAGCTTTAGAAATAAAGGAGGCGCTCTCTTTAATGAAAACAAAAGACGAAGGATTATTTAATCCTTTCTTAATAGACAATTTTATAAGGTCAATACATTTAGCACTATCCGGATAGCCCTCAGCACGCGAGGCTCTACAATTGCGAGCCGAATTGATTGTCGGGGGAATATATGAGTTTGCGCATAATCGCCATTCTATTCTCGGTACCGGTCTTTGAATAAATATTGCTGAGATGGTCCTTTACTGTCTGCTCGGATATCTCAAGCTCTACTGCAATTTCAGTGTTTTTGTAACCATCAAGCACTAGCCTGAGTATATCCGTCTCCCGCCTGGTCAATTTAAATTCTTGTCTTATGCCATTCATATCCAGCTTATTAGAAACAGTTTCCTCAAAAATAAGAACATAGACAAGCGGATCTGTTTTTTCATATATGTAGATTCTGAATAACCAGTTACTTGCTGAGCCGTTAAGTTTTTTTCTAAAATAAATCTCCCCCGGAAAGAGTTCACCGAGTTTTCGTGCTCTAATAGCATCGAATATTCTCCTGCTGATGGTTTTTATCTCCTCGGGTAACTCAAAGCATTTGAGAAAGCTCGATGCTTTTCTGTTACAGTAAATTATATCCATTTTATGTTTGAAAATAATTAAACCTGTAGGGCATTTATTGATAATAAATTCTATCTCTTCAACCATTCCATCCCCACTCCTCAACTGCGGATTTTAAAGATTTAATACATAATAACATTTGTAACTATTATTTGGCCTGCAATTCTAATGCGACTCTTACCGAATCCTCATCAGATGAAACCTTTTTGAATCCTAATTTCTCAGCTCTTTTCAGCATCCTGTTATTGACCTGTAAAATCTCCATCCACATTTTCTTTATCCCAAGCTCTCTGGCTATCTTCAAACAATGTTCACACAGTGTATTGCCAACTCCCTGTCCCTGCCACTGGTCCCCGACAATTACTGCCATTTCAGCATTCTCAAGATCCGGCTGCCTGCTCATTCGGACGTCTCCGATTATCCTCTCATGTGAACCGTCTCTTATAACTGCGACAAAGGCAAGCTCTCTGTCATAGTCAACATGACAATATTTCACCAGCTGCTCGTGTGGCAGATCAGGAGTTTTCCTGAAAAATCTCAACATAAGTGTTTGTTCAGAAGAACTCTTTAAAAGTTTATCTATTAAGGGTTCGTCTTCCGGGCGGATAGGTCTTATGACAACAGGTATTCCATTTTTTAATTTAAATATATCAATGTACTGATCCGGATATGGACAGATGGAAAGGTGAGGTGGACAGAAATCTCCTTTTACAGGCTGAAACCCTTCAAGTATATCAGCTTCGAGTAAAATACCTGCATCCAGGGCAAAGCCTCCATCCTGTGTTACAAAGAACGGGTTTATATCGAGTTCTTTAATGTGAGGAAAATGGATAATCAGATGAGAAAATCTCACCAGGATCTCTTCTATGTATCTCAATGTTTTTTCATAGGCCTTCTGATTTCTCAGATATTTGTAGATTTTAGTCTCGCTCATCATACGTATTGCCAGAGTCTGATTCAGAGGAGGAAGTCCTATTGAATAGTCCTCTACAGTCTCGAGCATTTCACCACCTGTACCAAAAACAATTACTGAACCAAAGGTAGGATCTTTTTTTGTACCTATTACGAGTTCATAACCTTGTTTTGCCACCATGGGCTGTATCAAAACATTTGCATGCGTGTCCTTTAAAGAGATTGCGAGCTCTTTGAGCTTCCTGAATGCTTCTCCTACAGAATCCCGATTCCTGAGATTTAAAATAACGCCTTCGTGTTCAAACTTATGGAAAAGTTTCTGTGAATCAATCTTTAAAACCACAGGATACCCTATAGATTCAGAGACCCTGACAGCTTCTTCCTCATCTTGAGCTTTTTGTGTGGTGACCACCGGTATGCCATATGACTGAAGCAACTCTTTTACTTCATTGAAGCTCAAGATTAATCTCTTTTCTTCAGATGCCGTCCTGATTATATCTTCTGCCTTGTCTTCATTTGGCTCAAAGTCCTTAAGGATTACCTCCGGTGTTTCATGGAGGAGTCTGAGATTATAGTCATAACGATGCATGTAGATGAAGCTTCGTACTGCCTGTTCGGGAGAAACAAAGGTTGGTATCCCTTGTTCATTGAGAAATTCTCTTGCTGAAGTTACGTGTTCATCTCCCATCCATGTTGTAAATGTTGGCTTATAAGGATACAATCTTGCTGCTGATACCACTGCTTCAGCAATCTTTTCTGAATTGGAGGCATATGACGGGGTATGAATAACGAGAACCCCGTCAATTTCCTTATCCATTAAGCAGCTTTTAGCAGCAGTATAGTAGTCCTGCTCTGTTGATTCAAAAAGGAGGTCAACCGGGTTCTGAAAATGTTTTACAGAAGGAAACTGCCTCCTGAGGTTTCCTAAAGTTTCCTGGCTCAGGTTTGCCAGTTCACCGTCTAATTTCAGCAGGGTATCAACAGCTATTACTGCAGGGCCACCCGAGTTTGTTATAATAGCCAAACGGTTCCCCTTTGGTCTCGGCTGTTTTGCCAGTGATTCTGCTAAATAGAAAAGATCAACTATCTCATCTACCCTTATCGCTCCCGCCCTTTTGAAAGCTGCATCATAAACCCTATCCTCACCGGCCATAAATCCTGAATGTGTTAATGCTATATGAGCTGAAACATCAAATTTCCCGGATTTTATTACCATAATCGGTTTACTTGAAGCAAAGCTGCGTACAGCGGTCATGAATCTTCTTCCATTTTTTATGGATTCAATATAGAGGATAATAGCCCTTGTCTCCGGGTCTACACCCAGGAAATCGATAAGATCAGCAAATTTAATGTCTATTTTTGTGCCAACAGAAATAAAATAACTGAACCCGATTTTTTTACTTAGTGTCAGGTCTAAAAGGGCGATAGAAAGTGTGACACTCTGAACTATAAAAGCAATGTTGCCCTTTGGCGGTATAAGAGGAAAAAGACTTGCATTAAGGTTTATTCCCGGTCTGATGAAACCAAGGGAATCAGGTCCTAAAAGTCTGAATCCATACCTCTCAGAGGCTTGTTTCATCTTTCTCTGGAAGAAATGAACATCTTCTACCCTTTCTTTGAAGTCAGGACATAAAATGATTGTGCCTTTAACTTTCTTGTTTCCGCATTCTTCAAGTGTATCAAGTATTTCTGCAGGAGGGACGGCTAAGATTGCCAGGTCAATGTCCCGGGGTATAGATGTAATTTTTGGATATGCTTCCACTCCCTGTACAGCTTCACATTTTGGATTAACAGGGTACACAGAGCCTTTAAAACCGTGACCCAGAAGATTTTTAAAAATAGAATATCCAATAGTATTCTTATCTTCGTTTGCACCAATAACTGCAATTCTTTGAGGGTTAAAAAAGAAATCAAGATTTTTTACAGACATTATTTGATTCCTTTACAAATATATTTCTGCCCAGTTAATTCACAAAATATTAATAAACGACAGAGGATATGGTATTTTCGCTCATTCTCGGCTGCCGATACATCGGCAGCCTGCGAGGCAATTCTTTCTTCAAAAGAATTGAAATCCGCTCTGATACTATATCCTCCGTCCACCACAGAAAATTTATTAATTAACTGGGTTAGGTCAAAAAATATAATAAATGATGATTTTTAAAGTTTCCCCTGAAGGATTTGATTCACAACAGAAGGGTCGGCAAGGGTTGATGTATCTCCCAGATCTTCGGTATCACCTCTTGCTATCCTTCTGAGAATTCTTCTCATAATCTTGCCGCTTCTGGTCTTAGGTAACCCCGGAGTGAACTGTATTTTGTCGGGAGTTGCAATTGGTCCGATTACCTGGCGAACATGACCTATCAGCATCTTGGTGAGTTCCGGTGTAGGTTCATAGCGATCTTTCAGTGTGATGAAAACATATATACCTTCGCCTTTAATTTCGTGCGGGAACCCGACGGTTGCAGCTTCTACAACCGCTTGATGACTCACCAACGCTGATTCGATCTCAGCAGTTCCAAGCCTGTGCCCTGAAACATTAATAACATCATCTATTCTTCCCATCAACCAGTAATCGCCATCCTCATCCATCCTGGCACCGTCACCAGTGAAATATTTTCCGGGGAATCTTGTAAAGTAGATTTCTTTTACACGCTTATTTTCGGGATCTCCATATGTTCCACGGAGCATAGCCGGCCATGGTTTTTCAATAACAAGATATCCGCCTTCGTTGACAGAGGCTGGTGAGCCATCTTCTTTTAATATATTTGGAACTACACCAAAGAAGGGTTTACTGGCCGAACCCGGTTTGGTAGCCATTACACCTGGGAGTGGAGTTATAAGAATTGCACCTGTTTCGGTCTGCCACCATGTATCCACAACAGGCAATCTTGACTTTCCTACATGGGTATGGTACCACATCCAGGCCTCAGGATTGATCGGTTCTCCCACAGTGCCGAGCAATCTCAGCGAAGAGAGGTCATGTTTTTTAACCCATTCGGCGCCTTCTCTCATTAGAGCCCTGATCGCAGTAGGTGCTGTATAGAAAATATTCACCTTAAATTTGTCTACAATCTTCCAGAACCTGCCCGGGTCAGGATATGTAGGGACCCCTTCAAACATGAAGCTTGTTGCACCATTGCTCAGCGGTCCGTATACAATATAACTATGACCGGTAACCCAACCTATATCTGCAGTGCAGAAGTGGATATCTTCGTCATGATAATCGAAGATCAAATTAAACGTCAGGTTGGTAAAGAGTAAATATCCACCTGTTGTATGCAGGACTCCTTTTGGCTTGCCTGTAGAGCCCGAGGTATACAGTATAAAGAGAGGGTCTTCTGCATCCATCCATTCCGGCTCACAGTAATCTTTTATTTCTGGATCATTCATCTCGTCATGCCACCAGAAATCCCTTTTTGGTTCCATGTCAACATATATACTTCTCTTCACGACTATCATTTTTTCTATAGTAGGACATTCCTGCAATGCCAGATCAGCATTCGATTTAAGCGGTACATACCTTCCGCCCCTTATGCCCCTGTCCGCAGTGATGACTAATTTTGACTTGCAGTCCTGGATTCTTTCCTTTAATGCCTGTGCACTGAAACCGCCGAAGACCACACTATGAATAGCTCCTATACGGGCACAGGCGAGCATGGCTATGGGAAGCTCAGGAATCATCGATAGATAGATTGTTACCCTGTCGCCCCTTTGTATACCGTGCCTTTTAAGTACATTGGCAAATTTATTCACTTCATAATAAAGCTGCTGGTAAGTGTACGTTTTATATTCACCATCATCAGACTCCCAGATAATAGCAGCCTTGTTTCTGATAGGGGTATTAATAAACCTGTCCAGACAGTTATATGATGCGTTGAGTTTGCCGCCGATAAACCATTTAATGTCCGGTTTCTCGAAGTTCCATTGGAGCACTTTGTCCCATTTCTTAAACCATGTCAGCTGCTTTTCCGCCATTTCTGCCCAGAAACCTTCGGGGTCTTCAACAGACCACTTATAGAGCATTTCATACTCCTCCATACTCTTGATGTGAGCCTTCTCGCTGAATTCCTTTGAAGGTGGGAATGTCCTCTTTTCTTTTAATAATACGTCGATGCTTTCCTTAGACATCCTTTTACCTCCTCTTTATCAAAATTTTAGTGCATGAAGGCCTGTGCATATTTCCTGAGAAGCTGTTATGACTTCATTAATTACACATTTTTTATTTTACTTGATTCATAAATTTTTGCATCTATTGTTTTTTTGTTTTATTGCGGTGAGCAGGATATCTATATCTGCCCTGTCCTGTTTTCGTTTCGAGACACGCTTATTTTTTATGAGATCTTCAATGCCTATAAAATATACAGCTTCATTACCATAGTACCCTTTTGTCTTATTTTTCCAGACTTCTGTGAATGTGCATCCGTCAATGGAAGAGAGAATATCTATCCTTACCGGTTCGTATCCTAATTGTATAATCCTCCCTTCATGAGCAAAATCATCAGCAGACAAATTCAGCATCCCGAACCCGAATTCTTTGAGAGCACGGAGTATTCTCCTGCCATTCGCCCTCGTGGGTTCTATCAGAATATCCAAATCCTTTGTATACCGCGGTATTGCATAAAAAGCAACCGCAAACGCCCCGACAATACAATATTTCACTTTATGCTTATTGAATAACTCTAATAACTCTCTGTAGTCTTTTTCTACCTTTTCCACGTTTTAAATCCTTTTTGATATTGAATGCTATACTCCTTAAAAACTGCATTGTATCAATTCTTTGTTGAGGATGCATCGAGAGATAGTAAGCAATATTAAATTCATCGGCAGATTTAAATGAATTAGATTTTTTAACCCAAATATCTTTTTTAGACTTTTCCATATTGAAAGTATATCACAGATATTAAGGGATAGCGTAACCCAAGAAAGTTTACATTGTGGTAAATAGATTTATAAATACAGATAAAAAGAGGGGCAAGATTTAAATCCTGCCCCTCTTTTTTCACTTTTAGAATATGTTTTGTACTTTAGCTGTGTGCGTGTTCCTCTTCTCCGTGCCCACCATGTCCCGGGCCCTCACCACCATGCGCGTGGCCCTCCTCATGACCATGTTCTTCATGTTCTTCTTCATAACCTGTAAACATTGCAATAATGTGGGCCATGGGTGTATGTCCTAAAGTGGCGAGATAGAAATGAACGATGATAAATGCACTGAAGAATATCCATAGAAGTACATGTATTAAAGAAACTATCTGTATCCCACCAATAAAATTAATTACTGGAGAGAAAAGCTTCGGATCCCACAGGAAAAGCCCCGTTATGATTTGAACTGGGATAAGAAGTGCCATAATCATAAGATAGGATACCTGCTGCATCGGGTTGAATTTGTGTTCGGGTGTGGAGTGATGGGGATTTTCATCTCCCACCATTATACCAAGTCCATAAAACTTGGCCTGGCGCAAGGCCTTTTTTGCAAATTCTACCGGATGGTGTAACGGGGGAATATATATTTTAATATTTAAAGTCACGAGATAATAGACCACCCATATGAAGTAGTTTGCAAGAAGAATAAACCCCGTCCAGCTGTGGATTGTAACCGCAGTCTCAAAAGAGAAAAGGCCGATTATGTTACTGTATCTGATCTGAACTCCGGTAAGAATCAGGAGGATAAAACCTGTTGCATTAACCCAGTGCCAGATCCTTATCGGTAAAGGATGAAGGTATATCTTTTTCATTTATTTTTTACCTCCTTTCCCCATCTTTCTCAATGACCTGAGGGGAGAAGCGATTATTCTTAATGTTATATGTCCTATCGGAACAGCTACCCCGCCGATTAAAGCTATAATGAACAGATAATCCAGGAGCCTTGCATTAGAACTTCCGAGTGCGTAAAACTTACTGACAGGTAATATGGAGTATACAGAGCCGATTACTTCCTGATTCGCATTAAAAACCGTCGGCTTTCCGTCAGCCTTTCTTATGACAACAAAGACATCCTTGAAGTATTCTGAATCAGGCCGGTGGCAAAGTACACATTCCCTTGATGCATGAGATTTTTCAGCAAGCCTGTGTGCCTCTTCACCACTCTGGACGTTCATATTTCCCATGAAGGTTACCCCTGCACCTTTCCTGTTTAACATTCTGTAAAAGTTCCATAACTCTGATGAGTCAATTATTCCGTCACCGTTTATATCGATTTTTTCTTTCAATCCGGCTGCATCGGTCTCGAGAAGTTTCAGTACATCCTCCTGCGGGAAAGGTTTTCCCGTCTTTTTATCATAGAGGGTCAGATAAATTCCCCTTCTTGCATCAGGAGAATGGCAGGCTGCACAGGCAACACTATTAATGTGGAGTTCAGTAAAAGAAGACAATCTTATCGGGGGGTTATAGAGCCACTGATTATGTACAGGTATTCCGTCATCATGGCAAACCATACAGGCGTCTTTCATTGCTGTTGTCATTGCGGTAATCTCGACATCGTGTGCCTTATGGCAGGAAGCGCAAGTAGGGGTATTTTCCTTCCCTTTAATCCTTTCTTCTTCATGGATGCTTGCTTTATATGAATTGTACATGTCGGCATGGCATTTATTACATGAAGTTAATCCAAGGGTTTTATCGGCTGTTGCTTTTGTTATTGAATGACTGCTACCGTGACATCCAGTACACGAAGGTGCAGCAACATTTCCTTTTTCGAGTTCAGAATAGTGGATACTCCTTTCATATTGTGCACTTGCATCTGCATGGCATTTCCTGCATAACTCTGCATAGGCGCGAGAATATTCCGCCCTGTTCCCGTAAGTCCTGACAGGATGAGCAGTTATTGAGAAATCCGAATGGCATTCCGTACATTGCAGTGTTCCATGCACTGAACCTTTCAATGCTGATTCGTTTACATAAAGTGAAACGGTGTCGCCGTCCTTAAAGGTCATTGTCAACTTACTCCTATGGCATGAAAGGCAGTATTGTGATACTTTAGCCTCTTCTTTCATTGCTGCTATGGGCTGAATGTTGTGTGAGCCATGGCATTCAACACAGGAAATACTTGTTATCAAAGCACCATGTGCAGGGTTTTTTCTGAGCTGTTCTTCCGGATGGCACATCAAACAAGCCCTTGATGCCTTCATAGAATATTCTTGTCTGCTTTTAAAAGTCCTCACAGGGTGTTTGGTCTTGGAAAATTCCATATGACAGACACCGCATGTCAGATTTTTATGAACAGAAGCCTTCAGTGCTGATTCATTAACATAGAGGGGTAAAACTTCACCGCTTTCCAAAGTCTTACTAAAATAATGCCTGTGGCAGGTAAGGCAGTATTGAGGTTCGCTTATACCTGCCTTCCACTCCGATATTTTTTTGATATAGTGGGCGCCGTGACATTCAGAGCATACAACCTTCTTGACCTTTGTTATTATATAGCCGTGCACCGGATTTTTTTCCAGCAGTTCATCCGGATGGCACATTGAACACGTTTTGGATTGCATTGCAGAATATTCTTTTTTGCTGGAAATCTTTCTCATCTGGGGATGGGTTTCCATTGAAATGTCCATATGGCAGCCTGCACAGCTTATTATATTGTGGGCGGATTTTGCGAATTCATCTCCATTTATATATAAGGAAAGTGTTTCCCTGCTCTCGAGCTGTCTGGTCAGTTCCCTGGCAGAATGGCATCCAAGGCAGAGTTGTGCTTCCTGGGAAATGGCACTTTTTGAAACTGTAACATAAAAAGGGAAAATCATTAGAACTATAAATAAAGATATGACTATCTTTTTTCGCCTGTCCATAAACCCCCCTTAAATTTAGCGATTTTATTGTCGTAGAAGTTATAGCATATCTAAATAACATAATGCAAGCAAGAATTAGCTATTTTTTTGACACTATAAACATATTGCCTTATAATGTGCTATGCCGATTTTAAGAGTAAATTTTTGGGTTTTATCCAGGTAAATGATTCCTTACAAAGACGATAATCCTACACGGATATTCCCGTTTATTACCATATTCTTCATTGCACTTAACATATTTGTATTTCTGTTACAGATCACTTATCCATCCGGTATGAAAGAGACAGCTTACACATACGGTGCAATCCCTCGTTACATATTGACATTCGAAACAAATCAACCTGTCCATCCTGCCGTAACGGTCTTTACTTCAATGTTTATGCATGGCGGACTATTCCACCTGGCTGGTAATATGCTTTATTTGTGGATATTCGGCAATAACATAGAAGACAGATTGGGTCATTTACGATTTATCATTTTTTATTTTTTTTGCGGGGTGTTCGCAGCATATGCTCATGCGATTACAAATGCAGATTCTACAATTCCTATGATTGGGGCAAGTGGGGCTGTTTCAGGAATTTTAGGGGCATATTTAATACTTTTCCCAAGGGCGGGTGTATATACTATAATATTCCTGGGTTTTTTGATAACTACTGTGAAGATACCGGCATTGATAGTTATCGGGTTTTGGGCTATTATACAACTTATTAGTGGCTTAATAAGCACAAGGCTTCATGAGGCAGGTGGTGTTGCATGGTTTGCACATTTAGGAGGGTTCCTCATTGGCCTTGCGACTATAAAGTTATGGCTGCCGAGGAGGACTAAACTGTGGTTGTAGTATGTCCGAAGTGCAAGACAAGGTTAAAGATTGACGAGGGAAAGATAAAGCAAGAAGGCTCGAGGTTTAAATGTCCTAAGTGTGGAACGGTACTGTTTGTAAAGAAGCCTGTGCCCGTCTCAACAAAGGAAGTGGATAAAACTAAAATCATTGTGGCACATTCAAATCCCGCCATTGTTAATGAAATTACTTCCTTGTTGAATAAAAATGGATATCAGACAATTACATCTTCTGACGGAATAGATGCCATGGTAAAGACAATCAAGGAACGCCCTTTTCTGGTAATAATCGAGGTAAGCCTCCCTAAGATTTATGGTTTTGAAGTGTGTAAAAGATTAAAGGCAAGGACAGAGGCGAAAGATACGAAATTTATACTTATTGGCTCGATATATGATAAAAATAGATACAAAAGAGAACCTCTGTCCCTTTACAGTGCCGATGATTATATCTACGACCACCAGTTATCAGAACTTCTCATGGAGAAGGTTAATGCTTTAAAAGGTACCAAACCCGTAGAGAAGAAAGCCGGTATAGAAGATAAGGCTGAAAAACCTGATTTGGAAGAAATTGAAAAGAAGGAAGAAACGCGGTTAAAGACCGGGACAGAGATCACAGAGACAGATCTCGAAGAAAAAATCGAGCGAGCCAGAAGACTCGCAAGAACTATACTATCAGACATATACCTTTATAATACTCCAAGGGCAGACAGGGCTATAAGAAATAACAGCTTTTATTCTGAGTTTGCATCTGAAATAAAAGAAGGACTGAAACTATACGATAACAGGATTCCGCGGGATGTACGTGAAAAAGGTGATTTCTTCAAGGAAACCATACAATATTTTATAGAAAATAAAAAGAAGACCTTATAGTTAAAAAAATCGAAAAATTAATGATTTTCATAAAAAATAGAAAATAAATTGAGAATTTCAGCTATTTTTGCCGATATAAATCCTTGCCTTCTTCCCCGCTTAAAATTATTATATTAGCACTCACTGACATTGAGTGCTAACAAAAATAAAAATTCATAAAAGAAAGGAGCAATGTGTTATGAATTTCAAACCATTAAGAGACAGGGTCTTTGTCAAGTTTTCTACTGAGGAGGAAATGACACCCGGAGGAATTTACATTCCTGATGCCGCAAAAGAGAAACCCCAGAAAGGTACGGTTGTAGCAGTGGGCCCGGGAAGAATAACCGACGATGGTAAACGTCAGCCAATGGAAGTCAAAGTAGGTGATACAATACTTTTCGACAAGTATTCAGGCTCAAAAGTTAAAATCGATGACGAAGAGTACCTCATTATAAGAGAAGAAGACATCCTGGGAATTATTGAAAGCAAATAAAATTTTAAATAAGGAGGAGTTTAAATGGCGGCTAAACAACTAATTTTTGATGTAGAAGCAAGAAACGCTATACTTAAAGGTGTAAGCATACTCACTGATGCAGTCAAGGCAACTTTAGGTCCGAAAGGCAGGAATGCAATACTTGACAAGAAATTTGGTGCACCCACGATAACCAAGGACGGGGTGACAGTTGCAAAAGAGATTGAGCTTAAAGACCCCTGGGAGAACATGGGTGCTCAGCTTGTAAGAGAAGTCGCGTCAAAGACATCAGACATAGCAGGTGATGGTACAACCACTGCTACATTACTTGCACATGCAGTATACAGAGAGGGAATTAGAAATGTTGCTGCAGGTTCAAACCCTATGGACCTCAAGAGGGGGATCGAGAAAGCTGTAAATGTTGTTACAGAAGAACTCAAGAAGCTCAGCAAGCCTGTTCAGGATAAAAAAGAAATAGCACAGGTTGGTACAATATCTGCGAATAATGACCCATCCGTTGGAGAGCTTATCGCAGAAGCAATGGACAAGGTTGGCAAAGACGGTGTTATCACCGTTGAAGAAGCTAAAAGTATGCAGACAACCCTCGATATTGTTGAAGGCATGCAGTTTGACAGAGGATACATTTCACCATATTTCATAACAGATCCCGAGAGGATGGAGGCTGTTATTGAGGATGTATTTATTCTTCTGCATGAAAAGAAAATATCAAGCATGAAAGACCTGTTACCCATACTCGAGCAGATTGCCAAGATGGGTAAGCCCCTTTTAATCATAGCTGAAGAAGTAGAAGGGGAGGCCCTTGCAACACTTGTCGTAAACAAGCTTCGTGGTACACTTCAGGTCTGCGCTGTTAAGGCACCTGGTTTTGGAGATAGAAGAAAGGCAATGCTTGAAGACATAGCGGTTCTGACGGGCGGCACTGTGATTTCAGAAGACCTCGGTATTAAGCTCGAAAACATAAAAATTACAGATCTTGGAAGGGCTAAAAAGATTACAGTGGATAAAGAGAACACAACGATTGTTGAAGGTGCCGGAGATTCTTCAAAAATTCAGGGAAGGGTTAAACAGATTAAAACCCAGATAGAAGAAACGACATCTGATTATGACAGAGAAAAACTCCAGGAGAGGCTTGCGAAACTTGTGGGTGGTGTTGCTGTAATCAATGTGGGTGCAGCAACAGAGATAGAAATGAAGGAAAGGAAAGCAAGGGTTGAAGATGCCCTTAATGCAACAAGAGCAGCCGTTGAAGAAGGTATTGTCCCCGGTGGAGGCGTTGCGTTCATAAGATGCCTTCCCGCACTCAAAGCCCTCAAGGCAGAAGGTGATCAGCATATAGGCGTTAATATCATAAAGAGATCGCTTGAGGAGCCCATAAGGCAGATAGCAAACAATGCGGGAATAGAGGGTTCAGTTGTGGTCGAGAAGGTTAAACATTCAAAGGATATCAATTACGGTTTTGATGCAGACAAAGAGGAATATGCTGATATGATGAAGACCGGAATTATTGACCCAACTAAAGTCGCAAGAATTGCCCTTCAGAATGCTGCATCTGTCGCAGCCCTGATGTTAACCACTTCTGTAATGGTAGCCGAGATTCCAGAAGAGGAGAAAGCTCCTAAGATGCCGGGTGGCATGGGCGGGGAGATGTACTAAAATAAAATTAAAGTTAAAAAATAAGAGGGGCAATCCTGAGGATTGCCCCATTGTTTTTAAGTATATTCCCTGACAGCCTGCCCCAAAGGTGTTTCATTATTTGACTATAAACCAATAATTCTGTCATCCTAATAAAATAAATAAACATGCTGACAAATCGTCACAAGAGAGCATGAAAATGTCATTGCGGGTCCCGGGTTTGTCGGGACGTGGCAATCTCAAAGACGAGATTTCTCGCGGAGTTTACCCTGAGCCAGGCGATAAGATTCTTCGCTACGCTCGGAATGACAGATAAGGGTATTTTCAGATGAAAAAAATTTTTATTTTTTTAATAGCCGGTATTGTATTGACTTGCTGGGTCTATATTGCTGTGGGACTCCTGTTGCCTCTTCCTATAGGCAAGAGGAATATAGAAATTGAGATACCAAAAGGAGCCACTTTCAGGCAGGTTGTTGATATATTATCGAAAGAAAAGGTATTAAGAGATAAAAATCTTTTCCTCTTTATCGGTAGGATTACCGGTCTGGACAGAAAGGTAAGGGCTGGATACTACTCAATATACAGCTCAATGAATCTCCTTGATGTTTTCAGGATATTCAAGAAGGGGCAGATTATAGAATATGAAGTAACATTTAGAGAAGGGGATTCGCTCAGGGAGATAGCGGACAAACTTTCGGAAAAAGGAATAGTCAGCAAAGAGAGATTCTGGAATTTGGCCTCAGATGAAAAATTTTTATTTTTATATGATATTGATGCGCCGACTTTCGAGGGTTACCTTTTCCCGGATACCTACAGAATTCCAAAAGGAATGACCCCTGAAGATGCGATAGGCATGATGATAAACAGGATTAGAGAGATGTTCTCGGATGAAATGGCCGTAAGGGCTTCAGAGTTAGGTCTTTCTGAGAGGGAAGTACTCACCCTTGCATCTATAATCGAAAGAGAGGCTGTAATAGATGCAGAAAGGCCTCTTATTTCTGCTGTGTATCATAACAGGTTGAAGAAAAAAATTCCCCTTCAGGCAGACCCGACTGCTGTTTATGGAGTTAAGAGCTACAGTGAAAAAATAACATTAAAAGATCTCAAAAGAAAAACTCCTTATAATACATATGTAATTGAAGGATTTCCACCAGGGCCTATAGCCTCTCCCGGCTTAAAGTCCATTGTTGCAGCACTCTATCCTGCGGATGTGCCGTATATGTTTTTTGTTTCAAATAATGATGGTACTCATCAATTTTCTGTTACAGCAGAGGAACATCAGGCGGCTGTAAGGGCATACAGGGAGAAGAAGATGATAGAAGCTATTGAAAATAAAGAGAAATCGGAAGATGCGGAAGTCTCGGAAGAAAATGAAAGTTCGTAGAAAGACAAGAACCATATATGTGGGCAGTGTGCCGATCGGAGGTGGGAATCGAATTGCCGTACAGTCCATGACTAAAACGGATACTGCAGATATAGAATCAACTGTAAAACAGATTAAATCTCTTGAGTCATCAGGGTGTGAGATAATAAGGCTCGCAGTGCCTGACATGAATGCGGCAAAATCCCTTGCCAGAATAAAAAAATCAATAAATATTCCAATGATAGCAGATATCCATTTCGACTGGAGACTTGCACTTGAAGCTTTAACCCAGGGAGTCGACGGGCTCAGGATAAACCCGGGTAACATAGGTGCAAAGTGGAAGATAGAGGAAGTTGTCACAGCTGCCAGAGACAGAAAAATACCCATCAGGATAGGTGTAAATGCCGGGTCGCTTGATAAAGATATACTTAAAAAATACGGACATCCGGAACCAGCGGCAATAGTTGAAAGTGCAGAAAAACATATACACATTCTCGAAGAAATGAAATTTACGGATATAAAGATATCACTAAAAGCATCGGATGTCCTGAGAACCGTAGAGGCTTACAGGTTATTTTCAGAAAGATACGATTACCCACTTCACGTGGGAATATCGGAAGCAGGTCCTCCGCCTTATGGCATAGTAAAAAGTTCTGTGGGAATGGGGATACTGCTTTCAGAAGGAATAGGTGACACTGTAAGGGTCTCCCTTACAGCAAAACCAGAAGAGGAAGTAAAGGTTGCTTATGGAATACTCGGAGCACTTGGTCTCAGAAAAAGAGGGATTGATATCATTTCATGTCCCACATGCGGCAGATGCAGGATTGATCTCAGAGGACTTACAAGAAAGGTTGAATTTAGGTTCAAGAAGATTAATGAGCCATTAAAGATCGCGGTTATGGGCTGTGTTGTGAATGGCCCCGGAGAGGCAAGGGAAGCAGATTTCGGGATTGCAGGCGGTAAGGGGAGGGGTATAGTTTTTAAGAAAGGGAAGGTAGTTAAGTCGGTGAGAGAGGAAGACTTGCTCGATGCACTGCTTGAGGAGATGGGGAAATAATGCCAGTTAAGAAGATACCCAGGCCTACTTCCGGAGGACTGATACTGTCCTATAAATGCTGAAATGCATTGATAGACTCAAGATTCGGAGGATGATGATGCAGGGAGTCAAAACGATGCCTTATAGTGAAAAGTATGCGATTGTACTGGATAAAATTAAGCCTAACGATGTTCTCATCTCGCCTTTCATACAGAAGCATTTGGGCGAACAAGCATTAGTTGAACTCCAAAACATTTGGAAAGAAGGAGTTAAGCCAATTCCTGAAGACGCTTCAGATGAGGAGAAATACGAGATAGCTTACGGTAATCTTATGTGGCGGGGAAAGAGTAATTTGAAATTTATTCGTATGCACTTGGGTGAAGATGGTATTGAACAATACAAACTTGCACAGGTTGAAGAATTAAAGCGAAAAAACGCTAGTCCATCTCTGATAATGTTGGGATTACTGAGAGCGGTATCCCCAGGTTTCGCATTCATTATGACAGCCAAGAAGATGGCATATAATCTTCAGTGGATAAATCCATCCTCTTTGGTCGAGTTAACACGAAATAAAGCGGTGTTTAACATACCACGCTGTAAGGTAATAGGTTTTCCAGATATGGAGGAATCATGTATTGTAGATTGCCAGGGTGCTTATCCTATGTGGGTTGCTGAACAGTTTAAGGTTGGATTAAAATTTGAGCGTCAAGGGGATAGCTGTAACGCTATATTAACATTATAGTCATCTATCTGTCTGTCCGGTATATACATCCGAGAGAGACGCAATAGTTCGACTGCAACTCATCATTTCTCCGCATGTTGGGCTATACTGTTTCGTGGATATACTCCTCGCTCGACGAACACCATTTGCGCTGCTGACTTGATGAAGGACTGTTGCTCTACCTTAAAGCTTTTTCAGTGTAGATTAAGGGTTGGAATATGCAATGCCAGGGAATATTTTCTTATATTAAAACCCGCTTACTGAAATGAGTAGGCGGGCTTTTTTTCTTTACATGCTCGGTGGTTTCCGTTATAATAGCAAAAAGCTACTGATTCTTCGCGGGGGAAGAAGTGGGGGAAAATACAAAAAAGACATTTCTTTATCGTCTCAATGGTTTTTCTGTTAGCGGGAGTAGAATGTTTGGCATAATGATTGCTCAGTCAGTCAGTCAGTCAGTCAGTCAGTCAGTTTTTATATTATATAGCAGAAAAAGAAATATCAGACTTTGAAGGCATGGCGTTTAATGTAAAGCGCTATGCCTTTTTTGTTCCTGCTCATAACGCCTCACAACCCCCTCTTAATCTTAAGAGGGGGCGAGTGGGGGTTAATGCCTAAGGTTGAGGATGGCGCGATATGAGCATCTGCCAATATACAAGAAGGCTATCGATCTTGCCGTTTATATTGAAAATGTGGTCAGAGGCTTCTCGCGGTATCATAAGTACACGATCGGTGCCGACCTGCGGAACCTCTCCCGTGAGGCCATCAGGCTCATCATATCGGCAAATTCAAGGGAAGAAAAACTTAATACGCTGAGGTCTCTGAGAGATACAATCGAACAATTGAAGGTGACGATCAGAATATGCAAGGAGGTGAAGGCATTCAGGAGCTTCAATTCCTTCCAGCAGGCTGCCGAGTGGGTAGTTGACCTTGGCAGACAGAGCGAGGGGTGGATCAGAAGCGTAAAACAGAAGAAGAGAGCAACAGTGCAATAGTCAATGTAGGAGGTCATATATGAGAACAACAATGGCATCATCGAGAAAATGTGAGTCTATCTTGTATGTCATGCCGAACTTGATCCGGCATCCGTTGTTTTTTTGGTTTGCCCGATCAGCAGGTCGGCCAATAATGAATTGTATAAATGTAAGCTCACTATGGAGCTTTTGCATTGCTGTGGCGTTGCTGTGCTTTTGTCTTGTTGCCCCCTCCGATGCCTTCAAGCTCCCCGACACCGGCCAGACGAAGTGCTATCAGGGCGTATATCCGTATGCCGAAATCCCCTGCGAGGGGACAGGGCAGGATGGGGAGTACAACATCAATCCTCTTTCCTATACTGACAACGGCAACGGCACGGTAACTGACAACAACACCGGCCTTATGTGGCAGGAGCAGGATAATGGCAACACTTACAACTGGTACAAGGCTTCCGGTACTTATGACGCTACATATAACCCGTCGTCAGAAAGCGTCTGCGGCTCTCTTACGCTCGGCGGCTTTTCAGACTGGCGCTTGCCGACAAAAAAGGAACTCATTACAATTGTTGACTACGGTATTCCGTATCCGGGTCCAACAATCAAAACGACTTACTTCCCGAATACAAAATCGTCCAACTATTGGTCGTCTACCACGTACGCCTACTATCCGGACTACGCGTGGGGCGTGGGCTTCTACAATGGCAGCGTCTACTACGGCTATAAGGACTACTACCTCTATGTGCGGTGCGTGCGGGGCGGACAGTGATAGATTTCTTTGACAACTTGATGATTTTTCTGGTAAACAGACAGAGCGGGAAAAGGTCGAAGAGCCGTCCTTCGAACAGGCCGGAATTGTTGATGCACCATGCATTGGCGAGTGAGCCTATGATCACTGTGCGCCCCGCACGCCCTGTCTGCTTTGTAGCCAAACAGCCGAAACCGAGGGAGATATTTGCAGCCGATTTCAGGGACAGGGTGGTGCATCATCTCCTTGTCCCGCATATTGAAAAGATATTCGAGCCCCAATTCATCCATGACTCCTATGCCTGCAGAAAGGACAAGGGTACCCATGCTGCTGTGAAACGACTGAAGTATTTCATGAACCGCGTTACGAAGGGCGGCCATGTGGCTGCATGGTTCATGCAGCTTGATATCAGAAGTTTCTTTATGAGCATAGACAGGGAGATCCTTCTTGACATCCTTTTTCGACATTTACGTGATGACAGGCTGACTGCCCTTGCAAAAAAGGTCGTATTGCAGGACTGCACAAAAAACTTTGTATACAAGGGCGATCGCCGCCTCCTTCAGGGGATACCTCAGCATAAGTCTCTTTTTCATATTCCCGCAGGCAAGGGGCTGCCTATCGGAAATCTCACATCCCAGTTCTTCGGCAATGTCTATCTCAATGAGATGGACCAGTTTGTGAAGCATACGTTGAAGGTGCGGTATTACCTCCGGTATGTGGATGACTTTATCCTCCTTGATCCGGACAGGCAGCGGCTTATCGAACTAAAGGAGAAGATAGGCGAATTCCTGGATAAGCGGCTGGCCCTTTCGCTGAAAGAGGAGGCGACGCTCAGACGAGTCTCTGAGGGCGCGGATTTTCTCGGCTACATCGTGAGGCCGGATTATGTCCTTGTGCGCAACAGGGTGGTCGGAAACCTCGGGGCAAGGCTCAGGAGCTTTCATGAAGAGATGGTCCAATATCCGAAGGTGAAAGAACAGCAATTTATCCGTATCCATCTTCGTGAAGAAAAAGTCCGGAAGCTCAGACAGACGCTTGCATCATACCTGGGACATTTCAAGCACGCTAATGCATACAGGCTGATACGCAGCCAGTTTGAGAAATACCGGTATCTGAAATATATCTTTGCCGTAGATGACAAAGAGCGGCTTCTACCGATGTACGAGCCGCCGTTTGAGCCTGCAACGCTGCGGGGACAGTATACGTGGGTGGCTAAACAATACGGCGACCACTGCATCTTTTTTCAGGTTGGAAGCTTCTGTGAGTTTTATGGCGCACAGGCAGAGCGCTACGGCCGGTTCTTTGGGCTTAAACCGCTGGCGGAAACGAGGATGTGCGCTACTCAGTGCGGGTTTCCGGTGCGGTATCTGAAAGACTTCAAGACAAAGACCTTTAGTGAAGGGATGCCGTATGTAGTTGTTTCTGAACGGGGCTATTACCCTTCGGGTTTAAAGAAAAGAGTGATCTCGGAGATATTCAGAATGGAAAGGAGAAGAATATGAAGAGGAGGTTTATCTTATTGTTTGTGATGTCGGCAGCATTATTGTGCTCAACGGTGACAATGGCTGCGCCGTTTACGGACAATAAAAATGGAACAGTTACGGACAACAGGACCGGCCTTATATGGCAGCAGGGGGAACCGGGTTGGATGATATGGCCGTCCGCACTGGATTATTGCAATGGGCTTACACTCGGGGGCCACTCAGACTGGCGCCTGCCGAACATCAAGGAGCTCGAGTCCTTAACGGATGATGAAAGATACCATCCTGCGATAGATACCAATTTCTTTCCGAATGCTTATGCGTCCTACTATTGGTCGTCTACCACGTACGCCAGCGATCCGGGCTACGCGTGGATCGTGGTCTTCAGCTATGGCTGCGTCTACGGCTACTATAAGTACGACTCCTACTACTATGTGCGGTGCGTGCGGGGCGGACAGTCTGGGTTATTTGGGAATTTAGAAGTTTCTCCTTCATCCCATGATTTTGGAGAGGTAGAGGTAGGAACATGTTCGTTAAATCCGCAGGTATTTGCTTTAGGTAATTTTGGCGATGGCGAAATCAATGTTTCGATGATATAAGATGGAAAAAGTGGACACCAAAGTCAGATAAAATAAACTAAAGACGG
>JACUUX010000077.1 GCA_014859105.1 Nitrospirota bacterium
AAAAAATAGAAACACCTCTGATAATTTTATCTTCTTTGGCTACAATCAACAAAAACGAATTGCGAAGAACAAAAAATTAATAAAAAATTAATATTTGTTTATAATGGGGAGTAATTAATAATGGAATTTAAAAACTTTGAGCCTGCTCTTCCTAATCCAAAAAACTTAATTCATGCACTTCGTGATATCGGCTATTCTCTTGAGACAGCAATGGCAGACATAATTGACAATAGTATTACAGCAAATGCAACAAATATTCAGATTTATGTCCATTTTGATATGGAGAACAGCTATATTGCCATCATTGATAATGGTAGTGGCATGGATGTCAAAGAACTCCAGCAGGCGATGAGTCTGGGATCCTTTGACCCTCTAGACGAGAGAAATAAAAAAGATTTGGGACGGTTTGGTCTTGGTCTTAAAACAGCGTCCTTTTCGCAGGCCAGCATATTGACTGTTGCTTCAAAACAATATAAGGAACTTATTGCACGAAGCTGGGATCTTGATCATGTTGCAAAAACAAAAAAATGGGAAGTAGGCGTATTCACCGCGAAACAGATTGAAACGTTGCCAAAAATCGAGATGCTATCCGAAAATGGAACGCTGGTTTTATGGGAAAAATTAGATAGGTTGGTCGACACAAACAGCAGACGACGACCTGAAGACATATTTTTGGACAAAATCGATGCTACTCGGGTACATCTTGGTCTAGTTTTTCACCGATTTTTGACAGGTGAAGCTGGACTCAAAAAAATCTCTATCAGTATAAACGGTGATCCAATAGCGCCGTTTGATCCTTTTGAAGGTGCTGGCAAACACTTTCCAGAAGAAAAAATTGGTAATATAAAGATACAGGCATATCAGCTTCCTCACCATAGCAAGGTATCTTCAGAACAGTACAAACGTCTTGAAGGAAAAGAAAGCTATGTTAAGTCACAGGGGTTTTATGTTTATAGAAATGGAAGATTGCTGATTCATGGAACGTGGTTTGGACTTGCAAAACAGAACGAATCAACGAAGCTAGCCAGAGTTAAAATTGACTTGCCCAACTCAGAAGATTTTATTTGGTCTATCGATGTTAAAAAATCGCAAGCGACACCGCCTGATGCGATTAGAACAGAGCTAAAGCGTACCATTGACCGTATTATGAAATCGTCAACCAGAGTGTACAAAAATCGCGGTGCCCAGATTTCAAAAAGAGGTTATGTGCCTATTTGGACTGAATATCATCAGCACAATAAAAAAAGCTATCGGTTAAATTATGAAAATCCAACAATTGCTGGATTGCTGACAGGTTTAGACGAAGATTCAAGAAAAAAAGTCAGAGATATATTTTCTATTGTAGAAAGCACACTGCCTATAGATTCAATTTATGCCGACTTATCAACGGCACCTGAAAGTATGGAACAAAACAACGTGACCGGCGAACAACTCGCCCAGCATGCTGAAAATTTCTGGGAACTGTTGTCAAATATGGGAAACACTTTTGAAGAAATGTCTCTAAGACTAAAACAAACGGAGCCTTTTAGCAAATTTAGAGACTTTTGTGAAACATTTATTGAAAATAAAAAAAGGCATTGATAATGGAAGTGATTGAGAAGTTAACAAACAAAGTAATATACGAACTTTCACAGCAACCGGAAAACAAAACTCCGGAAATAATTAGAAGATTAATTGCTTATGAAGCACAAAACCCTTTGACACCTGTCGAGCTGTCTTCAGATGATATTGAAGAAATTGCGAAAGAAGTTGAGCATAAGTTCGGTTTGACTATGGAAGAAGGCATATTAATAGTAGATGATGAAAATTTTGAACCTTGGCTTCCTGATAAGAAAAGTCATGAAAGTTTTGAACCATACTTTTGGAGCAGATACGAAAAACTGCTGTTGCAAAGAGGATTTGCACCTCCTGTAGTATCGTCAATAGACAATGTAACGGATAAAGTTGTCGGAAGACTTGAAGATCCGGACAAAAAAGGACATTGGTATAGACGTGGAATGGTTGTCGGATATGTCCAGTCTGGAAAAACAGCAAACTTTATTGGGGTTATAAACAAAGCTTCAGATGTAGGATATAAATTAATCATAATTTTAGCCGGTATGCAAGAAAGCTTACGTTCGCAGACACAGGAACGTGTAGATGAAGGGTATATAGGACAAGACAGTGGGAAAAAGAAAAATGTCAGTTCAAGTGAAACTCTCATTGGTGTAGGACACTTTGATTCTAAGCGCAGACCAGTGACTTTTACGGATATCCATAATGATTTTAAGAGTACAGATACCTTTCAAGTACAAGAATATAATAATGCAACCGTACTGGTTGTAAAGAAAAATACGTCAGTGCTGGCAAAGCTAAGAGATTGGCTCAAAAAAAACAATTCCAATATGAATGGCAACATATCAAGCTTACCGCTGTTAATGATTGATGATGAAGCTGATCATGCTTCGGTTAATACCAATGATGCGGATAAGGATCCGACGAGGATTAATGAACGAATACGTGAAATTCTCCATTTATTTGACAGAAAATGCTATTTGGCATATACAGCTACACCTTTTGCCAATATCTTTATAGATCCGAATACAACAGATGAGATGTTAGGAGATGAACTTTTCCCTCGTGATTTTATTGTAAGTCTGGATCCGCCGAGCAACTACGTCGGTTCTGAAAAAATATTCGGAAGTGATTCTGACGGCATTGATATTGTCAGAGATATTGGTGATATAGAAGACATCATTCCTTTAAAGCATCAAAAAATACAGACCATTTCTGAACTACCAAAAAGTCTCAAGAATGCAGTCTATTCACATATTGTTTCCAAAGCAATCAGACTATTGAGGGGGCAAGAAAACAAACACCACTCGATGTTGATACACGTATCCAGGTATAAAGATGTCCAGAAAGAAGTCTATAACTGCATTGTACAGATGCGCCAAGACATAGAGAAAGGTGTCCGTTATTCGTATAAACTTGATACAAAAGATGCTTTAAAAAATGTATATATGAAAAACTTGTTTGATATTTGGAACATCGACTTTAAAGAAGCATATTCAGAATGGAATAACGTGCAGGAAAAACTTTTGGAAGCGGCTGCCTCTATGCAAGTAATGGTGATTAACGGTGATTCAGGTGATAACCTGGATTATCAAGGCTATAAAAATGGTCTAAATGTTATTGCTGTTGGCGGAGACAAACTTTCTCGTGGATTAACACTTGAAGGTCTGGCTACAAGCTATTTTTACCGCAATACATCTATGTATGATACCCTGATGCAAATGGGAAGATGGTTTGGGTACAGAGACGGTTATGCAGACTTGTGCAGAGTTTATTTGACACCTATGACAGAAAACTATTTTTCTCACATTTCTAATGCAACAGAAGAGCTTCGCAATGAGCTGAAAGAAATGTTCGCGCATAATTTAACGCCTAAAGAATTCGGACTCAAAGTGAGAACTCACCCTGGGTCTCTTTTGATTACCGCAAGAAATAAAATGCGCTCTGCGCAAACGTTAACAATTCGTCTGGATTTAAACGGAAAACTGGTTGAATCTTATGCACTTGATGTGACTGAGCCTAACAGAAAAAACAACTGGAAGCTGCTTGAAAAACTCATAGCCAACATGGAAGTTATGTACCGATATAATGAACAAAAAAACTATGAATGGAATGATGTTCCGCAAGAAAAGATAGCTGATTTTATTAAACAATTCAGCAATCATCCTGCATCTCAAATGACAGCTTCAAAACCTATTCTAAATTATTTGAGACAGACATCCTCTTTATATCCGTACTGGGATATTGTCCTTGTAAATATTGAAAACTCAAGAGAGATAGATGTATCAGGAATCCCTGTTAGCGTTCAGAAAAGATCTTGTCCTACCCAAAAAAACAGTAGCTACATTGAGATAAGCAAAAGGCGAAGAGTTGGTAACAATAGAACTGAGCGGGCTGGTATGGGAAAGACTGAAATTGAAAAAGCTTTAAAGCGCTATGGGAAAGATGATATCTCAGTTGACATACCCGGTCTGTTTTTACGTATGGAACGCTCAAAGCCACTACTAATGCTACATGTCGTAGATGCATATAAAGACATTAAAGATGAAAAAACATTGCTTGAACAAGGTTTATTCGCATATGGTATCAGTTTTCCAAAATCAAGCGTTTATATTGAACCAGTAGAGTTCGCTGTCAATACGGTTTATGCTATGAATAATGTTGAAGAGGACGAAGATGAAGAATAATCCGTGGGCATCGATCAAAAGAGCGGGAAAAGGATTTGATTCCGAACGGATAAATCCGAAAAATAAATTTGATTTTTTCTGGGCAGTCAGCAAGGATGGCAAATATCAATTTTTTATTGAACACGCTAATTTAGAAGATTGGCCTACAAGGAAAATCACCTTAGCAGGTATTGATATCCAACAGTTTCAGACTTCAACAGGATTTAGAATAGCTCTGTCGTTAAGCGAACTGAATGATTGGGATATTTTTTATATTCTTTGTAATGATTTGCTACAGGCATCTGATAGTAGCGAAGAAGAAAAAGGGATGCTTAGCATTGTTTATAATAGATTACTCAGATGGCAAAAGCTCTTTAGAAAACTTGGAAAGAAATTATTGAGCGATGCAGAACAGCAGGGCCTTATTGGAGAACTGTACTTTTTAAAAAATCACTTACTGACAGAATTTTCAGACACTGAAGTCTTGTCATTTTGGCGAGGACCATACGGAGAACAGCAAGACTTTGGCTTAGGAAATAATGCTATCGAAGTAAAGTCAAAGCAAGGGACATCGGCCCCATATATTCAGATTAGCACTATTGACCAATTAGACTCTCAACTGGCTAATTGTTTTTTATATGTAGTTACATTGAATTCTGCTCCGCACAACATAGCCGAAGCGTTTAGTCTAAATAAAATCATTGAAGATATAAAAGATATTCTCATTGATCCAAATGATGTTGATGTTTTTGAAAACCTGCTTTCAGAAGTGGGTTATATGGATCTTCCAGAGTATTCAGAAAAAAACTATTTGATTTCAAACGAATCGGTTTTTGAAGTTGAAGATGGATTTCCTAGGCTTCTGGCAAAAGATATTCCGATAGGTATTGACTCTGTCCAATACAAAATTGAAATCAAAGAATGCAAACCGTTTGCCATATCAATAGATGATTTTAAAAAAAGGATCACCGGTGAGTAGTCAATTAGATACGTTTAGAGAAGACTTTTTACAAGACATTTACAGCACTGCTGAATCGGTGGAAAATTTTTATGAATCAACATTTATTGAGCTATATGCCAAAGAACTTTTGGAGTCCGGGGAAATTGACGAAGAGCTTGAACTGTGCCACTGGAGTGAAACCGGTGTCAAAGTAGATGGGTATAGTTACAATGAAGATGAAGGTATTCTGAATTTATTTATATCCATTTTTACGCAAGATCAAGAAGCCAAAAGCCTGACACAGACAGAGGTGACCCAAGCCTTTAAACGTGTGGAAACTTTTTTTGCAAGATCATTTGAAAAAAATTACTATAACAAACTTGAAGAGTCGACATCTATATATGATCTTGCCTATCTGATTCATAAAAGCAAGGAAAATATTTCAACCGTTAAATATTATCTTCTGAGTAATAAAGTGTTGAGCGATAAAGTTGAAGCTATTAAGTCAAAAGAGAGTGCAGGGACGCGATTCTTATTCCATATATGGGATATCTCCAGGCTCTTTAGAATGGATGCTTCAAATCAAAAGAAGGAAGATATTCTTATTGATTTTGAAAAAGTGGCAAAGGAACCTCTCTATTGTCTCCCCGCACATCTGAACACGAAAGACTATGAGTCATACCTTCTTGTTATGCCTGGGACGCTTTTAGCAAGTTTATATAAAGATTATGGGGCTCGATTGTTGGAGCAAAATGTAAGAACGTTTCTGCAGGCTAGAGGAGCCGTGAATAAAGGTTTGAGAAATACAATTATTCAGCAACCAGAGAAGTTTTTTGCATATAACAATGGTTTGACTACTACTGCGGAAGATATAGAACTGGAAGTAACAGATGGCGGACTTAGAGTCAAGTCGTTAAAAAATCTTCAGATTGTGAATGGCGGCCAAACCACGGCATCAATTTACAGTGCAATGCGAAAAGATAAGGCCGCACTGGATCAGATATTTGTACAAATGAAGCTGACTATTGTGGCTCCTGAACAGGTGACAGAGCTGGTTCCGAAAATATCAGAATACGCTAACACCCAAAATAAAGTCAATGCTGCAGATTTCTTTTCAAATCATCCATTCCATGTCCGTATGGAAGAATTTTCAAGGAGAGTCTATGCACCTGCCGTTGATGGCGGACATAAGCAGACAAAGTGGTTTTATGAAAGAGCACGCGGACAATATCAAGATGCACAAACACATAAAACAAAAATTGAGCAAAAGAAATATCAGCTTGAGTACCCTAAGAAACAGCTTATTACTAAGACTGACTTGTCAAAGTTTGAAAATGTATGGGAAAACATTCCTTACACGGTAGCTAAAGGGGCACAGTCTAGTTTTGTCGAGTATGCAAAAGAGATCGGAAAACGATGGGAAAAAGGTGAGCAGGGATACAACGAACTCTATTACAAAACTGCAATCGCAAAAGCAATTATTTTTAAAGCAACTGAGTCGATAATCTCAGACTCAACATGGTTTATTAGAGACTATCGCGCTCAGGCAGTTGCTTATTCATTGTCATATTTATCCAACAGAATAAATGCAGAAGGCAAGTTTTTCGATTTTTTAGCTGTTTGGAATACTCAAAATATATCAAAAGCAACAGAAGACACTCTAAATATTATCACCGAGAACGTATATGAAGCTCTTACAAATCCGCCTTCTGGAATTTCCAATATTGGACAGTGGACAAAGAGGGAAGGCTGTTGGCAGGCCATAAAAGAGCTCAAGATCGATCTTCCAGATTCATTTTTTAAAGAGCTGATTTCTAAACAGGATCTAAATACCGAAAAAAAAGAAGCCAAACAAGTGCAGCGGATTGATAACGGGATTGAAGCGCAAAAACTGGTATTTAAAATAGCTGAACAAAAAAAATGGTGTGAAATCAAACAGTTTGGTATAGATAACGACATGCTTACGCCAAAAGAAATCAAGTTGATGGATATTGCTTGTGCAATACCAAAAAAGATACCTCAAGAATGGGAAGCACTAGAGATTATTCATGCGTATCATAATCTTGAAGAGATAGGATTAGTTCTCTAAAGGAAAAAATGACTACAGTAGAATTTTACAAACAAGTGATCTGTCAACACTTTATAGGACACAGACTAAGAAACTGTTGACAGAGCAGGGGGTATTCCAGCTTTACTAGGTGTTGCACTTACTACTTGAATTGGCACAGGATAACTGTACTATCTGGTCAAAAATGGCTTTTGCTAAAAGAGGGGGCACAGCATTACCTACTTGTTGTTGCTGAAAACTCAAAGTACCTTTAAATATAAAATGATCTGGAAAGCTCTGCAGTCTTGCCGCCTCACGCAAAGAAAGACCTCTGTCTTCATGCGGATGAATCAACATACTCTTTCTGTAATTAGCAATAGTTACAGCAGGCTTGTCTTCTTCTAAGCGTTTATAGATACCGCTGTGAGTGTGTTTTGTGCTACTGTATGTTTCTAGCAAGCCTTTCAGTTTTGCCGCTTCCCAATTTTCACCCTGCTTGATAACGCGGTATCGATCGACAATATGAGATTTGTTTTCAGTGACAAAATTTTGCTTTGCTTTTCGTGATTTACTGCGCATTAGGTGAACATAATCACCTTTTGGAGGAAACCGGTAATTAGTTATTTCGATTTTATCTCCATTAACTAATGAAGGTAAATCTTTTAAGGCCTCGCCAACAGTAACTTTGCTTTTTGTTTTCTCAAGAGAATTAAAGTCAAATTTAATGCCACCTCTGTCAGTTCTATGCCCCACAATAAAGAATCTTTTTCTATCTTGAGGTACTCCAAAGTCTGAAGCATTTAAAACTGTAGAGTTGGTTTCATAACCCAGAGATTTTAATTCCCCTTCAACTTCAATAGCAAATTTACCTTTGTCAAAAGATCTAAATCCAACTACATTTTCAAATAAAAACCATTCGGGTTCAAGGTCTTTTACAAAACGCAAGTATTCTTGGAACATCCAGTTATTTGGATTTTTTATATTCCGTGTTTTAGTATTGGCAACAGAAAAACCTTGGCATGGAGGGCCACCAAAAAGAATAAAAGGGTGTTTTTCTGTATGTTCCAATGGATTAACTGTTTTAATATCTTGTTGAAGTACTTTTGTATTAGAATGATTGGCTTCATACGTAGCAGCTGCATGCACATCAAATTCAACAGCCAAAAGAGGTTCGAGACCAGCCATAACCGACCCGATACTCATGCCCCCTGCGCCACTGAAAATGTCTACAGCCGTTAATTTTCTCACGTTCAACCTTATCTGTAGTGATTCTATAATAATTACAGATTATTTTTTGATATATTACTGTTTTTTCGCTGCGCTTTTACTGAATTATTTCAGTTTGCCATATGATGTATTCAAAGTATTTTCTATTTTCTTTATGCAACCGTCGATATCATTCTCAATCTCTTTTTGCCAAAAACGCAAGACCTTCCAGTCATCTTTCTGAAGTATTGTATTAACCTCTTTATCTCGTTGTATATTTTTTTCAAGTTTTGGAATCCAGTATTCAGAGTTGTTTTAGGTATGTACTTATCTTCTAAATAATACCTCCCGTGCCAAAACTCGCTGTCTCAAAATATAGCTACCTTTTTCCTGATAAAACAAATATCTGGCGTTCCGAAAACTTTTTTGCAGTGCTTTCTGTACCGGTAGCTTTTTTTCCATAAAGCCTTCC
>JACUUX010000147.1 GCA_014859105.1 Nitrospirota bacterium
CAGTTAATCGATTAAGATCTTCAATTCATTGCGCCTGTTTGTATGTTTAAGTTTTCTCAGTGCTTTTGACTCTATCTGCCTTACCCTTTCACGGGTAATAGAAAGGTATCTGCCTACTTCCTCAAGTGTGTGGTCTTTATCATATCCTATGCCAAATCTCATTCTTATAACCTCAGCTTCCCTGGGAGTCAGAGTATCAAGCACACTTAGTATCCGCCCGGTGATATTATTTCTTTCCGTATCAGAGTATGGTGAAGGACTATCTTTATCAGCAATAAAATCCTCGAGTTTTGAATCATCATCTCCTACAGGAGTTTGAAGAGCTATTGTATCCTGTACTGCCCTGCATACTTCCTCTATTTTCCCTGTTGATACTTCCAGTCTTTTGGCAATTTCATCTTTGCTCGGTTCTCTTCCAAGCTTTTGTGTTAATTCTCTGGATGCTTTGGTAACTTTGTTATAAAATTCCGCCATATGTACAGGTACCCTGATAGTCTTTGTCTGGTCAATCAATGCCCTTGTTATTGCCTGTCTTATCCACCATGTTGCATAGGTGCTGAACTTGAAACCCTTTTTATAGTCGAACTTATCTACGGCCTTCATAAGACCGATATTGCCCTCCTGAATGAGATCCAGCAGAGCTAAACCCCTGCCGACATAATGCTTAGCTATGTTAATTACCAATCTCAGGTTGCGGGTTATTAATTCATTCTTTGCTTCACTAATAAGGGTTCTTGCCCTGATTATTCTATTCCACTTGTCTTTCAAATCGTCGATCTTGACTCCTGCCTCTGATTCAACCTGCCTATACTCATTCTGAACTTCTTTTGCAATCGACTTAAGTTGTAAAGGATTGATACCCTTTTTCTTTTTTTCTTGTATTAATTTTCTTAAATCTTTTAAATTCCCGTGTTTTGCAATCTTTCTCTCTGCTAAATCTATTTTTGTCATAAGAGTGTCGAGTGCTTTCAAGCTCATTTCAAGGGCTTCGTCTGTTTTATCTTCTTCTGAATTGTTCAAGTCCTCTTCGCCTCTGCCATCAAGATTAGCCCCGGTTTTCCTGTATAAGGGAAGCGATGTAACGATTCCTTTAATAATCTCTTTCCCCTCTTCCAATTTCTTCGCAAGTTCAATCTCTTCGTCCCTTTTCAGTATTGTAATATTCCCCATCGAATGAAAATATGTCTGAACAAGGTCCTCAGTTTCATCATGCCCTCTTTTCTCCTTTTCCTCTAAATCTGAACCCTCTTCCTCAATGATGTCAGCCTCCCATTCATCAATAACTTCAACTCCCATGTCATGTAAACGGTTCATTAGGTCTTCTATCTCATCCGGGGAGAAATATTCTGAGGGAACAATATCATTTATCTCAGAATAAGAAAGTTTTCCACGCTTGTTTCCTATCTCTAAAATCTCTTCAAAAATATCTTTTTCTTTCATGGTTCTCCTTAAAATAAGTTTATTAATTTAAAATGCATAACATAAAGATTCTTACACTTAGAATTTACAGGTATACTT
>JACUUX010000078.1 GCA_014859105.1 Nitrospirota bacterium
ATGTTAGCGTAAATTAGCACTTAAACTGGTACTAAAAATGGGGGAGACGTCCATTTGTCTCAATTCCACTCATCCCCTTTTAGAAGATATGAAACTTTAAAAAACTTCCGCCTCGGAGTTGCAGGTTTTGTTAGGTGGCATATATTGCAATAGCAATTCATTTCCCTTTCATGTACTGTGTTGCCTTCGAAAGCGGCTTCATGATAAAGGTGAGAAGATTGGGTTCAAGACCATTTACCTTCCATGCCCGGTAGTTTTCGAGCATGTTCTTTGCAATTCTGTTCAATTCGGGCTTGCTTTTCCCTCCTGTCCTCATTTTTACAAGAAGCCTCGGTATATAGACCGTCGAAATATTATGTTTGTATAAAAATCTCAGCATCAGCTCATAATCTGCTGCAATAGGGAAATCAGTATTGAAAACTCCGTATTTTTGATATATTTCTTTTCTCACAAAGAAGGTGGGATGCGGCGGCATCCATCCTTTCCGGAAATTTTGTTTATTGAACTCTCCACCTTTCCAGTCCCTCACAACTTTTTCCATATTGTCACGTTCCACATAGACTATGTCACCGTAGCATGTATCAACGTTATTTTCAGACATAGCCTTTACAACATTTTCCAGCACATACTCATCTGCGTAAACATCATCTGAATTGAGAATACCGACAATGTCTCCGGTAGTGTACCTTAAGCCCTTGTTCATCGCATCATAAATGCCCTTGTCAGGCTCGCTTACCAGCTTAGCTATTTTGTCTCTATATTTATTAATGACCTCCAGAGTCCCGTCCTTCGACCCGCCGTCAATGACGATATGTTCAATATCGGGATATGTCTGATTGATAATGCTTTGTATGCAGTCTTCTATGGTTTGAGCACAATTAAAGGAGGCTGTGATGATGGATGTTTTCAAGATTTCCTAACCGTTTAAATATAGTTATATTTTTTGAGCCATGTAATTGTCTCATCAACGCCTTGTTCTATTGTATATGGCAAAGGGCCTGTAATGAGCTTTATATTTTCTAATGGGACGCGCGATGTATCAGCTCGCATATTCCGCAGTCGAAAGGATGAAAAAGGGGGTTCTTTTATCCCAAACAATTTAAGCAAATCTCCACTCCATGCAAGTAGCCTAACGATTGGCTCCGGGATTGTTCTCACTTGTCTGCCTCTAAGTTTCATAGATATCATATTTGCCCAGTCTTTTATTGTAAAAACGTCATAATCAGACAGGTAAAATATCTGCTTGTGTATTTGATCACTTGGAGCATCAAGGAGTTTCATTATTTGATAGACTGTATTGCCAACATATCCAAAGCTTTTTGGTGGATTTTCTTTACTGGGATGAAAATACCTTCCACGAGCAATCATTTGAAAAAATTTCCCATAAGGGATATGAGGCATCATAGACCATGGCCCCCAGATAGATGTCGGACGAACAATGCACCAGTCACACTGCAGAGAAGAGGATTTTACAATTTCTTCTCCCAAAACTTTACTTTTGCCATAAAGCGTATTTGGACAATAATCATCGTCTGATTTCGGCGTATAATCAGTTGGGCAAACAAGCTTTGTTGAAGCGAAAATACTTCTTTTGACAGAAGGAGAATTTGAGATTGCCCTGACAATATTTTCTACACCTTTTATATTTGCGGCATACCCTTCAATATTATTTTTTTCATGTAAATCTGTCCGAGCAGCAAGATGTAAAACATGTGTTGGAGAATAATCCTTGAAGATTTTAACAAGAGCCTCTTTATCAAGAATATTTATTCTTTTGAAAACTTTATTATGTGCGATATTCTGAGGTTCTTTTATGTCAATACTAAGTCTTTCTATTCCCTTAGAGAGATAAAAATCGACTGCGTTTGTTCCTATAAAGCCTGACCCGCCTGTAATTAAAATTTTCAATGAGTCTGTTTCTCAGTGTTAGTTTTCTGCCTGATTTCCTGGATGAGCCATCCCAGATAGTTTTCCAATTTACTTTCATGAAAAATAGAGAGAAAACTATTTCTTGCTTCTTTTGACATTTTCTCGAAATTACTGCGTACAGATTCAATCGCAGATAACCATTCCGATGGCTCAGCCGTTGGTGATACCAAGCGGCCATTAACCTTATCTTCAACAAACTGATTAAACATGGGGATATTGCGAGCCACAATGGGGGTACCATTCATAAAAGCGACAGGTGTTACGCCACTTTGCGACCCTCTTGTGTGCATAGAGAGAGATGCAAAAGCATTTGCCATATGTTCATTTATTTCCTTATCGCTCAAAGGTCTTTTTTCAACAATATCAAGCAAAGATAGTGCTTTTTCGCTAAGTTTTTTTTGCAAAAATGCTGTTATCTGACTTGATGTTACAATGCGAAATCTAAAACTACAGCTCACATTTGCAGCATATTCTAATAAGCGGCAAAAGTCTTCAACTCTACCATCGGGATATACATGACCTGTCATCACAACATAGTCTCTCTTATATGATATCGCGGGCTCATCGGGGATGCATAAAGGCACAATATAGAATTTCCCTGTAAATTTATTAAACCGACGTCTAAATAAATCTGCGGCAAAGGGTGACGGCAATATAATGTAGTCTGAAAGGTATACAAGTTTATCTTGCAAGTACTCTTGAATATAAATTATGAGTTTTTGTTTCTTTGAGAAATAATATTTATCAGGTTGATTTGGTTCGTGTAAATGAAGGATAATTGTAACATTTGCTACATATCGGCGAGCAAATTTTGTAAGTATAATATTCAATGGATGCATATTATAGAAATAAATAATATTTGGTTTCACAAGCTGCAATTTTATCTTCCATTTCTCCAACCCTCTAAAAATAAAAAAAACAGTGTCAATAAAAACTTCCTTAATGTTTTTGGACTTTGTTAAATAATCAACCCCACTTATTTTTCTATTTGATAATTCCTTATAACCTTCTGAAAGGATATAACTTACTTCAATCATTTGCCGTTTAATAAGGTCTCCGATAGTGCAAAACTCCTTATACAATCCCGGCGAATATTTTATGCTTACAATAAAAAAATTATTTTTTATTTCAACTGACATTTTTTTGTTTTCTTTACAATTGGTAGGCACCTGTGCAATCACCGCATAAAGACGCTCTTACAAATAAAGAATAAATGTTAACATGCTTTGAACGTCAGCAATACCAGCAAATAAATTGAACCTTTTATTCCCATTGCAATTCAGGCCTCCTTTTCCCAGTTAAAACATCCTCATAGGCTTTTATCATAAGAGAGGCGACTTTATTGATGTCATATCTATTTTCGGCTGATTTGCGGGCATTTTGGGATAATTGTTTTAATTGCTCGATATTGGAACATATTTGTATTAAACTGTTCTTCACCGATTCGTAACAAGGTTCAACAACAATACCTGCTTCATCTTCACCTATCTCTTTATAATTAGCCACTCTATTAGATATCAAAACAGGCAATGACGTTTGCAATGCTTCTGTTATTGCCATACTGATGCCTTCAACAATGCTTGGCAAAACCATAATATTGGATGCAGAATAGTAATCATACACTTCTTGTTTTTTTACTGGTCCATTCCATATAATGTTTTGATTAACTTTAGATGCTTGAGCTATTTTCTTTAGGTTTTCAAAGTAGGCATAATCTTCAACTGGGCCGACAATTATAAGATAAATATCCTTTTTCAATTCTAAAATACGAGGCATTGCTTTTATAATTAGTTCAATTTGTTTTTTAGGATGTACCCTTCCCAAAAACAAAAGAACTAAAGATTCTTTGGGGATATTAAGCCTATCTCTTATTAATTCTCGTTGGTTTTCTTCATACACAGGCTCGCACAAGTTAATTCCATTAGGGACAATAAAGCTGGGCGTTTTATCAGAAATCCAGTCTGATTCCTCCCTTTCTACTTCACACAAAAATTGAATTGCACTAGCATTAATCACCGCATTTCGTCCCCAAAACTTCCAATATATTTTTTTTATATATTGAAAACCCACAGAAAAAAAAGCAAATTTCATCAAACTGGAATGAGGGGTTATAATATATGGAATGCGTTGTTTTTTACATATCCTATACACATCCACCCCTATCCACTGCCATATAGCTGAAACATGAACTATATCAAAATCTGTAACCGCCTCTTTTAATTTCTTTGCAAGCCCTCTTGAATAAAATGCTTTCTTTGGTAACAAATCGCAATGAAAATACCATACCTTCACTCCACCTATGTCCACTGGCTGATTCAAAGGGACATTAAGATGCCCGCCTTTACCATCTGCATCCGTAGTGTAAACAGTTACTTGAATTCCTTTACCTGCTAATGCCCTACAAAGATTGCTTGTTGCGGTTACAGTCCCACCAAAAGCCCAAGCAGGTTCGTAGGAAGGTATTACATGAAGTATTTTCATGTTTTTTATTTTTGTTTTTCTCTGATTCTGTTGATGATGATCCTTTGGATTTGTTCAACTACTTCACGGGGTGTTGAAGTTACAACACTGAAACTATTACTAAATCTTTTTACCAATTCCTCGCATATATCTTGCTGTCTTTTTATCTCTTCAACGGTCAACTCCGACTTTCTGTTGAAAATCACTTCAGGATCATTTTTTAAATAAATAACAATATCAGGTTTCGGAATTGCCTTGGCAATTGTATAAAGAAGCCATCGCGGGCAATTGTCATATTGGCCTTGGATGAAGTAATCGTAAAAGTATCTATCAAAAATAATTAAATTTCCTCTTGCTTTTTCCTTCCAGACGAAAAAATGGCCCAAGAAATAATTTAAACCGTAGTAGAAGGGATATATCATAGATCTTAAAAAACTAAACGGCTGTTGATTTTCTCGGTGGGTTTCACCTGAAAGAGTTCCTCCACCATCATTGCCATCCGAAGGCATGGCAATCCATGTTTTTGAGATTGCTTCAGTTTTTCCTCGCAATGACTGGGTGCCATTGATAACTTCTTTTTTGTTCCTCTTAAAAAAGCCTGCTATTTTTTTAAGTTCAGGCAAAAAAGGAAAATGTCCGTGGAAATAATATTTTTTCTGAAATAGTCTTTTGATTTCTAACTCAATAAGATTGTTTACCGTTGTCGATTTTCCAGAACCATCTGGACCAATCAGGACGACAAAAATTCCACGTGAATTTAAGAAAAATCTTCTAAATTGTGCATGGAAATAATTAAACCAATTTTTAAATTGAGAAAGTGGATGCAAAAGTCCTCCTATTAATAGAGCAATTCTCAAAGTATTAACCTTTTGCTCTAAGGCAGCCCAGTTGCCAACTTGAGACATTTCCATTATAAATTTGGAGTAATTAGTGCCGAAGTGATTATTTAGCGAACTGATAAAAATTTCTTTTTCTCTTAGCGAATATTCTTTAATCTCTTTTTTATATTTATCTTTCACTTTCCCTTGCTGAAGCAATTCCTTCAGTAACATAATTGCCACCATAACACCGGGTGGTGAGACATAAAACCCCTTCTTATACCACTTCAAATGTTTTTCAATACTGGTTAAATTAATATAAGGCAGCCCCTTCCAGTGTATATATGTCCAGCAGTCTATATGTATAATATAGGTAGAATTGTCACTTTCTTTTATCAGAAAATAATCTCCTTCCCCTATTAATGCCAATCTGGGAGTATAATTAAGAGTATAATTAAGAGTATAAGCTGAATCTTTAACAATCTCATAAAACTTTTCTCTGTGTTCATCCTTAACCCAAATATCAACATCATTGCCCACTTTCTCCGGTAAGTTTTCATAGTTTCTGAGCACACAATAGGTTATTTTTTCCTCATTTAGTCGGGCAAATAAATTGGACAAAAAGAGGGCGGTTTTATTGGTCTCAGTTGTTAAGGGCATCAACAAACCTCTTCGCAACATCCGCAGCTTTATAATTGAGGCTTAAATTCTGCTCGTATAGCCTTTTTCTTTCCTCCCCCAAATCTTCAGATGTAATATTTTTGAGCAATTCAATTGCATTAGCGCTAAAATTTTCAGGATAAACAAGAAATTTACCCTTACCGTAAACATCAGGTATATTCCCAAACGGTTTGGTAACCACAACACACAATGATGCCATTGCTTCAAGGAGAAGTAGAGGAGTATCAATCGTACTGCTTAATCTTTGGTATGGCTGAATAAAAATATCTGTCTCCTTCAGTATATTTTTTACAAAATCATCGACTGCCGGAGAATATTTCTGCCTGTCAACTTCGATATATTTAATCTCTTTCTGATTTCGCAGACGGTTATGAATTTTAAGGGACTCCCTATGTTCAGGGATATGTATACCATAAATACTGCATTCAAATTTATCTTTATCTCTCAGTGCATTGAAAATCTCTATCACTTCATTGATACCCTTGCCCTGGTCTATCCTCCCCAGAAAAGTAATCTTTATCATGTCATTTACTGGCTTTTCTTCAGGTTTTAAAAAATAATCTTCCGGTACCGGCGGAAGCAGATAAACAGCGTTATCTGCCCATCTGCTTACATATTTATATTGTCTTTGAGAGATGCAAAATAATTTACCATTGTAAGGGAAGAATCTTGCCTCGGAGAAATAAAGGCTGCGCTTTATAGTTGAATCCGGCCATCCGAAATAAATAAAATGAAAAGAGGTCGATTTGGTATTACTTCTTCTGAAAATGGCATATTTAAGCCTGTCTTTTGGAAGCAGGTATATAGTAACAATATGATCATATCTTCCATATATTGCATTTAGCACTCCATCAAATGATTTGAAATATTTTAAAGTAATGCCTTGATTAGAGATTAACTCCCTATTCTCTTTATCTCCATAAAGAATATAATCAACCTCAATCCCCTTTTGTATCAACCCGTTGGATAGCCTCCTTGCAAAAGATTCAGTTCCACCGATTTGAAAATAATCAAGCGCCTGCTTTAAGCTTAAAAATACTATCTTCATTTAATAGAAAATCTCCTGCCATTGCTTACCTTTCCACCTTTGGAGATTAAATTTGCCTCTCAGATAGTTTAAGTTTACAACCTGCCATACTTTATAAAAAAATCGGAATAACGTAACTGTAACTTTTGACACATGTGGAATAAACCTTTTGCGAATTAAGGTCGTCTCAGGATGCTCAAAATATTTTTTTGCCCCTGTCATACGAGGACCTGTCTTTGAGGATGAATGAACACGAAAAGCACCAAGATATTCTTTTATGTGATAAATCTTGGCCACCGCCAACCTGAATTTATGCCATAAATCTATATCCATAGAATAATGTAGGTTAATATCAAGTCCTCCAACTTTTTCATATAATTCCTTTTTGAAAAAGACCGCTGGAGCAGTAAAATAGCCAACACTTCTACGATAAAAAAACCATCTCATACTTGGTACTCTCACACAACGCACTATAAAATCATTTTCATTGATATAAATTACGTTTCCAGTAATGATATCTACATCTGGGTTTTTGTTAAAAACTTTAGCAACCTTTTCTAATGCACCCGGTAACAATAGGTCATCAGAATTTACCCAGCACAGCCAATCCCCCTTCGCTTTTTGAAAACCTTTATTTATAGCATCACTTTGTCCTTTATCCGGCTCGCTTACCCATATCAACTGCTCATATTTTTTCAAAACATCAAGCGTCTCATCTATAGACCCTCCATCAATAATAATATGCTCAATATATGGATATTCCTGATTTTTAACACTTAAGATGGTTTCTTCAATAAATTGGCCTTGATTATAGGAAGGGGTGACAATAGTAATATTAGGATAAATGTTCATAGTTTGATTCTACGCTGGCTCAGAGCAATCAGAGGTTAAGTTACTTATACCTCTTAGCTTATACAGTCCCATTCCAATTCCCTGAACAAACCAAAATAAAATTGAAGTTTCTATTATGTTGTCAAAATTACTAAATATCATACTCAATATGAATGCAAAAGAAGCCATAAATGAACCTATTCCAATAATTTTATAGTCATCCTTTAATTTAATATTTTTTATTTGTCTGCTTATAAGCATTTTTAAAACAAATAAAAAAGTTACAAATATTATTATTCCACCTTCTGCCAACATTGTTGCTAATGTGGAATGAGGTACTTCTAAAGTAATTGCATAAGGGCTCAAAAATCTAAAATCATATAAAATATCACTATATTTTGCCTGACTTAATAATCTTACATAAATTTCTCCGGGTCCATACCCCAAAAGTGGCCTTTCACTAAAAAAAGACAATGCTTCTATAATAGCTATCTTACGATGCATTAGACTAGAAGAACGATCAATAACAGCTTGTGGATGACCCAAAAGTAGCATCAATGACTCTATATCAATTATAATTGTTAAGACAATTATCAGGAAGCATAGTGCTACAAATATTTTTTTGACATATCCCTTCCACTTTTTTATGGACTGCATCTGGACGTCTCCCCCATTTTTAGTACCAGTTTAAGTGCTAATTTACGCTAACATA
>JACUUX010000023.1 GCA_014859105.1 Nitrospirota bacterium
GTTCCTCCGCCTCCACCTCATATTGAGAACGAAGCAGTTTGATCTGGGACTCGATAGCCTCCCGTTTGCTTTCAAGCTCACGCTGTTTCCGTCCTGTTTCCTGCCGGCGCATGAGGGCCTCGGCCTTTTCCCTTTCCTCCTCGGCAACGCGCGCAGAGCCGGTCAGCACTTTGTCCTGCCCGAGATAAACGTCGCACACATCAATCCCCTCTTTTGTGAGCAGGAACTCTCGAATCTGGTTGGAATGGCCTATGCCTCGCGCCTTTAAGATGTACAAGCCGCGGTTGCGCTCTCCCCCTATTTCCATGTCTCTTAGTAGTATCAATGTATCCATCAGCGACGAAACGGCCAACGTTGTTTGTTCGATGTTTTCCTGATGGGACAAATTTGTAAATATGGTCGTGACCAGCCTTATCTTGAGGTAATCTATAAGCCGGATCAGCATCGACTTCACTTCGTTTTCACTGCCGACTGAAATCATATTGGTTATCGGGTCGAAGATAACCACGCCTGGATTGAAACTGCTGACGAGATTATGTATCTGCACTAAGTGCATTTCGAGTCCGCTGAAGGTCGGGCGGGATGCCTGGATTTTCAGAAGTCCCTTCTTTACCCATGGCTCCAGATTGATGTCTATCGACCGCATGTTGCGGATAATCTGGTTCTGCGATTCCTCGAAAGCGAGGTACAAACACCGCTCGCCTCTGCGGCATACCGAGTCTGCAAATTTGCACGCTATGCTCGATTTCCCTGTACCGGCTGTGCCTGATATCAGGATACTGCTGCCACGGTAATAGCCTTTTCCTTCGAGCATGGTATCCAGCCGTGGTATCCCGGTGGAGATCCTTTCGGACGAGACCTTGTGGGTAAGTTCAAGGGATGTGACCGGCAGGACCGAGAAGCCCGTATTGTCGATCAGGAACGGATATTCATTCGTACCGTGGATCGATCCACGGTATTTCACTATTCTCATTCTCCGCGTTGCGACTTGTTCGGTTAAGTGATGGTCGAGGAATATGACACAGTCAGATACGTACTCTTCAAGACCGTGTCTGGTCATTAAGCCGGCGCCTTTTTCGCCTGTAATAATGGCAGTGAGGCCCTTTGATTTCAGCCAGCGAAAAAGCCTGCGGATCTCCGCCCTTAAGATACCTTCATTCGGCAGCGCGCCGAACAGAGACTCAATCGTGTCGAGCGCTATCCGCTTTGCTCCGATTGAATCGACCATGTGTCCCAGCCTGACGAAGAGGCCCTCAAGGTTGTACTCGCCGGTCACCTCGATCTCGGAACGCTCGATATGTATGTAATCTACGATCATTTTCCTGCTGTTTGAGAGTTTGTTAAGGTCATACCCGAGGGAAGCAAAGTTCTTCACTAAGTCTTCGACAGGCTCCTCGAAAGACACGAATACACCGGGTTCGTTGAATTGTGTAGCGCCGTTTACGAGGAATTCCATGGCAAAGACAGTCTTACCGCATCCCGCAGCTCCTGCGATTAAAGTGGGTCTGCCTTTCGGAAGCCCTCCGCCTGTTACTTCATCAAGCCCCTGGATTCCCGTTAGCGATTTAATTAGTGTCGCGCCGGACAGATGCGTTTTACCTTTTATTTTAGCCATTCGGTTGCCCCCTCCTGTACGATATTAATAAAAATGATATTTTAATGTAATTTGTTCCTTTTTTGCATCACGGCCCCTCTTTGGCTGGTCAGTTCTATAGGGAGGAAAGATAGTCTGTTGACTCGGAGTTCCATGGTATGCTGGTCATATTCATGACTGATAACGGGGTTCCGATATCTTCAGCGCCTCCTCTGCCTGCCTGCGACAGGGTTCTCTTGCTTGCCATTCTTTAAGAGGCTAATGCAGTTCTGCTAATCCATTTATAAGTTTCTCTTTTGTTTTGCCTTTATATTTCATGTCTTTTTTTATCAAAATATTGATTGTTTGTCATACGCATTGATTTTAGGAAGAATCTTTCGCCTCCCTGGAAACTGTGAGCCTTATTCCATCCAGCACAGCATTCTGAATCCTTAATCCTTTTAGGGAAATAAAATTATAAGAAACGAAAGTTTCTCACAGCCGCTGAGATAACAAACACTCTCAAATTGTTAGATTGTGGGTCCATGGGAGTCACGAAAAACCCAAGACGACTGGGGTCATAACCTATAGTTGAGCCAACTAACACTTCACCGTCAGTAAATGTCACTTCGACTTTTCGACCAGGATATTGCTGACCTTCTGCAAAGTGTTTTATCTCATTGTACGCTGCGTTCCCCACAAAGTCCTTTACGAAAAATACTGACTTAAGCTCTTTTACGGAAACCTTTTCACCTTTATCTGTGGGTCGAGATTCACTGGACCGAACATGAAATATAGGCTTATTAGGAAAGAAATCATTTGTATAGCCCTTGATAAGTTTGCCATTAGCATACCGCATGATAACTTTTACTGGTTCCATCATCGTTCTACCCTATAACAGACAAACCTTCAGTGGAATACGTCCCAATCTGCTGGAATGGTTTGCCTTCTGTTCCCCTCTTTCTTTATTCATCATTCATTTTGATATGGGATAATCTAAATCTTGCGGCTTTTATAATGATGGCAATTTCTTTTTTATATAAGTCAGGTAAAGAATCCATTATTTCATCCAAATAATCTGTTGCCGTTATGAGTTGAGCTTTTGGTTTACTGTTCTGTTTAATTGGTTTTCAGAGTCACCATTATGATCAAAAAATACACCTCTAATGATTTGCAGATTCTCAAGAATTAAGTCTATAACACAATATTGATTAAAAGAAATGCTAGATGATTGACTAACAAGTGATAGCAATAAACTGTCAATTTTAACTGAACGCTAAAAGGTAAGATTTGAGGTTTGTTTTTTTGTTCTTTAGTCCGAGTTTCCTTCTGATATTACCTCTGTGAAAGGCGATAGTTCTTTCGGATAAATTTAGCAATTCGCCGATCTCTTTATTCGTTTTGCCCTGCCGCAGAAGATTTGCTATTTGAATCTCTGAGGGGGTAAAGTTTATATGCTTGGAGGATAACCTATGCGAAAATAATGAGGTAATGTCGTTCAGATTTGATTCCAGAATATTTACATGGGCCTTTTGTTGTTCATCTAATCGGCCTATTTTCAGTTTTTCTAAATAGGGAACAACCAATTCCTTTATGTTCAATAATATCTTATCTTCGAACTCTGTCTTATCTTCATCTCTTCTTTTCAGTAAGACTTTCAATGCTATATTTGCTTCTTCAAGGTTATGAGTTTTGATTTCCAATTCCCTTTCTTTTTTTCGCAGAGCCTCTTCTACTTTCTTGCGTTCGGTGACATCGCGAATATTACATTGTGCCAGCCTTGCCCTGTCGACCATATATATATCCGTGTCGATATATTGCCCGGACTTGGTTTTTACCGGGACATCATCGTAATAAATAATGCCGTTCCTGTCCAATGTTTGCATTATCTTTTGAAAATCACCCATATCAAGCGAGACACCGATATTCTGAAGCTTTTTTCCGATGCACTCCTCTTTGGAATAGCCCAACATCTCTGTGGCAGCTGGATTAGCATGGGTTATCTTCCCTTCGTGTTTTTCGAGAAGCAATATCCCGTCGTTTGCGGTCTCAAAAAGACGTCTGTAGCGCTCTTCAGACTCCTCTAATAAGCTTTCCAGTCGCCTGTGTTCAGTAATGTCGTTCCCGATGCAAAGGATCTCTATAACCTTACCGTTCCCATCGCGAATAGCCTTGTTCGTCCAGGCCACCCATACCCGTTCACCGTTCCGTCGCATGTTTTCATTTTCGTTGTTGATATATTTCTCCGGATGTATTCCGATATCTTTAATCATGAAATCAAGGTCATGGCCCGAAGACTCTGTTTCCGGCAGGATAGTGCCCACAACACTACATCCGAGCATCTCTTCCTCGGTATAACCAAAGAACATCTGTGCAAACTCGTTGAAAAAAGTGACCTTTCCTTTCGGATCCATCCTTAAGATAATGCTGTTTGCATTCTCGACAAGCTCGCCATTTTTTGCCTCATTTGCCTCAAGCGCTTTTTCAACCTTTTTGCGCTCGCTTATATCTTCAATGGCAAGCAGTATCATCTGCGTGCCGACATCTTTCCGATAGACCTGGCAGGCATTTAGGAGCATTGTTTTGTGGCCGATGGTGGGGAAACTATGCTCAACTTCGTAGTTATCAAACCGTTTGTGTGTTGGGAGAATGTCCTCAAGCAATGTCCTAAGCGCAGGGATGTCCCACTGTTTGTTGCCGACATCGAAGATGAGATGTCCGATGGTTTTTCCCTGCTCTACCTTGAAGATGTTATAGAAGCTCCGGTTGGCAGAGAGAATATTCAGGTTCGCATCCAGAACTAAAAGCGGTTCGCGGATCGTTTCGACTATGTCTTCAATTCCAGGAAAATCATTGTTCTTCATAAGCACTATGATCCTCCTCAGCTCATAGTATAGCAGGGGTACAGCATAATTCAACCCACCACGTGTACGTATTAAAAGACAATACTGTTTCGCTGATTTCTCATTGAAAGAGGGCAAGGCTGAGCCGGCGATTAAGCTCTTAATAAATCCCAAGAGGGCCGCACTTCTGAGTGGGGACATGGTGTCAGGAAAATCATTGAGTGAGAAATTGCACACATCCTTGCTGCTGAAATTGTCGGAACAGGCGGGGAGTGATAAAATAGCATAGAGGAGGAGATGACCACATGCTTGCGATTCGTGTTGTCTGTCTTTTCTTAATAATCCCATTCTTTTTATCTTTCCAATGGTGTGACATTTCATACGGTAATGAATCGTTACCTGCCGGACGTGGATCTCTTATCGATAAATACCATAAGATTGAAAAAGAACTGGAGAAAAGTACGCTCACTATCCCATTCTATGTAGAATCGTCCGTGAGTAAAAATGCCTCCCATGTCGATATCTACGGAACCATCAACTCTCCTTTCGGTCTTATAAAAAATGAGTTTCTGGTTCCGACCAACTGGTGCGAGATTGTTTTGCCTCATCCTAATATAAGGGCATGTACTTATAAGAAAATGCATGATACATGGTTGCTCAATATCTATAACGTCAATAAATTCTCCAAACCTCTTGAGGATGCATATCAGATGAAATTCGTATACAGCGTAAGTGAACTGCAGCCCTTCTATTTTGATATCGCACTCACTGCACATAAGGGGCCCTCTCATACAAAGGATCACCAGTTCGGATTTGAGGCAACACCATTGGACGAAGGCAGGACATTTATTCATTTCCGTTATTCTTTTGGCTACAGTGCCTTGGGATATTTCCTTATGAAAATATTCGGCGGCGGTAAGGTCGGATTCAGTGTCATCGGCACGGATAGCGACGGTAATCCTGTTTATGCCGGTGGGTTAAGAGGCTCAGTCGAGCGTAATGTTATGCGCTATTATCTTGCAATTCTGGCGTACCTGGACACACTTAAGATTCCTGCTGAGCAACGATTTGAGAAACGGGTTAGTCAATGGTATGATTTGGCCGCTCTATACAAAAAACAACTTCTCGAAATGGAAGAGGAAGAATATCTTACTTACAAGAGACAGGACCGAAGAAGTCAGCAACAACTCCAAAGTGATTTGAACAGATAAGGACTTATGAATATAATTTTTTAGAAAATGGTTATCAGAAGAGTTTCATTTATCGAAGCAGGCTCACCCGGCCTGCATATCTTCAGCAAGTTTCCCATACCGCGACTTGGCGCCGTGTTGCTTTCTACCATCCTCAGGGAAAGGGGATACGAAGTAAAGGCATTTATTGAGGACATTGCCGAACCCGATTGGTCATTTATTGAGAGCTCTGACATCGTCTGCATCTCGACCATAACGTCCACAGCGATGAAGGCTTACGGAATGGGGGAACGGTTAAAGGCCCTGGGGATACCGGTGATTATGGGTGGAGCACATCCCACGTTTCTGCCCGATGAGTCCCTAAAATATGCCGACTTTGTCATACGGGGGGAAGGAGAGTATTCCCTTGTTGAACTGCTTGAGTACATGGAGAAAGGAACCCCGGCATTAACGGGTATCAAAGGGCTTTCGTACAGGGACAATGACGGGAGGAATGTTCACAATCCCTCCAGAGAATTTATCGAAGACCTTGACAGCCTCCCCGAGCCTGACTTCTCCCTTGTTCATAAATGGAACCTATCAAATATCTATCCTGTTTTGACATCGAGGGGCTGTCCCTTTGACTGTAAGTTCTGCTCCGTCATCCAGATGTTCGGAAGGAGCTACCGTTTTAAATCCGTTGAGGCAACGCTGAAGGAATTAAAATATGTAGCATCAGTATCAAAAGCGACCAAGTTCATTGTTGACGATAACTTTACAGCTAACAAAAGGAGGACCAAAGAAATCCTCAGGGGAATGATCGTAGAGAGAATTAAGATGCGTTGGTCTGCCCAGGTTAGGACAGATGTTGCCAATGACCCTGAACTTCTCCGCCTGATGGCTGACTCTGGCTGCCATACTTTGTACATCGGCTTTGAATCCATCAATGCCGGGACGCTTGAAGCATATAATAAAAAACAGGGACTGGAGGATATCATTTCCTGCATCAGGACAGTCAAAGATCACGGTATTCACATCCACGGAATGTTCGTTCTGGGGGCGGACACCGACGATGTGGAGACTATCCGCGGGACTGCTGATTTTGCAACAGACCATGGGATAGACACGGTGCAGTTCCTGATTCTTACGCCACTACCGGGAACACCGCTCTTTCACGATATGACGGAGAGCAGAAGACTGCTCCATACGGACTGGAGCAAATATGATGTCCAGCATGTGGTTTTCAAGCCCTGGCTCATGTCAGCGGCCACCCTTCAGATTGAGACCTTCAGGGCAATGGCTCGTTTTTATTCATGGAGGTATATTCTCAGGCATCTGGCGAGATTTGACCTCCACTATGCAGCGATCGGAATTTTTGGGAAAACAGCCATTCATAAATCCCTGAAGGCATCTTCCACCTATCTGCAGGAAGCTAACGTACAATGAAAATTCATCACTCAACTTTTTTGAAGTCGATGAATTCCTGCGCCACATCTATATGGTTCATTTGTTCTTTTCTTATCATGGAATAGTCACCTCCAATAAAATTATTATAAATTTCAATGGTCATGCCATCCGTTAAAGGAAACAGTATATTAGTACTGGACAACATCAAGTCGAACCCGGAAACCATCTTCATCGGCAGGATATACCAGTGCGATACGTTAAGGTTTTAGACAGGAAGAACCCCGGGGACAGAAACTCATTCTTCACGCAAGACCGATCAAACCCTGTTTGGTCTATCTAAAAAATTACTTTATCTTCCCTTTTACCGTCTTTATGGCTGGAAGTTTCGGGCCTTTATGCAGGGTTTTGCCACAGGTCGGGCATTTCGGGGGCAACAGCTTGAACGTTGCGTGGCAGCCTGGGCACTTGTAATCAACCTTCTTCTCTTTCATGACTTTTCCTCCGCATCCTTTTTAGTTCTCAGAATATTCATTTTCGGTAATAAAGTCAATAAAACGGAGAGTATTGACCCCCATACTGCGGAGTAAAAAAAACTCACCATGGAATAAAAACTTTTCGAGGCAAATATTACATGTGTATCTTTCTGCTTTGCGGTGTACATATAGATAGTGATTTTTGGAAGTCCTCACTTTCTTAAATAGTCAAAATGGTGTAGATTATAACCAGTAATTCATAGGTGGAATATCCGAAATACTTCGGATATAACCCCAAAAAATGGTGGGATAGACTAAATTATTCGTATAATTTCGGAGTGAACGAGTTAGCTGAGAATTGTTTTGCTCTACGGGTACAACTTAAGTAAGGAATGACTTGTCGCGGTGGCTAAGTTCCGGTTCGTTAGGCACACATTCATATACAGATACATCTTAGGTTTTTATGAAACTGCCTCCGAAGAATTACAAAGTAGAAAGGATCAAGCATGAAGCTATTATTAGTTTCTCCTTGTCGGGATGAGCATCTCCGCTATCCGCATGCTCTTCGAATACCGCAGATTGCACTCAATATTATTGCATCCCTCACGCCATCACATTACGATGTAAAGATTGTTGAAGAGGAACTCGAGAAGGTCAATCTTGACGAGGAATGCGATATCGTTGGCATCAGCACAATGACTTCAAATGCTCCAAGAGCCTATCGGATGGCAGCGGAATTCAGAAAAAGAGGGAGAACCGTCGTGATAGGCGGCGTTCATCCGACTGTCCTACCCGAAGAAGCAATTCACTATACTGACGCCGTCGTGATTGGTGAGGCAGAGGACACATGGGGAACACTCATCGAGGATTTTGAGCATGGGAATCTGCAAAGGTTTTATGAATCGCATCAGCCTGATGTATCCCATTATCCACTGCCTCGCCGAGAACTCACACCAAAATCCAGTGGGATATTCAATGTGATGCCGATCGTTACGACGAGAGGTTGTCCGTATGATTGCGAGTTCTGTTGTGTGCCGAAATTCTTTGGAAGGAAACCTCGATCAGTTCCTGTGGAGAAAGTCGTCAGCGATATTGAGGCATCCAAAGGAAAGAAATTTCTATTCCTTGATGACAATATCATTGGTAAGCCGAAATACGCAAAAGAACTTTTCAGGGCTCTTGAGCCGCTCAAGATACGCTGGGTTGGGCAGGCATCTATCTCGTTTGTGAACGATACTGAACTGATGAGACTTGCTGCTCAGAGCGGCTGTGTAGCTTTGTTCTTCGGATTAGAAACAGTTTCAACAAGCGCACTACAGCGGATGAGAAAATCCATCAAACAACTCTCAGCGAACGAAGATGCAATCAAAAAAGTGAGAGAGTATGGAATCGTCTTTCATGCATCCATAGTGTTTGGCTTTGATGATGAAGATAAATCCATATTTGAAGACACGTTAGAATTCTTAATGAGAAACAAAATCGCAACGGTTTCATTTAATGTCCTGACACCCTATCCTGGTACAAAGATTTATGATAGGTTCAAAAAAGAAGGAAGGTTGCTCACGGAAGATTGGAAATACTATGACCACGGCACAGTCGTGTTCAAACCAAAAAACATGACGCCTCAAGAGCTAATGGAAGGGCATCTATGGGTAAGAAGGGAATTCTATAAGATAAGTTCCATTGCAAAAAGGTTGAGCGGCGCCTTGTCGCACCCACTGCTTTATACGATGATGAACTTTGGATATCGAAAGAACATAAAGGAGGACGTGAAAAAGTTAAGGAATGAGATAGGGAGATTGGAAAGAATGGCAAGAATAGTGTCAGACCTTGAAATATGAATCAATTCCCCCTATAAGTTTTGATAATTGCTTGTTGTCTGCCATATCCTTCCTTAATCTGTCAGATGCCTTACTTACTGCACTGAAATGTATTCCCCCAAACAGCTTACCTATTTCCACATTGCTTAACCCCGAGTATCTCTGCATAAAATATATCGCTGCCTTCCTTGCTCTGTTGTCCTTCACGCCTTTCCTTTCTCTCATTTCCTCTGCTCGTTATATGATATAAAGCACCTGGAAATTCTATCCTCAAAGGTCTCCCCATATAGAATAATGTACACGAACCATTTCTTATTTGTCAATGGTCAAGGTCTGACACCGGAATTCCCCCAATGCAGTTGCTTTCTTCATCTTATGTGGAGCTCCACATAAGATGAAGAAACACCTCGAATTATCATGGTGGGGGAATTGGTAGTTATCGGGAATTGAAATACTTGAGAATTACGTAGGAAAAGTTTTCAAAGTAAGAATTAGCCACTTCCCCCGATATACTGTCATTCTTGAATTACCTTGACTAATAGCTTAAGGACATGCTACTGTACTAACAAGATTTTAGAAGTTTTTGCGTTCACAGAAGGCCACAAAGACTTTTAGCTTTGTGGCCTTTTTTATTGAGTCCTTCTGAGATTTTAATTTAAGGATAAGGAGGTAAACAAAATGAAACAAGGAACTGTTAAGTGGTTCAACGACAGCAAAGGTTTTGGCTTCATTACTGCTGAAGACAACAGCGATTTTTTTGTACACCATACGTCTATTCAGGGCAGTGGCTTTAAAAGCCTTGCCGAAGGTGACAATGTCAGCTTTGATACAGAACAAGGCCCGAAAGGTCTTAAGGCGATCAATGTGGTTAAACTCTAATTAATTGGATAAGGCCCCCTCCGCCGGAGGGGGCCTTATCCTTTGAGAGGAATGAGAGAAACATGAATAATAATAAGCACGCAGCAATGATGGAGAAAAAGCAGGAGATGATGCAGCAAAGACGTGAAGCAGGCTCTATAGCGACACACTTTCCTGAGGTTGCAAGCATCGACATGGATATGACATATAACCAGAAGGGGACAAAATCGATACGCCGCACCTTTCATTTCAGTCCCAGCAGCTATGCTTTTTTCATAGTGAATTGCTTAAGAAAAGACTGTGTTGATGGTGGATTTGATCTAACCCAGGTTATAACAACGATGATCAGAAACCACAGAGTGGAGGTAAAAGGAGTACTCAGCTGCAAAGGCACAGATTCCTCTACCAACCACTCGGATATTGTTTATGAAGTTTCCATACAATACACATAAATCGCTGCCCTTTAATCTTGCGATACATTTGAAATATAAGTATCTCTCACGTAGAATCAGCACCCAATGTGATTTTGGACGTATTCATTCCTAAAGTTGTCGTTTCAGGAATGACCTTCTGTTTAGCGCTCTATGCTTAAGTCGTTATTATCCCTGAAATAATATCAAAGGATTACAAGCTGTCATGTCTATAAAAAAAGAAATATAAGATTAAAATAATATGTTATTCTTAATACAAGAGGAAAAGAAGAAATAGTCGAACAGGGACACTGATAAATAGATTTAATCTCGTAACGCTCACTTTTTAGCGGTTTCCCCAATTAACAGACATTTTATTTTGCTTTCATCTTTGAGAAAGGACTTTTTTGCCACTTTATATAAGCAAATGCGCATATAAGAGTAAAGAGAATATAAACGTATATCATATGGGGAAATCTATCATTTTGCCTCATGTCCGTTATATAGATAATGGAGATCGTAAAGGCATGATGTTTCATTCTCAAGTTGTAAGCTCACAGGGACGTTGTTATACATTAGGATGTGATAAGATGGATGTTTCTGGTTTATGTGCGGGTCATAAGATGAGCAGGAGAGAGTTTTTGGAAAGATATTGTGGTGTAGAACCAGAAACAGGGACACACAAAGAATGAGAAGGAGGTCTAATATTTATAACTAAGGATGTAAAAGTACTCATGGACACGATGAAAAGATCAGAGGTTTTACAAACGAAAAAGGAGATTAAAAATGAGAAAAATGTATGTTGGAAATATTCCATACAATGCTACTGAAGAAGATTTAAGGGAACTGTTTTCAGAATATGGTGAGATTGAATCATTAAAAATAATACAGGATCAATTCACAAACCGGTCTAAAGGATTTGGTTTTATTGAGATGGTAAATGAAGAAGATGCAAAAAAAGCGATTGCAACCCTTAATGGTAAAGATTTTATGGGGAAATCGCTTACAGTAGCCGAGGCGAGACCACAACAGAAACGGCAAGGCTTTAATAAAAGAAGTAGTGGATATGGTGGATCTGGGGGTACAGGGAGAGGCAGGAGATAGTCATTTGGAGATTAAAGTCAATGAGAACAATGTCGAAGGAGCACTGAAAGTCCTCAAGCGTAAAATACAAAAAGAAGGTCTTTTTAGAGAAATAAAACGAAGAAAATCTTATGAAAAGCCTTCTGAAAAGGCGAAACGCAAACGAAGGGATGCAAAAAAGAGAAGGATAAAGGCTCTAAGATATAAGAAACGTACATAAATTTAGATAAAATCACAGATTCCTGTAATTATTAATTATGGGCCTGTAAAAAACAGCCCAAATGCTTATGGAGGTGGATATGAAGACACTCGTTGAACTCATGGCGAAATCTCTGGTAGATAAACCGGAGGAGGTTATAGTTGCTGTGGCAGATGGAGAAAAAACCGCTATCTTTGAATTGCGTGTTGCCGCAAGTGATATTGGGAAGGTTATCGGAAAGCATGGGAAAACAGCACAGGCAATGAGAATAATAATGAGTGCTGTCGGTTCTAAGCTCAAAAAGCGTTGTGTCCTTGAAATCTTGGATTAGACTGAATAATGCCTAAGAACTGAATTTCAATATATGCAATCTTTTAGTAACAAGAATAGGCTTTCAGGGAGGATGCCATGAGGTTGTCAGGGAAGGCAGCAATAATCACAGGAGCGAACTTCATTGCAGACGGCGGGATGACAAGAAAGATGATATATTTATAGGGGAATGTTTTCTCAGTCTCCCAGATGCCGGTAGAATTCCTGCGGCTGGAGTTCCCTGAAGTCTCCGCTGAGGGCAAGGTGTTTTCTGATGTCCATGCAGAGATGGCATTTTGAGAAATAGCCTTCTTCCGGTTCTTCATAACCTGAGGACTTTGCAAATTCGAAAAGCCCTCTCATATTATTATCCATCAGTAATCCGAGGACAGGATAGCGTTCAGTATCTACACCCTCTTGCAGCAATCTGTCCAGTTCCCTGCAGTCCCCGAATGATATACCGCCACAGAAACCGGGGATATAGTTACCATAGTTATCAAAATGGTTGTGCCAGCCGCGGAGGAATGGTGTCACACATTCCTGATTGAAGAATCGGTCAGCAGGATATTGACGGACACATTCTGTCAATATATCTTTAAGTCCGTAGGGGGCCCTTCCCATAATGAAAAATTCCACATTCCTGAGCAGGTCTTCCTTTTTTTCCAGTTTTTGATACTCCTCAAAGGGCACCCTGTCCTTGATGCCCAACTGAAGAAACCTTCTGTAATACTCAAGCTGGTAGACCATAGTGTTTCTGCCGAAGACATTGAGGCTTATGCGTATCGCCCTTTCTGTTCTCTCAAAGGGAACGTATTCCAGATAGAAGGGGTTGACTGAAATCATAATGCCCCTTAATCCTTTTTTCTTGAGCAGTTTGAGTTTCTCTTTGACAGTTTCATCGTCCACAGCCCAGAAACAGTTTGTTTCGACAAAAGTGGAGGGGATCTTCAGCTTGTCGGCAATCTCCACTGCCTCACACAGCAAATCAAAATACAGGAATGGCTCTCCGCCGGTAAAATGGAGTCCGTGGCTCAGGCCTGTCGTTTTTGGTCCGTAGAGGCTCGACATAATCCTTCCTGAAAGCTGTTTTAGTATCTTCTCCAGGTCTTCTTCAGAAATAAGGTCTGCACTCCATTTCTGTGAGCAGGCATATATGCAATGCCTGCATTCAGCAGAGCATTTATAAGACAGTATCAGTCCTCCGGAAGTCGGCCTGGGTATCTTCTTCACTTGCATGAAACTATTTTAGCCTCCACTTTGCAATAATTCCAACCCTGAGCAGATTGCCGGACAATTTGTCCTGCGAATTTCGCATCACAATACTGTTCACTATGCTGTTGAAAAATTGGATGAATGCTGATAAGGTAAAAGCGTATGTCCAGGGGTATCAAGTATGATTTTGTTGTCGCGAAAACTCAAATTTCTTCAATCTTTTTCATGTAGTAATTATAGCGGAGATAGTTTTAAGTTTTATATTATATATCCGAAAGGAACTTCTTATTGAAAGTCGCAAAGTTATACAGCTTTAATGATATAAGGATTGAGGATATGCCCATTCCTGATATCGGCCCAAGGGAGGCTTTGATAAAAACAAGAGCATCGGGCATCTGCTCAGGCGATGTAATGCCATGGTATATAGAGAAAAAAGCTCCGCTTGTTTTAGGACATGAACCAGCCGGAGATATGGTCGAAGTGGGAAAGGAAGTATCATCCTTTAAAGCAGGTGAAAGGGTCTTTGTTCATCATCATGCACCATGCTTTACTTGCAGGTATTGTAGAAAAGGTGATTATGTGCAATGTGATACATGGAAGAATACTAAGATAATCCCTGGAGGAATTTCTGAATACATCCTCATCCCTGAAATAAATCTTGAAAAAGACACTTTGAATTTACCCGATAATTTGAGTTATGAAGACGGAACACTAGTTGAACCCGCTGCATGCGTTGTCAAAGCACTAAAAAGGGCTCAAATAAGATCGGGTGATACTGTTCTTATCCTCGGGCTCGGTATCATGGGACAAATACATATCCTTCTTGCAAGAAAATATGGTGCAGAGAGAATCATCGGTGCTGATATGATTACTTTCAGGCTTAACAGGGCTATTGAATTTGGTGCTGATGAAGTGATTGATATCTCAAAAAATAATCTAATTGATTCTTTAAAAGAACTGACTAACGGAGAAATGGCTGATGTTGTTATTGTTGGACCGAATAGTGTCGATGCAATGAAACAGGGTATTTCAGCAGCCGGAGCTGGTGGCAAGGTCGTATTTTTTACACCTGCCAGACCAGAGGAACAAGTTACTATTTCACCTAATGAAGTATATTTCAAGGATATAAATATTATTACAAGTTACTCCTGCGGGCCAACAGATACAGCGGATGCACTAGAATTAATAGAAGAAGGGATCATAAGGGCTGAAAAATTAGTTACCCACAGATTCCCTATTGAAAAGACGTCAGAAGCATTCAGATTGACTGCAAAGGCAAGGGATTCATTAAAGAGTATAATTGTATTTGAATGATTAATTTAGTAAGGTTTTCAAATACGCCATCAAGTATTTTTAGGAATAGAGAATATTTGCAGTGTAAACATTGATCCTTTAAAGGTATGTCATTCCGGCTTGCCCGGAATCTTTTTTTAATTCGAAAAGGATTCTCGACAAGCGAGAATGACACATCAAGATAACTAATGATGAAAAACACTTCCTCAACATGTGACTGGCAAAACAAGAAAAGAATCGTTAAGGAAGCATATAAACATAATAAAAGTAACCTCTACAAACACAAAGCCAATTTTACATGGAAGGGGATTAAAAAGGAAAAATATAAAGTCTCCGGAAAAGATTGGGCTAATATCATTCGGCAGACTTTAATTGGTAAACACGGTGAAACAACAAAAATTCATGTGAGGTATTTTGAAATCGCACCGGGAGGATACAGCAGTTATGAGATTCATAGACATGAGCATGTCGTGATAGGCGTGAGAGGTAAAGGGGTTTGTATTATAGATAAAAGGAAATATAAAATTGACTTTCTCGATACATTATACATTGAGCCAAATGCACCTCACCAGCTAAGAAACCCTTATGATGAACCTTTCGGATTTCTCTGTATCGTCAATGCGAAAAGAGACAGGCCTAAAATTCTCGAAGTCTAATAGTGAACTATCTCCGTGATCTGTGAAAAACTTCACTAATACTTTTTGGAAGAATGATTTAGTTGTCATTTTTATAATCGCAATAATTTTCGGCTGAGCAGACAGCAATCATATACACTATTTTTAGTCAATTGAAAATTTGGCTTCTTATAACTTAAAATTATTTATATCATTCCTTCTAAGGTCGCAATATTTTATTGATAGAGGATTTAAAATTGTCTATAGATGGACAGATAAAACAGGTAGCTCCCTCTCATACTCAATCATTTTGCTATTTACTCGAAATTCAATTACCACAAGAACAGGTAAATCTCACTTTGATTTCTTCCCAACCTCAGGGAGAGCCATTTATTGAACATAAACCCTCATCCAGTTTACAATTCCATCTTTGTTCAGATCTCCTTAACCCTTTGCCTCAAGAGGTTGCATATCATTTCTTGCAACATATGACCTTCAGGCGCATAAAACAGGGTGAGCGACTTATCACGCAGGGAGAAAGGGGAAATTATTTTTATCTCATTCTTCAGGGCTCGTGCGCTGTCAATATTGAGAAAAATAACATGCTCTATAACAGGGGACAGCTAAGCGCAGGCGATGTAGCAGGAGAGATAGCACTTTTTAGTGATGAGCTACAGAGAACTAATATAGATGCAGAAACCGATACTGACGTTCTGAGCATGAGCAGGGAAGAGTTTGAAATACTATCACGAGAAAACCCTGATCTCAGGAATTTCCTTTCTGCTGTAATCACTCACCGTTTAAGTGCGTCGAAGGTGGCTGAGGACAGAAAAATAGGCAAATATACAGTGACCGAAAAAATCAGCCATGGGGGCACCAGCATTATTTATAAAGGCATTCACACCCTGCTCAATATGGTTGTTGCCATTAAGATGTTGAGACATGAGATGGCTGCAGATCCGGATTTTCTCGAGATATTCCGAAATGAAGCAAAGACTATAGCGCAGTTAAATCATCCGAATATTGTCAAAGTATACGATATTGAAGAGTTATATAACACGGTTTTCATCATCATGGAATACCTCGACGGGACACTTCTAAAAAACATGATAAGTGCTAAAAAGAAGCTATCCATATCACAAATAGTGGACATCACTATGCAGGTATGTTACGGCCTCGAATACGCACACAATCATGGCATCATCCACCAGGATATCAATCCGCGAAATATCTTTATTCAACCAGACGGGCAGGCAAGGATTATTGACTTTGGACTGGCCATCCAGCGTGGGGGTGTTGACAGCAATTTTCTTTTTCCTGGAACAATTTATTACATCCCTCCCGAACAACTCAAAGGAGATCCTGTAGATGAACGTGCAGATATCTATTCCCTCGGCATTACCGTCTACGAGATGATCACCGGTAAGAGGCCATTTTCTGGGTGCCATATGAAAACAATGGTAGACTGGCATCTGCGTGAAGATATTCCCGACACACGTGTAACAATTGAGGATTTACCTGATGAATTACACAATTTTCTGATGAGGACAATAAGGAAAGATCCTTCTGAACGATACAGGAATGTCACAGAAGCACTCAAAGAGCTTAATCCTATGGCAGAAAGGTTAGGAGTGAAAGCACAGCCACAATTCTGCAAGCAGAACAAAGTTCTGGGGATGTTTTTAGTATATCAGGAGGAACAACAAATAGCTTTAAAACGCTTCATCGAAGAGTTCAATAAGAATGTGAATGGAACAGGGGCAGTACTGCGGATTACACACTTCGAAGATGTGTGATCTGGGGCTTACACTTCTTAATCACTATGACCAGATCCTTCCACGTCACTTTTTCTAAAGGTCACGGCTTGCCTGATCAAAAATCCAGAGGAAGAATTTACCTCTTGATTAAAAAGAAAGGATTATAAGGTCTTTGAAATGACCGATCAGGAAAAATCAAGAAACATAAAGCCTGACTGTAGAGATTATAGTAAAGATATTCTATAATTTTTTTATAAGCCTGACACACAAAAGACAGGTAATAACTGCAATGCTTGTAAGATGGTATGTTTAAATGAAAACAGCTTTTGTATATACAGAGGATTTTTCAAAATTCGACTATGGTTTAACCCATCCTTTAAAGTCCTTTAGACTAAAACTTACATATGAACTCATAAAATCCTGTGGGCTTCTCTCTCTACAAGATACGAAACTCATAGAACCAGAAATGGCAAACGAAGAAGATTTGTTGATGTTCCATGAGGAGGGCTATATTAACATTCTGAAGGCATTAAATAATGGGCGCATGATTCCTGTTGCTGAATTCTTTGGAATCGGTCCGGGAGATAATCCTGTCTTTCAAGGAATGTACGACTGGTCAAGGCTTGTTACAGGCGCATCATTAAAGGCAGCATCTCTGGTGGCATCCGGTGAAGTTGATATCGCATTTAACATCTCAGGTGGTCTTCATCACGCAATGTCTAATTATGCGTCAGGATTCTGCTACATCAATGATCCGGTTATAGCTATCATGTCTCTTCTCAAAAAGGGATACAGGGTTGCTTATATTGATATTGATGCACATCATGGAGATGGGGTACAGAATGCCTTTTATAAGTCAAATAAGGTTCTTACCATATCCATCCATGAGACTGGTAACATGCTTTTTCCGGGTACGGGTTTTGAAAATGAAACAGGTGAAGGTGATGGATCAGGATATTCCGTCAATATTCCTATGCCGTCCGGTTCTGATGATGCTCTCTTTATTTATGCATTTAATGAGATTGTTCCCCCGATTATCAAAAAATTTCAACCCGATATTGTCGTCAGCCAGCTCGGTATTGATTCTTTTTATAATGATCCGCTTGCTCACCTTAATTACACGACGGTCGGTTTTTGTGAAGCAGTGAGGAAGATAAGAGAGATTTCACCAAAATGGGTAGCGTTGGGTGGTGGTGGATATAATATGGCTAATGTTGCGAGGGCATGGACACTTGCCTGGGTGATTATGAACGAGGTTGAAATTCCTGATGAAATTCCAGCCGAGTTTTTAGAGAAATATTCCCAATACGGGTTTCAGAACAAAGATATAAGGGATAAAGACTATGTGGAAAAACGGCTACAGAAAAGTGAAATGAGGCAAGAAGTCGAAATAGTGATAAGTTATATTAAGAAGAATGTCTTTCCAGAAAATGTAAGATCGAATAATGGAAAGGGTTAAACTTGGTAAAACAGGAATTGAAGTTTCGAAAATGGGAATAGGCACCGGCACTGCTCATCATTCGGGATGTTTTGCCCAGTCATTAATGGATATAAAAGACCTTGCCCGATTATTAATTTATGCTTTTGACAGAGGCATAAATTTCTGGGATACAGCCTTTCAATACAGAACATATCTACATATCAGAGAAGCTTTAAAACAGGTAATCCGTTCAGAGATCGTGTTGTCAACAAAGTTCACAACAGCAGAAAAAAGTGAGACAATCAGGGATTTCGATTCTTCTCTCAAGGAACTTTGCATTGACTATTTCGATATATGCCTGATTCATGGTGTAAGGAAGGAATCAGAATTTAACAGAAGGTCGGGGGCATTTAGAGCATTACTTGAACTCAAAAGAGCAGGAAAAATCCGTGCGATAGGTTTATCATCACACGGCCTGGGCGCATTAAGGACTGCCCTCAAAATACCGGAAATTGATGTTGTATGGGCGCGGGTCAATTATGCAGGAATATACATGGATACCCATAGACTGCCGCTTTACGATGAACTGGCAACGATACCATGGCTTAAAAGAGTTGTAAAACATCTTCCTGTGCGGTTTTTAGATATGATCCGTCCTAAACCAGAGATACAGCGATTAACCCAACATGACCTTCAAAAGGTAGAGGATACCCTTCAAAAGATACATGCTCAAGCGAAAGGGATTGTTGGAATGAAAGTCCTGTTAGAGGGACATCTTGTAAAAGATGTGAGGAAAGCACTGGAATATGTGAGAAATCTTTCTTTTGTAGACGCATTCGTGGTCGGGATGATGAACATGAAAGAAGTCGAGGAAAATTGTAAAATTATAAATGGAGGTGCTTAAAGAGTGTCAGTAATGATCTCGACAATTATTATTAAAGAATTAGTTAAAAGTTCAGAACATCAAATTAAAGAACTTGGGAAAATATATTCACTTATACCTGCAACCAGATGTAAACGAAGGGCCGAATGCTGCTCGTTATTGCCTGATGCGACTTTACTTGAAGCCCTGTCAGCCTTGAAGTGTTTAATGACTTTTACAGTTAACAGGAGGATAAAGCTTCTGCAAAAAATAGCTTACTATTTCTTCATGAATCCTGTAGAGGTTGTATCATGTCCTTTTTTAGAGGATAATGATTGTCTGATATATAGCCATAGGTTTTTTGGCTGCCGTGCTTATGGCCTCTGGTCCGGAAAATATTATGAGAATCTCTCTGGAAAAAGCCGCCACGCTAAGACCTTTATCCGTAAGCAATGGGGACGTTCAGGTATATCTCTGCCGACTGCAGTAATGGATTTTCATGTGCCATATTGTTCTAACGTGAAGGTTGGAAAAAATAAATTTATAGACGATCAAATGCTGCTGAACATATCTGACAGGATTGAGACGCTGTCACAACATTTCGGTCAGTGGGATCAGATGTTCAGACAGATGTATTTTTCAGACCTGAGTTTTCTCGTTGCATCGCTAATTTACGGGTTTCCTGAATCAGTCCGTCTGAAATTTACCATTGTCAGTGATGTTGTGAAAAGAGGCATCAGGGAAAAGCTTGATAAAACACTACTTGAAGCATATGATATTTTTTCATAGTTGTATTTGCTAAGGAGTTCTTAAGTAAGGCCGCAAAAGGAGGATGAGCATGTTCCATACATCTGACCCCAAGGATATTATCGATGGAAAAATTACGGATGTATATTTTGAAAGGGCATTGAGGATACTCAGGGCTAAAGGGGTTAACCCTGTTGTGAAGGCGGAGTTTATAGCAAAGAATTTTCCCGGTGACTGGCCATGGGCTATATTTGCGGGACTGGAAGAAGCAATGTATCTGATGAAACATCTGCCCGTTAAAGTCAGAGCAATGAGAGAAGGTACGGTTTTTTATCCCTATGAGCCTGTGATAGAAATAGAAGGAAGGTATCAGGATTTCTGTGTGTACGAGACTGCAATTTTAGGTCTGATATGTCAGGCATCGGGTATTGCAACAAAGGCTGCAAGATTTAAGAAACTTTCGGGTGAAAAACTTATTATCAGTTTTGGGGCACGCAGGATGCACCCGATACTGGCACCAATGATTGAAAGGAATGCATATGTCGGCGGCTGTGATGGTGTCGCTGTTATAAAATCAGGCGAGTTAATAGGCGAGGATCCGATGGGCACGATGCCACATGCCCTAATCATATGCTTTGGGTCGACAGTTGACGCCCTGAAAGCGTATGATGAGGTTATTGAGCCAAAATTAAAAAGGGTTGCACTTATAGATACATTCCTTGATGAGAAATTCGAGGTGCTTAACGTGGCAGAAGCAATTGGAAACAGACTTTTTGCAGTAAGGTTCGATACACCTTCTTCAAGGCGTGGTGATTTCTACAGGATACTTGAAGAATGCAGGTGGGAGCTGAATCTGATGGGATATAGAAATATAAAATTTTTTGTAAGCGGAGGAATAAAGGAAGAGGATGTACCTGTTTTAAATCCCTTAGTCGATGGTTATGGCATTGGCACATCCATAAGCAATGCACCTGTTGTTGATTATGCCATGGATATCATGGAAGTAGATGGTAGACCTCTCGCTAAAAGGGGCAAGTGGTCGGGAAGCAAGAGAGTGCTTAGATGTCCGGAATGCAGTTCAAGAAAGATTGTCCCAAATAATAAAGAAAAACATATGTGCTCATGTGGAAAGAAATTTAAAGATATACTTATTCCCGTTCTTGATACCGGGAAACTATTGATTAAGATGGAACTACCTTCTCAGCTCAGAAAATCGGTTCTTGAGAATATAAAGACTCTTCCCTTATGAAGGACTTATTAATAAGTTTACGAGTAAGTCCACTTGTATGTCCCATAGATGCTGTCTAAATAAGAACATATGGCTTCCCTTTATATCTTACTTGCCATTTTTCTCTGGAGCTCTCTTGGTATCTTTGTGCGGCTGTCAGGCGTTTCTGTTCATGTGCTTATTTTCTATTCGTTTGCAGTCTCGGTATTTGTTCAGGCTATAATTTTATCCCATAAGAAATACCGAAAAGAAATCCCGGATGTTAAAAAACTCAAGATTCCTGTAATACTCGGTTTTTTTTCACTCCTGAACACATCCACCTATTTTTATGCTTTCAAGCACACCACAATAGCAAATGCAGTTCTGACACATTATACGGCACCTGTAATCGTTGCATTTCTTGCAGCCCTTTTTTTGAAAGAGATAATAACAAAGAGGATCGTGATCTCAATAACTTTTGCTTCTGCAGGTTTATTGATAATGCTCAACGGATTTTCATTAGAAGGAGGACATACTGCGGGGATTATAGCGGGTCTCCTTTCAGGGTTTGCATACGCAATAATAATTATCTTTATCAGAATTCATGCAAAAAACTTTAATCCCCTTGTACTTGCTTTTTTTACAAATATTTCCATTCTGATATTTCTCGCGCCTTTTATAGGAGAGTTTCCTTTAAGGGCTTTATGGAGTTTTCTGGTAATGGGTATAGTTCATTCAACTATCGCCCCAATTCTATATTATAAAGGCCTCCAGAGTGTTACTGCCAATAAGGCTGCAATACTCGGTTATCTTGAGCCAGTATGTGCTGTTTTATTAGGTTTTGCTTTTTTAAAAGAAATACCGGGAATAAATTCAATTTTCGGGGGGCTTTTTATAATATTTTCGGGTTACATAACAATAAGAGAAAAAATACCTGAAAATAATTTGCCCGGATAACGCATTTATAAATAAAAAGAGAGGGCATATGTGCATACGCCTGATATCAATTGCATTTTTCGGGCAAATCACTTTGCTATGCTCTTATCACATCCACAGGTTGAATTCTTGTTGCTTTTTGAGATGGATATATTCCTGCAAGTATGCCAACGGAGACAGATGCAAAAAAGGCTAATATGTGTCCTGCAGGAGATAACGTGAATGGTAAATCCGCAAGCAAAAAAATAACAATTGTCGTTACAAAACTTATCATGACTCCTATAGTTCCGCCGCTGAATGATATAAAAGATGCCTCCATAAGGAACTGAAGGATGATGTCTCTTTTCCTCGAACCTATGGCTCTTCTGATGCCGATCTCAACCCTCCTTTCGTTCACGATGAGTATCATTATTGAGAGGATGCCAATGCCTCCGATGAGGAATGCAATTACTGCCGAGATACCTCCAAGGACTTTAATCATGGACATTGCCTGTGTCTTAAGAGCCATAACATCTTTCATGTCTATAACAGTAAAGTCGTCGTTTTGCCTGTTTTTAATTTTATGTCCCATACGCAATATCTCTTCTATTTCAGCTTTTGCCAGAGGAATTGATGCTTCATCTATAACCTGAACAGAGATATTGTTTATGTAATCCTTATTTACAAATCTACGTTGATATGTATTCAACGGCAGGAAAATCTGGTTGTCCTGATTGGCGCCTGAAATATCAAAGCCTTTTTCTTCCATTATACCTATTATCTGGCAGGGGACTCTCGAGATGAGAATATATTTTCCAACAGGGTTGTCTCTATAAAAAAGTTTTTGAGCAACTTCGGTACCTATGACGGCAACCTTATTCAGATTTTTGTTATCGTTGTCTGTGATAAACCTGCCTTCCCGCACACGGAAATTTCTGATGTCTGTATAATTAGGCATAACTCCCACAACAAGGACTGAATTCAGGACTGTATTTCCATATCTCACAGGGAAACTTGTGTTCCCCGATGGTGATACATCTTTAATAAACCTCGACCCCTGTTTGATTGCCGCTGCATCACTTTCGTTAAGTGTGGTGGCTTCGCTCAACAACCTCGTGCCGGCACCGACTGTCCTGACAATACCGCTTCTTACAATAAGGAGGTTTTCGCCGAAACTCTCGGCCTCTTTTGAAGTTTTCTTTGATAAAGAATCAGCGAGGTTTGATACGACTATAAGCGAAAAAGTGCCGAGGAATACTCCGAGAACTGCAAGGGCGGTTCTCAGCTTGAAGTTTAATAAGGAACGCAGGGCGATTTTTAAATTTAAAAAAGCCCTTTTCATCCTTTTATAGCCTCTATAGGTTTCAGATTAGCTGCCCTGTTGGCAGGCTGAAGACCGAAGACGATGCCGACAATCCATGAGAGGAGTAAGCCCGTGACGAATGCCTTCCATGAAAAATATATAGGAAACTGGGCTATCAGTATAAGAAGTTTTGAGGCAAGAAGTGCGAGTAAAAAACCTAAAAATCCGCCCAGAGTTGTAATTGTTACTGATTCCCCGAGAAACTGCATGAGGATATCTCTTTTTTTTGCTCCTGTTGCCCTTCTTATCCCTATCTCTGCAGTCCGCTCTTTGACGGAGAGCAGAAATAGGTTTGCAAGGACAAAGCCGGCAACAATGAGCGATATGATACCCGTAACACCGAGAAATGCAACAAGAGAACCGGTAAGGGCAACGAGGAATTGTATAACCTCTTTTGGGGAAACAATCGTGAAATCATCGGGCTCTTCCGGAGGAATCTTATGCCTCTTCCTGAGAAAAGACCCGAGTTCGTCTTTATAATGGTAAAGGTTTTCCTGATCATAAAACCTTATTCTGAAGGCTGAAACATATTTGGTTTCATTCTGGAGTTTCCTCATGAGCGTACTGATAGGGATGACAATCCTGTCATCGAGAGGTTCGCCTGCCGGGGTCGTGCCTCTTTCTGAAAGAACTCCGACTATCTGAACAGGTATCCTTCTTACAAGGATATACTTTCCTACCGGGTCCTCATCTCCAAAAAGCTCTTTTGCCACAAATTGACCGATTAAACCTACATTCCTAAGTCCCTTCACATCCTCCTCTTTAAAATCAGAACCCTGAATAACAGGCCATGTCCACATGCGGCTGTAGTCGCTTGTTGAGCCTACTATCCGGGTTTGATATTTTTTATCCCTGTAGGAGACCGTGACATCACGCATTGTTGACATGGGCACTAAAAGATATGCGCTGTCAAAAGCCTCTTTTACCGCCTCGATATCGTCAAGGGTTATGGTTTTTTGTCTCTGTCCGACAGCTCTCGCTTCCTGACCTCCTCCGAATACAAGCAGCGAATCAGGGCCGAATCTTTCGACGATTTCGAATGCCTTTTTATATGCTCCCTCGGTAGCTGCAACAATAACGGTAATCGAAGCAATGCCAAGGGCAACACTTAGAAGACAGAAAAAAGTCCTTAACTTGAATGCTCTTACAGCCTTTATTGACTGCAGGATAATTTTAATCAGCCTTTCCATTTCTATTCAACAATAACACCGTCTTTAATCTGTATAACCCTCTTTGCATATGAAGCAATATTAAGGTCATGGGTTATTAGAATAAGGGTTTTGCCCCGCTCGTTCATTTTTGTCAGTAAACTCATAATTTCCTTAGCCGTGTTGCTGTCCAGCTGTCCTGTCGGTTCGTCAGTAAGGATCAGATCCGGATCATTGACAATCGCCCTTGCTATGGCAACACGCTGCTGTTCACCGCCTGAAAGTTGAGGCGGTTTGAATTTTATTCTTTCTTTCAGGCCAACAAGTTGCAAAATTTCGGTTGCATTTTTTTCAACATGGTCTTTTCTTCTTTCTATATATAGTGTCGGCAATAAGACATTTTCAAATACTGTAGCGTAAGGAAGAAGATAAAAATTTTGAAATACAAAACCGATATGTTCATTTCTTATTACAGACAATTCGTCATCTGAAAGATTTGAGACCTCCTTGCCGGCAAGAATATAGTGTCCTGAAGTGGGTACATCAAGACATCCGATAATATTCATCAGCGTGGTCTTTCCCGACCCCGAAGCTCCCATGATCGCAACAAATTCACCTTTTTCCACCAGGAGATCGATGCCTTTTAAAACTTCAACATCGATATCACCCATCCTGTATGTCTTTTTGATATTTTCCAGAATACATAAAGGCATGATAAATGTACCGGTTCAATCCCTCGACTTTGGTGACACAGGCATTATTAACTTGGTAGCAAGAACATCACCATCATTAACGCCTGAGAGGATTTCTGTATAATCCTCTCCCCTTAAGCCTGTGATTAATTCGACTTTTTGAATTTTTTTAGGTTCGGCCACTTTGTAGGCAACCTGTTTACCCGCTTCATACTTTATGGCAGCATTCGGTGCAATGAGGATATCTTTCCTTTCATCAAAGATTATTCTGATATGGGTTGTCATCTCTGGTCTCAGGAGTCCGGCATCCTCTTTCGAAACGTCTACTATCGCAAGGTAATAAACGATATTTTCTTTTATAAGAGGCTGCGGATAAATCTTTTCGATACGTCCATGAAAGAATTTATCAGGAAATGTATCCACATAGTACTCAACCTGTTGCCCGATTTTGACCTTTCCGATATCGGTCTCATCAACATATGTCCACATCTCAAGAAGTGTAGGATCGAGGACGGTTACCAGATTTGCAACCTGAAGCCCTGCCACGATTGTTTCCCCCTCCTGAACCGTGACATCCGAGACCACACCATCGATGGGTGCATAAATCCTCGTGTATGTCAACCTTGTTTCTTCCTGTCTCAGCCGTGCGGTGATATCTTCTATATTTGCTCTTGCAATCTTCAGTTGTGTTTTATATTCATTCTGAAGCCTGTTTAAATTTGCCTCTGCTGCCTCAAACTGACTTTTAGCCCTGTCAACAGCATCTTTTGTTGTATATTCATGTTTAAGAAGCTCCTCTTCCCTATCATAATTTATCTTTGCGTATTCAAAATTTGCCTTTGCCTCTCTAACCCTCTCAGGATAAGTCAGATCAATTTGTGAAAGAGTATTTTCAGCAGCAACAACTGAAGCTTTTTGCTGTTCAATAGCTTTTCGGATTTCCCTGTCGTCAATCAGGGCTATAAGCTGACCTTTTTTAACCCCGTCTCCTATCTTAACTTTCATTTTATCGAGAGTGCCTGTTGCCCTTGTGCCGATCTTTACTTCAGCGCCGACCTGGGGTTTTATGATTCCTGTTTCGACAAGGATTCCCCTTATATTTCCCTTTTTAACCTCTGCTGTCTCCAGTATCTCTATTGATGGTTTGCTGATGAAATATTTATAAATAATAAAACTACCGAAGATGAGTATCATTGCTGCAATTACGGCCAAAATCTTTTTCATAAATTTCCCCTTAATTCTTAACCTGAAACAGTTCTAGGCTTTTAACACCTGCAACTCTCTCAAGTAATGACTTTGATAAAATAATATTTAATCTTGAATTGATAAGTTGTTCTCTTGCATTCGCCAGAAGGCTCTCTGCCTGGACGAGTGACAGGATATCAGCCTTCCCTACCTTATATTCCGCGAATGCCTCTGAATAGTTATGTTCTGCCTGCTCGAGTTGCTGTTTTGCGACTGAAAGCTTGTTCAAAGCTGTGATGAAGTCCTCGTATGTCTTATAAACATCGAGTAATAGCTGCCTTTTAAGCTCGTCCAGGTTCTCAATCGAAACTTGTATTTCCATTTTTGAGGACCGGAGATTAAAGAATTTTCCGAGTTCAAATATATTCCATGTAGCTGCAATAAAAGCTGTCTTTTCTTCAGAAAATGAACTTCTCAACGTATCCCCTCCTGTTTTTGTGTATGCTGCACCTACCGAAAATGCAGGGAAAAAGGAAGATAAAATAGCCGATTTATTATTTTCAGAAATCTTCAAGAAATCCTCTGCCTGTTTTATTTCCGGTCTTTGCAATGCAGCCTTTGAGATTCTTTCAATATCAGGAACCGGGACTTCTAAATCAAGCCTTCCTTCGATAATGTAAGTGCTGTCAAGAGATTTTCCTATCAAAGAGTTAAGCTCAGACAACGCTTTGAGATGGTCACCTTCCGCCTGTACTAAATTAAATTTTGCCTGCTCAAGCCTCACAGATGCATGGAGGACATCCGAAAGTTTTGCAACGCCAAATTTGTATCTTCCATCTGCAACTTCAAAGTCCTTCTGTGCATCCCGGAGCTGTATCTTTCTGTGTTCTATAGTTTCTCTCATTGCAATTGCAGTATAATAGGCAAGCTTTACCTCGAATTCAAGGTCAAGAAGGCTTCTCCTGAGGTCTTCTTTGCTGATATCAAGATTCAGTCTCGCAATATTTCTGTTCGCCTTTCTGTTACCCCAATCAAAAAGGTTGTAAGACAATGTAAGGTCATGAATTCTTGTGTTATATTCATTCGATGAAGTGAAGAGTCGCTGATAATATGCTGATGCATCAAGTCTTGGAAGATAAGGGGATAAAGAGGCATTGTAAAGTGCTTCTGTGGATTTTACCCTGAGATGGGATGCCTTATAAGATGGAAGGGTTTCCTTTGCAAGTGAAATAGCTTCATCGAGTGTCAATGAATAAGAGGGTTGTACAGCAAAATTTAATAAAACGGCAATAAAAAATAATTTAATTTTTACAGGGAAAAACCTCATAGAAACTCCTTTAACATTTTTATCCTATTGATAATATCTTAACCTAAATTGAGCGATTTATTATCTCATAATGCCGCTGAGACAGGCGAGACGCCTGTCCTACGGGTTTGAAGATTCCACCTTTTTTGAAGATTGTACCTTTTTTCAAGTAGGACAGGCGTCTCGGCTGTCCTTGATTTGTCAAAAGAATCGCTCAATTTAGGTTAAAATTATTTTAATACCGAATCAGCATTAGTATTGTCATTGCGATCACCCAAAGAGTGCATGGCAAGCCCGCTGTGCTTTTAAGATTGCTTCGGCTTCGCCTCGCAATGAAAACTTTTTATCAGCAATTTACGAATAACTCAAAAAACTTACATACAATAATGTTTCTATTATATAATGAAAAAAAAGGATTTCAAAATGGCACAGAATACACAAATAACCCAACTGTCAAATTACGAAGTTTTAAAAGAGGTGGTTAAAAATTATCCGGGGCTTTTGAGTGCTTCAGAATCTCTGGTATCTGAATTAAGGCGTTATCCCAAAAACTGGGAATTTATTATAAGGGAAATTCGTAATTATTCTCTGAAAAATTTCTATTTATATGAACGCCATGAAAAGATAATAGATGTAATCAAGGCTATCACGGATGTATTTTTAGAAGCCATAAACGCTCCTGATAACTTTACACAACAGGCTGCCATTGACGGTCTTTTGTTCTATTTAGAAAAAATTCTGATCGACGGGAATAATGACGTTGGTAAATATGCATCGGTATTTAATGAATGCTTTATAAAACTTAGCAGGTTAACCGACGAAAAATTTATCCTGCTTGTTAAAAATCCTCACCAGCTTAAAAAATTAGGCCAGATATTAATTGAAAGATTACCCTCTGATTTTGACATCGCAGAGTTCAATCAACTTCTTTTAAGGTTTTTCCTGAAATCTTATGAATATTTTCTATCCGGATATGATCCCTTAAACTGGTTTACACAGACAAAGGATTACACGCTAAGCAAAGACGAATATAAAACTTTAGAGGAGTTACTGTATCTTGTATCGCATACAAACCTTAAAGAATTAATTCTACACTTGAACAATATCAAGAAATTTCAAGATCAGGTCCTTCTTTTAAGAGAGCTTTTAAGTATGCCCGGATATATTCAGTTAGTCAGATATTATGAAGATATCGTAAACAAGTTAATTAAAACGGATGATAAGAATAGAAACCTGAAGATAAAAATAAATTATCTTCTTAAAATTATGGATACCGAAGCTCTTTCCGGTATTCATGAAAATACCTTAAGGGAAATTAACCGTACAGTTTCAAACATCATAAAAATTGAGAGGCCTGAACAAATAAAGGTAATACTTTCAGATACTTTTAAAATTTTTGAAGAAGCCTTCAGAGAATATCCTGAAACGGTTTTGTATTGCATACAGAGTATAGGAAACGAGATATATGGTACAAATGACAGCAAACTTGTTGAATGGTTTATTCAGAGGGTAATTTCTATTGGTTTTCAGTATCCTGAGATAAAAGGGACTACCGACGAATGGCAGGTCAAATCCAACCGGGCGCATTTAAAAAATATCCGCATGTGGCTCGAATTAATAGAAAACAATCCTAAATGGTCTAAATCTCTAATGTCCGCTCTGATTATTAATCTCAGATTGTGCGGAGTACATATAAACGACACCGACGTTTTCCAGAAGGACATAACCAAACTCCTTAACAGCGATATCAAACCCGTCTACCACCTGGTTAAGATGACGGCAAAACTATTCCCTGTTTACTTCAACGAAATCGGAGCTGAAGGCGAATTGAGGGAGGTCTCAACCGAAATAGACGAGATTACAGGCAGGGCTGATATTCTTGTGCATTTTTTACGTAAACAGAGTCATGTCGAAAGTAGCGCACGCGTCGTTGATTTTATTGAAGAGGCATTCCGTTTCTGGTTGACAAAAGACAAAACCTGTTTGAAAGAATATTTGCCTGAAGATATTTATGACCGAATAAGCACATCAGGCCGTTATATTGATGAACTGAATATTATCTTCAATTCAATTTTTAAAGAAAAAGGAATACGGAATGTAACCGACCTTTCCCGGCTGACAGATGACGTGATACATACACTGACTGAAGATATTCCCCACATTTCAGAAATAGAGAAGAAAAGGTCTTATTTAGCTATCAAATTCTACCAATTGCTCTACAAGAAATATAAACTTGACCCGCAGGGTATCAAAGAATATTTAAAATATGCCCAGAGCCTGGGGCTTCCAAATACCGACTCCTTAATTTCTGTCTTATATAGAGGCACCATTTATCAGAAGCTCGAAGGTACTCTGGAATATCTGCAGAAATTGGAGGATACAATCATTTCTCCCGAGCACTATGAACCTATAGAAAATATATTCCGTAAAAGACACATAGCAGCAGGGATACCTTCAATATATGGAGTATATCATGAAAGGAAATTCGATGCTCTTGCATTAACCTTCCGCCTGGAAAACCTGGTCAATATACTCTTTGAAGAACTCATAACCTCACTCAATCTCAAATTTATTACAAGGGCTACTCTTTTCGAGATAGAAAAATACGCGAACTTATTCTACAGGGCTTTGCATCTTGACGGCATCTCTTCAAACAGGCTCGAAAATACTCTGGAACTGCTAGCCGTTTCGCTTGAGGTGAGAAGATTCTCATTCTCACAGTATGTTGACATATTCAGTGGATTTTCAGAAGCAGTACAGGATATCCTTAATACATACTACAGCGGTGTTTTCAAAAGCAATCTTAAAAATATAATCCTGCAGGCAGTTACTGAAAACATAATACCAAAATATCTCGAAAAAAGCAGGTCACAGAGTGAATTCGAGTTAATAAACAAGATATCCGAACAGTTTTTAAGGGAGACTGTTTCGAGCTCATTTGGACTCCAGCAACTGGATAATTTTATAAGCAGAATTTTAAAAACACTGTTCGAACAGGGTGAGGGCCTGGACGTGAAGACCCTGGATCTATTAATGAGCTACGACCCTAAAAAGGCATTATCAAGTATTTATTCTCCCAACAATGCCACTAATGACAGGATCCATTTAGGCATTAAAGGATATAATCTTATAAAACTGGCATCCCTGGGGATATCCGTACCCCCGGGATTTATTATAACCACTGAAGTATTCCGATGTGCTAAAGCTATAAATAGATTCAGGCATGTAAGGGAACATCTCGAAGAAGGGATTAAAGAACATCTTTCTGAACTTGAAAAACTCACAGGCAAAAGATTCGGCGACCCTGAAAATCCCCTGCTTGTATCTGTCAGAAGTGGTGGAGCAATCTCGATGCCTGGCATGATGATATCTTTCTTAAACGTAGGAATTACCGAGTCCGTTGTCGAAGGCTTAATAAAACAAACCGGTAAACCATGGTTTGTATGGGATTGTTACAGGCGCTTTTTACAGTGCTGGGGTATGTCTTACGGCATGGAGAGGGACAATTTTGATGCTATTATCAATTCTTACAAGATAAAATACAAGGTGCCAAGGAAAATTATGTTTACACCCGAGCAGATGAAAGAGCTTGCATTTGCATATAGAAATACCATCAAAGATCATGGATTAGAAATCATCGATGACCCCAAAACGCAGCTTCAGGTATCAATCGCTCAGGTCTTTGAATCCTGGTTTTCCAGAAAAGCACAGGTATACCGCAAGATAATGGGTATTTCTGAAAACTGGGGCACAGCTGTAATTGTCCAGGCAATGGTTTATGGTAATTTAGATACAAATTCAGGAACCGGGGTTCTTTTCACACGTAATCCTCAGGAGGCAGGAGATAAAGTAATGTTATGGGGCGATTTTGCCACAGGAGCACAGGGAGAGGATATTGTTTCAGGACTTGTAATGACGCTGCCAATATCGAACGAGCAGAAACCAATAGAAGACAGGGCATATGAAATTTCATTCGAGGATGCCTTTCCTGAATTATATGATGAGATGCTCGGCATAGCCAAGCATCTCATATATTCAGAGAGATGGGGTGCACAGGAAATCGAATTCACATTCGAAGGTAAAGACAAAAACGAACTTTATATATTACAGGCTCGTGATATGGCTGTGACAAGAAAAGAAAGTTTTGCTACATTTGTTCCTTCCGGGAAGCTTTCATCCAGCTATTTATCGAGAGGTATCGGCATTGGTGGCGGTGCAATCAGCGGAAGAGTTGTTTTTGATTTAGACGATATACAGAATTTCAGGCAAAAGGACCCCTCTACACAGCTAATATTGATTAGATCAGATACTGTTCCTGACGATATAACGCATATTTCTGCAGCAGATGGACTTCTAACTGCCCGGGGTGGATCAACATCTCATGCTGCCATCATTGCTAACCGTCTTGGAAAAACATGTGTTGTAGGGTGCAATAAATTATTAGTATGGGAAAATGAAAAAAAATGTAAGCTTAACAGGCGTATAATAAAAGTGGGTGATTTCCTGAGTATTGATGGACGTAATGGAGCCGTCTACACGGGTAAACATAAATTAGAGCTTGTGAGGGCTGAAATGCAAACCGATTTATAAGCCTTTTGAGATATAATATATAAAATTTTTTGTTAAAGGGGATAAAAGCGATGGAAAAGAAAAGAATAAAAACTATTTCAAACAGTAAACCCGTCCTCGGCATAAACGGTCTCGGAAGAATTGGTAAATTAACACTCTGGAATCATATCGGCAGAAAATTCTTTTCTGAGATTGTCGTAAACATCGGCAGAAAGGCTGGAACCAAACTCGAGGACATAGCCCTTTATATAGAAAAGGATTCTACATATGGCCTATTACATAGATATCTCCATGGATACAAAACACAGAGATTATTCGATAATCTAAACGAAGAAAAAGGTACAACGACAATAGATGGGGTGCCGGTAACCATTCTCAGGGAAACGCGTAACCCGGCAAATATCCCATGGAGGGAATACGGCGTGAAAGTTGTTGTTGAGGCTACCGGAAAATTTACAAATCCAACTGCTCCAGTCAATTCAAAAGACGGCTCTGTACGAGGTCACCTTGAGGCTGGAGCAGAGAAAGTCATAGTCTCTGCGCCTTTCAAGGTTAAAGAAAAAGATATTTCTCTGCCCAAAGATATCGTAACTATAGTAACGGGAATTAATGAACAGGAATATGACCACACCAGACATCATATTATTTCCGGGGCATCCTGTACCACAACTTGTCTTGCACATATGGTTAAACCTCTTCTTGATTATTTCGGCTCCGAAAAGATAATCAGTGCTTCAATGGACACAGTTCATGCTGCCACCGGAACTCAAGCGGTACTGGACAGACTACCTAAGGCAGGTGCAACAGATCTGAGGAAAACAAGGAGTGTAATGAATAATATAATCCTTACAACTACCGGTGCTGCTAAAACCCTGGGGCTGGTTATCCCTGAAATGAACAAAATAGGCTTCATGGCAGAATCAGTGCGTGTTCCAATTTCTACCGGTTCACTCATCATTCTTGCAGTTACCCTTTATGATGAGCCGGATAAGGCTCCTGTTAATAGAAACATTATAAATAACATATATCGTGAAGCTGCACAGAGGGAAAAGAGAGGATACATCAAATATACTGATGAGCAGAATGTATCCTCGGATCTAATCGGATTATATGGCCCTGCCACAATTATTGAAGGACATGAAACACATACAAGAACTGCCAATATATCTCTGAACATAAGAAAATTGTATAAAATACCACGTGAAGCAGCAGCATCTGTCCCGGAGAATATAGAGATTCCCATCACTAATGCAGCCATATATGGATGGTATGACAACGAACTCGGAAGCTACACCAACATTCTGGGTGACCTTACAGTAAAGATAGCATCAATGGTTTATCAGTAAATTCATAAGTTATAAATTCTAATTCTATAATTCCCTGCGGTACTGCCACAGCATATTACCTTAGTGTCATTCCCGCCTGCCAGGCTGTTGCGGTTTCTGGGTATTAATAAACTTAACATGAGCCACTCGATCGAATTATACTATACCAACAAATAATTCGAGGAGAGCAAATACAGATGAAGGTATGTGAGATCTTTACAAGTATACAGGGAGAGTCAAGTTATGCTGGCATACCATGTACATTCATTAGGCTAACCGGCTGTAATCTGAAATGTTCCTATTGTGATACCACATATGCTTATTATGAAGGAAGAGATTTAACAGAAGAGGACATCCTGAGTGAAGTAAAAAGCGCCGGAATAAGACTTGTTGAGATTACAGGAGGCGAGCCCCTTCTGCAAAAAGAGGTCTTTCATCTTATAGAAAGATTAATTGAAGACGGATATAAGGTATTGATAGAAACGAACGGGTCACTGAGCATAAAAGAAATAGATAAAAGGTCGGTTGTTATACTCGATATTAAAACCCCGGGAAGCGGGATGAGTGGAAAGATGGATCTGTCTAACATTGATATTATAAAGAGTAATGATGAGATAAAATTTGTCATCACAAATAGGCAGGATTATGAGTGGTCGAAAGGATTAATTTTTAGATATAGTTTAATAAACAGGTGTCACGTCCTTCTTTCTCCAGCCTATGGAATTTTAGCACCTGAAACTCTTGCAGAGTGGATGATTGAGGATAGGTTGCATGCGAGGCTAAATCTCCAGCTCCATAAGTATATCTTTGGTTCTGAAAGGAGAGGGGTATGATTATTAAGAAGAAGAAAAGACTTAGATGTCATTCCAGCTTGGAACGTTGATTATTCAATCTACGTTCCTTGTCTGGAATCTTTCTTTAATCGAATACAGTAGAAAGTATAAAAAGAAGGATTCAGGACAGGCCAGAATGACAAATAAATGATTGGAAAACTATGAAAGAGAGATTCACGAATATACCGGAGAGATTGGCGGATCTTGTGGATCTCGCGAATAACCTATGGTGGAGCTGGCATCCTGCAGCCAGGATGCTGTTTAACTGGAGTTGATGTGTGGCTTAACAATCCAATTCCACAAATGGAGGCCAGCGGGACAAGTGGAATGAAGGCATCATTAAACGGTGTGCCACACCTCAGTATTCTCGACGGCTGGTGGATAGAGGGATATAATGGGAAAAATGGATGGGCTTTTGAAGGAAAAGGTGATGACAGCGATGCAGAGGCTATTTATAATTTCATAGAGAGAGAAATAATACCTTTATATTACAGGGTTAACGAATCAGGTATTCCTGTAGAATGGGTTAAAGTCATGAAAGAAGCTGTAAAGAGCACCGGTGCCATGTTCAGTACCAGAAGAATGGTAAAAGAATATGTTCTCAAATTCTATCAAAAAGCGATTAAAAAGGAGGAGGTATGATTTCAAAGGTTCTTGTCCCGACAGATGGGTCAAAGCAAGCAATGAAGTCTGTCGAATATTCAGTAAATCTTGCTAAAAACTTGAGTGCAACATTAACTTTATTGAGTGTAATAGATAAAAGTGCATTTATTTTAAAGACTGTTCCCTCGGTGCCGGAAACACCGAGCCTGATGGAACCGATGGAGGATTATTTAAGACGGGCTGCCGAAGCTTATCTCGGGAAAGCTGAAGAGTTATGCAGGAAACAACAGGTTAAATATGAAAGGGTTATAAGGACGGGGCATCCTGTAGAGGAAATTATAAAAGAGGCCAAAAAATCGAAGGTTGATTTGATCGTGATAGGCTCACACGGTAAAAGCGCTTTAAAGGCCGCTGTTATAGGAAGTGTGACATTTGGTGTGATAAATAAAGATTCGAAAATCCCGGTGTTAGTAGTCAGATAAAGGTTAGTTGTGTGAATAGAAAAAAAGTGCATGTTGTAATATAATACGCAATTGTTAACTTGCTACTTATCAAGGAGGGACAATGGTAAAGGTTTACTATGACAGAGATGCAGATAAGAGAGCATTGAAGGGGAAGAAGATCACGGTAATAGGTTACGGAAGCCAGGGACATGCTCATGCAAACAACCTTAAAGAAAGCGGCGTTGAAGTGATTATCGGTGTTCGAAAGGGGATCGGATGGGAAAAGGCAGAAAAAGCAGGCTTTAAGGTTTTCTCGCCTTCAGATGCTGCAAAGAAGGCTGATGTAATAATGATGCTTGTTCCCGATGAATATATGGCAGATATCTACAGGACAGAAATCGCTCCTCATCTTAAGAAAGGTGCATATGTTGGTTTTGCACATGGGTTCAATATACATTTTGGACAGATAGTACCACCTCAAAATATAAACGTTTTTATGGTTGCACCTAAAGGTCCCGGGCATCTTGTGAGGTCCGAGTATTTAAAAGGCAGCGGTGTACCATGTCTGATCGCAGTTCATCAGGACCCGTCAAAAGATACAAAAAGGATTGCTCTTGCGTATGCCTCTGCAATAGGCGGGGGAAGAGCAGGCATCATAGAAACTACCTTCCGGGAAGAGACAGAAACAGACCTGTTTGGCGAACAGGTGGTACTCTGCGGTGGTCTGACATCACTTATTATGGCGGGTTACGAGACTCTCACAGAGGCAGGTTATTCACCGGAGATGGCATACTTCGAATGTCTCCATGAAGTTAAGTTAATTGTGGATCTTATATATGAAGGTGGAATCTCCAACATGAGATATTCGATCAGTAATACTGCTCAATATGGAGATCTTACAAGGGGGCCAAGAATAATAAACGAAGATACAAAAAAAGAAATGAAGAAGATACTCGACGAAATTCAATCAGGTCAATTTGCAAGAGAATGGATACTTGAATGCAGAGCAAATAAACCCGTTTTTAATGCCCTAACAAAAAGGGGTGAAGAACATCTAATAGAAGAAGTTGGTACAAAGCTCAGGGCTATGATGCCGTGGCTTAAGAAAGGAAAACTTGTGGATAAATCAAAGGCATGATCAGAATATCCCCGGAAGGATACCCTTTCATCTTCGGGGCACTTCTTTTTACAGGTATCACTGCAATCATGTTCCTGTGGAGATGGAAGACCGCCGACAGTCCTCTCATGCTTTACCTGCTTCTTCTGTTTTGTTTCTCCCTCGTCCTCACACTATTCACGGCTTTTTTTTTCAGAGACCCTGACAGGAAAGTTCCTGAAGGTAAAGGACTCTTTGTATCTCCGGCCGACGGGAAGGTAATACTCATCAGAGACATATACGAGAAGGATTATTTAAAGTCTGAATCCAAACAGGTGAGTATTTTCATGTCACTACTTGATGTTCATGTAAACCGGGCACCCTGCGATGGAAGAGTAAGTGTTGTGAGATATTTGCCTGGAAAGTTTATAGCAGCTTATAAAGATGATGCATCTCTGAAAAATGAGAATATAGCTATGGTACTTGAGAGTGAAAATGGAAAGGTTTTTGTCAGACAGGTCGCGGGATTCATTGCGAGAAGGGCTGTTTGCAGGGCTCATGTAGGTGATTTCGTTAAACGCGGGGAACGATACGGTATAATAAAATTCGGTTCAAGACTTGATGTTTATCTACCCGGGGACGCTAGAATTATGGTGAAAGAAGGTGATAAGGCAAAGGCAGGAGAGACGGTGATAGCAGTAAAATAAAAAAGCGAAATGACATAATAATGGCATACAAAATTGCTAATACGACACAATGATATGAATTGAGAAAGGGAGGAGTCATTATGAACAAGGAAATTAGAGGGGCTATTCTGCAGCGGGACAAGCAGACATACGCAATTGTGCCGAGAATTCCTATGGGCATATTAACCCCGGAGATTCTGGAGAAACTCGCTGATGTTGCAAGAAGATATAAAGTAAGGATTATAAAGATAACATCCGGGCAGCGTATTGCACTTGTAGGGTTTCAGCCAGAGGATATCGAAAAGGTATGGAAGGAACTTGATATAGAGGTTGGCCCTGCAGAAGGATTATGCGTTCACTATGTGCAGGCGTGTCCAGGAACAGAGACGTGCAAGTTCGGTCAGGGTGATTCACTTGGTCTTGCTGCAAAGATAGAAAAAATGTATGTCGGCAAGGAGAATACCGTGCCTGCAAAAACGAAATTCGGGATTTCAGGTTGCAAGCTGAATTGTGCAGAAAGCTATTTGAGAGACTTCGGCGCTTTTTGTGCACCCGATGGCTGGACGGTTGTAGTCGGAGGTAATTCAGGCGGAAGACCCCGCATCGGGAATGTTGTTGCTGAAAAACTGAACGATGATGAAGCATTTAAATTAATGGAGAAATGCCTTGATTACTATGCGAAGACGGCAAAGCCGAGGGAACGGATACCAAGATTCATCGATCGTATAGGGATAGAAGCGTTCAAAAAAGCAGTACTTGCATAAACGGAATTCTCATTCACCTTTTGAGTTGTATTTTATTAAAGATTCCATATTTCTGTCATTCCGCACTTGATGCGGAATCCAGTCTTTTCTCATTTTCTGGATTATTGCTTTCTCGTAAATCTAATATTAGATCAATTTTTACGAAAGAACTTTCGATCATTTATCTAAAGGACTCCTTACACTCAGGATGTTTTTTGTAGCCACATGTGTGTAAATCCTCGTGGTGTGGAGGTTCTTGTATCCGTTCAACTCACGGATTCTGTCCGGTTATCGTATAGTGCATCCAGGGGACTTTGAGGAGCATTTGTCATATCACGCAGGACATGGGTGTAGATCATCGTAGTCTCAACATTCTTATGCCCGAGCAGCTCTTGAATCTCTCTGAGGTTAACGCCCTTCATTAAAAGATGAGTGGCGAAACTGTGCCGCAATGTATGAACTGTTGCATGCTTCACTATCCCTGCCTGCCGCAAAGCATCTCTGATCGCAAGTTGAATAGATTTATCGCTGATATGGTGTCGTCCAACTTTACCGCTTCTTGGATCTACAGATGGTTTGGATGATGGGAAAACATATTGCCAGTGCCATTCTTTAGCGGCATTAGGATATTTCCGCTCAAGCGCATCAGGCAGATAAACGGCTCCATGTCCTGAGGCAAGGTCTTTATCGTGAAGCGCTTTGACTGCTTTTAAATGCTCTTTTAAACGCTCCTTGACCGCTGCCGGAAGCATCGTAGAACGGTCTTTATCACCTTTGCTACTGCGTATGTAAATTGTGTTTACATCAAAATCAATGTCATGCACACGTAACCGTGCAAGCTCCATAAGACGAAGTCCAGCGCCGTAAAGCAGTTCTGCAATTAGGAGATTAGTCCCGTTCATATGACTTAGCAATTTTTTGACCTCTTCTATAGTAAGGACAACAGGGAGTTTTTGTCCCCGCTTTGCTCTAACAGTATCGCCGAGATCGCCAATCTCTTTGCCAAGCACATGCCGGAAAAGAAATAAAATAGCGTTAAATGCCTGATTTTGCGTGGATGAAGAAACTCTCTGTTTGAGCGCAAGATAGCTCAGGAAGTTTTTGAAGTCAACAGAAGACAAATCTTCAACTTTTTTATTCTCTGACGCAAGGGCATAAGAAAAGAAACGTTCAACCCACTGAAGGTATGTTCTCTCAGTGCTGTAAGAATAATGCTTCAATCTTATTAAGCGCTGCATCTCCTTCAACGTGCCGTATACATCCGCAATCTTGAGAACGCCTCCCGTCTGTATATCGCTTTTACCGAGAAAATTGAAAAAATATAGAACAATTGCGTCATTAGCCTGTCTCGGCTGCCAATCAAGAGTTCGCTTGTCCAGCCGCAAGGTCTCAATAAACTCCTGCACAATTGTTTCATTATATTCAGTAGCAGGGTACTCATGCCTTCGGGCAAATCCTAAAAAACGGCTTACCCAGTAAGCAAGAAACGGTACATTTTTTTCAGGAGCAAGCTTTCTTTCTATAAGGAACTTTTGAAATTCAGGAAGGATATTTTTGTTAGCATCTGACAATTTTGCCACATTTTCAGCCATTTCGTTTTTTATACATAATATCATAAAATACGAAAAAGTGAACATATCATTTAATTGATTTTTATGATATTTTTCTATTTTAAAAATCTTCCGGATTTGCTATATTTTAAACAGTTTTAGGGAAATACGACAGTTCGTATAGTAATTGTTAAGCGGAAAAATTATAACAAAGTGAAATCAGCAGGTATCTGCGATATGTGTG
>JACUUX010000079.1 GCA_014859105.1 Nitrospirota bacterium
CAGATAATCTCTCATTCTTCAATGAATGGGGGGTAAGCATGAAAAATATACGAGCGGAGGGAAAGTGTCCTGTTTGTGGGAGATTTAGAGCACCTAAATGCCCTCATGGGGTCTTTGCAAGGCAGTTTTTTGTTGACATGAAATATCAGGGTATAAGGATTTTAAGGGGTACAGACCTTGATGGCAGAACTCTAAAAACCCTTGATGATGCAATAGCTCTAAGACAGAGGCTTATAACTGAGATTCAAAACAGAACCTTTAATCTTGCTAAGTGGACATCAAAGACAAAACCTGATTTTCTGTTTCAGAATCTATGCGAAAAATGGTATCAGGAAAAGATAAGAGAAGTCGAACAAAAGAAACTAAAACCTGGCTATGTTGTACTATTAAGACAGTATATTATTAATTATTTTCATTATTTCGATAATCTTGATGTGCGAAGTATTTTTAATGTAAAGGATTTTGCCCTATGGCTACCTGAAAAATTGTCTCTTGGGTACCAAAAGAATATTTTGACTATCCTATCAAATTTCTTTCACTGGTGCAAAAACAACAGGTACATATCTGAAATACCAGTGTTTCCTAAAATTAGCGTTCCAGAACATCAATTTAAAGCTTTGTCTTTGGGAACAAGACTTAATATCCTGGAATATATTCCCGACGAACACAAACCCATATTTACCTTTCTTTTTTATCAGGGAGCAAGGCCATCAGAAGTTAGGGCACTGAAGTGGGATTGTATCGAAGGAGATACAGTAATATATAAACGTACATTTAGCGAGGCAGTACTGGTTGAAACCACTAAGGAAAGTAATATCCGCTACAATTGGATATTTCCTGAAGTGATGAAGGCGTTACCAAAGAGAACGTTTCCCCTTGACTTTGTTTTTAAACACGGTAAACGTATTAAAAAACACTACTCAGGTATGTATCTTCGCTTAATATTCTATCGCGCGTTAAAAGCTTACAATGAAAAATATGGACAAAATCTGAAAATCTCTCTCTATGAGGCAACAAAACACAGCTTTGGTACATCATGGCGCCAACAGGGTATGCCCCTCGAAATGATTAAAGAATGGTTCGGACATAAGTCAAGTAAGATAACAGAAAGATACGCCAAAATTGATGTGATTGAAGCGTGGAAAGTGATGAGTCTCGATAAGAAGTCGGTAAAAAGGGATAGTAAGAAGGGACGGTAAAGGGACGGTAAAACCTTTAAAAAGCCTTAACCAGAGCCAGTTTTCATATATAAGAAATATTCAATATTCCCTTTATGTCCCGGGATGGGAGACTGGAAAACATCCGCAATTCTGAGGCCAAGTTTTCGGGAAGCCTCCTGCACGCCTTTTACAGATGAAAGTCTCTTATCGTCTTCTCTTACAATACCCCCTTTCCCAACCTCATCCTTTCCTACCTCGAATTGCGGCTTAACCAGCGCAAGTATTTCGCTTTTTTCTTTAAGGAACTTAAGAACCGAGGGAATGACCTTTGTCAGAGAAATAAACGAAACATCTATTGTTGCCAGATCTATATTGCCTTTGACAATGTCCTCAAATTCTTCTGCCTGAAATTTTTTTCTTTTTTCAGAAAGCATTTTATCCAGATATCTTATATTTGTCCTTTCCAATATTACGACACGTGCATCCTTTCTCAATGTCCAGTCCAGTTGACCATAACCTACATCTATACAATAGACTTTTTTTGCACCCCTTTTTAACAAGCAGTCCGTAAAACCACCTGTTGATGACCCGACGTCCATAACGACCTTCTTGTTTATATCGATATTAAAGAAATTCAGGGCTGCTTCGAGTTTAAGCCCGCCTCTGCTTACATAACGCTGTTCTGTTTCATGAATCAATATATCTGAAGAATCATTTACAAGAGTGCCTGACTTTGTAAGCTTTTTACCATCAACAAAGACCCTTCCTTCCATTATGAGGGCCTTTGCAAGTTCCCTGCTCTTTACAAGCCTTTTTGAAACGAGTATTTTATCCAGCCTTTCTTTCAATAGCTGTATAACGGTTCTTTGAGAATGGCAAGAACAGCGTTATAAATCCCTTCTTCATCAAGCCCGTATATTTTTCGCAATTCATCCTGCCGGCCCTGTTCAATGAACACATCAGGGATACCAAGCCTCCTTAGACGGACATGAGGGATTTCAATTTTGTTTAAAAATTCGAGCACAGCGCTTCCGAACCCTCCCTGGATGACATTTTCTTCAATAGTTATTATCTTCGGGATTGTTAACGCAACGCTCTTTATCATTTTTTCATCTAAAGGTTTAATGAATCTTGCATTGATAACCATTACGGTAATACCTTCTTTTTCTAATCTCTGCGCGGCAGTCAAGGCTGGGTATACCATATTACCGATGGCTATAAGAGCTACGTCCTTACCTGTATTAACTACTTCTGCCTCTCCCATTTGGAAAGCAACAGGCAGATTATATCTGTTCTGGAATAGAGTTGCCTTACTCCTTGGATACCGTATAGCAACAGGTCCGTTATGATTTAAAGCAAGCTCAAGCATGACTTTCAGTTCATTAGCATTTTTTGGAGACATTATAACCAAATTCGGAATATGTCTTAAATATGATATATCAAATATACCGTTATGTGTCGGGCCGTCTTCTCCGACTATTCCTGCCCTGTCAATAGCAAATACAACATGCAGGTTCTGAAGGCAAACATCATGAACGATCTCATCATATGCCCTCTGAAGAAAAGTAGAATAGATTGCAACAACAGGCTTTAACCCCTGGGTGGCAAGCCCTGTGGCAAATGTCACTGCATGCTGCTCAGCAATCCCCACATCATAAAACCTTTCAGGATATAGCCTTGCAAAATTTTCAAGACCCGTGCCCTCTTTCATCGCTGCTGAAATAGCTATTATTTTGTTATCCTTTACTGCAAGTTCAACAAGAGTATCTCCGAATATTTCGCTGTATGTAATGTCGTTTCCGCCTGTAGGTACCCCTGTTTCAAGCTTAAAAGGTCCTATTCCGTGGAAAAGCGATGGATTTTTTTCTGAAAACTCATACCCTTTGCCCTTTTTGGTTATTACATGTATTAGGACAGGAGAAGATGATGTCTTTATCCTTTTTAAAGTATCCATTAAGAGTTCTATATTATGACCATCTATAGGACCGACATAATTGAACCCGAGCTCCTCAAAAAGTATTCCGGGAAGAAAAATCCCCTTAAACATTTCTTCGGTTTTCTGGGCTATCTTCGCTGCAGCTCCTCCTAATTTAGGAATACCTTCAAGAAAAGATCTGGTATCTCTTTTGAATTTCTGATACAGATCACCTGTCAGTATCCTGTTTAAATATGCTGAGAGTGCGCCTACATTCGGTGATATAGACATTTCATTATCGTTAAGAATTACTATGAGGTCTTTTTTTAGCTCACCGGCATTGTTTAATCCCTCAAGCGCAAGCCCGGCGGTCATTGCTCCGTCACCGATGACCCCAATGACCTTGAAATCTTCTTTGTTTTTGTCACGTCCCTCTATAATTCCCAGTGCCGCAGATATAGAGGTGGAACTGTGTCCTGTACCGAAAGCATCATGTTCACTTTCACTTATTCTCGGAAAACCGGCAACACCCATATATGTTCTCAAACTTGGAAATCTTTCATATCTTCCTGTTAGAAGTTTATGTACATATGATTGATGTCCGACATCCCATATTATTTTATCCACAGGAGAATTGAATACATAATGGAGCGCAATTGTCAGTTCAACTACCCCGAGGTTTGAAGCTAAATGTCCTCCATTCTTTGAAACCCTGTATACTATTGTTTTTCTGATCTCCTCAGCAAGTTCTTTTAATTCCTGGGTGGAAAGCTTTTTCAAATCTTCAGGAGATTTGATATACTCCAGATACACTAAGTCCTCCTTTCCATGAGATAAACAGCTATCTCTCTCAACGGGTTTGCCCTGTAAGAAAATACTCGCAGAGCATCTATTGCTGATGAAACTAAATCAAACGCTTCTCTTCTGGCCTCTTTTAATCCGACTACTGATGGATAGGTCATTTTCTTCTTATTATTGTCTGACCCTGATGATTTACCGAGCTCTTCTGTGGTTCCTTCGATATCGAGTATATCATCAATAATCTGGAAAGCAAGACCTACATTTTCGCCGTATGTTGTTAATGCCTCTATTTTATCTTCTGTTGAATCTGAAAGTATAGCACCTATCCTTACAGATGCTTTTATCATTGCTGCTGTTTTATGTAAATGAATAAAAAAAACAATTTCCCTGTCAGGTTGTTTGTTTTCTGAAAGAATATCTATTGCTTGCCCTCCTACCATTCCTGATGCTCCTGCTGACAGGGCTATTTCCCGAATAACCCTCAGTACTGCTGATTGCAAGACTGGTGATACAACCGGCTTATCAGGCGAGAATAATCCCCCCTGCCCCCCCTTACTTAAGGGGGGCAAGGGGGGATTTGTGTTCGTCATCATAAAAAAAGCTTCTGTAAGAAGCGCATCACCTGCAAGAATAGCCAGTGCCTCTCCGAATACTTTGTGATTTGTGGGCTTACCGCGTCGCAATTCGTCGTTGTCCATTGCCGGCAGGTCATCATGTATAAGAGAATATGTATGTATAAGCTCAATTGCTGCTGCCTGGGGAAGTATGTCTTTTGGCTCACCTCCGCAAGCCTCATATGATGCTAAAGCAAGGACAGGTCTTATCCTTTTGCCGCCTGCAAATAATGAATATTTCATGGCATCCCTGAGAACAGACGGTAAAGATGAGTTTTCAAAATATGTTCTCAGATATGAATCAATCAGTTCACGTTTTTCTTTTAAATAAGCCTTAATATCCATAATTCATTCAGGGTCATTAGTCGCTGGTAAATGGTCACCGGGCTCAAATTATAATTAAGGATGACTCTTGACTATTGACCATTTTTACTCCCACTCTATCGTACTCGGTGGTTTTGAGCTTATATCATAGACTACCCGATTGACTCCTTTGACTTCGTTTATTATCCTGTTCGATATTTTACCAAGCACGTTATAAGGTATCCTTGCCCAGTCTGCCGTCATGCCATCAAGGCTCTTTACCGCTCTGACAGCTATAACATTTTCATATGTTCTCTCATCACCCATCACTCCAACGCTTTTCACAGGCAAAAGCACTGCAAATGACTGCCAGAGCTTTGTATAAATCCCTGCTTTTTTTACTTCCTCTAAAACTATCGCATCCGTTTTTCTTAAAATGTCACATTTTTCCTTCGTAACCTCACCTATAACTCTTATTGCAAGTCCGGGTCCGGGAAACGGATGCCTGTTTATTATCTCTTCAGGAATATCAAGTTCTCTTCCCAGAACACGAACCTCATCTTTAAATAATTCCCTTAAAGGTTCGATAAGTTTTAACCTCATCCTCTTTAACAGTCCCCCTACATTATGATGGCTTTTTATGGTAGCGGATGGCCCCCTGAAAGGAAGACTCTCTATAACATCAGGATATAGTGTTCCCTGGGCAAGAAATTCAACCCCTTTGATTTTTTTTGCTTCTTCTTCAAATACTTTTATGAATTCATTGCCTATTACTTTTCTCTTTGCCTCAGGATCTGTAACACCCTTCAGCTTTTTCAAAAATCTTTCTGATGCGTCTACAAATTCTATATTCATATGAAAAAACTTTCGTAATGTTTCTTCAACCTTTTTTGCTTCTCCGGTCCTCAGAACGCCGTTATCCACAAAAATACATGTAAGCTGGTTGCCGATACTTTTATGTACAAGCACAGATGTGACTGTAGAATCAACCCCTCCGCTTATTCCACATACAACTTTTTTATTACCAACCTTTTCTTTTATCTCCCTCGTTGTCGTTTCAATAAATGACTTCATTGTCCAGAGCGGTTTGCATCCGCATATACTAAAAATAAAGTTTTTTAAAATCTTAAAACCCATAAAAGTGTGAACAATTTCCGGGTGAAATTGTAAAGCATAAAATTTTTTCCTTTTATTTGCCATAGCTGCAACAGGTGAATTATCTGTAAATGCTATTGGTTTGAATTGAGGTGGACAGACTTCTATGCGGTCGCCGTGGCTCATCCAGACAACTATCTTTTGAGGAATATTCTCGAATATTCCCTTCCTATCTTTTATTGCAAGTTCTGCTTTACCGTATTCTCTTTTCTGAGCCCTTGTAACTTTTCCGCCGAGTAAATGAGCCATAAGCTGCATGCCATAACAAACACCAAGAACGGGGATATCGAGCTGGAATATTTGGGGATCTGGCAGCGGAGCGCCTGTATCATAAACGCTTGACGGTCCGCCCGATAGTATTACACCCTTAGGATTAAAAATTCTTATCTTTTCAACGGGGATATTAAAAGGAAATATCTCGGAATATACTTTGCTTTCCCTTATGCGTCTTGCAATTAATTGCGTATACTGCGAGCCAAAATCAAGGACTAATATTCTTTCGTTCTGAGTCATTGGTCATTGGTCATTAGTCATTAGCTTTTTTATTTTTCTAACTATTGACTGATGACTAATGATTATTTTTGTTACCATTCAGGCCTGTAATTCGGGGCCTCTTTTGTTACGATAACATCATGTACGTGGCTTTCTCTAAGGCCTGCATTTGTAATCCTGACGAATTTCGCCTTTCTCCTGAGTTCATCAAGTGTTCTGCAACCGCAGTAACCCATCCCTGAACGCAGGCCTCCTGTTAATTGATGGATACTATGGGAAAGTGGCCCTTTATACGGCACCCTGCCTTCTACACCCTCTGGAACGAGCTTTGTGTACTCCACTCCGGACTGCATGTATCTGTCCTTTGACCCCTGCTCCATTGCACCGATCGAGCCCATGCCCCTGTATGCTTTATAGCTTCTCCCCTGAAGAAGTACCAGTTCACCGGGCGATTCATCCGTGCCTGCAAACAGACTGCCTATCATAACTGAGTGTGCACCGGCAGCTATAGCCTTCGTTATGTCGCCCGAGTATTTTATCCCTCCGTCTGCAATAATAGGGACTTTATATTTGTATGCAATCTCATAACATTCTTTTATTGCGGTAATTTGAGGTACCCCTGCGCCTGCTATTATCCTTGTAGTACAAATCGACCCCGGTCCTATTCCAACCTTTATTCCGTCAGCACCTGCTTTAATAAGGTCTAAGGCGGCTTCAGCAGTGGCAATATTTCCGGCGATCACATCTACATTAAATTTCTTCTTCAATGTCTTTAATGTATTAATAACAGCGGATGTATGGCCGTGTGCCGTATCGATTACAATCACATCTACACCAGCTTTCACAAGCATTTCTGCTCTGTCTATTGAATTTTCACCGATACCGACTGCAGCTCCGACACGCAGCCTCCCTACCCCATCCTTACACGCACTGGGATATTTTTTTCTTTTTTCAATATCTTTTATAGTTATAAGCCCTTTTAGATTATTTTCTTTGTCGACAATAGGCAGTTTTTCGATTTTGTATTTATGAAGTATCTTCATAGCTTCATTGAGCGTTGTGCCAACAGGTGCCGTAATAAGTTTTTCCTTTGTCATTACCTTTGAAACCTCTTTATTGAATTGGGTCTCAAAACGAAGGTCTCTGTTTGTTATTATCCCTATTAATTTCCCTCTTTCTGTAACGGGCACACCCGATATTCTGTACTTTTCCATTAAAGACATAGCTTCAGATATTGGTGCATCCGGCAGAATAGTGATAGGGTCAAGTATCATTCCACTCTCAGATTTCTTTACTTTATCTACTTCAGACTTTTGCCTTTCAGGGCTCATTGCCCTGTGTATAATGCCGATACCACCTTCACGTGCTATAGCTATCGCGAGATTAGCCTCGGTAACCGTATCCATTGCAGCACTGACAATAGGCACATTAATTTTGATATTCCCTGTTAGCATGGCAGTCATGTCAACTTCTCTTGGAAGCACAGCGGATTTGGCAGGCACAAGAAGCACGTCATCGTATGTTAAACCAATTGTTAAATTATCGCCAATCATCTTGTCATTACAGCAATAAAAAGATTATCTTTAAGTCTAACATTTTGACATCTCTTAAAGCAATTTGTCAAAATTAAAAGTCAGAGATCAGCAATTCACGGCGAATCATCCCGGAGACTTATATTACATCTAACATTATCAT
>JACUUX010000024.1 GCA_014859105.1 Nitrospirota bacterium
ACAAGAATGTTGTTGTCAGGGTGTCGATAGTAGAAGGCAAAAAGAAGAAACAGTCTACCGTTGAAGTCAAATATGGCGATCTTGACAGCGTGCTTGATGGCAAGGTCGCACAGTTCGCAATGTTTTGAAAAACAGCCTCCGGGGAGTAAACAAACCCCGGAGGCTGTTTTCTTAATTTATCATAAGGCTATATTAAGGAGAGACAATATATGACTTTGCAGCGAATAGAGTTGAAGATCGTGCGGGAAAAAACATCCTCTTATGGAAACTGCGAGTGTATTAAGAATCCTGCTGATGTTTACGAGATGTTTAAATGGCTTGGGGACGATATCCAGGAGAATTTTTATGTTCTCTGTATGGATACCGGAGGGAAGGCAATAGGATTTTATCTGGCTGCAAAAGGCTCAACTAATTATGCAAATGTGGAGATGGCAAACATAATAAGACCCGCATTGCTGACAAATGCTCCAAGAATAATCCTTATCCACAATCATCCGTCCGGTGACCCGAGACCTTCCAGGGAAGATAAGATGCTTACACAAAGGGTAAAAGAAGCCTGTGACTTATTCGGTATTACACTCAACGACCATGTGATCATAGGATATGAAAGTTACATATCCTGTGCTGAGCAAAAGTAGAAACGCAGGGGGTAAGAAATTGAGCATAAACGCTAACATAATAGCATTCAGTCTTGAATATTATCCTGTTCAATATATAAGCGACAAAAACTTCAAGGAACGCAGGTTATCAGAACTAAAAAGAAACCATGAGTCTATAAAAAGCCAGATAGACCTTATCGAGAAAAAAGTTGCAGGGTGTTCATATCCTGCTTCTTTCACCGATGCAGAATGGCTTTCGGCAGAAAAGAAACGCAGCATCGTGACCCAATGGATGAACTTTGTAAAAAGCGGCTTCAAGCCGGAGAAATTCACAAAAGCTATTTACGAACATCTGCATCTGCACTGCGGGTTTATAGCACACTACAACTTAAGAGGCTTCTATCATACTTATTGGGACGATGAGATTATCACATACGCAAAACAAAACAGTATGCTGGTCAGGCCGGTGCCTGCAATATTTTTCAACTGGGAAAGTTTTCTCAAGCAATTCTGCATCTGGGGAGAATATACTGACATTAACACCGCAATGATGAAAACACTCTTGGATGAGATCGCGAAACTAACTGAGGAGGTTGCTTCCGAGCTAAAGACAATATACAATCATGATATTAAGAATGCCTATGCGTTGTTTCTCGATGAGAGAGAAGGAATCGAACAAAGAATTGAGGAGATGACAAAAGAGGTACAGGGTTTAAGATCCAGGCTGGAATCCCTGAATCCCGAAGGCTATCTGGAAGAAATTAAAGAAAGCTACAGAAAAGAATATGGTGACATTATAGAGCGGGATTATTTTGTTGAGCAGACATGTGTTTTTGTACCGTAATATTGTTTATCTGACAAAAGCGGAGCGCCTTTTGGCCTCCGCTTTTTTATTTGTAAAAGACAAGACTTGACATAGATAAGTTGTTGACTTCTTCATCAATGTGCATTCAAAAGGCTTTTCGGAAAAAGCAAAGTACACCTGCAAGCAGAGAGGTTTGATGCACGATAAAAAATGATGAATATCATTTGAAGCAAGCACATATAATTTCTTGAGACAGATTTACAAATCTATTGTCAACTGTACACCGTGGCATAAAATGGTGACTGTTTAGTACAGCCACAAGTAAACGCAGCAGTTTCGGGCGATACCATAACATTTACCAAGCAAAACATGCATATCTGAAATGGTTTTTTCCTTTTCTACTAAACAGATATCTCATTCGAGGCAAGGGTGGACTACCCTGTCAATCCGAAATATCCTGACATCGAGATGAAGAAGGGGATTGTGGGGGAGGTTGTGGAGAAGAAGAAGAGGTATTAATGTTAATTAAAAAAAGAGGGCAACATTCCTCTATGTTACAGATAATTTTGAATGGTCTTTATTTTGCTATTTTTCTACCAAACCACCATATGGAAAAACCGAAGAGTAACGTACCCATGACCATTATTCCCACTATATCCTTCCATACATAAGTAATACCATTACCCTTGAACAAAACACTATAGCCGAAATCGATGAAGTATCTCATTGGTGATATGAGGCTTGCCCACTGCATCCATGATGCCATGGCCTCAGGTGGAGTCCAGGCACCGGAAAGAAAGAGCATCGGCACAAGGATAAGCAGCATTATCATCATGGCTTGGGGCAGATTTCGTGCTACTGTTGCAATTGCAATACCGAGACTCGACATGGTAAAGACATAAATGGCTTTGACATCCTCCCCATGCCTAAAGGCAGGGGATTCCCGATGATAGCTGAACAGATTTTCTGTTCAAACTGAGCTCACCAACGAGCGTTTTCAGGTCTTTAAAGACCTGAACATTCCCGAAGTTCTCACCCAGATGTCCGTCTTCGTTTCTGCAAGAGCAGCGAGGTAAGAAAGTAGCTCTTTCTCCTGAGCTTTAAGACTCAGGCGAATTTCTATTCCGAAGACTTCTGATGACTCCACTTTATCCCACGACCGTAGCAGTTTTAAAGCCTCATGCTGGGGCTGTGCTGCAAGCTTTAGAAATTTTCCTGTTAGTCTTGATCTGAGTGAGTCAGGAGTCCCCTCGTCTATCATCTTTCCTTTATGCAGGAATGCAACCTTGTGGCAGCGCTCTGCCTCATCCATATACGATGTGGTAAGCAGTACTGTAACCTTGCGCTCCTTTACAATGCCTTGTATAATCTGCCAGAAATCCATCCTCGAAATAGGGTCTACTCCTGTTGTTGGCTCATCAGGGAGCAAAATATCAGGCAAATGGATAAGGGTGCAGATTAAGGCTAATTTCTGTCTCATCCCGCCCGAAAGGTGACGTGCCTGTCTGCCGAGAAAGGGCTCAAGCCGTGTCATGTTCAGAAGTTTCTTCCTATTGCTTTCATATATATCTGCTGGAACCTGACGAAGGTCTCGAAAGAATGCTATGTTTTCAGCCACTGAAAGGCTATCATAAAGGTTTAAACCAAGACCCTGTGGCATGTAACCAATAATATCTTTGATAGCTTCCGGGTTTTTGATAATATCTATGCCTGCGACTGATGCCTGTCCTTTAGATGCTGAAAGCACGCCTGCCAGTATCTGAATTATGCTGGTCTTGCCTGCCCCGTCAGGGCCTATGAGTCCGAATATCTCGCCACGATCTGCATCAAATGAGACATCACAAACAGCCTCAACCTTTTTCTTGCGACCATAATATTTGCAGAGGTTTTCAATCTTTATAACAGGAAATTCCCCCTCACCCCCCTTTATCAAATGGGGGATGTGGGGATTTAAGGCCTTATCCACGGCGTGCCTTCCTTCCAGCGGATGACCGCATCGCCGGGCATGCCCGGTTTCAGAAGACCTTCGGAGTTCTCAACCGAGACCTCCACCCCAAATACAAGTTTGACACGCTCCTCCCTGGTCTCCACAGCTTTCGGTGTGAATTCAGCCTGCCCATATATCTTTGTTATGTTCCCCTTAAATGGCTTATCAGGAAAGGCATCCACAAATACCCTTACCTCGTTTCCGAGTCTTATTTCCCCTATGTCAGGTTCAGGGATATATACCTTTAAATATAGCTTATCCATATCGACCATCACATAGAGCGGTGTGCCTGGATTGACTATCTCGCCAACCTCAACCGGTCGTGAAAGGATGGTCCCGTCTGCCGGGGCATAAATCTTTGTCTCCTGCAGGTCGGCATATACTTCCTGCATTCTGGCTACGGATGCCCTGTAATTTGCCTCCGCACCCTGGAGCTGCCTTCTCTTTATATTCACTATATCCTTTGCGGCCAGGGCTGCTTCTAAATTCGCCTCTGCCCTTTTAAGCTCCTTTTCTGCCGCATTTACATCCGCAAGGCTGGTCTCGTGGTTCATCCTGACCCGGTCAAAATCGCTGACAGAAACAAGCTGTTCCTGGAAAAGTGAAGAGTAGCGTTCAAAATCTCTCCTGGTTTTCTCCAGGACAGCCCTCGTCTTCTCAAGCTGCGCCCTGGCCGCCTTCACAGCAGCCTCGGCTGCATTTATAGATGCTGTGGTGCTTTTTCCCGTAAATGTGATGTCTAAGGCTGCCTGTTCCACCTGAGCCCTTAGAAGTGAGACATTTTCCTTTGCATTTAGATAACGGGCGTCAAGCTGGTCCGATTGCAATAATTAACCCTTCCGGGATTTTTTTAATTAATTGACCCCTTATAAACCAGAATAGAGACAGTGCTATGACCAGCACTCCTGAAACAATCACGACATGTTTGAGCCTTGGTGTTTTCATGGTTAGCCTCCTTCACAACCTTCCCGAACGCAGGATGCCGATCAGCAACCACAGGCCAAGGATGCTGGCCAATAGGAAACCTGCCAGGCCGAGGAGGGGATAGCCAAACAGTTTTGGGCCCACTTCTGTCTGGAACACTATGGATGAGCCAATAATGAGGGCAGCGATCACTACCGCAAAGCTCAGACGGTTGCTTGATCTATCAAGTTCTTTGGTGATGCGTTCGAGTCCTCGATGTTCAAATTTTATTCCCAGTTCATCTTTCTTGATTTTTGTGAGAATCTCTCTCATATCAGATGGCAACTTTTTAAAAAGTATGACGGCATCTCCAACCAGTTTGGAGAGTTCCTTCAACTGTCTGGTAGGATCAAACCTCCGAATCATAAGTTTCTGGGCATAAGGCCTGGTATGTTCAATAATATTAAATTCAGGATAGAGCATCGTGCCCACACCCTCATTAATCACGAGTGCCTTGGTCATCATGACCAGGTCCGGAGGAAACCGCAGCCTGTAATGGCGGATGATGTCCATCAATTCGTTGATAATTATCCCGATATTCAATTGCTGTAAAGGGACTTCATAGTAGCGTTCAAGAAAATCTGCCAGTTCCAGTCTGAAGGCAGTTCGATCTATTGGTTCTGGTGTAATGCCAATACTGAGAAAGATATCTAACATCGAATCTACATCCTTTTCCACGATGGCCGTGAACATAATGCCTATCTGGTAAGCGATTTCCTCATCGAGCATACCTATCATGCCGAAGTCCACAGGCGCAATCACATTATTTTCAAGGACAAAGAGATTTCCGGGATGGGGATCGGCATGGAAGAAATGGAACTCAAAGACCTCCTTAAGAATAAGGTTGGCTCCGTTAGTAGCGATGGTCTTACAGTCTAACCCAGCCGCCTGTAATTGTTCCAGGTCTGAGATTTTAATTCCACGAATGTATTCTATGGTCAATACTTTCGGTGCCGTTAAATCCCGGTATACCTTTGGGATGTAAACGGTCTCATCACCGGCAAAGTATTTTCTAAACCTCTCTATATTTCGGCCTTCTCTAACAAAATCAAGTTCCCGACGGATGGTTCTGGCAAACTCATCAACAATTCTGACCGGCTCATAATATCTGCTTTCAGGCAGGTGCCGTTCTGCAAGGGTAGCCAAATCATGAAGGATGCGGATGTCTGTCTCAATAATGTCTTCAATTGCAGGTCTCTGTACTTTGACTGCCACATCATCACCGGCCTTTGTCCTGGCCCGGTGAACCTGAGCAAGAGAGGCAGCAGCTACGGGCTGTTCATCTATGTACTCAAAGAGTCCATTGAGGGGCCGTCCAAGTTGAGCCTCGATGAGGGCTCTGGCATCCTCAAACGGAAAGGGTGGCACTCTATCCTGAAGTTTACTGAATTCCTGAATAAACTCAGCAGGAAGTAAATCAGGCCTACTGCTTAATATCTGTCCAAATTTTATAAAAGTAGGGCCCAGTTCCTCAAAGGCCAGGCGCACACGCTCGGGGGTCGAGAGGCGTTCGAGCCCTCTTACCTCTTTTTTGAACACCTTTCTCTGCCAGGGCACGTAGTACCTGGCCTTCAGTCGATCAAGAAGATCTCCAAATCCATATCGGACAAGAACGGTGACAATGTGGCCATATCTCTTCAGATCCTGATAGGTTTCGCGAACTCTAAAGATTGGCATAATTTTAGGATATTTTCTTTTCTATCTCCTCAAGTCTTTTCAAAATTTCATCCAGCTCTTTTTTAGTAGGCAGACCCAGTTCGGTTATTACCTTCTGCACAGTTTCGCTTATCTTCCCAACCATCTCTTCTTCCTGCTTTTCAGCCTCCTTAAGCAGCTTATCCACTATCTTGAACCTTTCTTCCCTGGTCACCTCTCCACGTTTGACGAGGTCATCAACAAATTCTTCTGCCTTTTCTTTGGTTAGGCTGAATAAGCCTAATCCCAAAAGCATTGCTTTCTTGATAATGTCCATTATTTTCCCTCCTCCTTTCCTTTTATCTTATGGATGACTTCTCTAATCTCAGCCCTGACCTTTTCTGTTGCTTCCTTGGTAGTTTCTTTAGCCACTTCCAGTGCATGCTCCAGTCCTTTCACTGCTCCATCTTTAGCATCCTTGAGAAAGGCCTTTGTCTTATCTCCTGCATCTCGTATGGCCTCAATCGCTCCTGTTGCGGCACCGTGAACCACCTCAGTCAATTTACCACCAGCTTCTCCCCATGCCTCGACAGCTCCCCTTACAGCATCTTCAGTAATTTTTCTTATGCTTTCTCCTTTTGCCTCCGTCTTCTCCAGGACAGCAGTTACTCTTTCCTTTACCTTTTCCCGTACCTCTTTTGGAACCTCTTTTCCTTTTTTAATGATTTCTGATACATCTTCCTTGATTTTTTCGACGATCTTCTCTGGCATTTTCATTTACCTATCTCTTTTCTTTTTACAGCCGCCTCAAGTGCCTTTACCTCAGGCCGGTTTTTAAGGGCTATTTCTATAGCCTCTTCCATACCTATCGGTAGAGGCTTAACGAATAGGATATACTCAACTTTTGTGGGATAATGAATCCCTATCCTTAAGAGGGTATTGAAATGGGAAATCGCCAGATTTCCCTGATTCTCGGCTTTTACCATGTCTTGTCTGGCATGGGCCAGGGCTACCTGTGATTTCAGGAGGTCATTTTTGGGGATTAACTCATATTTATACAGGGCCTCGGCGTCCTTAAGGTGGGCCTCCAGATGTCTTACTGCTTCAAGGGCTACTTCATGGGATTTTTGAGCCTTAAGGATTTGATAATAGCCTTTCTTCACCTCAAGGATAACATCTTTTCTCACCTGGTCTTCATAGTATTTCGCCATACCGAACCCGACCTTTGATAGCTCATATTTATTTTTAAGGGCGAACCCTATAAACACCGGCTGATTCAGGGTTACATCCCACCGGTAATTATCCCTTGTGCTGGTAGGGATTTTCTGCCCGCCGAAGTTCATAAAAGGTTCCTCGGAGAGCCCACTGTAGCTATAACCAGTGCTCACCTTGGGCCAAAAGTCAGCGTAATTTGCCTCTGTTTCGGCCATGGCCTGTAAGACAGCCTCTTTCCGTTCCTGGATGAGGGTGCTGTTTTTGAGAGCAATCCTGATACTTTCTTTTAAGGATAAGACCCCCTTAATAAGGGGGAGTTCGTCAGATGAAAAGACCAATCCGGCTGTCGTTAAAATAAACAGTACTGAGATTCCTAAAAAGAGGTTCATTCTAAGCATTCTTCTCATGGCTGATAGCAATCCCTTCAAATAGCATGGTTAGTAAATTTTGAATCCTTGATTTCAACGGTCTTTTTACCGGTTTTGAGATCCAATGGAAGATAAAGGAGTTGATTATTCCAGCTAAACCATGTGCGATCTCCTCAGGATTAAGTGGCTTGATCTCTTTACGCATGATCCCTTCCTCAATGATATTTTGAAGAATCATAAGATATCGTTCATATAGTTGATTTATCCTTAAACCGAGGTCTTCCTTTACTGTCCACTCGAAGCCACTTCTCTCGGAAATGAAGATCTTGAAGAAATCCCTGTGATCCTCAAAGAAATCAAAGGCTGTAGTAACGAGAGCCTTAAGTTTATCCATGCTCGAATCAAAACGTGATACAGCCTTTTCTATCAGAGAGAATAGTTGTTCTGTCTTTTCAGTAATGAGTGTGAAGTAAATGTCCTCTTTACTTGGGAAAAACTGATAGAGGGTAGCCATACCGAACTCAGAGGCATCTGCTATCTCGGCCAGAGTGGTTCTAAAAAAGCCTTTTTGGGCAAAGAGCTTTTCTGCTACATTAAGTATCTCCTGCCGCCTTGCCCGCTTTTCCCTTTCGCGCCTACCCATCTTCTCCATAAGCAACCTTGTTAATAATTAGAATTTATATTCTAATTTAGAATTATTATTTTTAATTTAGAATAGAGATAATTGTCAAGTTTTTTCGTAAGTTATTGAATCAATGGGCTTGGCCGAGGCTTGCTGGAGATTAACCTCTCTTGCAAGGCTAAGGATAAGTTTGGAGGCGTGAAGGCTCAAGCCCTTGTCTCGAAAGCCTTCGGGAAATGTTCCGTGCGAGGCGTTCTGGTTCCTGTTGTAGTCCGGTCACGAGCTACAATTAAGACAAAAAGCGGGTCCCGGAGATTCAAGAAAACATAAGGAGAACAATGAATATCAAGGAAGCCGTAGAACTCTTTGCTGGACTCAAGAAAGTGGAAGATGTCCTTGGCCCTTACCGAATCGGCCTCAAAATCTCCAAACCATTGACGGAGCGTTTCCAAGAGCAACCTGTAGCTTTCTCGAGTTCTGCTCTTGAGGGGAAGGAATCTGAAGTAGCTTTCATGCCTGAGCATATCGCGCAAAAGCTGGCCGAATATATTACAGCCAACAATTTGCTGCCGGATGACAGGGTATTCAGGGTCTGCTACACAACGGTCAGGAATCTTGTCCACAGGATCGTGGTTAAGCTCAACGTCAAAGTCTCTCCTCATGATCTCAGGCGTCATTCGGCGACTTACGCCAGCAGAAACGGGGTGCCGCTGGAAATCATCTCGAAGGTGATCCTCAGGCATCAGGATGTGAAGACTACGCAACTCTACCTTGGAAAAGTCAGTGACTCGGAGGCAATTCGCTGGATGGATATGCTAAACGGGAAATAAACATCGGACTCCCCGGACCCGCACAACATTTCCAATGGTACTTCTCGGCAACACCGTAACTCTTCGCGAATGAACTCAACATACTACTTGGTGGAGCCGAAAATGTAAAGTATAGGGAGAAAGTGAGATATGTTCCGAAATTGACCAACTCATATTTACCTGTGGAGAAAAGACCCTATAAAAATCGTGAGGCGCAAGAATTTCCTAAAGAAACAAACATGACGATCAGGTCAGGCAAAAAAATCTGCTACTGTGAGGAAGAAAAACATGTTTGGAAAAGCTTGAAATCTCTCTTTCTATGTGAAAGGGTTAATCAAGACCTGATATTACGTGTTTAAAATATTATGTTTTAGCTATCACATTTTATTTACGTTTAATAGGATAAAACAAGGGGTTTTGCAACCGCATTTTTGAGTTCCCTTATCACAAAGGACAAGCTCCATACTACCTTATACTTTCTCCTCTGATCTTTCAAATAAGTTCGTGATAGAGCCTTAGGTTTTAAGGGGGATAGAGCTCTTCAAAAGAAGAAGTCATCCACAACCATGGTCTGTTTGCCCATCTTGCTAAGATTTTTGTTATTTTCGAAGATCCTTCATAGATCTGCACATGGGTATTATTCAACATCTTCTTTTTTCTCACACATTCTAACTCTCTATTAAATATTACGGTCAGAGCAACAAAAATCTTAATATATTACAAAGCCATAACCCTACGGGTAGTACTATAAGTTATTACTCGTAGGGTTTTTGTTTTTAAGGGAGGCAATATGTTCAAGAAAAGAAATAATGGAGAGGTTGTTATCAAGATACCGGGAGCTGGGTTTACGGGAGTTCCAATGGTAATACAGCTTGTAGGGGAAAGGGAAGAGCTTTCCCGTGGCTTTTGTGACAATCCCGAATGCAGGGAATGGGAAATGTTTAATGTCTATAATCCTAAGACCAAAAAGTGGGAACCCTGGCACTCTCATATTGAGGAATGTCAGATGCTGGATTTTACACCTGAAAATGTCTCTGAGGCTGTCGAAACAGCGTTCGAATTTGGCAAGCGTTGCGCCAGTATGGAAAATCTAAACAAGACTTAACGGAGGTGAAAAATGTCATTACAGTGCATACATTGCGGCTCGATTTGTTTAAGTAACACATCATGGTCATGCCCCGACTGGCCAACATGCTCAACGTGTGCATCTTACGGCAAGGGCTGCATTTGCATAACAAACAATTCGAACCCGATAGATAAAGAAGGAGGCAAAATGGGTATAAATATAGACGTTATTCCTTTAGGCAATGTGCTTTTCTATCAAATGTATGATCAGGATGGCGAGGTAATGGGACTTCTGGCGACAACACTACAACCTTATGATATTGGAAAATTAGAAGAGCAGTGGAAAGACAACTATCATTCTCTTCTTGAGCAGGATAAAGACCCGGACCCATCTCTCGATGGCTTTGTCGAATTTCTGGTAGTGAAAGGTTATCCCGCAAAGAGAGTCTTCTGTGATGCCGACATAATCACACCTTAAGTCAAAATCTGATCAGGAGGGAACCCCAGTGAAAATATTAATTGAAGTTATGGATGGGGATGTTGCTTCAATCACTGCAACAAACGATGCGGAGATATTTATCGTTAACCATGACAAAGGAATAAATGCCGAAAAGCTGGACTGTTACGCACCTGATGCAGTGGTGAGTGATAGGGAATTTGCCAGTTTTGTAGAAGAAGCAAAAGAAGAGGCCAAAAACAGACCAAAGAAGAATTAATAAAAACGGAAAGGAAAAACTTATGGGAAAAATCTTTAATTGTCCAATATGTAATGATGCTCTTAATAGTGAGCATTATTGCGTGCAATGTGACAGAGACTTTGACACGGAAGTCATAAAAAACGCCGAAGGCAGCCTGACCGATGCCCAAATAGAGCAGCAAGATTATGTAGATGTATCGTGTTTTTATCTCATTAAACAATTCCAGAAGGATGCGGCATACAATATCGAACATGTGGCAGTTATTAGGGATGCTCTGATAGATGTCCTCACGGAATTCTACGGTCAATCTTCATATGACGTCTATCCTTGGCTTTTGGAGCCGGAAATAAAAAATGCGAAAACCAAGAAGCAAAAACCCAAAAAGAAAATTTTTGTCCTGGTCAAGATGTTCCAAGGTATCCATGATGGTATAGAACTATTCTGGGACGAAAAAGAGTCCGAAAAAGCATACAGAAAATACACAGGGCAGGATTACCCTCAAGATGGAGACTTTGAAGAGATCCACGAAGACTTTCGGGACTCGATTATCGTTTTAGTGAAGATTCCTGAAAAGTAAGCAGGAAAATACAGCAATGACAAGAGAAGAGCATAACAAAAAATACGGAGTAAACAGGCGGCCAGACGAACAAGTGCTCTGTAATACTCTCGGTTATGGGGAGCTATCACAGTATGACTCCCGCTGTGCTTGGTGCTGGCTTGGATACTCACACACATGGGAGCAGCACGACAAGTCATTGGAGAGAAAAAGGTCGCAAGAAATTAATGAGAGGTGAAGTTTTTATGTATGTTTTCACACCACAAATGGATGAGGTCATCAGAAAAACTTACAGAATCCATGGTACAGGAAAAGGTCAGGTTAAACGGTTAGCAGAGGCATTGGGAATGCCTCACTGGAAAGTTACCCGTAGAGCAAAAAAGATTGGAGCCTATGAACCAAAACCTTATCCACCTGAGCGCAAGTGGAGCAACAAGGAAATCAGGCTTTTAAATCGCTTTGCCCGATACAGCCCTGAGACAATAAGACGCAAAATGCTCATGTTTGGATTTAAAAGAAGCACCACGGCAATTTTGCTGAAGAAAAAACGCCTCAGGCTGGCAAAGAATCTCGAGGGTTATTCGGCATCGCAGGTTGCTTTAGGTTTTGGTATTGACAGCCATTGTGTGACTCGCTGGATACGTGAAGGATATCTCAAAGCCACAAGGCGGGGGACTGACAGGACCGAGAAGCAGGGCGGCGATATGTGGTGGGTAGAGGAGGCAGACCTTAGAAACTTTATCATTAGAAATCTTAGCCTGATCGACTTCAGAAAAGTCGAGAAGTACTGGATTGTGGATATCCTGATAAACGATCAAACAAAAAAGGGCCGTGAAGTTGAAATTGCATAAATAAAAAAGCAGATCCGACAAAATAACAAAGGCTGTTGCTGAAAGGAGCACAGGTAATATGAGTAACTATCAAGTCTGGTGGAGAGGATACGATCTCCACGATGTTACAGCCGCTTCTAAAGAAGAAGCTCTAAATAAAATTAAAGGCTTCTACGGAGTCAAAAGAACTCCGAAGGATACAGTTGTTGTAGAAATACCACCTGGTTATTATGACAGAATGGTCAAGAACAACCAGAAAATTGGGATAGATGCAACAAATATTTAAAGGCAAAAATCAGTCCCCAACCAGCCGGTGTGCTGTGTTGGGGACTTTTTATTTTTACCGACACTTTACCGACACATTTTTAGGGGTTTTTGCCTGTATAAGTTCTTGAAAAATAAAGAAATCATTGGTGGACGGTAGGGGATTCGAACCCCCGACTTCCACGTTGCGAACGTGGCGCTCTCCCGGCTGAGCTAACCGCCCGTTTTCTATACGTTATTATAAAGCCGAATTTAGCGTCTTCACAAGTTATTTATGGAATTGGATTCTTTTCAACAGCATGACAGGAATATTCCACCTATCGAGAAACTCAGTAGTATAATCTTTTACAGTATATTCATGACAGGAAATAGTCATGGGAAGTCTGTAATAAACAATTATGATTATATTGCAAATAAAGGGTAATAGAATTATACTTATCACAATGTTATAACCCAATAATGTATTTTCCGGGTTAATATAAAATGAGCAGGAGTTATGAGTGGCAGGATAGGGGTCTATATATGTAGCTGCGGAACTAACATATCTGACAATTTAAACATAGACGGACTTGCAGAGTTCTCAGCAGGACTGGATAATGTTAGTTATGTAAAGGTACATAAACTGTTATGTTCCGAAGAGGGGAAGAATTTTTTAAGCGATGATGTTCTAAAAGAAAGTCCTGACAGAATAGTAATAGCATCCTGCTCACCAAGAGAGCACGAAAAAACCTTTCGAAACACCCTCCAGAAAATCAGATTCAATCCTTACCTTTTCCAGATGGTTAACATCAGGGAACAGGTTGCATGGCCCACTCCTGACAAATCCGAAGCGGCTGAAAAAGCAAAGGCATATCTGAGGGCTGCGGTCAAACGTGTTGCTTTTCAGGAACCTCTTGAGAAAAAAGAGATCGACTGCAATACCGATGTGCTAATTATAGGGGCAGGACCTGCGGGGATGGAAGCCGCGCTGTTGCTTGCAAAAGCAGGAAGAAAGGTTTATCTGGTGGAGAAAAATTCTTTTATCGGCGGCCGGGTTGCCAGGTATGAGGATGTCTTTCCTAAGATGGAATGCGCTACCTGCATGCTGGAACCGATGATGGATGAAGTAATGCATCATGAGAATATAGAATTGCTGACCTGCAGCGATGTTCAGGATGTCATTGGATTCCTCGGTAATTTCGTAGTTAAAATCAGGAAAAGAGCTGCATATGTGAGTAAGGATAAGTGTCTTGGTTGCGGCGCATGTTATGAGCCATGCCCTGTAACAGTCAAGAATGAATTGGACTATAATCTGAGTAACCGGAAGGCGATATATATTCCCTATACGGGTGCTCTGCCGAATGTCCCTGTCATTGATGAGGCACATTGTCTGCGGTTCAGCAGCAAGGATCTGGATATATGCAGGGAGGCATTTGAGCTGGGACTGATAACAAAAGAAGAATATGAGATGTTCAGAAAGAAGGATTGTACAGCCTGTAAGGAAGCCTGTCCTTTTGAAGCAATCAATTATGACGAAAGGGAAGAAATCCTTGAAAGGAAAGCCGGCGGGATAATTGTTGCAACAGGATTTGAACTTTTTGACCCATCTGCGGTACCGAAATTGGGATATGGCAAGATACCGGAAGTATATACCAGCCTTGAGTTTGAAAGGATACTCTCCCAGACAGGCCCTACCGGCGGGAACCTTCTTATGAAAAATTCAAAGGGACCCGAATCAGTTGCAATAATACATTGTGTGGGAAGCCGTGACAAAAAGTATTATGATTACTGTTCGGGTATCTGCTGTCTTTATGCTTTGAAATTTGCACATATGGTTGGGAAAAAATTGCCCTCAGCAAATGTATATGAGATATACGCTGACTGGTGTGTGCCGGGAAAAGATAATCAGGCGTTTCTTGATTCAGTAAAGCAAGGGGAAAATATCCAGTTTATCCGTACTCCCCTTCCGGTGGATGTGGAATTAAATCAGGATGCTGACAGAATCAAACTTTCATGTATTGACGTTTCAACAGGCAAGAGGGAACTTATTGTCGACATGGTGATACTCTGTCCCGCAATGGTGCCTGCTAAAAACAGCCGCATGATTTCAGAGATTCTTTCGATCTCAAACAGCAAAGAGGGGTTTTTTGCTGAAGGACACACAAAGCTTGCACCTGTGAGCACGAATATCGAAGGGATATTTATTGCCGGATGTGCGCAGGGGCCGAAGGATATTCAGAACACAATCGCTCAGGGGGCTGCCTCTGCCGGGCAGATTCTTTCTGCACTCGTGCCCGGAAGAAGGCTGGAACTCGAGGTGACGACAGCAGAGATAGATAAGGATGCCTGTTCCGGTTGTATGATCTGCATAAGTCTCTGTCCATATAAAGCTATAACTCTTGACAGAGAGAATAAAGTTGCAGTGATCAACGAAGTTCTGTGTAAAGGCTGCGGGACATGCGTTGCAGCATGCCCGAGCGGTGCTGCCACAAGTAAACATTTTACCGAACAGCAGATATTTGCTGAAATTGAAGAGGTGCTGAAATAGAAGAATTTAAACCTAAAATAGTCGGGTTTCTATGTAACTGGTGCTCTTATGCAGGGGCGGATGCAGCGGGCAGTTCACGGAAGACATACGCACCAAATGTAAGGGTTATCAGGATAATGTGTAGCGGAAGAATCGATCCCCAGTTTATTCTCAAAGCCTTTCAATCAGGTGCTGACGGAGTGCTCATACTCGGATGCCATCCGGGTGATTGCCATTATAAGGAGGGCAATTATAAAGCCCTTCGCAGGTTTTATCTGTTAAGAAAGCTAATAAGCCAGTTTGGAATTGAAGAAGAAAGGCTGAAACTTGATTGGGTTTCAGCAAGCGAGGCTGATAAATTTGTCAGGACAATAAACGATATGGTTGAAACAGTCAAGGCATTGGGCCCCCTGAAAAGAATCCCTGCTCACACCTCTACGGAAAAGGGAACAGGAGATCTGCAGGAGATAAAGATTGGGTAAGCCAAAAGTTGCTTTTTACTGGTGCGCTTCATGTGGCGGATGCGAAGAGGCATTTGTAGACCTTGCAGAAGATATCCTTAAGGTAATAGAAGCTGTTGACATTGTTTTATGGCCTGTAGCACTGGATTTTAAAATTAAAGATATCGAGAAACTGCATGATGCTGAGATTGCAGTCAGTTTTATAAATGGTGCTGTGAGAACCGATGAGCAGGAGGATATTTCAAAACTTCTCAGGAAAAAATCCGGTTTAATCGTTGCCTTCGGCTCCTGTGCACATCTTGGCGGGATCCCCGGCCTTGCAAATTTCGTTAACCGCGATAAAATCTTTGACTGGGTTTATAAGAATGCCCCCTCTGTTGTTAATAATAATGGAGTATTTCCTCAGAAAAAGACCGGGGTAATTGAGGGTGATTTAACACTCCCTGAATTTTACGATACTGTTTATACCCTGGATCAGGTTATTGATGTGGATTATTACATCCCGGGATGTGCGCCGCCACCGGACCTGATTCTGAAAGCCATAGAAGCTATATTATCAGGCACTCTCCCGGAAAAGGGAACTGTGCTGGCACCGGACAGGGCTTTATGTGAGACATGCAAGAGAAGAGAAACAAAACCCGAAAAAGCAGCAATAAAAGAAATTAAGAGAGTTCATCAAGTCATGCTCGATCCCGAAAGATGTTTTCTGGATCAGGGAATTATCTGCCTTGGCCCTGCCACCCGTGACGGGTGTGGCGAGCGGTGTATTAATGCCAATATGCCATGCCGTGGCTGTTTCGGCCCGACGAGCAGGGTTGTTGATCAGGGTGCAAAGTTTTTATCGGCGCTGGCATCCATTATAGATACCAATGACGAAGCTGAGATAAGAAAGATTACAAATTCAATTGTTGATCCGGCAGGCATTTTTTATTACTATTCATTACCAGCTTCAATGCTGAGAAGGAAATTAAATGTATAAATGTTACAAAGGGTTCTTCATTAATGTCATCCATAATTCTGAAAATGTCATGCTGCCCCGAATCAATCCGGCATGACAATACAATGGATTTAAATTTACAATGAATAGACGAATTACTGTTGACCCTGTTACAAGACTTGAAGGTCACGGGAAGATCGAGATCTTTCTGGATGAGAGCGGAGATGTGGAGAAGGCTTATTTTCAGGTGCCTGAATTGAGGGGGTTTGAGGTCTTCTGCATCGGCCGTCCTGCAGAAGAAATGCCGAGGATAACGCCAAAAATCTGTGGGGTCTGTCCTACAGCCCATCATATTTGTTCCGCTAAAACACTCGATGATCTGTTTAAAATTGAACCGACTCCGGCTGCCAGGAAGATAAGGGAAATCATGTATTCTGCATTTATGCTCGAAGACCATACATTGCATTTCTTTTTTCTTGGTGGGCCGGATTTTTTTGTTGGACCCTCTGCACCTGCTGCTGAGAGAAATATTCTTGGCGTTATCTCCAAGGTAGGGCTTGAGATTGCTGGAAAAGTTATTAAATTGAGAAAGGAGTGTCGTGATATTATCACACTTATTGGTGGCAGGGTGATTCATCCTGTATGCGGTCTGCCGGGTGGAGTTTCTAAACCTCTCACCGAAAATGACAGATTGAGAATACTTGAAGCTGCAAATTATGGAGTAGAATTCGCTCAGTTTACTTTGAAAATTTTCGAGGACATTGTACTAAAGAATCCGGATTATGTCGACCTCGTAATAGGCGATGTTTACAAACACGAGACATACTATATGGGACTGGTGGATAAAAATAACAAAGTGAACTTTTATGATGGAGATATTCGCGTTTGCAATCCGGATGGAAAGGAATTTGCCAGATTCAAACCCTGCGATTATCTCGATTATATAGAAGAGCATGTTGAGCCATGGAGTTATGTAAAATTTCCTTATCTTAAGAAAGTTGGATGGAAGGGATTTGTTGACGGTATGGATAGTGGCATATATCGCGTCGCACCTCTTGCAAGATTGAATGTTTCCGATGGAATGGCAACTCCTCTCGCACATGCGGAGTTTGAAAAGATGTACAAGACACTCGGCGGAAAACCTCTGCACCATACCCTTGGCTTTCACTGGGCACGGTTGATAGAAGCACTGTATGCTGCTGAACGCATGCTCGAACTCGCAAAAGATAAGGAGATTACAGATCCGGATGTCAGGAATATTCCCACTGCAGATCCTGAGGAGGGGATAGGAGTTGTAGAAGCACCACGTGGTACCCTTTTTCATCATTATAAAACTGACAAAAACGGAATATTGCAAGAGGTAAATCTGATTGTAGCAACCTTGAATAATTCAGCAGCGATCTGCATGTCTGTTGAAAAAGCAGCAAGAAGTCTGATAAAAAAAGGTAAGGTTTCGGATGGTCTTCTGAACATGGTGGAGATGGCATTTCGAGCATACGATCCATGTTTTGCATGTGCCACGCATTGTTTGCCGGGAAAGCCCTTGTTTTCCATCAACATACGCAACTTTGAGGGTGAGATTGTCAAGACTTTGAAATAGAATTATGTTTCCGGTTTTAGTGGAAAAACGGGTTATTGTAAAAATTTTTACCAAAAAGGAGGTATTTTCTATGGCAACAGTAATTTTAGATTGTCTGGGACTGAAGTGTCCTCAGCCTGTATTGAAAATCGCTGCAAAGTCAGCTGAACTCAAATCGGGTGATCTTCTCGAAGTAATCGCTGACTGCCCCACTTTTGAAAAAGATGTCCGTCAATGGTGTGAAAGGACAAAGAAAACGCTTCTCTGGATAAGAGATGAGGAAGGCGGCAAAAAGAGATGCCAGATACAGTTTTAGCTTTCTTATGTCCCGATAAACAAGAATAAAATATGAATTTATTTAAAAATTTATCAGTTGGCAGAAAATTCTTTTTAAGTTTTGGTTTTATTTTTCTCCTGGTCCTGATTCTGGGTATATTCTGGCAGAGAGGAATTGTAGCCATTAAAGATATCGAGGAGAGAAAAAATGACCTAATAGAACTGAAAGAAAAACTGAGAGAGATGCAGTTAATTCATTACAGGTGGGTAATAGATTTAAGAGAAACCGTCGGAGAAAGAGAGAAGTTTAAGGGAGAGCTTGATCCGAAAAAGTGCATATTTGGCGCGTGGTACTATTCATATGCCCTGCCCTATCCTGAGTTAAAAGAACTTTTCGATGCTCTGGAAACCCCACACGAAAGATTACATCATTCAGGCGTATCTGTATTGAAGGCGATGGAAAGAGGAGATTACAGGGAGGCCGAAAGGTTATCTCTACAGACGGGACAGATCCTTCTTCCTGAACTTATGAAGGTTTACGATCCTTTTATGGATGGCATAGGGAATGTTTATGAAAAGTATAAATTAGAATCTGAGAGGTCTGTTCAAAAACAAAGAATTATTTCAAGGAGCATATTGTCTCTCTCTCTAATATCTGTTTTAATGCTGGCTGTTGTTCTTAAAAGAGGAATTGTCAATCCATTAAAAAGGGTAACGGATACCGCTAACAAGATTGCCGAGGGCCAGATACCGGAAGTATCGCATAAGAGGATTGGAGAAGACACTAAAAATGAGATCGAGATGATGGAGAATGCCTTTGCAAAAATGGCAATATCATTAAATGAGTTATCAAAAACAGCCGACCAGATAGCCTCCGGTGATTTAGATGCTACAGTAAAGATTCGTTCCGAAAAGGATGTTCTCGGGAGTGCTATCGCGAAGATGGTCGAAAACCTTAAAACAAGTTTGGAAGACCTGCATACAAATTCCATGAATCTTGACCTCGGAATGAGTGACTATTTTGCTGTAATCTCAGAGTTTGCACTCGGAAATCTTGATGTAAAGGCTTCAGAAGATACAGGAGACGATTTATTGAATCAGCTTGGCAAAGTCACAAATAATATGATCGCCGAATATAAAAAATTAGCAGAATGTATTGAAGAAGTCAGAAAGGGTAATCTTGATGTAAATGTTAATATCCGTTCTGAAAAAGATGCTCTCGCTACCGGGTTTGACCATATGCTTGATCATCTTCGCAGGACATCAGAGGAGTTGCATACAAACTCAATGAATCTCGCTACGGGTTTAACAGACTACTTCTATATCTTGCAACAGGTTACTGCAGGTGACCTGGCAGTAACCGCCGGTGAAGATACAGGCGATGACTTATTGAATCAACTTGGTAAAGCTACCAACTCAATGATAGCCTCACTTAAAGAAATGACATTCCGAATAAGGGAACAGGCTGATTTTCTTGCAAGCTCTGCAAATGCCCTTGCTTCTGTTTCAAAACAATCAACGAGGGCATTGGCCGAACTTTCATCAGCTATTTCTCTGATGTCAACCGCAACATTTTCTGTAGCAGAGAGTTCCCATGAAGCTTCAATAGCAACACAGGTTGCAAATGAATCAACACGTAGAGGCGCCGATTTGATGTCCCGGCTTGCGGAAAAAACAAAAATGCTTCAATCCGCAACTGATAGTACAGTCGATGCAATGAAAAGTCTGTCAGACCGATCCTCTGAGATCGGGAACATAGTAAATGTAATTACAAAAATAGCCTTCCAGACAAATCTTTTATCATTGAATGCAGCAATTGAAGCTGCCAGAGCCGGCGAATCAGGTCATGGTTTTGCAGTCGTCGCTGATGAAATACGAAAACTTGCAGAAAGTTCAGCAAACTCTGCACGTGAGATCGCAAAAATTGTCAAAGAAGTACAGAAAGAAACAGAAGAAGCAATGTTTTCCACACAGGATGCTAAAAAAGAGATGGAGGCAGGAGTAGCATTAATAGAAGAGGTCAGCCAGCAGTTCTCCGGTATTGCTTCTCAGGTCGAAAATATAGTAAAGCAGATAGAGACCATTGCATCCTCTGCTTCAGAGACGGCATCTTCTGCTTCAGAGGCATCGGCCTCGTCCGAGGAACAGATAGCAGCAATAGAGGAATTTGCTGCATCAGCAACACAGCTGTCAAGTACGGCAGAAATTCTCAAGGAAACAATGTCGAGGTTTAAGGTATAGTATATTATGCAGAGGCTGATAAAAGGTTTAATACAGAAAAACAACACGAAGATATTACTTGTTGTCCTTGATGGTCTCGGCGGCCTTCCTGTGGATGGAAAGACAGAGCTTGAATTTGCTGATACGCGAAATCTCGATGAACTGGCAGAAAAGTCTGCATGCGGTCTTCATATCCCTGTGTCAATAGGAATAACTCCTGGAAGCGGTCCCGGACACCTGTCATTGTTTGGATACGACCCTTTTGAGTGGCAGATAGGAAGAGGAGTGCTTGAGGCACTCGGTCTTGGAATGGGTCTGAAAAAAACAGATGTTGCAGTACGCGTAAATTATGCAACAATCGAAAATGGTATCGTTAAAGACAGACGTGCGGGAAGGATTCCGACAGATGTAAGCAAAAAGATTACAGAAAGGTTACAGAGCAAGATAAAAAAGATAGATGATGTTGAGATAATCTTTGCACCAGGGATGGAGCACAGGTTTGCTGTTGTACTCAGATTTTCAGAGCCACTTCCTCGGGGGTCTGATTCGATAAAAGATACAGACCCTCAGAAAGAAGGCAATGCGCCTGTACCCGTGACACCTGAAACAGCGGAAGCCAGGCAGGTTGCAAGGGTTGTCAAAAAGTTGATATCAAAGATATCGGATATTATTAAAAAAGAACCACAGGCAAATTTTGTTCTGTTGCGTGGATTTGCACAGGTGCCTGATATCCCGCATTTCGAGGAAGCTTACGGATTGAAGCCATTGTGCATCGCTGTATATCCCATGTACCGCGGGCTTGCAAAACTTTTAGGAATGAATGCTCCTGCGATAACCGGTGACATAAAAGAAGAGGTGGATTTCCTGAAAGAGAATTATAATAACTATGATTTCTTCTTCATGCATGTGAAGAAAATCGATTCTTACGGAGAAGACGGAAATTTCAAGGCAAAAGCCTCAAAGATTGAAGAGTTTGATAAAGCATTGCCCGATATACTGGGCCTGAATCCTGATGTGCTGGTAATTACAGGGGATCATTCAACTCCCTCTTTGCTCAGAGGCCATAGCTGGCATCCGGTACCTGTTCTCTTAAAATCCCCATATGTGCTTGGCTACACTTGTAAGGCATTTTCTGAAAGAGAATGTCTAAAAGGTGAATTCGGAATCTTCCCTACAGTGAATCTGATGACGTTAGCCCTCGCCAATGCAGGAAGACTAAAGAAGTTTGGTGCTTAGATATTCATCTAACAACTGATACAAACGCATTTATTGTTTCTACATTTTTGTCATTCCCACTTGGCGGGAATCCAGTCCCCTCTTGAGAGGGGTGAAGGGGTGTGTTCAGAAGGATTGCGGACAGGCCGCAATTACAGCGTAGTAGACCTTATCAGAATTACCCAGCCTATGCTAAAATTATAGCAGTTTATGTCTCGAATTTTTGACAATATGGAGCAGCAACTGCGCACTGTTCTCCGTGAGACACTTAATGTTTCAGACCGTGGTTATTTTTGCATTTGTCGAAGCTGGTAAAATTTTAGGGACCGAGGTTTTAGACCATATCATTATAAGCAAAAATAATTTTTTCAGTTTTCAAGAGAAAGGATTATTAAAATAAGCGTAGTATCGCAAATTGTGATTCCAAATCGGAGGCATATATGAAGACTCCTGTGCCGGTGGAAATGATTGAAAGGAAAATCTACTTGATTCGTGGAGAGAAAGTGATGCTAAGTTCAGATCTTGCCCAGCTTTATGGCGTTGAGCCAAAGGTTTTAATACAGGCGGTTAAAAGAAACATCGATCGGTTCCCTGAAGATTTCATGTTTCAACTTACAAATCAAGAGTTTATAAACTTGAAGTCACAAATTGTGACTTCAAGTTGGGGTGGTCTCCGCCGTGCTAATCCATATGCCTTTACAGAACAAGGAGTAGCCATGCTATCGAGTGTTCTCCGAAGCAAGCAGGCCGTTCACGTCAATATTGCTATTATGCGTGCATTTGTCAAGCTCAGGGAAATCCTTTCCATCAATAAAGAACTTGCCCATAAATTAGCACAGCTTGAAAGAAAAATAGAAAATCACGACGAAGAAATAAAGTTGATTTTTGACGCCATCCGTCAGTTAATGAGTCCACCTGAACCAAAACGAAAAAGAATTGGATTTTTTCAGGAGAAAGACGAGAAATGATTGGAAAGGAAATTTAATTTAAAATTTCTATGAAAAGGCAAAAAGGACTTTTATAATATGGGCGACTTCAAATACGGCATCCCAAAAGAGAAAATTGATGCAGAAGAGATGTTAGATCTTGTCTTTTAACCTATGTGCATTCTTGAATTCTAAATATGGCAAATTCCAAACTTTTAGGGAATCAACAGGAAATGTTCAGCTTAATTTGTTTATTGATAAAATCAAAATATTGATAATTCCCAAGCCCTTTAAAACGTTGGTCATCAAAAGGAAAAAAAAAGGCACAAATCATCTTAGAGGACGATTATAAATATATTGAAATTAGTGATATTAGTAGCGGTGAGGTCTCACATACGATTGGAAAAGGTTATAATTTACCATCAAATGCAAAAATTAAAATTAACGGCGGCGAGTTAATTGTCCCGAAAGTACGTCCGACTCATGGTGCTGTTGGTATTGTACCTGAAGGTTGAGAATATTCCAGCCAAAAGGATAAAATAATAGCAACTGGAGGCAATAAAATGAAAGAGACTGTATTAAGACTGCAGATAGGGAGTATCGAACAGCAGTTGAAGGTGCTGAAGACAAAGATAGCAAAAAAACACTTTCATCTTTTCTGCTATTGTTTTGGCTGAGATAGAATATCTGATTTCTGCAAAGCGAATTAATATTAACTTCGCACAATAACTCAAGAAAAATTGACAAAAAATTTAAGGAGCGCGCATGATTGATACCCATTGCCATCTCGAAATGGATGAATTTGATCCAGATAGGGAAGATGTTCTCAAACGGGCATTGGATGCAGGGTTCGAGGCGATAATCACGATTGGCTCTGATTTTGAGAGCAATATTAAGGGTCTTGAACTTTCCAAAAAATATGATTTTATTTACTCTTCGGTTGGAATCCATCCACACGATGCAAAGGATTTTACAGAGGAGGTATTTGAAAGGATAAAGGAATGGGCAAAAAGGGAGAAAGTTGTTGCAATTGGTGAAATAGGACTTGATTATCATTATGATAATTCTCCTCGTGATGTTCAACGTGGAGTATTTCTAAAACAACTTCAATATGCAAAAGAGATGAATCTGCCTGTAATCATACACAGCAGGGAGGCAAAGAAAGACACACTCGATATTGTGAAGGCATCAGGTGTAAAGAGAGGAGTTTTCCATTGTTTTTCCGGAGACATAGAGATGGCAGAAAAGGTAACGGCGATGGGTTTTTATATTTCGATAGCAGGACCTGTAACTTTCAAGAATGCCAGAGGACTCAGGGAGATAGTAAAGGCAATACCTGACGAATATTTACTCATTGAAACAGACGCACCATATCTTACACCCGAACCTTTCAGGGGGAAGAGGAACGAACCTTCCTATCTTGTTTATACCGCTAAGGCGATTGCAGAAATAAGGGAAATAAGTTTCGAGGACCTCTCAAGGATCACAATTCTCAATGCAAAGCGACTTTTCGGGATAGGCCCGGTATCTGAAAAAGGTGAGATAGCCTATAAAATAAGAGACAGCCTCTATCTTAATATTACGAACCGGTGTACAAATAGTTGTTCATTCTGCATAAGATTTCATACAGATTATGTAAAAGGCCACAACCTGAGGCTTTCTGTCGAACCTGCAGAAAGAGAGCTTAAGAATGCAATCGGTGACCCTTCCCAGTATAAAGAGATTGTATTCTGCGGTTACGGAGAACCGTTTTTGAGGCTCGAGCTCATTAAAGATGTTGCTGCATGGATTAAGCAGAACAAGGGGAGGGTAAGGATAAATACAAACGGACATGGAAATCTTATCCACGGAAGAAATATCCTGCCAGAATTGAAAGGGCTTGTAGACAGCATTTCGATAAGCCTTGATGCACAGGATGAAGAAACATATAACAGGATATGCAAGCCTGCTTTTAAAAACGCCTTCGAGGAAGTGCTTTCTTTCATCAAAGAAGCAAAAAAATTTATTCCCGAGGTTACAGTAACAGTCGTGACAGTAGAAGGGGTTGATGTTGAGAAATGCAGGAGGATTGCAGAGGAGTTAGGGGTAGGGTTCAGGGTCAGAGAACTTGATATTACAGGGTAAAATTTTTGAATCTATTCTGTAAGAAGGTTCTTGCATGGATACCATCGACAAACTGAAGATTCTCTCCGAAGATTCACGGTACGATCTTGCCTGTGCATGCGGTACTGCCAGAGATGGGCACCGCAGAAGAGGGCCGGAAGGCAGATGGCTTTACCCTGTTGCCCTTCCGCAGGGTGGTTATACGGTCCTTCTCAAGACACTGCTTTCAAATGCCTGCACGAATGACTGCAGGTATTGCCCTCTCCGTTCAGAGACTGATGTGCGCCGCTGCACGCTCAAGCCGGAGGAAGTAGCCCGCTTGTTCATGGAATATCACACAAGGAAAAAGGTCTTCGGCCTGTTCCTCAGTTCTGCTGTCATCAATAATGCGGACTACACCATGGATAAAATCAATACGGTTGCACGCCTCCTCAGATACAAACATAATTTCAAGGGATACATACATCTCAAAATCATTCCAGGAGCATCCGAGGCAGCGATAGAAGATGCCTTATCCCTTTCAACTGCCGTATCGCTGAACATAGAAACACCAGGCGAGAGACACTTTGCTGCACTTTCGAACAAAAAGGATTATGACAGGGACATCATCCATCCAATCAAGCTCATGGGAAAGCTCACAGCGAAAGGCATGAAGTTCTCGAAGGTCAAGTGTACCACCCAGTTTATTGTCGGCGCATCCGATGAGACAGACTCTGAAATCATAAAGTATATGTTCGGTCTTTACAAACGGCTGAATTTCAAACGTGTGTATTTCTCGGCATACCAGAAGGGCCTCGGCCACCCTGATATTCCCGGGGAAAGGAAATTCTTTTCAGATCAACATGAATCTTTTATAAGAGAGCACCGCCTTTATCAGGTCGATTTCCTCATAAGGAAATATGGCTTCAACAACGAGGATATCCTCTTCGACAAGACAGGGAATCTCAGGCTTGACAGAGACCCCAAAGAGATATGGGCAGACAACCATCCTGAATTTTTTCCCGTACGAATCAATACATCTGACAGGGAAGCGTTGCTTCGTGTACCAGGCCTCGGACCTGATACCGTCAAGAGGATTTTTGAAATCAGACGCGAAAGAAAGATTAGCAGGCTTGAGACGCTCGGGCTCAAGGGAAAGAGGCTTGAGAAGGTCAGCGGATATGTGATTTTTGAGTGAATCTGTCAATCTTCGATACAAGCTTCAAGGCGGTCAATCTGGCAACGGTCAAAAGCGATAAGACTTTGATGAGGTATGATTTTGCCCTTCCTCAAGCATCTCTTTTTTAATCGAAATATTCCTCTATTCAACTTTAAAAAACTTCCTAAAAGGTGTATTATTTTTTCAAATGTGATGAAATTTCAGTTAGTTAAGAATGCAGTATATTGAAACGATAGAGAAACGCCTCTGGAAAAGCGCACGTTTTTCACTTCTCATATATCACAATCTTGTGTTAATATTCTTTGAGAAGTTTTCATCCACTTTTACAAAAACCCCGATGAGTATAGGAGGAAAGAATGCCCCCGGCAGTAAAGATCTATACATTGAGTACGTGCAGCCACTGCAAGGCTACAAAGAAGTTTTTGAATGATTGCGCAGTAGAATATGAATTCACCGATGTAGATTTACTCGACAAAGAGGAAAGAACTGCGGTACTTGAGGATATCAAGAAAATCAATCCGAGATGTTCTTTTCCAACTATCATAATTGGCGGTAAAGTAATTGTGGGTTTTTACGAAGACAAGATTAGGGAGGCATTAGGATTATGATAGATGTGAAACTGCTCTACGAAATTCTCAAGAAGTTGCAGGAACAAAAAGGATACTTCTTTAATAAGGATCAAGAGAGGACATTTGATTTACTCAATAGTCTTCTCGTAAACAAAGAGCGTTATGGATATATGTCATGCCCTTGCAGACTTGCATCAGATGATTATGAAAAGGATAAAGATATCATCTGCCCATGCGAATACCGTGCACCTGACGTTGAAGAGTTTGGAAGCTGCTATTGTAACCTCTATGTTTCAAAAGATTGGAATGAGGATAAAATACCACATGTACACGTACCTGAGAGAAGACCGCAGGAAAAATTGCCTTAGGGACGGTTCTATTTTATGTTAGAAAAATACGGGGTCAGGCTTGACAGCCTGTTGAAAAACTAACATTTTACAGAACAGTTTCTTTTATAAGAATACGGTTTCTCAAAATAATGAAATATCCATTCGAAAAATTCTAATAAGCTATTCATAAAAGGCGAAGCATATGGCTGTTTTGCTGCAAGGGCTTCTCTGTGAGGTCCTTTTCCGGATAGAAGTTTAACCATCCTCTTAATGTTCTGTGCTGTTGCTGTCATCAATACTTGTTCTCTTACAAACTTTAATCTCCGAAATTTTGCGGTCCTCATTCCCATCTGCATGACTGTATAAATGCCTTACTTTATTTTTAATAAATCCAAAATCTATTGAGGCGGGGAAGCGGGGACGGTCGGTCATCATTTTGGACCACGCATCGAAAGTCGGCCAAAAGATTCTCATCTCAGGCGGAGGCCGCTGTAATTTTACAAACCTTAACATTCAGCCGGCTAACTACCGCTCCGCTAACCTTCATTTCTGCAGATACATTTATCGTCTTCAAAAACAGACTGCTCGGCAAACCCCATACTGACAAAGAAGCTGAGAAGATGCTGAATATGCTGAATGGAAAAGCACATTCAGTAATCACCGACTTTACCATTATGGATACTGCCAGCAAAAAAATATTATCGAGATCAGTGGAAACTAAGGTATATTTCAAAAAGCTCGGTAGAAAAGAGATAAACGCATATGTCAGATCAAAAGAGCCGCTGGATAAAGCAGGAGCATATGCAATTCAGGGGCTTGGATCAGTTTTTATTGAAAGAATTGATGGAGATTTTTTAAATGTAGTGGGCCTTCCTTTGCTCGCTCTGGCAGAGAGTCTAAAAAAATTCGGGATTACAGTAGCTTAGTGCCTCAGTTCCTCAGTGTATCACAGAGCCACAGGGGTAAAGTCAAATCGGCTCTTAGGCTTTATGAAAAACAAAAAGATGCATGAAAAGAAAAAATGGACAGGTACATTATCTCGTGGGCAGAAGTAGGATATTGAGATTGTGGAGGGGAACTGAAAATTGATGCTGTTGAGGATAAGGTATTAAGAGTACTGAATATATTCTGCAAGCACAGGGCTGAACAGACTTCAAAAAAGCTAAGCTGAACCGGCTTTGATTTTTTATCAAAATCTGATAGACTACAATTAAGGCTTAATTCTGACTATAAAGGAGGAAAGGATGAAACTGAGCAAAGCCATTAAACCCATAAGTCATATTAAATCTCATGCATCGGAAATAATCAGCGAGATATCCGAAACCGGCAACCCGGTTGTCGTAACCGTAAACGGAGAAGCACGGGTAATAATTCAGGACATAAAAGAATACGAAAAAGACCGAGAAAGCATGGCTATGCTGAAGATACTGGCAATGGGAAGAAAGGATATGCTTGAAGGCAGGCATAAACCAATTCAGCAGGCATTTGCTGAACTAAAAAAGAAAATACGCTCTTCAGAGAAATCGTGAAATACGAAGTCCGTATTACCGAAGTTGCACTGAACGATCTTTACGCAATCTACAAGTATGTTGCAATCAATGATTCACCAGGAAAGGCCGAGTATCTAATTGACAATATACACAAGGCAATGACTTCACTTGAGACAATGCCTGTTCGCGGCAATCACCCCCCTGAGATGCAACGGTTGGGAATAACTGATTTCAGGGAAATATTCTTTAAGCCTTACTGCATTATATATGAAACCAAAGGCAAGACCGTTTTTATCCATGCCGTTCTTGATGGACGGCGCAACTGTGAAGACCTTTTACAGCAAAGGCTCCTTGAAACCCAATGAACACGACTTTGTTGTTTTATTTCATACGCAACAAAGGGATAAGTCGTCATTTCCGCGAAGGAAGGACAAAAGGAAAATCGTGTCCAATCAGGGAGATGGAGGAAAAATATAATGGAAGATTTTAAGGTTTTTATGATAAAGAAGAGGATATCCTCTACACAGGGTATGGGGGTACAAAAAGAAGTAAAGTAATATGAAACTGAAAATTCTCTCCGAAGATTCGCTTTGTGATTTTGCCTGTGCAGATATTGTGACAAAATCGGGCGAGTTACTGACAAATTATATATTCCGTGAGGGACAGATGTCGTAGAGTACACAATCTTTGTGATTGGGTTTTTTTGCCTGGCAGATTTTTCTTCCATGGAAAATCAAAAGATGCGAAATGTTTCCCCATTCCTTCTTAGGGGTTATCTCCATAAGATCTTTTTCAATTTTTACAGGATCTTCGTTTTTCGTGAGGCCGAGTCTCTGCGTAAGCCTTTTCACATGTGTATCTACCGCAATCCCCTCATTGATGCCGTAAGCATTTGAAAGAATTATGTTGGCGGTTTTTCTGGCAACTCCCGGGAGTGTTACAAGTTCATCCATTGCCTTCGGCACCTTACCGCTGAATTTTTCTATTATCGTCTTAGCAGCAGCCTGAATATTTTTTGCCTTGTTCTTGTAGAAGTTGATTGAACTTACATCCTTCTGAAGTTCTTCAAGCGGGACATCCGCATAGTCTTTCACTGTCTTATATTTTTTGAAGAGTTTCTCGGTCACCTTATTTACGAGCACATCGGTTGCCTGCGCTGATAGTACTGTTGAAACAAGGAGTTCAAAGGGGGATGAGAACCGAAGTGCTGTTTTAGGATTGGCGTATCCTTTTTTTAAACGTTCTAAAATCTCTGTTATTTTTTCTTCAGGATTCATCTCGCAATACCTTACGTTGTCCACGTCGTTCTGGCTTGTCCGGAATCCTTCTCCATAAAGAAAGATTCCCGACAAGCCCCTTTAGAAAGTTTATTAGTAACAGGAGCGAGCGAGAATGACGCCGCGTTTTTTTAAAAGTTTTAATTGATAAAAGTAAATCATGCTTCTTTAATAAAATAATCCATTAACCTGTAACCTTCCTCAAATGTCAGAATATCCTCTCTTCCTGTAATTGATTCATCGAATGCTATATTTTCGTTTTTTCTCCTGATACGACTGTCGTAAATAACAAAAGGCACGGGTTCTTCTGTATGTGTCTTCACTGTTATGGGGGTAGCATGATCAGGCAGGAGAAGTATTCTGTATTCCTTAAAAGATTCTATCCCTTTCAGCACAGTGCCAACAACAAGCGCATCAAAATCTTCTATAGCTTTTATCTTATCAGTGTAACTACCAGCGTGGCCTGCCTCATCAGGTGCTTCAACATGGATGTAAGATATATCAACATTGTCGAGTGCCTTCAATGCTGCTTTTGCTTTTCCAGTATAGTTTGTATCCAGATATCCTGTAATGCCCGGGACGTTTAAAATTTCGAAACCGGCACTTATACCGATTCCCTTCATCAGGTCAACTGCAGAAACGAGTGCACCCTCAAGTAAATATTTCTCTTTAAACATGGGGATGCTTATTTTTTTACCCTGTCCCCAGAGCCAGATGGAATTGGCAGGTTTTTCTCCTATTTTGGCACGTTCTTTGTTGACAGGATTACTCTCAAGAATGCCTATTGAACTGAGCATTAAATTTCTTAAGACATCTTCATCCTCTCCAACAGGGAGATAGTCTGCTATATCCTTGCCTGAGATATCATGAGGTGGCGTGCATTCAATATGAGTCGGCCCCGAAGACCAGACCATAATATGTCTATAACTCACCCCTGGATAGAAAGTAATATCTTCGCTACCAAGCTTTTCATTCATATCTTTGATTAATTCCCTTGCCTCTTCTGTCGAGATATGGCCGCTACTGTAGTCCTCCATAACAGCCTTTGTTTTTTCTTTATTATATTTAAGAGTAACTAAATTGCACCTGTAAGCCACATCGTCATCTTTCAATTCTATTCCTATACCGGCTGCTTCAAGCGGAGCCCTGCCGGAATAAAAAATTACAGGATCATATCCGAGTATATTTAAATTGGCAATGTCTGACCCCGGATGTAATCCCCGGGGTATAGTTCTGACCTTGCCTATTATTCCTTCACGTGCAAGCCTGTCCATATTAGGTATAGATGCAACCTGGAGCGGTGTTTTACCACCAAGCTCTTTTACAGGCCTGTCAGCCATGCCGTCACCTATGATTACGACATATTTCATTGAAAACTCATCTTTATAATATTTCCTCTAAAAACTTCTCAACAGCCTGTATCTTTGCCTCGATTTTCAACGGTTCTTCGGATACTTTAAAAACTGTATCAGGGTCTTTAAGGCCGTTACCTGTGAGTGTGCATACAACACTGGCACCCGGTCTAAAATAATTCTCCTTATATAACTTCAATACTCCTGCAAGTGAAGCTGCTGAAGCAGGCTCACAGAATATACCCTCTACTGAGGCTGTAAGTTTGTAGGCATTCAGAATCTCTCCATCTGTTACCGCTTCAATTCTTCCACCGGACTCGTCACGGGCAGCAACAGCACCCTTCCAGCTTGCGGGGTTCCCGATTCTTATGGCGGTAGCAATAGTTTCCGGTTTCTCCACTGGTCTCCCAAGGACAATCGGGGCAGCTCCTGCTGCCTGAAACCCCAGCATTACAGGAAGACTTGAAATTTTCTTTGCGTTAAGATATTCCTTATAACCTTTCCAGTATGCAGTAATATTGCCTGCATTTCCAACAGGAAGTGCATGATATTCAGGTGCGAAACCAAGCTGGTCACATGCCTCGAATGCAGCAGATTTCTGTCCTTCGAGCCTGAAAGGGTTGATAGAATTCACAAGTGTTATCGGATATTTTTCAACAAGTGCCTTTACTATATTCAATGCCTCATCAAAATTCCCCTTTATCTGAAAGACATGAGCACCGTGCACTAATGCCTGTGCAAGTTTCCCGAGGGCAATTTTACCTTCAGGAATCAAAACTATAGCCTTTATATCTGCCCTCGCAGCGTATGCCGCAGCGGATGCTGAAGTGTTCCCGGTTGAAGCACAAATTACAGCCTTTGCTCCGTTCTCAATTGCCTTTGACAACGCAAGCGTCATCCCTCTGTCTTTAAACGAGCCTGTTGGATTAGCCCCGTCAAATTTAAAATAGATTTCTATATCCAGACCGAGTTTCTTTTTCAGGTTCAGCCCTTTGATCAGAGGAGTGTTTCCTTCTCTCAGGCTTATAATAGGTGTGTTCTCTGTCACAGGAAGAAATTTCCGATATTCTTCAATGATACCATTCCATACAAATGTTGGTTTTTTACTTTCCCCAACCTGCATAAAATCTCCAGTTTAATGAACAGTTATTGTATTAGCGAATAGTTAAATATGTCATTCTGGCCTGTCCGGAATCTTTCTGAATCCCCCTTATAAATGGGATTCAGTGGGTTGTTTTTATAAGGATTCCCGATAAGCGGGAATGGCATCAATATAGGTATATGTCTTTTTTTGTTCACTATCCATTATTTTACTCTATGATATCTCCTTCGACAAGTTCCACAATAATCCCTTGATCCTTAATGGATTGTATCCCTTTAGTCAGGTTCTCTTCTGTTCCCTCAAGTTCAAGAACCATTTCTCCCACGGTCTCCGTGACTCTCGCCCTTCTTATATTAGGCATTACATCGTATTTCTTGGCCATCATGAATATAACCGGTTCTTTAATTAGGTGCTGGGGAAATGTCAGCTTAACTCTCTGTTTCATTATTTCCTCCTTGTATTATCCTCCTGCGATCGCAGGAACGATTGATACCTCATCACCGTCTTTTACTTCTGTCTCTTCATTTTTAAGAAATCTTATATCTTCATCGTTTATATATATATTCACAAATTTTCTTACTTTTCCACCTTCAGTTATTCTTTCTCCCATCCCGGGATACTTACTATTTAAAAAGTTAATCAGTGATATTATTGTGCCTGGCTCGCCTTCCACTTCATCTTTTCCGTCTGTGAGTTTCTGTAAGGGGGTTGGTATCCTGACCTTTACTGCCATTTTATTGATCTCCCCTTTTCATTTTATCTAATGCCTCTTCAAAAGAAGAAATATGTGGTTTTATAAAATAAGGCGAAACAGTATGACCTGTAAGCGCCTCCTGTGTTTTCAAACCGTTTCCCGTTACACATATAACCGTTATTTCATCTCTGCCTATCTTGCCCGAATCTATCAGTTTTTTTGTAACCGCAACAGTAACACCCCCTGCTGTCTCTGCAAAAATACCTTCAGTTCTTGCGAGAAGTTTTATACCGTCTATAATCTCCTGGTCGGATACATCTTCCCCCGTTCCCCCTGCTTCAGCAACAACCTGTATTGCATAATAACCATCAGCGGGATTGCCGATCGCAAGAGACTTCGCAATTGTATTCGGTTTGACAGGTCTTATGACATCTGTCCCTTGTTTTATAGCTGTTGTAATAGGAGAACATCCTGTTGCTTGTGCTGCAAATACCCTTGTTTTCAGCTCCTTTATTATCCCGATCTCCTTGAATTCCTTAAAACTCTTCCAGATCTTGGTAAGTAGCGAGCCACTTGCACTCGGTATAACAACATTATCAGGAGCATTCCATCCAAGCTGTTCTACGATTTCGAATCCGTGTGTTTTTGATCCCTCGGCATAAAAAGGCCTTATATTAATATTCACAAATGCCCATTTATATTTATTTGCTATCTCGCTGCATAATCTGTTTACCTCGTCATAGTTACCGTCGACTGCGATAAGATTGGGTTCATATATTAATGAGGCTACTATTTTACTCGCCTCAAGTGTTGCGGGGATGAATATAAACCTGTTAAATCCTGCCTTTGCTCCATGAGCTGATACAGAGTGGGCAAGATTTCCCGTAGAAGCACACGCAACTGTATCAAAACCGAATTCTCTGGCCTTTGTGATGGCCACTGCTACAACCCTGTCTTTGAATGAAAGTGTCGGATGAGCTACTGTATCGTCTTTTATATAAAGCTCTTTTACCCCCAATTCTTTTGCGAGGTTATCTGCCTTCAAAAGAGGGGTATATCCTGAATTAAGACCTGCCAGAGGGGCGCCGTCTATTGGAAGCAACTCTTTATATCTCCATAAACTTTTCTCACGTTTTTCTATCACTTTCCTTGTAAGTGCTTTTTTTATGCTTTTGTAGTCGTATATTACCTCAAGCGGGCCAAAACAAAATTCGCACACGTATATAGGCGAAACAGGATATTCCCTGCCACATTCTCTGCACTTAAGACCTCTGACATATCCCATGTTAACTCCTCCTGTCTGTTCAACCAGGAAAAAGAAAGTAATAAACATTTTACTTCAAAACGAAAGATAATGAAAGAGCAGGTTATGAGTAAATTATTTCTATTTCTTTAATGATATCATCTTTTATTTCAAACGCTTTTATCAATGGCTCATCATTCACAAGACTTACAATTACATAAACTGAATCCTGATAAAAGGCAAGGCTGACGTCTTTTGGAGATGGATAAGCGGATGAAACAGGATGTGAGTGGTAAATTGCTGTCATTTCAAGCCCCTGTTCCCTCATTTCTTTCATTACAGTAAACTGTTCTCCGGGCTCCATCATATAGCTCACACTGGATTTCTCGATATTTTTTATTTTATATATTTTTTTTGAAACACCAAATTGCCCTGCAAGAATTCCGCAGGCCTCATATGGATAGCACTCTTTGCAGTGCGCGAGAATTTCGGCGATAAGTTCCCTCGGGACAAAAAGTTTATCCATTTTCTGGACAGCTACGATTAGCTATAATCTATCAATTCAGTAATTGTCGGATTTTCACTGCATACAGGGCAATGCGGATTTTTCGGCACCTTAACTTTTCTGAAGGATGATTTCAATGCATTATATATTAGCAACTCACCTTTAAGAATTGACCCTATTCCTATTATGAGTTTTAAAACTTCAGATGCCTGGAGTGTTCCTATAACACCGGGAATGATTCCAAGAAGGCCCGCTTCGGAGGGAGCAGGCAGGGCATCGGGTGGAGGTGGTTCTTCAAAAAGACATCTGTAACAGGGGCCTTCACCGGGTATAACAGCAGTAAGCTGGCCCTCAAATTGGAAAATGGCACCTGTTATAAGTGGTCTTTTTTTCATAATACATGCGTCATTAACCAGAAACCTCGTTGCAAAATTATCACTGCAGTCAACAACTGCGTCATAATCCCCGATTAAATCGAGAATATTGTTTTTCGTCAATCTCTCTTTAATGGCAATAATATTAACATCCGGGTTCAGTGACTCAAATGTATTCTTTGCTGATTCTACTTTTGGTTTGCCGAGGGTCTTGACACTATGTGCGATCTGTCGCTGGAGGTTGCTTAGATCAACATTGTCATTGTCTATTATTGCAATCGTCCCTACACCTGCTGCTGTAAGATAGTAACCTGCCGGGGAGCCTAGGCCTCCCGCACCCACAATAAATACCTTTGCTTTTGCAATCTTTGCCTGGCCTTCTTCACCGACCTCGGGTAACATAATATGTCTGAGGTAACGAAGGTGTTGCTCTTGAGTAAATTTCATTACTAATTATACTCTAATTTTCTTCTTTATCCTCAACCCTTATAAAAACAGTCCTGTCCATAACAACAGGCAAGCGGTCTATTTCCTCGATAGCCATTCTCACATCCTTTTCTTTTGCCTCATGTGTTAAAACAACAAGCGGTACAGCTTCACCGACCCTTCTGCCTTTCTGTATAACTGAAGCAATACTGATATTATAATTGCCGAGTACCCCTGAGATTTTTGAAAGGACACCGGGCCTGTCAAGTGCTGAAAATCTGAAATAGTACATTGATGTTATGTCATTCATATTTTTTATCCTTACATCCCTTGCAGGCTTTACAACTACAGGAACCCTCTCTGCAACATTCTTCCTTATATCTCGCGCTATATTCACGATATCGCTGACAACCGCACTTCCAGTGGGCATAGCCCCTGCACCCCTGCCGTAATAAAGAGTAGAGCCCGTCGCATCCCCATCAATATATACTGCATTGAACGGGCCGTCCACCTTTGAAATCAGATAGTTTTTGGGAATTATTGTCGGATGTACTCTGAGTTCTATCTCCCCGTCTGTTTCTTTTGCGATTGCAAGAAGCTTGACCTTATACCCGAGATCGGATGCAAAATTTATATCCTGCGGAGAGATGTTTGAAATACCTTCTATATAAATATCATTGAAGGGGAAAGGTATACCGTATGCAAGATATGCGAGTATCGCAAGTTTGTGAGCAGAATCTATTCCTTCTATGTCCAGAGTCGGGTCTGCCTCTGCATAGCCAAGCTGTTGTGCATCTTTCAAGACAACCGAAAATTCAACATTCTCATCCGTCATTTTTGTGAGAATATAGTTTGAAGTCCCGTTTATTATCCCGTAAACAGCCTTTATTCTGTCAGCTACAAGCCCTTCTCTGATTACCTTTATAATTGGTATCCCGCCTGCAACTGACGCCTCAAAACCTATTTCGACTCCGGCATTCTGGGCAGCCGTAAATATTTCAACGCCGTCTGTAGCAAGAAGGGCCTTGTTTGCAGTAACTACATGTTTACCATTCTTTATTGCCTTCAGAATGTAGTCTTTAGCAGGTATGATTCCTCCTATAAGCTCTACCACTATCTGTATATCCGGGTCGTTGAGCACAGCATCCACATCGGAAGTGAGCATTCCTTCGGGAAGCTTTATCCCCCTATCTTTATGAATATCACGGGTAGCAATTTTCTTGAGATTTATCTCAAATCCAATTCTTTCTCTAAGTATATCTCTATTTTCGAGAAGGATTTTTGTAGTACCCGTACCAACAGTTCCAAATCCGATCATGCCTGCATTAATCATTTATTTAATACCTTTATTCAATGCCCTTTTTATACCTTTTGTTGCCTGTTTAATCCTGTGCTCATTTTCTACCAGAGCAAACCTTACATAATGATCTCCGCCCTCCCCAAAACCAATACCGGGGGAAACAGCGACTTTCGCCTCTTTAATGAGAAATTTAGTAAACTCGAGTGATCCCATTTCCTTGAAAGGTCCGGGTATCTCTGCCCATACAAACATGGTTGCCTTCGGTGGCTCCACATCCCAGCCTGCCCTATGAAGTCCTTTTATCAGTGCGTTTCGTCTTGTTTCATAAATTTTTCTTATCTCCTCAACGCAATTCTGCGGACCTCGCAGGGCTATAATACTCGCAATCTGTATCGGCTGAAACATACCATAGTCAAGATAACTTTTTATTTTTGTTAATGCTCCCACAATCTTCTGATTTCCGACACAGAAACCTACTCTCCAGCCTGCCATCGAGTAACTCTTTGTCAGCGAAAAAAATTCAACTCCGACGTCTTTTGCTCCGGAAACCTGAAGGAAGCTCGGAGCTTTATAGTTGTCAAACACGAGATCAGCATAAGCAAGATCGTGCAGGACGATGATTTTATTTTCTTTTGCGAAATCAACGACTTTTCTGAAGAAATCTAAACCTTCCACAACCTGAGTCGTCGGGTTGTGAGGATAGTTGATAATCAGCATCTTAGGTCTTGGCCATGACGACTTGTAAGCCTTTTCCATTTCTTCAAAGAAGTCTATGTCCCTCCCGATAGGTATGCTCCTCACCTCGCCGCCTGCTATGATAACGCTGTACGGGTGTATGGGATAAGCGGGGGTGGGAGTCATTATGACATCGCCGGGTCCCACTATTGCAAGCACGAGATGAGATAATCCTTCTTTTGAACCGATTGTCACAACAGCTTCCAATTCGGGGTCAAGGATAACATTATAACGTCTTGCATACCATTCGCATATCGCATTTCTTAATTGTGTAATTCCCTTTGATGCAGAATAGCGGTGGTTTTTGGGATTACGTGCCGCTTCACAGAGTTTGTCGACAATATGTTTAGGTGTTGCACCGTCGGGATTCCCCATCCCCAGATCTATAATATCCTCTCCACGATGTCTTGCCTCTATCTTAAGGGCGTTAACGATACTGAACACATACGGCGGAAGCCTTTTTATCCTGCTGAATTCAAACATGGTCGTTTTACTCCATATTCAATTATTATACATCTCCTCTGCATTCATTGAACTCCTTACGAACGGAGCAGAAGCCGCATATTTAAAGCCCATTGATAAGGCTGTGACGCGAAGATTTTCAAATATTTCCGGATGTATGTAGTCAATAACAGGCAGATTGAGCTTCGAAGGTCTCAGATATTGTCCTATGGTAACAATGTCACACCCTGCATTTCGCAGATCTTTAAGGACATCCTTGACTTCGTTCAGCTTCTCTCCAAGACCAAGCATAAGCCCTGACTTTGTATAAACTCCGGTTTTGCTTCGTTTAGCAAATTCTATTAACTTCAATGAAAGCCTGTAATTTGCATTTGGTCTTACATAAGGATAAAGCCTTGATACAGTCTCCAGATTGTGATTATATACGTCAGGTGATGCATCTAAAACTGTTTTGAGGTTATTGAGGTTGCCTTTAAAATCTGGAGTCAGTACTTCTGCCTTCGAATCTGGTATTAATCTTTTAACAGCCCGGATTGTTTTTGCAAACTGCCCGGCGCCTCCGTCAGAAAGATCATCCCTTGTTACAGAGGTAATTACAATATATCTGAGTTTCATCTCCTTTGCAGCCTGTGCAACCATTTCAGGCTCATTATAATTAATTGGCTCAGGCTCTGAAGACTCAACAGCGCAAAAACTACAGTTTCTTGTACATTTCGAGCCAAGTATCATAAAAGTTGCCGCCGGCTTTAAAAAGCATTTACCGATATTCGGACAACGTGCTTCTTCACAGACTGTACAAATACCGTATTTTCTTAAAATCTGTTTTGTATGGCGTAGCTCTCCTTGAAAAGTTTTAGATTTTATCCAATAAGGTAGTCTTACTCGTTTCTTCTGTAATATCTTTGCTTTTTCAAACATAGTCATTAAAAATAAAAGAAAAAAACAACTTTGTCAAATCCAGTGTTCTTGCTTTGTTACGGAAATATCATTTGTGTACTATTGGTAAAAATTATTTCTGGACTATGATGTAACCACTTCATAATATTAACTGGGAGAATTTTACATTCTGTCATTCCCCGGCTTGGAGGCTGTGTCACAATTATATCAGGAAAAGGGGATGAAAGAAGGTAATTTATATG
>JACUUX010000080.1 GCA_014859105.1 Nitrospirota bacterium
TTTCGTCAACAAACGTTTACAAAAAAGTAAAAAAACGTTTACTAAAAAGTAACCTACAAAAGAAAAAAGAAAAAAGAAAAGAGGATGTCTCTCTTTCTCAGGAAAAAGACACAAGGATAAAAACACTTGTTGACTACTTTTTTACTATCTGCAGAGAAAGAGAAGAAGAGCCAGAAAAAGTGTTGCCGAAAGATTGTGCTCTTTTGAAAACAAGGCTCGGTCAGTACACCGAGGAACAAATTAAATTCATGCTCGACTTTTACCTGAAAAGCGAGAAGGCCAGAAACAACGGCCTCAGCATTGCGGTAGCGCTCTCTAACCATTCTATTGGTGAATACAGCAATAAAGGTAGGTGGTTTTATGAAGGATAACGTGAAGGACCTGATCGAGATCGAGAAGCGACTTTTTGCTTATGAGGGCCAGGACAGGGTTATGTCTTCTCATGACCTTGCACAAGCACTCAGGGAAGAAGATAAACCGGTCAGAATGGAATCGGGAATTCAAAAACTCGATAGTTACATCAACGGATTTGAAGGCGGTGAATTAACGGTAATCTCGGGTCTGACGGGCAATGGCAAAACTTTATTTGGTCAGACTTTAACTAAGAATTTTGACGATCAGGGCTTTAAGTCTCTCTGGTTTTCTTACGAAGTCATGCCAGCGAATTTTTTAAAATGTTTCGGTGAAGAACTACCGCTTTTTTATATGCCAGCAAGGTTAATCGAAAATTCTTTGACGTGGATCAATACCAGGGTACACGAAGCGAAGCTTAAATATCAAATTAATGCGGTCTTTGTTGACCACCTGCATTTTATCGTAACAATGAACCGGGGGAATATCTCTGTCGAGATTGGCGCTGTTATGAGGGCTTTAAAAAAGATAGCCTTAAAGTTTAACGTTGCCTTCTTCCTAATTGCCCACACGATGAAAGTAAAGCCTGAAACTGAACTCGGCATAGGCGATACGAGGGATTCAAGCTTTATCGAGCAAGAAGCGGATAACGTCTTTTACATCTGGAGGACTAAAAAAGAAAGACAGGCAATCTTGAAGATTGCAAAGAATAGACGCAACGGAATTTTTGAAAAGAAAATTACTCTTTATAAAATCTCTAACTTTTTACAGGAGCTTCAAGAATGAAAGAGCTTGAATCTTATTATTACTGTGTTGAAATGCCAAAGGTTAGACAGGGGATAACCGAATTTAAAAAAGAGATCGGGAATCAAGGTAAGTGTAAGAGGCTGTCTTATCTTTATGACAGGCTTATGGAGCTTGACCTTGAACTAATAGAAAGAAAGAGAAGATACCGGGATTCCATGGAGCAAGACAGGCCGTATATCGAAAGACAATTAATAGCATCCTATATCCCGGAGGTTGAAAAGGAGATTCAAAGATTTGAGAAAGAAATTAATTTTATTGTTAATGAGCGCAACGGCAGAATAACCCAGGAGATGATCGAGCAAGCAAGGGAATACCCTATCGAGAACTTAATTAACGTTAGAAGGAATATGGCTGTTTGTCCATTCCATAATGATAAACAACCATCTCTTAGTATCAAGCATAACCGCTTTTATTGTTTCGGTTGCCATGCAAAGGGTGACGTAATTGAATTTCTTATGAGGCGTGACGGGCTATCCTTTAAGGAAGCTGTAAATTTTTTAACGGAGGTGACGTGATGGTAAGGGCAATGAATGTAAGGGAACTTATGGGTACTGAATTATAAAGTGGATTTGCGAATACCTGGACTTATAACCAATGAAGATACCCAAAAAATGCCGAAGGTGTGTTGTCGAGAAAAAGACCTCAGAGCGATGCATTGGTTGCAATAAACATGGGATACTTTTCGATATAAGACAAAAAAACAAGGAGCTAAAATGAAAAAAGATTTACGCCAGCAGCATGACGAATTTCTGAAAAAGCATAAAACATTTTATAATGACCTGATAAAGCTTCTTGCGGATTGCATTGAAAAGGATGATGTTGCAGAATTGAGTTTGCACATATCATATATCTCAAAGTGCATTGAGAAGGCTTTACAATTGCGATTGGCAATGCAACAAAGTAGCAGGGCTGGTAATGCTTGAGGAGGATTGTGTGAACGCTTACACAGACGTTTGTGTAAGGCCAGGGGTCTATGAGCCTTAAGAGAGAGTTGCCACGTAACATCGCCAGCAGCCTCTTACACGAAAAATTAAGGATTCCCTTTGAAAAATTTTGTGAGGTTTTACAATGACAAAAAATAAGCTCAAGGCACCGAAACATTTGAGTGCGGAATCAAAGAAATTATGGAACTCTATCGTTTTTGACTATGCGCTATACGATATGACATCACAAAAGATTCTCAGTGTTGCATTAGAAGCACTTGACCGTTGTCAAAAAGCAAGGACAATAATTGATGCAGAAGGAATGACAGTACTTGATAAATTTGGCCAAGCTAAACAGCATCCTCTTTTAGCAATTGAGAGAGACAGTCGAGCGGCCTTCTTAGCAGGTCTTAAGGCTTTGAATTTAGATTTAGAACCGCTACAGGACGGGCCGGGAAGGCCCCCCGGAAAGTAATTTTATATGGAGGATTTAATATGCCAACGAACCGAAAGAGATCAATGAGAACAAAACTTACCCATGCGGGGATCACAGAAGCGGATTATATGTATTATTCATGGGGAAGTTTTTTTGATGCCGAGGGCTATGAAAACGGAAAAACAGAAGAAGAACTGAAAGCATTCTGGATAGCACACAGGGATGTAATTATGGCACGTTTTATGACAAAGGCTAAGCAGCAGAGACATAGGAGTAAAAGACCGTGGCCGTTTTGGAAGTACGATATAACAGAACAAAGGCTGCCTGTGAATGTGGTACTAAAAAGTAACGAGTTATATAATCCAGAAGAAGTTCATAATGGCTTTGAAGCTGATTATGCCTTTCTTCGGCGACTCGGACTTCTCGAAGATTGGGAACAAAATTCTTGAAAAAGTTTTATTTTATTGGTAAGATATATCTAACACGCTCTGCGTGATGTAGGGCGTGCAGCGATTTCAAGGGTTTTAGTAGCGATGTTCTGCGTGATGTAGATACACCGTTAGAACCCCCACAAGTGAAAGAGCCTCTGCGCGATGTTGAGGCGGGTCTTTTGAAGGAATCGGCGAAACGGAAACCGGCCTGCGTGATGTACGCCATGAACGTCTGATGCAAAAAATCAATTTAAAAAACGAGGTAAAAAACGATGGATTATAAGAAAAACGATTTTAAGAAAAACAAAGAAAAAATAGAGCTTCTCGAAGCAAAGATTGCAGAGTGGAGCAAACTAAAATTAAATAGCGCACAAACAGAAATTTACAATGAGATGATAACAGAAGTCAGGCGGTTAAAAGAATTACCAGAAAGCGCACCGCTAACAGTCGATGAAAGTATGCTTAGTAGCCATATCGCAGGAACGAAAAGAGCCTATGAGTTACGCGGACCGGCTGATAAAAAGGATTATCGGACTTTGTTCGGCACGGAGGGTTATCAATGGCAGGATAAAGAGAGTACGTTCTTTCAGGCTGCTTTCAGTGGTCGTCACCATCCAGGACTTATTCGAGCGATGACTGAGACAATAGGTTCAGATGGTGGTTTTTTGATCCCAGCTGAATACACCGAAAAAATTCACAATGTGTCACTTGAAAATGAAATTGTCATGCCCCGTGCGTATGTGCAACCCATGCGGAGCAACAGTATTCGAATTCCAGCGATGGAGGTCGGAGACCATTCCGCATCCTTGTTTGGTGGTTTTACGGCAAGTTACACGGATGAGACAGGGACCATAAACGAAAAAAATCCAAAGGTCAGACGGATGGAGTTGAACGCAAAAAAATTGACTGGGTTATTGCGATTCTCAAATGAGCTTGTCGCTGACATGTCGGGGGGCGAAACACAGTTAACCAATATCTGTGGAAAGGGCCTTGCCTGGTATCGAGATAAATCATTTTTGAAAGGAACAGGTGCAGGTGAACCTTTGGGCATTCTGAACAGCGGGTGTCTGATTCAGGTTGCGAAGGAAATAGGGCAGGCAGCGGATACAATTGTTTATCGTAACTTAACCAAAATGCTGGCAAGAATGTATCCGGGGTCATTTAATAATAGTGTTTGGATTTGTCACATTTCGACAATTCCAGAACTATTGGAGATTGTAGTCCCTATTGGAACAGGTGGTCATATTGTTCCAGTTTTAACAGAAAGCAACGGTGTATTTAAAATTTTGACACGGCCTGCTATCTTTACTGAGAAAACCGAACCAGTTGGAGATAAGGGGGACATCTTGTTGTGCGATCTCAGTCAGTACGTTGTAGGTTTGAGGTCTGAGATGAGGCTGGACCTTTCAATACATGTACATTTTCAGACAGACGAACTTTTGGCCCGGCTTATAGAACGGCACGATGGTCAACCGCTCTGGGACAAGGCTCTCACCCTTGAAGATGGTACAACGACCGTATCGCCATTTATCGTTCTGGCAGAGAGAAACTAATGGCGGGATCATCAATAGCATTTCAGGAGATAACTTTTCCCATGATAAAAAAGATCAAGTGTAATTGGACATCGGATGATACAACAGGCGCGGTCAGCGGAACAACTGAACATTACTATTCTGGACGTTTTATTGGGTTAATCACCGTTCCGGGTACACCGGCGCCAACGGATAACTACACGATAACTATTTGCGATGGTGATGGTGTCGATCTTCTTCTTGGGTCAGCTACGGCGAACAGAGACACAGTGAATGTAGAGTTCATAAAGGAGTCTGATCTGGCTGGTGTCGCATGTAGCAAGCTTACGTTTTATATCTCAAGTGCTGGAAATAGCAAGAAAGGGACGGTTTATCTTTTGATTAAGTATTAGCGATCCGCTCTCAAGTTTTCAGGGGCGGACTTCTCCTTTAATATAGGGGGGCTTGTTTTGTACCATTCAGGCCCCCTTTTTTTTATTTTAGGTTGACATTCAAGGTGGGGGAATTGCTGAAGGCAGATAGAACCGAAATATTCCATGCCTTCCTTCACCAGAAGGCATGGACCACCGGTGGTAGAGAAAACCCTACCCGAAGGAATAACACATAAGCAATTTTGTTGCTACGTAGCAACATTGGCAATAGTTCAGGAGAAAACCCTTCCCAAAGGAATAACACACAAACAATCCCATGAGGCTCGGCAGCTTGCTGAAAATAGAAGACGTCATTTTAGGCAATACCTAAGTATAGGTTGACCTGAGTTCGTGTCTTAAAATTGTTCTGGTGAAGGCAAAAAGGGGTTACTTTTAAGAAAAAGCTATTTTGAATGTTTTTTAAATAAATCAAGTAGTGCTTCTTCTAACAGATGATTCGCTGGTTTGTCTTTCTGAGCAGCTAAGACCTTTAATTTCTTTATAATTTCCTTATCGAGACGTGTAGTAAACATCTTCTTCTCTTTTTTCATAGCGTTATTGTAATTAAGTGCTTTAATGATGTCAAGAAATATTCATTGACATTTCTGATATAATGATGTATATATTGATTACTTAATGAGGGGAGGTGAAACAGAAAATAGCAGAGGCCACACTTGGGGTATGGCCTCCGAGCATAAACCCGATCCGCAAAGAAGGGAGTCTATGTTTGGAAATTCTAACACAAGCCTTTTATTTTTTCAAATTAAACTATGATGCAATTCTTATATTCATTGTCTGTCTCATTGCGATTTTAAAAATAAAATAAGGAGGGTTATTATGAAAGACGAATATTTAGAAACAGCTTTTGGCAACCTAATCTGGAGTTATATTTTTTATACAGATGGTTTGACAGAGGAGGAGATTGAGCAGGCACTCAGGAGTCACGCCCGGAAGTGGGGCGGTTGTATAAGTTGCCGGTTTTCTATTGCCTCTGATCCAGCAAAAGAAGAGAACATCTGGCTTTCTCGGAAGTGTCAAGTCGGATTGACACAGGATGGATGCGGGATGCATCAGGGTTTTCCTGAGTAACCATTTCGAACCAGAATGGCAAATAAGACCTCTGCTTGTATCAAGATGGTCAACGCATGGGTGAGGCGATATTGTGGGCAGAAACTAAGTTTGGGGAATTGCTGAAGAAGATTCTTGATTTTCATAGTTCTGGTAGGGGAACCATGAAAAGGAAAGATTTGCCCGAAGGCATAACCAAGAAACAATCACATGAGGCACAGCAATTGGCTAAAAATCCTGAGATATTGCATATTCATGCAAAATTTGCACAGAGGATAAGAAAATAAATATCAGTCTGTGAAGTTAAGTTGATATAAGTTATAACTGATATACAGTGATAACAACTCTTAACTTGACAGATTCCGAACTGATAGCTTATCTTCTCACTCAGGAGGTAAGGGAGATGAAGGGAACGATAAGAGCAAAAGGAAGGTGTCCTACCTGTAAGGGTAATTTCGAGCAAATCAACAAATTTGGTTTTATCTGTAAACGATGCAAAACCATACCATTGAAATTCTATATTGACCTGTTTCACCAGGGTGAACGTATCAGGGTTTTTTCAGACAGGCAAGGGCAAACGTTAGACAGTTATCAAAGGGCTTTAAATTTACTCTCAGGCATTAACCAGGAGCTACAGGATCACAGTTTCGATCCGTCCAAGTATGTGAAGGCGGAGCTTGAAAAGTTTTATGTTTCAAATTTACTTGAAAGTTTTCTGAAAGATAAAATTGAAGGCATATCACCAAGCAGAAAGAACCATTACAAAAGATATACGGATTTAGCAAAAGAATTTTTTAAGACAAAGGATATCCGGGACCTGAGAAAGATAGATATTGCTGATTATAAAAAATATCTCATTGAAAAGCATTATCCGGATCAACCTAAACAGGGTAAGACCTTAAAGAATGTAATAGACCACTTTAAGACCTTTTTAATTTATTGTAAAACCGAATATGAGATTATTGATAAAGTACCAGCCTTCCCGGATATTGAGATAAGGCCGTATCAATTCAAATGGATATGTCAGGAAGATCAGGTTAAACTTTACGATGCAGTTGAAGGGCACCATAAGCCTTTAATAGCATTTCTTATGTTACACGGTTGCAGGCCCGGAGAGGCGAGATCTCTTAGGTGTAAGGATGTAGATTTAAACCAGCAATTAATAACCATCTCTGCTACTTTTTCAGATGAGGTTTATAAAGAGAGAAGAAAAGGAAGGGGGGCTAAACCGGTTGTTATACCTATACATCCTGAGTTATACGAATTTCTTGAAAACAGGGTAAGGAATAATTTACCCGAGGCTTTTATTTTCACAACACAAAAAGGCAAGCATTATTCAGCAGATGATATTTACAGGTTATGGGATAAAGTCAGAGAAAAAGCGGGCATTGATAAAAGTTTAAGGTTGTATGATGTAACACGCCATAGCTTTGCTTCTCAACTGGTAAACAACAATATTTCAATTTATAAAGTATCACGGCTATTAGGTCATAGCTCGGTCAAGATGACAGAGAAATACGCACACCATGACATTACAAGCTTGAAAACTGATATTGAAAAACTGTCATTGAAGAAAATTCAGACCGTCACCAGACCGTCACCATGGGCTTTTGAGAGGCAAAAATAACCTTTAAAATCAATAAGTTAAAAAACTATAAGAGGGGTTCAACTCCCCTCTCTCGCACCATCAAGCACATCAACCACTTACGCCAA
>JACUUX010000081.1 GCA_014859105.1 Nitrospirota bacterium
ATTGAAGAGTTCATTTCGGATAAAATACCTCTGGGATTTGTGTTTAGAGAGTCTTTCAAAAGGTATTGACAAAAGCAATATCTTTTGAAGAAAATAGAATATGGAAATTTCTGAATTTGAATGGGATGATGACAATATCGAACACCTGGCAAGACATCATGTATCTCCGGATGAAGTTGAGGCTGTCGCTTTTGATGACGAACCGTGGGTGAAAAGGTGGCGTGGGGAAACCCGATATATGCTCGGATATACAGTTGCCGGAAGGTATCTTTTTGCTGTTTATGTTTTGAAGGGCAAAGGGAGGGCAAGGGTTATAACGGCAATGGATATGGATGAAAAAACACGAAGACTTTACAAAAGGAGAGGCAAGTAATGAAGAAACTGCCGACTTTTAAGACACAAGAAGAAGAGATAAGATTTTGGGAGAAGCATTCGATATCAGAATATTGGGAAGAACTCGAGGAAAGTACTGATACTTTCGAGAGACCGCGACTTACCCCTGTGACATTGAAATTCGATCCGCTTGTCCTGAAAAAACTGAAGATGCTGGCACGGAAAAGAGGAGTATCATACAATGCCTATATACGTCTTTTGCTTGCTAAGGGCGTCGAAAAAGAAATACTCCAGGCAGGAAAATAGACCGTTCCGTAAGAGCGATCTGGACCTCGTCTTCCTTCCTGAAGCAGACATCTCTCAGAAATCTACAGACAGTGTATACTTTAACCATTAATCGTTAACAGTTGAGCAATAAATGGCCAAGAGATACTGCGTCTTCTCGGTACATATTATAATGGAGTACACAATTAGGAGGGTTTATGGATAAATCGTCTCGTTATATCAAGATGTGTGAAAGTGCAAAAGTAATACAAAAGCAATGGGCTCCTGATTTTGGAGATTTTTTTGTCTCAATGTCATTAGGCCTGACTTCACCATGTCAGACTATTACAAGTGATCTTGAGAAAAAATGGTCTTACTTGAAAACAATAAAGGCTGTCTGGCTTCCAAGACAAGACCAGCTGCAAGATATAGTAATCGAAAAATACGCAACGCCTTGGGCTTTAGCAGTAGCATTCAGTAATGTTTTGATGGGTGACAATGCTTCATATTTTGATAATTTTGATAGTATGGAAAAACTGTGGCTTGCCTTTATCATGCTTGAAAAATATAAGAAACGATGGAAAGACGAAGAATGGGGTTAATATAACGAGAATGGTGTCCACTTTTTCCATCTTATATCACTACTAAACACCTTCAGGGTCTCCGTTTAAATTAACAATTCACGTAAAAATCTACAAATCTGTGGAAATGAGACTGTCGCTTAATATTTAACGCAATCTTTTTTTCAATATATATTGGGTAAATACAAGATTTCATCAGTAATCTTCAAAATATTTTGTGATCTGTGTCACTGAATTTATTCAACGTAAAGCCCATCTTTATTAAGTATTCTTGCCTGCAAATTCAGTTAAGCAGTAAAGGAGGTGAATAATTATCTTAAAGGCTTAATGCAGGTAGATAAGAGATTGGCGGCATAGAATTCACCTACCCATATGGGCGTCAAGGTTGGTGGAGAAGCCAGTGACGCAACCAGCCATCTTATTTTAACCCCAATAAAAACTAAGGAGGCTAAAGATGGACAAAATAATTACAAAGCGATTCATTTCCCTATTTATAGCTTTAGCAGTGATTCTCTCAAGCACTTTGGTATTTGCAAAAAAGAACCAGACACCCCCACCGAATGGAGAAGCACGGACCGGGACTCTTTACCTTTTCCAGAAAACCTCAGCTGAAGGCCCTTGGCCAATAGTCGAAGGCGGCTCATGGGGGAATATGAAATACAACCTGTGGGGAGATAAGTTCAATTTTATGTTTCAAGGCCGCAAACTTCAGCCTGGGATGAGTTATACATTAATCTACTATCCAGACCCATGGCCGGGAACTGGTCTCATTTGTCTGGGCTCAGGTGTTGCAAATAGAGGAGGTAATCTCAACATCTTTGATTTTGATTTTGACATCGGTACCAGTTTGCCTGCGGACTATGATGCGAACTATACACCTCTTTTCCCCTCTGGAGCAGTAGGTGCAAAGATCTGGCTTGTTCTCTCAAGCGATGTCGTCTGCGATGGCGATGAAAGGGAAATGACAGGGTGGAATCCTGATTCGTATCTCTTCGAATATAATCTAATTAATTTTGAGTTTCGACCATAATTGTTCAACCCTCTACTTGCTGATCCGGGTATTTTCAATGAGGCAGGTGATACATCACCTGCCTCATTTATTGGAAAGTGGTTTGCTGAAGGCTTAATCGTTATTTTTATATTACAGCATTTATGTCTACGTAATCATTAATTTGCTTCTACTCCCATAAATGCATAGTAGCGCGGTGAAGTGGTTACCCGTGATCGACATGTTGCTCATTCTTACCACATCTCCTTAATAAACCGCGTATTTCTCCTCGTATTCAATGCTGTGCAAAATTTTAGCGATATGTCATCCAATTGGAAAATCACGCCACTGATCTTCTGAGTTCTGTTAAGTAGAATGGGAACAGAACAGGTATCGAAAATTGATACTTTTGTGCATAACTGTGAGAATCATTGATACTACCCCCACAGGTAAAATCGCTTCCGAAAATTTGTTCCATCCAGAAAGCCGGGTGGGCAGGCTGACACCGAGTCGCACCGGAATTTTTCATGCGGGGTTATACCTTTTTCTGTCTCGATTCCCATTTGCCTTTGAAGGTTATCCATGCCGACAGAAAAATAAGTTTGAGGTCAAAGAGGAGGGAATGTTCGTTAATATAACGTATATCATATTCGAACTTTTTCCATCGCGGGGCATCCGAAGGCAGATAGACCTGCGCAATGCCGGTCAGTCCCGGCCGCATTTCCAGTCTTTCATGATAGCCGGCTATCTTTTCGATGTCAATCTCATCAGGGTCTCCGTGCACCTCTCTTTCTTTCGGCCTCAATGCCCTGGGTCCCACAAAACTCATATCCCCTTTCAGAATATTTACAAGCTGCGGGAGTTCATCCATTGCCGTTGCTCTCAATATCCTGCCCACCCTTGTAACCCTCGGGTCATCCTCAACAGCCTGTACAGGACCCGACTCTTTCTCCGCATCCTTAATCATGGACCGGAATTTATATGCCTTGAATATCCTGCCGTTTCTCCCGACCCTTTCCTGAGTATAAAAAACAGGACCCCTGTCCTCAAGCCAGATCAAAATGGGGATGATAATCCATAGTGAGAGCCACACAGGAAAAAGAATAAGGTGAGCTGAAAGGAGTATGGCTAAATCAAGGGGACGTTTGTAGAGCTTGTCTTTCATCTGTTCACAAACGGTTTTTTGTTTCGCAAGCCGGTAGTATCAGAATGAACTGAGCAGCCATTTCCATAATGGTGTAATCTGAATCATGCGCTTTCCATAAACTTCCTTCCCCTCTTCATCTTCCGTTATAACTGTAAGGGTTTTCACCTTGAGTTCTTCGGCTGCAGAGAGCAATCCCTCAAGTTCCCTCTCTCCTGTCCTTTTTTCAGCAAGACTGGCGCAGACCTTTATCGCTTCTTCAATCCCGACCCCTTTTTTTATGAGAAAATCCACTTCTCTTCCCTTCCCGGACTTCCAGTAATAAGGTTGGGAACCCTCCGAGGTCTCTAAACTCCCTGAGCAGATTTTTTATCCTGATCTTTTTCTCACGAAGGTAAGGGACATTTAATGCGTCTATAGAATTTGTTGCGTTAATTGCGTTCATTGAGTTTGTTGTTTTTGTAACGTTTGTTCGGTAAACAAAAGCATTTTTACTTCCAATTACTTAAGAACTCAAATCGGTTTTTCATATCTTCAGCACTTATTGTAAACCAGAGTTTCATAAATCTCCTGAGAAGTATTCCTGTTGGTAACTGGTCGGAAAGAATAATACCGGAATGTTCTTTCTTGTTCAGTGAGTATTCATTATGCAATAAGATAAAGTCTTTCTTATTGTGGGTAAAAATAGTTCTCTTCTCTTTGACTGCGTAGTTCAGTTGCTCTGCATCAGATAAAGAATCATTTTAAACCTGTTGAGTGGTAACTACATCGATGCCTCTGTTAAGCAGTGCCAGGGCGAAAGCAAATGGAATATCCTCATCAAGATAAAGTTTAATCCTCACTTCTTAATGAGGTTCTTTATATTTTCTTCACTGTCTTCATCTATTTCTTTATCGATTTCTTTCTGGTGTTCATAATAATAAGAAAGGGCATCATAAATTTGAGAAAGTGTCAGGTGGGGAAATTCTCGCGCAAGTTCTTCAGGAGAATAACCAAGTTTATAATACGCAACTATGTTTGAAACCCTTGTTCTTGTTCCAACGATTATTGGACTTCCACTGCCTACATCCTTTCTAAATGTTATATATGGATGAATAACTTTCGTGGCCATTTCAACCTCCCGATACTTTCTATAGCATTAGTTTAATTCGTTATATCACAATAATTCAATCGGTTTTCTGCTATTTTACACCTCCGTGGTAGAGGGTTTTGGGGGAGTACTGAAATAAAGGACAAGGTTTTAAGTTTTAGGTTTGATTTGCTAACTTCCGCAGATATTCTTTTAACCACAAATTTACAAGTGTTTCAGATGAAATATGTTTTTTTCTGGCAATTCTGGAAATAAATTCTGCTGTTTCTTGCTCGAGAGGTATATACCTGGGAGTGCGTCGTACCTTAATATCAGCTTTTACTTCTTTTGTCTCCTCCCAGTAGTCTGCTAAATCATGGCTATCCCAAAACGCAGCCGCCTCTTGAATGGATGCAAATTCATCAGGCAGTGTTTCTTTTGTTTTCTTACTTTTTTGCATATTTTTTCCTTTCGCTTTCTGTCATATCTCTGGCTGTTATAACTGAAGCATTGTTATCCTTCTTAAGTATAAAAAAAATCAACAGATACCGTCCAGCGTCAGTCCTTCCGGCAGCAACATAAACGTGCTCTCCCTTGATTTTACCTTTTTCGATAAACCTTATGCGCGGATTGTTATTAAATACCTGTCTCAGCTCAAGTTCTGAAATATTATGCTTCCATATCAATTTATCAATTACATCATCCAGCAGTATTATGTCATTTATCAACATTTCTGATCATCCTTCTCAAAATAGCCCCAGTCTTCTGATTGCATTATAAATACATTCTGCCATATGTTTTTCAGACCTCTTACTACACCTCCGAGGTGTAGGTTTTTTTCTATAATAGTATATATATCATCAAGACCTGACACCAATTTCTTCTGTTCAAACTCTTTTGCCTCGTTATACCAGTTTCGTACAATATTCAGGTCGAAACGGACCATATCTGCGTAATCGCCCTTTTGTCTGTTATCAAAGAGTCTGTCATAAAGCTGTCCCAATTCCTTGCTGATAACACCTTCCTTAACAAAGTTCTGATGAAAAAGAGCCCTGACTCCGCTGTGTTTTGCAGATGAGAGACCTCTTGTCAGCAACAGGGCGGAAACAGCATAAAAACATGCATAATAGAGACGATTTACAAACGTGTTCGCATGCCCTCGTTCCATAAGTATAGTCGCTTCATCAAGCGACTCGTGGGCACGTTCCAGTCTGTAAAGAATCAACATACGGGTTTCTTTCTTTCATAGAAGGATACCCTCCCTCTTTACATTCCTGTAAAAAGGCATGGCATTCAGGAGGGGTGAATCCCATTCTTTCCGGCTAACCAGCAAAATAGTAAGAACTGTGCCTGTTTAGAGCTGTAAGGGAAATAGTTGTTTTCTGTATTCATCTTCCCTGTCAAGAGTAACCTCCTTATCAGTCAAAATAATGAGATCATAATCGGACTCCTCTTCGGCTTCACCGCGTGCCCTTGACCCATAGAGGATCAATGTGGCAGAAGAATCAATGCCCTCAATGATCTTCCTGCATTTTCTCAGCAAGTCCTTCTCTTGCTCTGTTAAACCTCTACTATCTGCTAAAAGTTGCATGAGACTCCTTATCCGGTCAAAATGACAATGTATTCTCTTCTATGACTTTTATACCATAATCAGTCGAAAAGCTCTATACATTGCTATATCCGTATTTTCTCTTAACCATCCAGAGCGACAGCCATAAGGGGAAAAAAATAATATGCGCCGATAAAAGGATGGCAAGATCAAGAGGCCGCTTGTAGAACTTATCCTTCATGGTTAAATAAATATACTTACACCTCCGGGGTGCAGGTTTTTTGGAGTAATGACTCGTATTTTTTGATGACAATATCCCAGTTGTATTTTTCCCTGAGTATTCTGTCATAGTAGTTGAGTATTTTTTCCCTGCCGGCCTCTATGAAATCTTTTTCCATGAAACCGATCAACCTGCTCAATTCTTTTTCATCTTTATAATAATATACATATTCAGTCAAGACCTCGCGATTATAGGCTACATCGTATGCAAATACAACGTTCCTGCTTGAAATCGCTTCAAGGAGCGAAGGGTTTGTCCCTCCTACACTGTGTCCATGAATATAGGCATATGCATTGGCTCTCAGAGCATAAAGCTTCGGCCTGTCATAAATCGGCCCTGTAAAGATGACTCTTTTCAGCTTTCATTAAATTTTCTTTATCAAATTACCTAACTTACACCTCCGAGGTGGAGGTTTTTTTCTATAATAGTATATATATCATGTCAAGACCTGACACCAATTTCTTTTTTCTCAAAACTGAATTTCACTTTGTTCATTTGTATTTCTTTTCTTCCCTCATTGTTTTTTATTAGCCTTATTTTATGGACGATATGGAATCAACTGATAGCCATAGTTTTTTTATGGTTATCAGCTATTGATTGTGAACTAAATAAAATATTGGGCAGATATTTAGAAGCTAAGGACTATTTTCGTGAACTTGCATTAAGAATGGTAATGCCTACTATTTCATTGTTGTCTTTTCTAATAAGAATGTCATCATCCCTTTCAATCGTTCTTGTTGCTCGCTGAGGCTTTCTAAAGCTTAAATAAAGAACATCTGCTTCTTTATCATAATCTATCCACATGTGTTTTTTAGGCAGTTTTGCAATATCAGATGCTATTGATAAACAGGTTTTTATAAAATCATCTTGTCTTAATTTTGTTGCCATATAATCTCTCCCTTCGGCTTCTTGTCCAAAAAATAAGATGTTATCACAAACCCATCTTTTCTTGAAATTTCCCTATAAATAACGATCAGCCACTTATTTTTTCCAAAATTCCTGACTGCTTTTAATGAACCTTTATTCCCTCTCATAATAAAATCTGGTTTTTCAACCGTTTCGAGTACTTCAAAAAAATAGCTTGCCAAATCGTCATGGTTTTCAGTTATATGATACCATCTTTCATAACTTAATCGTATAGGAACATCGTTTATTGAATATGCTATATTCAATTTATCCTCCCAATTCACTATGAGCCTTTTTTATCATAAGCTATTAACTATGAGCATTATTTGCAATGAGCTATGAGCGAACAGCCTTGAGCTATGAGCTATGAACTATGAGCTTGATCATCTGCCTTCGTTCCACTGCTGGGGGAGCCTGTAAAGCCATTCGAGGCCTGTCTTCTGCATCCATACATTATATCTCCCCTCCCTTGATGGGAGGGGATTAAGACATTATATCTCCCCTCCCTTGATGGGAGGGGATTAAGACATTATATCTCCCCTC
>JACUUX010000082.1 GCA_014859105.1 Nitrospirota bacterium
ATAAGGGGCTAAAAAGTTGTAACGTATATTCAGACGGGTTATAATAAAATATACATACCGGGATATGGTTGAGATAAATCAGGGTAAGAACGTATAAAACCGTCATGAGTGGGCAGCAATATAAACCGGCGCAACTTCTGGCAAAAAAAAAGGGAACTTTCAGTCGTTAGAACACGTTTTGCATTCGTGACAAAACCACACAAGTTCACCGTATTCGTTATAGTTCGCGTACACTTCTTGACCACACATCCAACATGTTTTGTCCATAGATTTCACCTCCTGAGCTTCAAAGCTCACCAATTATAACTTCATTTAAATTCGCGGTAAAAAAAAAGAAAACTGTGACAAACCCACTCTGGGTAGGCAGCAATATAAACCGGCGTAACTTCTGGCAAAAAAAAAGGGAACTAGTCGTTTGACGTTTCACAGTCATTCATATAGATTTTGCATTCTTCAGGTCTTGGGTTGTTACACCTGTAGAACTCTGAACAATCTGGACAGCATAATTCATTAGACGTTAATTCATAATTTTCATATGTTTCGTTCATAGATTTCACCTCCTGAGCTTCAAAGCTCACCAATTATAACTTCATTTAAATTCGCGGTAAAAAAAAGAAAACTGTGACAAACCCACTCTGGGCAGGCAGCAATATAAACCGGCGCAACTTTTGGCAAAAAAAAAGGGAACTTACACCCTGAAAAGAGAAAAAAAGAGTGGCTGCCCCTACACTTCATTCATCAGATCTAATAATAGATGTCTGTGGCAGTTCCCTTCTTTTTCGAAACAAACGAGATATACATCCCTGACCTGTGATAATTCCCACAGCGCGTACATTTTAGCTCTGCATTTAGGATTATCCATTTCTTGCAAAAACCTTGAGGTGTAGCCATTCCAGTCAATCTTCTTTGTCTTATAGGCGTTCAACAGGTTCCACGAAGGGCTGAGTTTACTCCCAGCGCTGCGTGTAACATTGATTATGACAGCAGTCGGATTCATTTGCTTTACGTTCTTTACGTTACCAAGCCATGTTTCTTTTAACATTAGTACACTTCCTGAGCTTCAAAGCTCACTAATTATAACTTCATTTAAATTAGCGGGAAACCAGTCAACCATCCGCCTTTAGGCGGCGCATTCGTTGGGGTCTGGGGTCGCAACCCCAGCGCTTGAAGATGAAAGAGCAGCTGGCGCTTCTGCAATAAAATAATCTCGTGTTACTATGTGCTTACAGGGATGTATGTTTTCGCTTCATATTTCTTACTGAATTTTTCTGCACGATGAGAACCGCAATCGCACCTATATAGAACCCGACGAGAACCGCAATCGCATCTATAAGTTACTTTGAGTTACCCTCATCTCCTTCTTCGTCATCTTCCCAGAGCAGTCTGAGATAGCCAATATCCACTTTATGCTCCTGCTCGGATATTATCCCGAGGTCTTTTAAGATCTGCCGTGCCAGCTTCGAATCCGCAGCTATATCAGGCGAGTGCGGGTATCTTGACTCTATCCAGGTTTCTGTGCCTGTTCTTGGATTGATTATGAGCTGCTTTCCTTTCAGGTCTTTTTCTATCCTGTCGCGCATGAGTATGAACTGCGTGACCTTGTGCAGCACTGCCTCTTTTAGCATCTCTACCATGAAGGTGTTCTCAGGATCGACTTTTGGGTGTGCCAGGAGAGCTGCTAAAATATCATCATACGCCTGCTTTAGATCAGGGTGCTTCGCAGCGAGCGCTTCCACAGGGTAATCGGCGAAGTGCGCCATCCCTGTTTTTGATGGATTCCTTGACTGCTTTGCGCTGATGTACACAGGTGTTTTTTTTATTCCCTGTCTGAAAGCCTTTCTTTTGATGGAGTTCCAGGTCCTGTACGGGTAAAGCTTTTGTATCTCATGCGGCTCAAGCGCTGGCCATGCCTGCTTGAGCAGGGCGTTCTCTTCGTCCGTCCAGACTTTGAATGATTCCTTGTGGGATTTCTGCTTTTTCTTCTTTGTTTTCTTTGTTTCGGGTTCTGGTGGCATGGTCTTTGTTTTTTGTTCAGGTTCAGCCATTCAACTCTACCCGCCTTTTAGTTCTGGTGTGGCATTCCAGTTTTACTTTACAAGTCATGGTTTTTTTTCCTATATTTTTATTATCTACCTCTGTCTCTATCCCTCATCCTCTGCCTGACATATTCCAGTGCCTCTTCTTTTGGTATACCCAGGTCAGCTGATACCTGGTCAGCCAGCAGTTTTATGCCTTCAGCGCTCACCGGTGCTGTGCCGTAACAATTGCGTATCATTTCTGTGATATGTAGCATCTTTTCTGCCTGGCTTTGATTCTTGTTGCCGTTTTCTGGCTGTTTCTTCTGTGTTTCCTGTTGTCCTGGTTCAGGTTCAGGTGTGACCTTGAATACTTGAGCGGCAACAGGTTTAATTTGTAAAGGTTGTTTGGTGGTGTCAACTTCCTGACAGTACCACATGCAAAACTCTGTTATGGTGATAGAATTGATTGATTTTGCTTTAATATTCATCCAATTTTCACCCGCTTTTTTGATTGTTTTGACATCACCATTTTCATGACGGTTAACCGTCATTTTCATGACGGTTTGTTTACCTGTAAAATCACTATCCTCTGGCTCTTTTCCTGACGGTTCAAACGGTTCTGACGTTTTTTTCGATACTTTTTCTATAGTATCTCTCGTAAAGAAGGTTTTAAGAAAAGCCGTCATAACCATCAACCCGTCAGTTTCTGATGCTCCCGCTCTTGATTCAAAGTTAATGATGGTTTCCAAAAGCTGACGGTTTAAACCAACATTTTTCCAGATAACACCTTTTTCGGTCTTCCTTGCTTTCCTAAATCCTCGTTCTTCCATAGCTCTTGGAAAAACCACATGGCTGAGCGGTTTTATATCATAAATATTGCACCAAGCCTTGTATGTCAAATAAAGCCACTTATTTGGCGTCATTAGACTTTTTTCTTTCTCACAACACTGTCTAAAGAAATCACCAAGTATATCCATATCTTCTTTATAATCCTGGGTGGCTTCTTTGATTTTCTCAGGCACGTTCATACCTTCCGTTTGCCACAACAAACAGCCTTCTATCATCCAGTTCAGGATACCGCTTGATTCATTCCTTAATTTTAAGTCAAGGTTAACGTCTATCTTCTCATCAGGTATTACCACTTCAAAAGGTACTAACTTGATTCTGCGCCATATACCGCCATCTTGACTTTTCAGGTTGGGTTTATGGTTGGTGACTAACCAAAACTTAAATTCTGGGTAAAATTGAAATTCTTTTTCATATAGTCTGCGGGCGGTTATCTGCTCCCTTCCGGTAAGGTCTTTTATCATTCCTTCTTTTAGGCGTGCGCCTCTGTCAGGCTCACTGGCAACTACCAGCCTTGCGCCTGCCATCCTTGCCACATCACCACTTGCGGCGTTTCCTGCTTGTGTTTTTCCTGAGTCAAGGACTGTTTCCACGTTTACTTTTATGAAATAATCGCCTAAAATATAAGAGATTTGGTCATTAAGTTTACTTTTACCGTTTCCACCAACACCGTAATGGATACTGAAGTCCTCTTCGCGTGTTGAACCGGATAACACATACCCACATTGTTTTTGGACATATTTTATAATGTCCTGGTTGCCTTGGAATATAGTCTCTAAAAATTCTATCCATACAGGGCATTTAGCATCGGGGTTATAAGTTACAGGTGATATTTTAGTAATCATATCATTCCTGTCATGCGGTCTTATTTTACCTGTTTTCAAGTCTATTGTTCCGTTCTGGATATTAAAAATCCATTTGTTTTTGTCGAACTCTTCGGGCATTACAGGCACGCCAAGCTCTGACTGCGCTAACTCAATCATATTTTTGATCGCTTGCGCGGATTCGCATCTCAGGGCATATGTGATCAGGGCTTTCTTGTTATCCTGGTCCAGGTTCAGTGCCTCTGCATACATGCTCTGGATTGTTACTTTTGCCTGCCTGTCGATCTTCCCGGTTTTATCTTCGGCCCATCGTTTTCCATTCCAGATAAGCCATCCTTTGTATGGATAGCAGTATCGAGCATCACCATCTATCAGTGCTACCAGTCTTTTTGCATTACCCAGGTCTGTTTTATTGTATTCTATAACCGGCACAGGCGGTTGGGGTGTTGTATTGTTGTTTGTGTTCTTCTGATTCTGGTTTTGTTTTGAGTTCTGTACTGGCGGCTGCGTTCTTTGAGGTTCTTTCATTTTCCTCAGTGCCTGCCAGTCATGTCCGGAACAAGAATCGTGGAAGCAGTGGAATACGAGTGCTCCCGAACTCATCTTTATTATAGCCGCATCCGGGTATGTATGGCCTGAATCAAAAGGACACTGGTTGAGTACATATTTAGTCCCGCCGCCCCAGGATTTGGCTGAAGCAACGTCAATATCATACTGCTTCATCCATGCTTCGATATCAAAGCCCGCACCGGAGCTGTAAGAATTATTATCAGGCTGGTGTTTTTCTTCTGGCGGAATAATGGATGTTATACTATTCAGCAGCTCTATTGAAACAGGTTGAATATCTGCCGGAGTTTCCAGCAGCTTGCTTTCACGGTGTGGTCGCTCTGGCGTGTCATCTCCTTTCTTTGCTGACGTTCCGTACAGTTTTACTATACGGGCAGCGTTAAAAACAGACGTGTCGATATCAATTTTTTCATCCCCGAACAGCAGGCCAAAGGCTTCAAGGCATTTCTTGACGAGTTCTTTACTATCTCCTGTGTTTGGGAGTTCTATTCGGTACAGCAGGCCAGCGCCATTACCTGAGTCAGCTATTATTGGATCAGGCCATCCGTGTTTTGCCATTATTTCTTTTATAAGATATGCCTTTGCTATTGCTGCGTCATGTTCTTCAAAAGTAGAAGATATATCGGTTGGCCTGATAGGGTCTATGTCTATGAGTAAGAACTGCCGCAGTAGAATATCTTTATCAGATGTTGTCGTTTTTGGTTTTGTTTCCAGCCGGTTGTTATATCTTGAAATCAACGAGGGATTTACCCTGTTGAGAGACAGGTATATTCCCGGCACTTTTTTATTATATTTTAGTACTGTTTTTGCTGCTTCATCCAGGTGTTCGGCGTCAAAATATCCTGCCAGTGTTGTTTCATATCTTCCGTTTATTCTGGCTTTTGGTATCCTTATTTCAAGGACTTTATTATATTTGAAAAAGAGTTTTAGCGTGTTGGTGATGTTGTTAAGTGTGTTATCACTGTTCTCTGTTTTCATCAGTTTCACCTTCAGGCGGCTGTGGAATGTAAACGAACTGCAGTCTTTTAGCGTATCCTTCTTTCAGGTGAACTCTTTTGATCAGCCCCTTTTTTTCGAGATTGAGAGCCCATTTTGCTGTGCGCCGCAGGTTCTTTGGAAGCTCGCTGCGCATGATCGAGCCCTTCTCTTTAATCAGACTGAGCAGCTGGTCCTCGGGGTGCTGCGTATAGGTAATACGCAATCTTATTGCTGTGTTTGTGGCTGCCCGGCTAATGACGATATCAGTGTCCAGGTCAAAAGCATCTACCCCGCTTGCCTTACCACACACTAAGCAGATGTTGTTATCCATGTTTTTAAACCACTTATCAAGCTCTGCTTCTGTTGCAGGCCTATCTCGTTTCTGCCATCCAGTTAATAGCGGTCTTTTTCCAGGACTTTTTTCTTTGTTTTTCGGGCTGCTGAGCGGATGAACTACCCAGCCTCTTGCGGTGTACCCCCTGGCAGCTGTGAGTATGTCAGCGCTCATGCATCTACCTCGACCGCAAGCTTTAACCCCATGCACGTCATAAAAAAAAAGTAGCTCCCAAAACTCTGGTTCTGGTGAGTATTCGCCGGGCACCCTCCCCCATTCCGCTTCTCATTTTTCTTTATCCCCTGCGCCTGCTGCCTGCATTATTTCCCTGCATAGCTGCGCCAGCTGTGGGTTTTCGCTTTTAGCCCATCGTTCAATATCAACCCCTTGTGCTTTCACCTGCGCAACAGCGAATTGCTGGAACTTTTTAGTTGTCGCTGTCATTTCCGGAGCTCTTTTTTAGGGAGTTAATCTCTGACAGTCCTTCTGCGATAGCCTTTTTCACAGCGAGTTGGATGAATTTGCTGCGGGTAATCGGGCCGCGGCTTTTTTCGAGCTCTTCAAAAAGTTCTTCTGATAGGCTGAATCCTGTGGTTCTTAGCATTTTATGTCTCCTGTTTTATTTAAGTAAAAAAGCCAAAAAGCGAAAACTATATGCACCACACCGATAATATGTCAGCGTGCGCTGAGAATCGCATCTGGGGTGGCAACTGTTGCAAGGCGGCCACCCTGACAATTTTTTTACTTCTTTAGTTTTTTACAGTTCTCTAAATGTAACGATCTGACATAAAACTTTCGGTGAAAAACGATATCAGCAAATACATTTTAAATATACAGTACATTTTAACTACATAATATTTTTAAACTAAATAATACATTTTAACTTAACAAAAACACAATAAAAAAAACTAAAAAAAAAGGTCAGCCTGTCCTGGCTTCATACGCTTTAAGAACAAGTTCCATCTGCTTTTTCAATTCTTCCATCTCAACATCACGTTTTGTCATGCGGTCTTTAAGCTCCTGGTTCTCCTCTTCCAGCTTAAAAAAATGTCCTGCGGCTGCTGTTATGGTGAGTTTTTCGGGCTGTACGATCTCAGCGGGTTCCCTGGCATCTTTTCTCTTTCCATATGCTCGCAGTGTAGCCTCGATCACCGAGTCATCATTCGGATGGGTATATCTTGCGATCATTTGACTTGATGCAGACCAGCCCATTTTCTTTTTAATAATTCCTTCCTGTACGCCCTGTAAAACCAGTTCGGTGGCCTGTGCATGGCGCAGTTTATGTGCTGTGAACGGCTTTGTTATCCCTGAATCTTCCCTTATCTTCCTGATGCGGTCTGCATGTGTACGGTATGCAAGGAAAAAAACGAGATCATCGGGCTTGCTATAGGAATATATCTGGAGATTGCGCAGGTATTGAGACGCAAGAGGTAATATGACTTTTCGGTATCCTGCGCTTGTTTTCTTTGTAGGAATATGTGTGATTATACCATCCGAAGTATCATACATATCCTTCCATCTAATCCTCTGTGCTTCTGATATCCGGCAGCCACTATCGTACAGAAACGCAATCAAAGCTTTATCATAGTGATTGTTCGCTACTTCTAACAACCTGTTTATGTCATCGGGTGTTAAGGTCTGCTCTGGGCTTATTGTCTCTCTCAAAGGCTTGCGCTTGATCCACCCTATTAACTCAGGCTTTTCACTATCCTTGAAGTATGCTTTTATTATTATGGTATGCAGGCTTCTTGTACTGTCTGCCTTAGCTCTCCATTCTTTCCGGTTGAAGTATTCCACAAGGTCGGTTTTAGTGATTTGTTCCAGATTCTTCCATGTGTTCAAGCGCGTCAGTACATCACGGTATGATCTGAGTGTGCTGGCTTCGATCTCTTGAGCCTGCTTCATTTCCAGGTATTTTCCTAATTCCATAATATCACCTTAATTGCTCTACGCATTCATGTTATAAATATTATGCAGTCATAGTACCATATCATCAGTACTATGCCGTCAACCGGGCAGTAGAATCGACACTCAGGGCATCAG
>JACUUX010000148.1 GCA_014859105.1 Nitrospirota bacterium
GAGGTTGAGGAAATATGCGACAGGATAGGGGTTATAGCAAGGGGCAAGCTTCTTGCTGTAGGTACAGTGGAGGAACTCAGGAATAAAGTGAGAGAAAAGGTAGGCGTCAGGTATGCACTTGAAGTTCAGGACCTGCCGGTGCAGAGAGTAATAGAGAGCTTGAGAGGACTGAAAGGCGTGCGCTCGGTCGAACCAGTGAATGGTCATATATCGCTTCTGACAGATTTGGGAGCACGCATGGAAATAGCTCTTGCAGTGAAGTCAATGGGCGGAACAATCTCAAGGTTCGAGGAAGAGAGAATGGATTTGCAGCGGGTGTTCCTGAAGCTGATAGAGGAATCTGTGTGATACTGTAAATTCAAACCTAATATTAATATACCTGTATAACAGACGTTATACATATGAAAGAAGAAACTATTGCTTTGAGGGTTGAACCAAAGCTTAAGAGAGAAGTTGAATTAGTGGCAAAGGTGCTGCATGTTTCACCATCCGAATGGTTAAGGACAAGGCTGTCATATGAAGTTAAACATCTCATAGAGGATTTAAAGTCTCAGATCGTGCTGGAATACATGAAAGGTAATCTGACTAAAGTAGAGCTAACAGAGCTATTTGGGAAAACTGCCGAAGATATAGACTTCATAATAGAACAGACAAGAAAAGATTTTCTAAAAGCAAAAAAACTTGCAAATTAAATAGCTCATGATATTAACCGTAGTTGCTGATACTGGTGCAGTGCTATCACTGGCATTAAGTGGATTATTTGGAATCTGTCAAAAGCATTTTAAAATAATTATTGGAGAAAAAATAACAGAGGAATTGAAAGAGATCTCATCAACGGATGATGACCTCGGAAAGGCAGCAGAAGAAGTGCTTGGAGTAATAGAGATAAAATCAGCAGGCAAAAATTTCATCACCGGGGAAGATGAAGCATTGGAACTGCTGAAAATGACAGAAGCAGACTTATTGATTTCAGATGACATACGGTTTGTAAAAAAGCACAGAGAAAATGAAAATATAAGCTTCAGTGTGGTATTATTCGGAATTTTGCTTAAGAGAAATATCATAACAAAAAAGGATTTTCTAAATGCTGTTGATGCAATGTTTATGAAACGTGGGTGGGAAGAGAACCTTATATATCTTGTAGCAAAAAATATGCTTGAAGAGGATTTACTCTGTTAAAAACATACTAAGCCGTCCTTCAGGAATAAATTCTCATCTTTTGTAGCCGCCCCGCGTTGAAGCCCTGCGCTCTGACCAAATACTTTCGTTTCATTCCACTCATCTCGAATTTATGAAGTTATACTC
>JACUUX010000083.1 GCA_014859105.1 Nitrospirota bacterium
TGCATTAAGAAGTTTTAAATTCGTCCAATCGTATTTCTTAAAAAATCTTATTAGTTAATAAAATTTTTAAATAATTAAAGTAAAGAAAAAACTATTGACTTTATATAAAGCAATTGCTAAATTATTTATAGCTTTTAGCTTTATTTACTTCTTTTAAAATTGAATATTTGTAAAGACCTCCCCCTTTCATGTGGCAGGAGGATCAGCTCCTGCCACTATTTTTTCAATTAACCCGGAAAATGCAGACATTGATCAAAAATTTATTTATTAAAATGTTTTTATTCCTCGCATCACATGTAACATATTGAATATAATATTAGGAAGCAAAAACTTCCTATTCAGGTAAAAATCTATGCCGGCAAATCTTCCACCAGAATATTTCGAAGCTGAGAAAAGATTTAAGCAGGCATCTACGCCTGCTGAAAAAATTGCAGCACTTGAAAACCTGATATCTACTGTCCCTAAACACAAAGGCACAGATAAACTAAGGGCTGATTTACGAAGAAAGCTTTCACAGCTCAGAAAAGATGCGGCAAGCAAGAAAAAGGGGGGCAGGGGTGATCTTTATGTTGTACCAAAAGAAGGGGCGGCCCAGATAGCTCTTGTCGGTTTCCCAAACTCAGGGAAGTCATCTTTACTTGCGTGCCTGACAAATGCAAATCCTGTAATTGCCGATTATCCCATTTCAACACTTACCCCCCTGCCAGGCATGATGCCTTTTGAGGACATACAGATACAACTTGTGGATCTTCCGCCCATAGGGAACGAGGCTACCGACGGCTGGGTATCTGGCATAATGAGATATGCCGATGCACTTCTTATGGTTTTAGATCTTACAGAAGACCCCGAAGTCCAGGCGGAGCTAATTATTGAACAGCTCGAGCGGTGGAATATATATATTGTTGGAAATTCTAAATTCCAAATCCCGAATCCCAAATCTCGAGTTGGGGTGTTCAAAAAGGCACTCATTGTTGCGAATAAAAAAGACGCTTCGGGATCAGAAGATGCTTTTAAAAGACTCAAGGAGAGATATGGCCATCTTTATTGTTGTATACCGGTATCTGCGCAGGAAAAAGAAAATCTCAATGAAATCAAGAGGGCGATATTCAGCATCTCCGAAATCATCAGGGTTTACTCAAAGCCTCCCGGAAAAGAGCCTGACTTTTCGATGCCATTTACAATACCATCTGGTTCAACTATTCTTGACCTCGCAGAATCTATCCATAAAGATTTTTTCCATGGTCTAAAATTTGCGCGGGTATGGGGTTCTGCAAAATTCGAAGGCCAGCGCGTCGAGAAGAACTTTGTCCTGAAAGACAAAGATATTGTTGAAATAAATGTATAACAATTTTTATATCTAATCCCGCTCTGCAACGCGGCCAATGCTTACGATCTTATCGTCGCCCTCGACATCCATGAGCTTTACGCCCTGGGTATTCCTGCCATGTACTGAAATATTTTTTGAAAGGGTTCTGATGAGCTTTCCAGAACTGGATATCATGACAAGTTCATCCTCATCTCTCACCTGCATAAGCCCGACGGCCTTTCCGCCTTTTTGGAAAACTTTTATGGAAATAACCCCCTTACCTCCGCGCCTCTGTACAGGATAATCCTCTATTTTTGTTCTCTTACCGAATCCCCTTTCGGTAACAGTAAGGATTGTTGTCTTTTCTTCAGCAACCTCTGCCGAAACAACTTCATCACCCTTTGTCAATCTGATGCCCTTAACTCCCTTTGCGCTGCGACCCATATCTCTCACATCTTCCTCGTTGAAACGAATGGCAAAACCTTTCCGTGTACCAATTATAAGATCACTCTTTCCGTCCGTTTTTATGACTGCAATCAGTTCGTCACCTTCTTTAAGTGTTATAGCAATGATACCTTTACCACGGGGATTACTGAATTTTTCGAGGGCGGTCTTCTTTACTATGCCTTTTTTTGTAAACATCACAAGAAACCCTTTCTTGAAGTCACGTACTGGAAGGGCTGTTGTTATTCTTTCACCTTCGGATAGAGCGAGCAGATTCACAAGTGCCTTTCCTTTTGCGGCCCGGCCTGCTTCCGGTATCTGGTACACTTTAAGCCAGTATAGACGGCCGAGGTTTGAAAAAAAGAGCATATAATCGTGTGTTGCGCCTATGTATAATTCCTCGACAAAGTCTTCTTCCTTTGTTTCCATACCCATTGAACCCTTACCACCGCGTCTCTGGCTCCTGTAAGCACTTAAAGGGTTTCTTTTTATGTACCCCTGGTGGGAAAGGGTAATGACCATTTCCTCATCTGTGATCAGGTCTTCTATGGTAATCTCTTTAGTTTCCGAGGTAATCTCAGTTCTTCTTTCATCCGCAAATTTGTTCTTAATCTCCAGTAGTTCTTCCTTGATAATATGTATGACGAGTGCGTTGTTTTCGAGTATTGATTTAAGCCTTGATATCTCCTTTAATGTCTCTCTGTAATCTTCTATTATTTTTTCCCGTTCAAGGCCCGTGAGTCTCTGGAGCCTCATATCGAGGATTGCCTGTGCCTGAATTTCTGATAACGGGTAACTACTTATCAGAGCAGCCTTTGCTTCCTGAGGTGTCTTGGACCTTTTGATGAGTGCGATGATTTCATCAAGATGTTCGAGTGCAATTTTCAGCCCTTCTAATATATGTGCCTTCTCCTCGGCTTTTTTAAGTTCATAACGTGTTCTTCGAAGGACCACATCACGCCTATGGTGTAAGAAGTGAGTGAGAAGCCTCTTTAATTCCAGAACCCGGGGCTGTCCATTAACAAGGGCAAGCATTATTATTCCATAGGTAGATTCCATCTGGGTATGTTTATAGAGATTGTTAAGAATCACCTGTGCCATTTCTCCCCTTTTAAGTTCAAGTACAACCCTGATCCCATCCCTGTCAGATTCATCTCTGAGTTCTGTTATCCCTTCGATCTTCTTTTCCCTCACAAGCTCTGCTATCTTTTCGATTAACCTTGCTTTATTGACCTGGTAGGGAAGTTCTGTAATGATAATGTTCTCCCCTCCTCTGTATTCACGCTCAATCCGTGCCTTTGCCCTGACCTTGATAAGTCCTTTCCCCTGACTATATGCCTGAAAGATTCCTTCGGTTCCATGAATTATGCCCCCAGTTGGGAAATCAGGACCCTTTATGTGGATCATCAGTTCATTTATTCCTGCATCAGGATTTTCGAGTAGCATGACAAGCCCGTCCACAATTTCAGAAAGGTTGTGGGGTGGTATATTTGTTGCCATCCCTACAGCAATTCCAGAGGAGCCGTTTATAATTAAATTCGGTATCCTTGAGGGAAGTACAACAGGTTCCTGCGTTGTTTCATCGAAATTCGGAATAAAATTTACTGTATCCTTGTCTATATCAGCAAGAAGTTCTTCGGCAAGCGCTGCAAGTCTGGCTTCTGTATACCGGTATGCAGCAGGAGGGTCACCATCAATAGAGCCAAAGTTTCCCTGTCCATCAACGAGGAGATATCGCATATTGAAGTCCTGTGCAAGTCTGACAAGTGCATCATAGACAGCCGTGTCACCGTGTGGGTGATATTTTTTTAAAACCTCACCTACAACACCTGCGCATTTCGAGTATTTTCTTCCGGGAAGAAGCCCTTCCCTGAACATTGCATAAAGAATTCTTCGCTGAACTGGTTTTAAACCATCTCTTACCTCTGGAAGAGCCCTGCCTATGATTACGCTCATTGCGTAATCAAGATAAGACCCTTTCATTTCTTCTTCAATGCTTACAAGTACTTTTGACATATTTCTCCTTAAAATCGATTTTAAAAAAATTAATGCAATAGATATTTTAACATATTGAATTTCTTATACAATTAAAAATATAATTAAAGCAAATGCTATCGAAAATTTTAAGCGCAAGCATAATAGGGATCGATGCACACATTGTAGAAGTTGAGGTTGATATTACTTTGAGGGGTCTTCCGCATTTTTCCATGGTCGGCTTGCCCGATGCTGCGGTTAAAGAATCAAAAGACAGGGTCAGGGCTGCTTTAAAGAATATCGGCTTTCATTTCCCGCTTAAACAGATTACTGTTAACCTCGCACCTGCGGATTTAAAGAAAGAGGGGTCATCTTTTGACCTGCCTATTGCAGTAGGTATTATTTCCGCTGAAGGAGTACTTGAACATGGTCCGACCGAGGGCTATCTCTTTACAGGAGAGCTTTCACTGGATGGAAAGATAAAACCCGTGAGAGGTTCTTTGTCGATGGCCTTGAAAGCAAAAGATCTCGGGCTAAAAGGACTTATTCTCCCGCGAGAGAATGCAGCAGAGGCTGCAGTTGTCGAAGGAGTGCCTGTATTTGGTTTAAAAAGCCTGCCAGATGTAATCGATTTTCTCGGTGGAGTAAATCAGGACCCTCCTTTTGAAGTGGATGTTCGTAAAGCTATGCTTGAAAGCTCCTTATATGAAGAAGACTTTGCCGAGGTTAAGGGACAAGAACACGCCAAGCGCGCTTTCGAGGTAGCTGCTGCAGGAGGACACAATGTTTTGATGATAGGGCCTCCTGGTTCGGGTAAGACAATGCTTGCAAAACGTCTTCCCACAATACTTCCAGGTATGACATTTGATGAAGCTTTAGAAACAACACGTATACATAGTGTTGCAGGGCTTCTCAGGGATGGTAAGCCTTTACTTGCAATAAGACCTTTCCGTTCGCCACATCATACGATATCCGATATCGCATTAATCGGAGGCGGGCAGATTCCAAAGCCCGGTGAGGTCAGTATTGCACATAATGGTGTGCTTTTCCTCGATGAATTGCCGGAATTCAAGAGAAACGTGCTCGAGGTTCTGAGACAACCACTCGAAAACGGGGAGGTGACCGTATCAAGGGCAGTAGCATCAATAACTTATCCCGCATCATTCATGCTTTTAGCTGCCATGAACCCCTGTCCGTGCGGTTATTTCGGTGACGAGAGGCATCAATGCACATGCACTCACGGTCAGATACACCGCTACAGACACAGGGTCTCAGGCCCGCTACTTGACAGGATTGATATCCATATAGAAGTGCCGGCTGTTCCTTATAAAGAGTTATCCAATGAATATTCAGGGGAAAAATCTGAGGATATAAGAAGAAGAGTTATGGCTGCGAGGGAAATACAGCTTGAGCGGTTTAAAAATGACAGGAAGGTTTATTCAAACGGGCAGATGAAGACCAGGCATATAAAGAAATACTGCATACTTCATTCGGATGCACAGAGCCTTTTAGAGTCTGCCATGTATAAACTCAGCCTTTCTGCAAGGGCATATACAAGGATATTAAAACTGTCCCGCACCATAGCAGACCTCGAGGCATCAGAAGAAATTAAGTCCCATCACGTCTCAGAGGCGATTCAGTACAGGACACTGGATAGGGGAGTGTTTTAGTCGCCAACAATGTTCTACCTCTTAAAAACTCACTTTATCCCTTTACTGCCATATATAGGAGTGCTCATCGAATACTTATATTTCAAGACCATATGACTTTTATTATTCGAGGTTATTGAGCGTTTCGGGAATCAATTCCGAGAGAGCGGGAAATATATGCATGCTTTCGGTAATGGACTTGAAATCACTCCTGTTAGTTATCGCATTGACCACTTCCTGAATGAGGATAGAGGCAGCAGGGCCGATTATGTGAAATCCCAGTATCATCTTAGTTTTCTTCTCGACAATTGCCTTTGCAAACCCTTCCTTTTCGCCCATTGCATCACCTCTCACAATATCTGAATATCTTGCCTTTCCGATAAGAATTTCATAGCTCTTTCGGGCCGTTTCTTCAGTAAGGCCGACAGATGCTATCTGGGGATAAGTGAAGACAGCGTGCGGGACTATTCCGAAATCCATCGCCTTCTTGTTTCTGCTGGTGGCGTTATGCCAAGCGATCTCGGCCTCTTTATCGCCTGCATGAGTGAACATCTGTTTGCCGATTGCGTCTCCAAGAGCCCATATATTTTTAACATTCGTTTGAAGATAATCATCCACAACAATATAGTTGGATCCATCAGTTTTGACCCCTGTCCTTTCCACTTTCAGCATGTCAGCATTCGACATCCTCCCGGCTGCAAGAAAGATCTTGCCAGCAGTTATTCTTTGCACAGGCCTGTTCTTCATCTTCAAAAACACTGTATAACCTTTTCTATTCCTTTGTACTTCTGCGACTTCTGCGCTGATGTAAATTTTCATGCGCTTCGCGAGTTCTTTCTTTAGCAATTCCGATATCTCCGGCTCTTCATGAGGTAAAAGTCTCTCTCTTTTTTCGATAATTGTGACTTTGGTGCCGAGCGCCGAAAAAAAATGTCCATATTCTGCTGCTATGTAGCCGCCGCCGATAATAATCATACTGTCGGGTATTTCCGTTATCTCCATAACATTTTCATTTGTCAGGTAATTTATCTCATCAATACCCTTAATAGGCGGTATGAACGGACGAGCACCTGTGGCAATGAAAATCTTCCGGCCTTTAATATTTTGATCATTTATTCGGAAAGTGCAATTGCTGACAAACTGCCCCTCTGCATTATAGAAATCCAGACCTTCAGACGTGCGAATTTCTTTCTCGAGAAAATCATGTGAGGTTTTGACAGCCTTTCTCATCCTCTTCCTAATTGAGTCAAAGTCAACACGGGTTATTTGTGTATGAATGCCGAACTTTTTTGCCTTTTCCATCTCTACAAGCTTATCTGCCGGATAAATCAGCATCTTTGAAGGAATGCACCCGACATTTATACAGGTGCCTCCAATTTTTCCTTTTTCTGCAAGTGCAACCTTCAGTTTCTTTTTAAGTGCTTTAAAAACGATACCAAGTCCGACTTCCCCTCCACCCACAACAATTACATCGTATTCTTTCAATGGTTCTTCCTTTCTTTTATTAACTTATACGAGCATATTTATTAAGCTCCAGCCGGAGTTCGTTCAGCCAGAGATATCATATTTTGAACCAAAGCTCATCGTTACAGCCGCCTCTGGGCATTCTTACGTGCAAACAAAGCTTATTCCTCTCATAATACTTTTTTAGTTATCATGACAAACATTACTTCCTGATAAAGCAAAAACAGTACCAAGATAAGACTCGTTAATTTCAAAGGGCTTTAAGAAATAGACAATGTAAATGTGTCAGGCAAGTTGCCATCTACAGGGGCATTTTTCCCTAATAAGAACGGTATATATTTTAACAATTCTGGTATTATCGCAAGAAAAATACAGATACCCGGGTGAAGATTTGTGAATCTGATGATATCGATGAAGATTTCCCGGTGAATTGGGATACGACTTCGTTAGAGAATGGGCAATATGAGATAATGGGATTAATGCATGTCTTTGTAGAAAAGGGAAACGATCAGCCTCCCATATATTTTTAGCTCACTTTTATTGTATACTACGGCAAATTATTTCCATTCAGGATGATTGGAAATAATAACTTTATCTCAGCTTGAG
>JACUUX010000084.1 GCA_014859105.1 Nitrospirota bacterium
CTGGACAAGCCAGAATGACAGAATTGAAAAACTTAAACAACTTTTAAGATCTTTGATGATTAATCGCATAATGGTTCATACCTATTTTGATCAATATATATGTAGGATATTACATACATTTATTTTGTATAAATTTAAATTATTTTAAATAACAATTTGTAAAATTGCTTTTAATATCAAGTATTTCTTTCTAATTAATTAAATTTATACTTTCTGGTATGTCTTTTGCTCTAAAATGATGGATTTTTGAAAGAATGACAAATCACATATTTAGGATATTGAATATAAAAAATATTTTATTATACGGATCATTTATTTTCATTATATTTTTGAATACATCTCCACTTTTTGCCGGGTCCGCTACTTTAAAATGGATTGCACCGACTAATAATTCAGATGGGAGCCTCCTTAAAAATATCGCAGGATACAAGATTTATTATGGTGCTTCATCTGGCAGTTATTCAAAGAGAATAAATGTCGGGAATACTACTGCATACACAATTAACAATCTTATTGACGGCTTTACATATTATTTTGTTACAACAGTCTATGACAAATCTGGAAATGAGAGTGAATATTCAAATGAGGTTAGTAAAAAAATTGGTGAAACGGGAAGTTCTGCTAACATGCATACACTTACAGTCAGAAAGTCCGGCGGGGGTGCCGGCAGGGTGTTATCATCCCCGTCAGGTATAAATTGTGGGGCTGACTGTACCAGGTCATATAATGCAGGATCCTTAATAACACTTAAAGCTGCACCTGATTCAAATTCTGTATTTAGTGGATGGTTAGGTGGAGGATGTGCAGGGACCGGGCAATGTGTCTTAACATTAAATCGAGCGACAACTGTTAGAGCTAACTTTAGTGTTATTAAACTCCGCTCCATTTCGGGCAAATAGCCCCGGACGATTCTTTACCATAACTTTACCGTGGTGGTCCGTAGATAATACATATTCAATCCAAAAATCCCTTCAAACAGCCGGAAAAATAATGCAGCCGTGACAAGTTTTTCTTGTGATTAAAGTCACAGCATGTCTTTGTATTTTAATTTAATCTGAAACAGTAAACCCGAAAAATGCTTTATGGGTTTAAAGCAGATTAAATCTGATACGAGTTCTTTGAAAGTATTGCAAATACGTACCGTTTCCGAAAAGGTAAACTCCGGGTAACCGGAGGGCACAAAGCTGCGGGTCCTACCCCACCCATCCTCCCCTTGGTAAGGGGAGGAGAAAGAAGGGGTAAAGGATAGCCGGGCTGCCGAAGAGACAGCGATTATCCGGAGCTTATCTTTGAGATAAAAGCCTGTTTCCCCTTTGAGGAAACAGGCTTTTTTTTTGTTCATTAACTTTAACAACGCAAACCCCGTTGGAACGAACGGGGCTTCCTAACGGGATAAATACTCAGATGGAGGTATGATATATTGTATAAACATAATTCATTAAGACAATCTTTTAACCCTGTATTTATTAGATTTCTATTTTTGTGTATAGTATTTTTTTCAGGTATAAATCTGTTTTTTTTTGTTGATATAGAGAAGGCATATTCAGGCCATGCAGCTCTTTTGTGGGAACCTCCCACAAAGAATGAAGATGGTACACAGCTGACAGACCTTGCTGGGTATAAAATCTATTACGGCACTTCGTCAGGCAACTATTCCAGGAGCATCGATGTTGGTGATGTGACGACATATACGGTCGATAACCTTACTGACGGTCTCACTTATTATTTTACTTCCACAGCATATGATACATCCGGGAATGAAAGTAAATATTCTAACGAGGTAAGTAAGGCCATGTCTTCTTCAATGACGCCTGTTCAACAATATAACCTTGCTGTCTATAAAGGTGGAACAGGCACAGGTACAGTAAAATCTTCATCTGCGGGCATCAGTTGCGGGTCTGACTGTACAGAGGCATATGATGCAGGAACAGTTGTAAGCCTGACAGCTATACCGGATGAGAGTTCAACCTTTGGAGGCTGGTCAGGGGCGTGCACGGGCACAGGTACATGCACTGTGACAATGGATGCCTCGAAGTCGGTAACAGCAATGTTTAACATAAAGACGTATACGATCAAAGCAACAGCAGGCACAGGCGGGAGCATTTCACCATCCGGCAATGTAACAGTGAATCACGGAGCAAGCAAGACATTTAGCATATCAGCAATGATTGGTTATCAAATTGAAGATATAAAGGTTGACGGAACATCTACCGGTAACAGTTATTCATATACCTTTAATAATGTTACAGATAATCATAGTATATATGTCACTTTTTTAATTCTGGATACTGACAATGACGGCGTCCCGGACATTGAAGAATTTGGCCCTGGGGCCAATGATGTAAATTATGATGGAAATAACGACGGAATTCCTGATTATATGCAGAATACCGTAGCATCATTATATTCGTTTGATAGAACCCACTACCTCACCATATTTTCAGCTGACGGGAAAGCTCTGACTTACGTGGAAGCAGAACAGGTGCCGGATGACGCACCTTCGGGTTTGAATTTCCCTCACCAGACATTACAATTCGTTATAAATAATGTTCTGCCGGGAAGTAACACAGCAGTAGTAATCAAATTTCATGGAAGAGCTTTTGTTAACGACTACTATAAATATGGTCCAACTCCGGATAATCCGGTACCGCACTGGTATAACTTCATGTACGACGGTCAAACAGGAGCTGAGATAAAGGGCAATATGATTACTCTGCATTTTATTGATGGTCTCAGGGGAGATGATGACCTTACAGTCAATGGCCTGATATATGATCAGGGAGGACCTGTAAGAACTTCTACAGGTGTTCCCATGACAGGTCAGACAGTGAGCTATGCAGAGGGAGATGACGGGTATATACAGGCAGGGATAGAATGGCCGGACCCGAGATTCACAGACAACGGAGATGGCACGGTAACGGATAACCTTACGGGACTTATGTGGCTCAGGGACGGAGGATGCATAAAGAATAACTGGAATGATGCATTGAATTCAATTTCAGACTTTAACAACAATCCCGGAAGATACAACTGTCTGCAGTATATGGGTAATTATTCTGACTGGTATCTTCCGAATGTGAAGGAACTTGAGAGCCTTATAAATTATGGTGCGCAGAATTCAGCTACATGGCTTAATACCGAAGGATTTTTGAACATAAAGTCTTCCTGCTACTGGTCGTCTACACACTGGCCGACTGCAATCTATACAACAACTGCACCGGATAAAGGTTCAAGATTTACTAAAGATTTCTACAGCAGGAAAACAAAGAATACTTCACAGGCATGGTTAATAAACTTATATGATGGCGGGGCAATGCCGGCCAGCGGTTTGTATTCTTATTATGTATTGCCTGTCCGCAATAATACATCTAATGCTGCTTACGAATTACCCCAAACAGGTCAGACAGTGAGCTATGCAGAGGGAGATGACGGGTATATACAGGCAGGGATAGAATGGCCGGACCCGAGATTCACAGACAACGGAGATGGCACGGTAACGGATAACCTTACGGGACTTATGTGGCTCAGGGACGGAGGATGCATAAAGAATAACTGGAATGATGCATTGAATTCAATTTCAGACTTTAACAACAATCCCGGAAGATACAACTGTCTGCAGTATATGGGTAATTATTCTGACTGGTATCTTCCGAATGTGAAGGAACTTGAGAGCCTTATAAATTATGGTGCGCAGAATTCAGCTACATGGCTTAACAGCGAAAGCTTTGTGAATATAGACTCCTCCTATTACTGGTCGTCTACACACTGGCCGGCTGCAACAAATACCGGTTTTAAGATAGTTCCTAATAAAAGAACAAAGGCACAGGCATGGTTAATAAACTTATATGATGGAAGAAAGATGTCAGCCGGCGGGTCGTATACTTATTATGTATTGCCTGTTCGTGGAGGAAATCTTATAGAAATTCAATAAACCCGTGGTCCCGCAGGTTGTATGACAATTTTGGAAATTTTGCTATTCTGTCATCTCTGAACTTGATTCAGAATCTAAAACCCGGATAATTCATAGCGAACTCCGTTCCAGAGACAGTATTTAATTAAACCAAATTCTTTTAAATTTGAACCTGTCTATATTTCTTAAGTTTTCCTCTTCCCTTCCTGATTCCCTGATACTACTATATTTAGTATACACAAGGCGTATTTTAAGAACGATTGTAATCTAAATATTTAATACTTTTGTTTACAACAAATTAATATCCTTGCATTATAAAAACTTTTTTTGTTTGATTCTTAATAAAAATCCATTACAATGAATATATACAATATATCAATTATTTTTTACTTTTTTAAAATTATTTTATGTCAAATACTGAGAATATACTTTTTTACAGTTTTAATGTTGACAGGAGACTGAGAATCAGTTCCTGGGATGAAAATTCAAGTAGAATATATAAAAAATCTGCCCCAGAGGTTCAAGGACTGGCATATTATAAAGTAATACCGAGAATAAAAAAAGGTTCAAAGGATGCAGTTTTAGAGGCATTAAAGACAGGAAAGCCATTAACACTATCAGAGTACCAGAGTATTTGTTTTTACGGGCGACCAAAAGTACATATCCGAATTAATCCCCGAAGAGACAATAAAGGAAGAATAAACGGCGCCAACATACTCATCAGGCAGCCTTCCGGATGTGTGGCATTTGATAAACTGAGAGAATCAAAGAGATTTATTGATATAGGTAAGATTGCTGCAACTTTGGCACATGGTGTTAGAAGCCCTTTAAATGCGATAAAGGGGGCTGTAGTATATCTAAGAGAAGGACATGTTAATAAAAAACAGATGGCCGAGTTTACAAATATAATAGAAGAGGAAATTTCACATCTCGATAATTTCATAGCCAAATTTCTGAGTACTTCCATCCATGATGAGGGTTTTTTAGAAACAGATATAAACCTGATATTGAAGAAAATCGAGGTTCTGGTATCTCTCCAGACACAATCCCTTAACATTGAGAGCATCTTTAAATATGGTAAAATATTTCCTGTAAATATAAACTCCTTTCAGATAGAGCGTGCTATTTTAAATGTAATAGACAATGCAATAGAAGCAATGCCTTCGGGTGGCAAACTTTTTGTTGATACTAAATCCGGGGTCGAAGCTGATAAAGAGTATACAGTAGTTGAGGTGAGAGATACCGGTGGGGGTTTTGTTGAAGGCAATAAAGATCTAACTTTATCAGGGAAAAAGGGGAAAGGGTTAGGATTATTCATTTCACGTGAAATACTTAAGTCCTGCGGTGGTCATCTTGAAATCAAGAGCAAAAAACGTAAGGGTACAACTGTAAAATTATGTATTCCTAAAGGAATCTTATGATCGAGAAAATTGCCGGAAAGGTCTTAGTAGTCGATGATGAACCTAATGCTATAAAAGTTTTGTCCGCCATTCTTTTAGATGCAGGATTCAATATAATATCAACAACTGACAGTGAAAAAGCTGTCAAAATTGTCTCGGAAGAAGATATCGATGTTGTTGTAACAGATTTAAAAATGCCCGGCACAGATGGGATGCAGTTATTTGATTATATTGTTGAAAATCATCCTGATATTCCAGTAATTTTTCTTACAGCTTACGGAACAGTTGAGTCTGCTGTGCAGGCAATGACCCGTGGAGCATTCTATTATTTTATTAAACCTCCTGACTATCTTAAGCTTAAAAGCATTATTTCAAAGGCATTAGAACAACGGTATTTAAAGAAAGAGCTCGAAAATCTCTGCAAAAGATTTTTTAATGAGAAGAATAAAAAACGCATCACCGGCAGCACCCCGCAGATGTTGAAAGTAATGGATACCATAGAAGCGATTAAGGATTCTGTAAGCAGTGTTCTAATTTTCGGGGAAACAGGAACCGGCAAGGAATTAATAGCGAATGCACTTCATTTTACAAGCAAAAGGAAAGACGGGCATTTTGTACCGGTAAATTGTGCAGCAATACCAAGAGAACTGATCGAGTCAGAATTATTCGGCTCTGAAAAAGGAGCCTATACAGGTTCTGTTTCAAAAAGGGTAGGGAAAATTGAGGAGGCTTCGGGAGGCACGCTCTTCCTTGACGAAATTGGAGAACTTGACCTTTCAGTTCAGGCTAAACTTCTTCGTGTTCTTCAGGAAAGCGAGATAGAACGTCTTGGAAGCAATGAAAAAATAAAAGTAGATTTCAGACTTATATCCTCTACCAACCGGGATTTAGAAGAAGAGGTCGAGGCTGGAAAATTCAGGAAAGACCTGTTTTACAGGATAAATGTTATTACGTTATATTTACCACCTCTAAGAGAGAGGATATCCGATATTTCTTTATTAGTATCTGAATTCGTTAAGGAATTCTGTTTCCGGGAGAACAAAAAAATTCTGGCTATCTCCAATGAAGTTATGGAGGTATTTCAGAAACATGATTGGCCTGGAAATATCAGACAACTGAAAAATGTAATAGAAAGAGCTGTTGTTTTATCGAAAGAAGACACTATTACATTAAAAGAACTACCAGAGGATTTTATACAGGTCAAAGAAAAGGCCGATATTTATTCAAACAAAACCTTAAAAGACCTTGAAAAGCAGGCAATACAGAATATTCTAACAGAATGTGAGGGTAACAAATCCAAATCTGCAAAGATGCTTGGAATATCGAGAAAGGCCTTTTATAAAAAGCTAAAGGAATTCCATATTGTATCTTTCTGACACATAATTTAGAGCAGTGTGTTTCCAAAGTATACATAATTTACCTGCCTGAAAAGACTTTCTTAAATAAATTACCTACTATAAAAATAATATTATCTCTCAAAGGTTTAATATTTTAAAATTTATAATTATAATGTTATGTTATTTATTTAAAGTATTACTTTCACTCTTTAAGGGTTAATTCTGTACTTTACCTGCCACTGGTATAATTATTGCTTTTATAAGGGGGTCTGATAATTGTCATTTCATACCCTGATTATCGGAAGCCTGAAAGTGGGAGGGAAAGTTACTTTTAAATGGACTGGTTTGCTTTATACGTCAAATCGAGGCATGAGTTTTTTACAAATAGCGAATTACAGAAAAAGGGAATAGAAACTTTTTTACCCTCATTAAAAAAGTCAAGACAATGGAAAGACAGAAGGAAGCTTATTGATTTCCCGCTTTTTCCCGGCTATCTGTTTGTTCATATTTATCCGGAAAATGATAATTTCATCAATGTCCTTAAAACAAGGGGTGTGGTAAGAATAATTTCTATAGAGAAGGGACATCCTGCACCAGTACCCCCTGTTGAAATACATTCCCTGAAACTATTGATTGAAAGCGGCAAAGAGTTCGATGTATACCCCAATCTGAAAGAAGGAGCATGGGTCAGGGTTGTAAAAGGACCACTTAAAGGTGCTGAAGGAATTCTTATTAA
>JACUUX010000004.1 GCA_014859105.1 Nitrospirota bacterium
TAAAACTTCCATCCAGTATTCTCAGTCCGGCTTTTGACGAATCGTTATTGTAACTAATCCATATGATATGTGCTTTTGCATTGGATTTGCCGATTTTAAGATTTATCGCATCTCCCGCAGGTATAGAAGGCTTTCCCGATATTTTTATACCAATACCATTTTCTGAGAGGTTTCGGGTAATTGCCGGAATATTATCGCCTTTATATGAAAAAGTGAAAGGGATTGTCTTCTGGATACGTTGTTCGAACCTTTTTTCGGTTCCATATTTACCACTGAAAGGATTGCCACAGTAAGGACATGGTCTGAATGTTTCTACAGAAGATGTATATGAATCTTTATTACATGAAGGACATACAATACGTATCACAATACCTCCTTTTTATGACCCTGTAATTTATTTATCAATATTTATTAACCCCTTATATAGTTCGATTTTAAGACTAACACAACATGAAAGTGTTTGGTATCGGAAAACATCTAATTATTACGTAGTAATATGAATAAATTATCTGTAGTATTATGACAACAGTTATAAGTAATAGTTATAAATTAATTTATTAAGTATTTTCTCTTGAAATTGAAATGTTCTTCCGATAATATCTAATATGCTTGATAATTTTTTTAATCCAAAATCAGTTGCAGTAATTGGCGCTTCGAGGAAACCAGGTAAGGTTGGTTATGACATCCTCAAAAACATAATTCAGTATGATTATCAGGGAGCTATTTATCCTGTCAATCCGAGTGCATCCGAGATATTAGGTTTAAAAGCATATCCATCAATACTTGATGTACCGGATAAAATTGACCTTGCATTAATTGTAGTACCTCCAAAGAGTGTTTTAGAAACAATAGAGCAATGCGGTAAAAAAGGAATTGATGTCTCCATAATCATAACTGCAGGGTTCAGAGAGAGCGGGTTAGAAGGTGCCAAACTCGAAAACAATTTAATGAAAAAGGCTAAAGAATCAGGTGTGAGATTTATTGGGCCGAATTGCCTAGGCCTGATTGATACTCACTCAAGGCTTAATGCATCATTTGCCGCAGGAATGCCTGCTAAGGGAAGTATCGGCTTTTTTTCTCAATCAGGTGCTATATGTCTTGCTGTACTTGATCGTGCCCTGCCCGAAGGAATCGGGTTTTCTAAGTTCATCAGCATGGGTAATAAAGCAGATATTTCAGATACAGAAATTATGCTGGCTTTAGCTGAGGATGATAATACGAAGGTGATTTTAGGTTACATTGAAGGAATAAGTGACGGTAGAAAGTTTCTGGAGGTTGCAAGTCAGATTTCAAAGAAGAAACCTCTTATAATATTGAAAGCCGGAATAACCAGTTCAGGTGCAAAAGCAGCATCCTCCCATACAGGTGCTCTCGCCGGTCGAGAGGCAGCTTTCGACGCAGCCTTTAAACAGAGCGGTGTCATCAGGGCGCATACACTGAACGAACTTTTTAATTATGCCCTTGCTTTTGCAAATCAACCTCTGCCCCTCGGACCAAATGTAGTTATAGTTACCAATTCAGGTGGCCCTGGCATTCTGGCAGCAGATGCATGCGATAAAGCAGGACTTCAGCTCATCCCATTACATAAAGAAATAGTAGATGAACTAAGAACTTTTCTTTCGCCTGTAGCGTCATTTTATAATCCAATTGACATCCTCGGTGATTCGGGTTCAGACCGTTACGAAAAGGCACTTAAAGCGGTATTAAAAGATGAGAGGATAAATGCCCTGATAGTTCTTTTAACACCGACAGCTGTTGTGGATGTAGATGTGACCGCCATGGCAATTGTGAATATCTCTAACATTATTGACAGGCCGGTTCTCACATCTTTTATGGGGAAAAAAACTGTTGAATCCGGTATAAAGAAACTAATGCAATATAATGTTCCCAATTACAGTTATCCGGAAGAAGCGGTATCAGCCTTATATGCAATGTATCTTTACAATGTCTGGATAAAGAGACAGGAGAAAACATATCTTGAATTAGAAGGGTTAAAAGAAAAAGCTGAAGAAATTTTCAGTAAAGTCAAAGAAGAGAGGCGTGAAAGATTAACAGAAACAGAAGTACATGAAGTTCTGCATGCATATGGATTTTCACTCCCCAAGAGTTTGTTTGCAAGGACTTCAGAGGAGGCGGTCACAGCTGCAAAGAAGATAGGGTATCCTGTGGTAATGAAAATCTTTTCGCCCCAGATTATACACAAAAGTGACATCGGTGGCGTCAGAATTAATCTTAACAATAAGAAAGATGTAGAAAATGCCTTTTTCGATATAACTACACATATACGGAATATTATGCCTGCAGCACATATATACGGTGTAATGATTCAGGAGATGATACGCGACGGTAAAGAGATAATTATGGGTATAACCAGGGATACTCAATTCGGTCACATGATCATGTTTGGCCTCGGAGGGATTTATGTGGAAGTCATGAAAGATATTTCTTTCAGAATTGTCCCATTAAGCAGGGAGGATGTTCATGAAATGATACGTGAGACAAAGACATTCCCGCTTTTACGGGGAGTGCGAGGCGAAGCCGAAGCTGATATCGAAGCTATAGAAGAATCTTTATTAATCTTATCGCAGATGGCTGAAGATTTTCCCCAAATCCTGGAAGCTGATATAAATCCGCTTTTAGTTAAGAAAAGAGGGGAAGGTGTTGTGGCCATTGATGCGAGATTTACTGTTGGAGGTGAATAAAATGGTTCCTTTATATATCGGTTCTACGGGAGGTTATACAGGAAAGAGTTTAGTATCCATGGGTATTGGCTATAAATTAAAGAAGGATGGATTCATAATAAGTTACATGAAACCTGTTGGGATATTACCCATAAAGGTAAATAATATACTCACGGATAATGATGCCTGGCGCATATATAGATCGCTTGAGTTAAACGATCCTCTGTCAGAGATATGTCCTGTGGTCTTGACACAGGAGCTCGCCTTAAAAAGTTACTTAAAAGACGTTAAAGGCTTATTGACGAAGGTCGTTAAATCATTCAATCTATTGTCTAAGGATAAAGATATTATGTTAATAGGCGGATACGGCAGTATATATACAGGAAGTTTCCTTGGTCTTCAGGGAATAAGAGTCATAAAACGTCTACAAGCAAAAGCAGTTATTGTTGTTAAATACGAGGGAGAGTATATCATTGATTATATCCTTCAGGCAAGGAAGGATCTCGGTGATAGATTCATTGGGGTTATCTTAAACAGGGTGACAGAAGAGTATAAACAAAGTGCTGAAGAATATGCTGTGCCTTTTCTGAAAAGAAAGGGGGTCGCTGTAATCGGTGTAGTACCTCATGATTCAATAGTAGGGTCAATTACTGTTGAAGAATTGAACGAGATGCTCGGTGGCAAGGTTTTATGTTGCCATCACCGGCTCGGTAATCTTGTAGAGCATTTCTTAATCGGGGCCATGCAGGTGGATAAAGCGACCGAATATTTCAAAAGGACCAGGAACAATGCAGTTATAGTAGGTGGAGACAGATCTGATATCCAATTATCTGCAATAGAGTCAGGCTCTATATGCCTCATACTCACCGGAGAACTTTATCCCGGCGAGATCATTATATCAAGATCTGAGCAGAAAGACATACCTATTATTGTAGTCAGGGAAGATACTTATACTATCGCAAAAAAGTTGGAAAAACTGTCTATAAGATTACGACTGAGAGATAAGGCTAAAGTAGCTCGGGGAATGGATCTGGTTATGCAAAATGTAGACTTCCGGTTACTTTATGAAAAGCTGGGGATAAAAATCGGACAATAGCCTCCTATAAATTTGTTTTACTTTTATTCCACTCATACCATCTGTTTCGATTGACACGGAACAGCATATCTGCTGTCTGTATCTCTCTCCAATACTAAAATATTACCTTTGTCAAATGTACCATTTGTCTTAAGGCGACTGCGATAATTGAAGTTAAGCATCCCTGTTCCTCGTAAAATTATCCAGGGGCTAAGGTATCCGAATGCACGGAAGAGCCGACCCAATATAAACTTTTGCGAATAGAATTTAGTAAGAACCCAATCATGGCCATTCTTGAGCATCTCAGGACTCATATTCCTGGGCTCAAAAACATGGCATATGGTAAGGAGTATTTGATTCATTGTCAAATTCCCCATCAAGTCAATTTACCATATATTAAACTCCATAAAATAGCAAACAAAACCAGATATAAACCACTAAGGGTATGTCCCCACTTTATTGATTTTCCCCTTGACATAGCCATGCCTTTTGATATATAACTCTGCATGGATATTTCATTGAAGCTTTCAGATTATTTCTGTCCTAATGAAGCCTGTGATGATCACGGAAAAAGGGGGCTTGGAAATATTATCGTATATCACAAGTACGGAAAGGACAGGAGAAAGCTTCTCAAGTGCAAGACCTGTAATTTCAGATTCTCAGAAAGGCGCAGTACTTTATTTTTCGGACTCCATACAAAAGAATCCAAGATAAAAGAGGTTATACTCAATCTTCTGGAAGGTATGAGCTTCAGGGAGGCTGCAATTGCATCGGGTCTTGATAAAGATACCGTCCAGAGGATCTGGAAGAGATTTCTGCTTTATTGCGAAGATACAATGAGCAATCTCTTAGAAGAATTCAATATTAAACTCGAAGACCTAATAATCCTTTTGCATAGAAGAATTCAAAAGAGGGTGAAAAGAAATGGGTAGAATTAGAGTTGCAATAGCCGGTGTTGGTAATTGTGCAAGTTCGCTGATTCAAGGAGTCGAGTATTATAAAAGACTGGGGTATGACCATCCGGATTCCTCTTTAGGGCTGATGCATTATGATCTCGGTGGATATGTCCCGGCTGATATAGAGTTTGTAGCTGCATTCGATATAGACAGGCGTAAAGTAGATAAGCCCTTGAAAGAAGCAATTTTTGCCAAACCAAATTGTACAAAGATAATATATAAAGACCTCCATGATTTTCCTGTTACTGTCATGATGGGGAATGTACTTGACGGTGTATCCAAACACATGCGGGATTACCCCGAAGATCGCAGCTTTCTTGTCGCCCGGAAAAAAACATGTAATGTCGAAAAAGTTTTAAAAGAAAGCGGTGCGGATATACTTTTGAACTACCTTCCAGTAGGCTCTGAAAAGGCAACCGCTTTTTATGCAGAAGCATGTCTTAAAAGGGGGGTAAGTCTAATCAACTGTGTGCCGGTATTTATAGCATCGGACAAAAATTGGGCAGCACGTTTTCAGGAAAAGAATATACCTATAATAGGCGATGATATTAAAAGCCAGATAGGCGCAACAATAGTACACAGAGCTTTAACAAAACTATTCCAGGACAGAGGTGTTAAGATAGACAATACTTATCAGCTGAATGTAGGCGGAAACACAGATTTCTTAAACATGTTAAATCGTAACAGAGTTGTCTCTAAAAAGATATCAAAGACTGAGGCGGTTCAATCTCAATTAAATAATCCGTTACAGGCAGATAATATCCACATAGGTCCCTCTGACTATGTGCCATGGCTTATGGACAATAAGATTTGCTTTTTAAGAATTGAGGGTAGGGTGTTCGGGAACATACCTATTAATCTCGAGATCAGGCTTTCAGTTGAGGATTCTCCAAACAGTGCTGGTGTGGTTATAGATTCAATAAGGTGCTGTAAGATTGCACGGGATAGAGGAGTAGGGGGGGTTCTTGTTTCACCATCAGCATATTTTATGAAACACCCCTTAATTCAATTCTCTGATGAAGATGCAGGGGATATGGTAGAAGAGTTTATAAAAGGGAAAAAAGAAAGGTAAATGATAAGTGCCAAGCTTGGCCATTTTCTTGATAAACCCCTCGGTCCGCTCACAAAACGATTCCCTTTAAGTCCAAATTTCTTAACAATAATCGGCTTTCTTATCACACTCTTTGCAGCTATTGTTATCCCCCACAATATAAGGCTTGGCGGCGTATTGATATTGATAGGAGGAATGTTTGATATGCTCGACGGCATTGTTGCGAGAACAAGAGGAGCAACATCAAGATTCGGTGCATTTCTCGACTCTGTTCTTGACAGGTATTCTGACGCCTTTTTATTCCTTGCGATCGCATGGTATCTGGCTGCAAACGGTCACCATACCGGGGCTCTCCTCAGCCTGGGGACACTTGTTGGTGCATTTCTCATCAGTTATGCAAGGGCAAGGGCTGAAGGACTCGGAGAATCATGTCATGTAGGAATTATGGAAAGGCCTGAAAGGATTGTTCTCTTGATTTTCGCAACCCTTACAGGATGGATCGTCCCCGTTTTATGGATTATGTTGATTTTAACCCATATTACCGTGTTCCAGAGAATCAACCACGTACGGAAGATAATGAGCAAAAAATAGAATTATTACCTTAATGATTCAGTTTTTGGATTTAAGTTACAGACGTGCTCAAAATAATTACATTTTTTTATAGGGGAGAGATAAATATCTCGTTTAACACATATGCCCGCCTCTCCCCTTGCAGAACTGTATGCAGAGCTTAAAGCATTAAGCCCTGGGAGCTCTCTTTCAAGCCATGCCGGATCATTATTGAAATGTTTACATTCTCTGCATGTGATATCCATAATATCCTGTCAGAATCCGGTAGCAGTCTTATTTATCCAGAAACTACCTAGGACTAAAACGGATAGTATAAAACCTAAAACAACATTCACAAAAACACCGCTTGTAAATGCCCAGAATGGTTTTTTACCCGCAGCAGCTAATTCACGAAATCTGGTCGTAAGACCTATACTTAAAAAACAGAAGATAAAAGCCCACGACCTAAGACTTTTTATGGGGCTGATAAGTTCTGGCTTAACAATTTTTTCATATTCTGTCATGGAATATCCGGATGCAATAACCGTGATAATAATTGAGGCAACAAGAAAGCCCAGAACGAACTTGGGAAATCTCCACCATATTTCAGCTATCTCCGGCCTGCCACCAGATTCTTCTTTTTCCCATTTTAAACAGGCAATAAGTGCAAACATAAACGACCAGATACCAAGCCATATATCTCTTCCTATAACCTTCATCAAAGTAAATGCTCTAATAGCTGGTTCTTCATTGCCAACCATATTGCCATAGGCGACAGCGGCAGCAAAACCGGCTGCATCAGCGAATTCTGATGATCCTACCCATGCTCCTACAGGAGCTGGATGTAAATTTAATAATTTTGAGGAATACGGAATAAAAAATATCATTATAATAGCCCATACAGTTACAAGAGCTATGGCAACTGATACATGTTCTTTTTTTGCCTTTACTGCACCACCAACAGCTATTGCTGCAGAGACTCCGCAGATCGCACCACCGACTCCAAGGACTGCTCCGAATCTCTTGTCCAGTCCGAATATTTTTGTCGCAGCAAAATATATAGTAAGACAGGTTACGACAGAAATAATTGTCGCCTGTAAAAAAGCAACAGGCCCTGCCCATATTATGAGTGTGAATGGTAGTGTAGCACCAAGCAAAACTATTCCTGTTTTAATGTAGTACTCAACCCTGAATCCTGAATCCATCCATTTGGGCAATTTAACTATATTTGAAATGAGAAGACCTAGTAATAGTGCAACGAGCGGCGCCTCAAATCCGTAAGTATTAAGAGGTTTATATGCTCCGATTATAAATGTAATTATTGAAAGTATATATAAGAAAATAAAAGACGGGAGATATTCAGACTGTTTGAAGCCGAGAATCTTAGTGCTTATGCTGAAGATTATTATCCATACAGCGAACTGGAGCCCGTACCAGCCAATTTGAGATGAAAAATGATTGATAAGTTTTCCGGGTTCTGTCCATGTGGGTGGAAAAACACTCAGGTATCTGAGGAATGGAATCCCGCTATAAAAGAAAGCTATTGCGGCAAAAACTATCCCCAGTCCAAGGTATATAGCCCACCAGTCCTCTTTTAAGTAAAGTTCTTTCCAACCCATGGGCTTTTTCGCCTCTTCCATGTTATTCTCCTTTCTAACAGGGTTCTTATTTGAAAATAGGTTATCTCTGTTATTACTAAAAGTCAATATGATTTATTAAGGAAACATTCTTAATCCGAATAATGCAATTGATGTCAGACATATACTCTGTCTTTTCATTTATAAATGCATTTTTTTTGAGTTTTAAAAGGACTTTTAAAAGGCAGGATTGTAGGGTTACAATTTTGGAGCGGGCGACGGGATTTGAACCCGCGACTTTCAGCTTGGGAAGCTAACACTCTACCGCTGAGTTACGCCCGCACTGTATAACTAATTATATAAATCAGTACAGGATGAAAAGTCAAGGAATGCGGTTATTTATGTAATAATACTAACTATGAAAATCTCATCAGATAGTTTAGATAACAGGATACTGAAAGACAGATATAATTCAATTATATTCGAAAAAGGTAAGGACAGAGAAGTATATCTAGTAGGCGGTTATATTCGTGATATCTTTAGGGGAATATATTCTAAAGACAGGGATTTTTTAGTTGATAAAGACATGGAAGAATTTGTTAAAAAAATAAATGAGATTTTTAGAGGTACAATTGTTTTTTTCAAGAAAGGAAACTTGAGGAGAATCGTTTTAAAAAATGGAATAACATTTGACTTCTCAACGCGGTTGGGAACATTACATGAAGATCTGTCAAAAAGAGACTTTACTATTAATTCCATTGCATGGTCGCCTGTAAAAGGAATTATAGACCAATATAATGGGTTGAAAGACATAGAAAAAAGGATAATAAAATGTATTTCAATCGAAAATTTAAAATCCGATCCTTTAAGGATTATCAGGGCTTATAGGTTTGCAGCAGAACTTAATGGTTCTATTGAGATAAAAACCAGAAATGCATTGAAAATATTAAGTAAAAACTTAAAGACAATTGCTTCTGAAAGAATCACTTTAGAGTTTTTTAATTTATTAAACCAAAATTGTTCATCAAGGTACCTAAAAATGGCTCTTTCGGATGGGGTGCTAAATGAACTTTTTTTGTTTAATTATAATGAATTAGAAAGAAATATTAGAGTAATTTATAATCTTGAAGGGAAGATCTTTAACAGTCTACCTTGTATCTTTAAAGTTATACTTAATAGATTATTTTCTCAAAACATTACATATAAAGGATTAATATGTTTAGAAGCATTGTATAAAAATGATTATAAAAAGTTAAATGAAAAGATATTAATGAGCAACGCTATAAGAAAACATATAAAACTCTCTCACGAAGGCATTGAGAAAATAAAAAAATACAAAAGAAACCTCGAAAGAAATTTATTCGATATTTTTATGAAATCACAGGATGCATCAGTTGACGCTTTAATACTGGAGGGGAGAATGGAGTTTCTAAAAGATTATGAGAGATTTAAAAAGATCCGGAAGAAAGGAATCTTAAGTTCTGAAGAAATAATAAAAACTACGGGCATTAAAGCTGGCCCAGAACTTGGGCAAATAATTCTGGAACTAAAAAAAGCACAATTCGACGGGAGAGTGAAGACGAAAAAACAGGGCATGAAATTTGTGAAAGAGATTTATAAAACATACATAATTTAACATAATATATCTTATCGGACATATAATATTAACATGCCTTGTTGATAAACTGTTATTAAATCTGTTCAGAAATTGGTTCTTAGGTTGAAAATTATAGCTTCAAACGTCTTTGATTAGGTTTTAGGCAGACATATAAATCTATTATTTCAATGAGTTATAAGAACTCTAAGGGATATCCTTTTAATATATCTTCCTCTATACCGCTAACCCTAATATTTACATATGATTTCGGGAGGTATTTTTTGGAATCAATCCTTACTTTAAGGTAATTACCCGATGTACCGAGCATTGTTTTATCATCATTGTGCTTTTCTATAATAATATCAAGTATCTTATTTAACTGGGATGAGATGTATGCCTTTTTTTTCCTGATATTTAGTGCTTTCATCTCATTTACCCTTTCTCTTTTTACTGGAAAACTATTTTGCACGGGCATTTGAGAAGCAACAGTACCTTGCCTCGATGAGAAGGAAAAGATGTGCATGTAAGAAATGGGTGCTGATTCTATGAGATTTCTTGTATTTAAAAACTCTTTTTGCCCTTCACCTGGAAATCCTACGATTATGTCTGTTCCAATGGCTATATTCGGTATTTTTTTGCTGATATTATCTAAAACTTTAAGGTAATCTTTTGTAGTATATTTCCTATTCATTAATTTTAAAATTGTATCGTCGCCGCTCTGTAAAGGAATGTGTATATGTTTACATATCCTTTGCTCCTGCAGTAGCCCTATTAGCTCACTATCTATTTCTCTAACTTCTATAGAGCTAAGTCTCATCCTTTTAATTTTTGTTTCTTTTAATAATGTTTTAATGAGATATGAAAGTTTTGTCTTAGGTTTTAAATCATAGCCATATAAACCGAGATGAATTCCTGTAAGAACTATCTCGTTATATCCAGATGATTCAAATCCGTTAACCTGCTGGACTATATCCGAAATATGTGTACTTCGTGATTTTCCACGGGCAAGGGGTATAATACAGTAGCTGCAAGAGAAATTGCACCCGTCCTGAACTTTCACATAAGGTCTAGACCTGCATGAAAAATTGAATGTAATACTTTCATTGCAATTAGATAATACATTGATAATATTATATTTATGCAAATTATTAATTATACACTCGACCCCTTTGATTTTTTTAATCTCATCAGGTCTAAGCTGTGCATAACAGCCGGTTGCTATTACCCTGGCACCTGACTTAACAGCCCTTCTTATCAATTGGCGAGACCTGTAATCACTCTTCGAAGTTACAGAACAGGTATTTATAACACAATAATCCGGATGTTCAGACAAACTTACTATTTGATGACCGTTTCTAATAAGATTTCCTTCAATGATAGTGCTTTCTGACTGGTTTACTTTACAGCCAAGTGTTAAAATCGAGACTTTCATTTATTATACAGGTTTACCTTTGAGTGAATGCTTTCTGCCGAGTATTATCTCAACATTTATTAATTTTCCAATACAAGAATCGCGTTTGGGAATATTAACTATCTTATTAGTCCTTGTGCGTCCAGTAAGTTTACTGCTATCAGTCTTGCTTTCTCCCTCAACGAGTATTTCATGGACGGTACCTTCGAGAGATTTGTTTATTCTTTCTGTAATATTATCCTGGATTCTCAATATTTCTTTGAGTCTCTCGGATTTTATGTTTTCAGGCACCTGATTTTCCATTCCTGCAGCCCTCGTGTATTGTCGGGGAGAAAATTTAAATGCAAATATTCCATCGAATTGTATTTCCTTCAGAGCATTCATCGTGAGTAAATGGTCTTTGTCCGTTTCACCTGGAAATCCAGCTATTATGTCAGAAGTTATTGAAATATTGAGAATTTTCTTTCGCAGGCTTGATATCTTTTCAAGATAGTCGTCATACGTATAGCCCCTGTTCATAAGTTTAAGTATATTAGACGAGCCGGACTGTAAAGGCAGATGGATATGTTCACATACTTTAGGCAAGTCAGATATCGTGTCTATAAGTTCATCTGACAGGTCTTTCGGATGGGAAGTAACAAACCTGATTCTCTCAATCCCTTCTATTGTATCTAATTTTCTTAAAAGTCCGGAGAAATCCGTATTACTTCTGTATGAATTTACATTCTGTCCCAACAGTGTTATTTCCTTATATCCCGTATATGCAAGGTTTATTACTTCGGATAATATATATTCACTCGGTCTCGACCTTTCAGGTCCCCTTGTGTAGGGGACAACACAATAACTGCAGTAATTATTGCATCCATAAATTATTGTAACCCATGCCTTTAACCCATCACCCCTTTCAACAGGGAGGTCTATTACAGCAATATCCGGATTATCCTCCGTAGCAATAAAAAATTTATTGTTTCTCAAAAAACCTTTTAGCATGTGTATGTTCTGAGGACCGAAAACAAAATCCACATGAGATGCTTTTTTAAAGATATTCTCTCCTTCGTGCTGGGCTATGCAGCCTGCAACTAAAATTTTTATCTCTGGTCTTTTTTTCTTGTGCGACTTAGTCCTGCCAAGTTCGCTGTAAAATTTTTGTTCTGCCTTCTGCCTTATGTTGCATGTATTGAAAATGATAAGGTCCGCTGTGCGGGGACTGTCAGTCAATAAATATCCCTCTTCTTGCAGGATTCCGCGGATTTTCTCGGAATCATGCACATTCATTTGACAACCGAAAGTTCTTATGTATACATTCTTGTACATAATAATAAGACCATAAGTAATGTCACATTCCTGCAACCATTTTGTCATGCTGGCTTGTCCAGCATCTTTCTTTAAGAAGGATTCCAGACAAGCTGGAATGACATACAAGGTGACCTTTCTTATGAACTCCTCAGTAATTAAAATTTAACACGTATAATTTATTACTGGCAAGTTAACCATGATCATGATAAGGAATAGATAAAAAACAAAACCTTTCCTTGAAATCTTGGACTCCTTAATTCTATTATAAAAACATGATTGGAACATTACTAAGTAAGGTATTTGGCACAAAGAATGAGCGTGAGCTGAAAAGGCTATGGCCATTGGTAGAAAATATCAATTCATTAGAAAGTACCATAGCAGGTCTTTCTGACACTCAACTAAAAGATAAGACTGTAGAATTTAGGGGAAGGATTGGAGCGGGCGTCTCACTTGAAGAAATTCTACCAGAGGCCTTTGCAGTAGTTCGTGAAGTTTCCAAACGTATACTTAAGATGAGACATTTTGATGTCCAGATACTCGGTGGCATAGCTCTTCACGAAGGCAAAATAGCAGAAATGAAAACAGGTGAGGGGAAAACCCTTGTTGCCACCCTACCCGTCTATCTTAATGCACTTGAGGGAAGGGGAGCACACGTTGTCACGGTTAACGATTATCTTGCCAAAAGGGATACACAGTGGATGGGCCCTGTTTATAGTTTTCTTGGTTTAACAGTTGGTGTTATACAGCATGATAACTCTTTTATATATGACCCATCTTATAGGTCAGCTGATGAAAAACTGTATTTTCTCAGGCCATGTTCAAGAAAAGACGCTTATGGATCTGATATAACTTATGGCACCAACAATGAATTCGGCTTCGACTGTCTTCGGGATAATATGAAATATGAAATTTCTGATTATTGTCAGAGGGAACTGAATTATGCAATTGTTGACGAGGTTGACAGCATTCTTATCGATGAAGCGAGGACACCTCTTATTATATCAGGGCCGTCAGAAGAATCGACTGATAAGTACTACAGGATTGACAAGATCATTCCAAAACTCAAGAAAGACATAGACTTTACAATTGATGAAAAGGCAAAGACAGCCATACTCACAGAAGAAGGCAACATTAAAGTGGAAAAGCTTCTGGGTGTAGGGAATCTTTACGATCCCTCTAATATCGAGATTGTCCACCATGTTTTGCAGGCGCTCAAGGCACATACACTTTTTAAAAGAGATGTAGATTATGTTTTAAAAGACGGAGGGGTAATTATAGTTGATGAATTTACAGGAAGGCTTATGCCGGGAAGGCGCTGGTCTGACGGACTGCATCAGGCTATAGAGGCAAAAGAAGGAGTTAAGATTGAAAGCGAAAACCAAACCCTTGCAACTATAACTTTTCAGAACTACTTCAGGATGTACAACAAACTTGCCGGCATGACAGGTACAGCCGACACTGAAGCTGAAGAATTTGCAAAGATCTATAATCTCGATGTTATTGTGATACCCACAAATCAACCAATGATAAGGGCTGATCATCCTGATATAGTCTATAAAACAGAAAAAGTGAAATTTAATGCCGTCATAAATGAGATAGAAGAACTTCATAAAAAAGGCCAGCCGGTTCTTGTCGGAACCATTTCAATAGAAAAGTCAGAAGTATTAAGCCATCTTCTGAGGAAAAAAGGGATTCCACACTTTGTCCTTAATGCAAAACATCATGAGATGGAAGCAGAGATTATCGTACAGGCAGGAAGGAGAGGTGCTGTAACAATAGCAACCAATATGGCAGGTAGAGGCACCGACATAATACTGGGGGGTAATCCTGAAGGACTCGCAAAAGAATTTCTTAAAGAAAAAAAAGATTACACTGAAGAAGAATGGAAACAGGCTCTCTCGAAAGCAGAAGAAATCTGTAAGCAGGACAGGGAAAAGGTGGTTTCCGCTGGAGGGCTCCACATTCTGGGAACAGAAAGACATGAGGCAAGGAGGATAGACAATCAGCTAAGAGGCCGTTCTGGAAGGCAGGGCGACCCAGGTTCTTCAAGATTCTATCTATCACTTGAAGACGACCTTATGAGGATATTCGGTTCAGACAGAATTTCTGGTCTTATGGGCAAGTTCGGCATGGAAGAGGATATGCCTATAGAAAATAAGATGGTTACAAAAGCAATCGAGAATGCACAGAAGCGTGTTGAGGCACATAACTTTGATATAAGGAAACATCTCCTCGAGTATGATGATGTTATGAATAAACAGAGGTCAGAAATATATTCTTTCAGAAAAGAAATACTCCAGAGCGAAAACCTCAAAGAGAATATTTTCAGTATGATTGATGAAACAGTTGACGAATTACTGCTTATTTACTGTCCTGAAGAAAAACACCCTGAAGAATGGAACATAAAGGGCTTGAAGGATTCGGTCTTCGGAATATTATCCATTTCACCTGATATTGAACCCGTGAATCCGGATTCGTTAAGGGAAAATCTGATTTCAGTTCTAAAAGGCGCTTATGAGAAAAAAGAATCTGAAATCGGAAGCGATGTAATGAGATACCTCGAAAAAGTTATAATGCTACAGATTATTGACAATCAGTGGAAAGATCATTTACTGGCCATGGATCACCTGAAAGAAGGCATAGGGCTCAGGGGATACGGTCAAAGGGATCCTCTTATAGAATATAAAAAAGAAGCGTTTAATGTGTTTGCTGATATGACTTCAAGAATATCAACAGAAGTTCTGAGCCGTCTCTTTAAGATACAGGTGCAGAAAAAAGAGGCTGTGAGAAGAGAACCGGTAAGACAGATGAGATTAACATATAATAGAGGTGAAAGTTCTACAGCTGTACAAACAGTGAGGAGAGGTAAAAAAGTTGGCAGAAATGATCCCTGTCCATGCGGAAGTGGAAAGAAATATAAAAAATGTTGTGGTCTAAATGCTTAAGATATTTCTTATAGGAAGCAGTGCATTGAGAAATGACCTCGAAGATATCTTGAGATCAAACGGATATAACATCAGCAAATTTGATTCTCTCCATAAAGCAATTACGAGCTTAAAAGAAAAAGCTGATCTCTTTATTTTAGATAAAAGACTTAGTAAGGAAACGCGTTTCAAAGAATTTCTGAGATTAACAAAAGTCATTCCTAAAATTATTATCTCTGATACTTATTCTTTCAGGGGTTTGACTCCATGGATAAGGGAACCGTTCACTTATCCCCTTTATATGCCCGGTATCAAAGAACTTATTTATTTCGGCAACAGGCTGATCAAGGAAAAGAACATATATTTTGATAATGACAGGTTAAAACATGAATTATACCTGGCAAAACGTGAACTTAACTTTTACGAAGAGGTGAGCAAGACCCTTACCTCTTCGGTAGAATTGAAAGATGTTCTTTCAAAAATAATGGCAAAAGTAAAAGAGATGACAAAAGCAGAGTCCTGGTCTGTTTTTTTAGTGGATCAGGAAACAGGTGAGTTGGTTTTCGAAAAAACAGACGGCAAGAAACCGAAAAAGATGCAGAAAATAAGGCTGAAGATGGGAGAAGGCATTGCAGGATGGGTTGCTCAGGAAGGTATACCTGTTGTAGTCCCCGATGTTTCAAAAGATGAACGATTTATCGGGAAGATCGACAGGGCCATACATTTCAAAACAAAATCCCTGATGTGCGTACCCATAAAGAGCAGGGGACAGGTGGTTGGAGTAATAGAGATTGTTAATAAAACTACCGGAGAACTATTTTTAAGGGAAGATCTTGATTTACTGTTAAAGCTTGTCGATCAGACAGCGATCGCTATAGAAAGAACATCTCTTTACCAGAAGATGACCGAGCTTGCTATAACAGATGATCTAACAAAGCTCTTCAATACAAGATATCTTAATAGAACAATAGAGGTCGAAATTCAGCGATCAAGCAGATACAATACATCTGTCTCACTTATATTTATGGACATTGATCATTTCAAAAATATAAATGACCAATACGGTCATTTAGTAGGAAGTAAGGTCCTTGTAGAAATTGGCCAGCTTCTTCTAAAAAGTCTGAGAGTTGTTGACATTGTTGCAAGATATGGTGGAGATGAGTTCGTAATCGTACTTCCTCAAACAACTCCTGATGCTGCAGCCCAGATTGCAGAAAGAATGAGAAAAGCAGTTGAGCAACATACATTTCTTAAAAAGGAGGGGTATGCTCTGAAATTAACAGCAAGCTTTGGAGTCGCTTCTCATCCTGAAAGTGCCAAATCCAAGGAGGAACTTATAAGACTTGCGGATGAGGCTATGTATAAAGTCAAATATCAGACAAGAAATGCTGTTTATGCTATAGTATAGAAACATGGCACTTTTCAATTATGCTACAAAAGAGATTACAATTAAAATAGTCTATTATGGCCCTGGTCTTAGCGGCAAGACAACAAACCTTCAATATCTGCATTCTAAACTTAATCCTAACTCAAGAGGAAAACTGCTGTCACTCGCAACAGAGGCTGACAGAACGCTGTTCTTTGATTTTCTTCCTGTGGAACTGGGAAAGATAAATGATTTTTCAATAAGGTTCCAGCTTTATACAGTGCCGGGTCAGGTGAGATATAATGCAACGAGAAAACTCGTTTTGAAGGGTGCCGATGCCGTTGTATTTGTTGCAGACTCTCAGCGGGAAATGAGTGATCAGAATATTGACAGCCTGAAAAATATGCAGGAGAATCTCTTAGAAAATAACATCGATCCTGATAATATCCCTGTCCTTTTTCAGTACAATAAGAGGGATTTACCAAATATATTGTCTATAGATGAATTAAACAGGGATTTGAATGAAAATGGCAAATATGAATTCAGGGAATCAGTAGCAATAAATGGAATAGGTGTAGATGACTCATTCCGCCATATAATCAAACTTGTAATTAACGGCATAGCAAGAAAACACAATATTAGTTTCAAAGCAAACAGGGAGTTTGCCGAAGCCCTGGAAGAAAACATCCCTGAAACTGTGGAGGTTAATGAGCCTGCCACGGAAGAACCTGTGCCGGCATTCGAGACATCCAGGTATGAAACTTCAGAGACAATACCGGCAACATATGAAATACCTGATATGAATAAGGATCCCGAAAAGCCAGTTATGGAAGAAGCTTACAAGCATAAAGAGGTCGTTGTAAAAGAGGTAAGAGAAGTACCCGTCATCCCTTCAGACAAACTGGAACTTATGATTAATGGGTTAAATGAGATATCACAAACATTAAAAGAAATAAAGAATTTATTTTCGGATATTCACTCTGAAGTCAAGGAATCAAAAAAAGAACAAAAAGAGATGAATGTCATGCTCAGGGAAATCAGGAACAATTTTCAAAACATCAGAAGAAAGAAAAGCTGGTTCAGGTTTTAATAGTCAAACCATTTCAAGGGTTTTTATGAGAGCTTCTGCCTTTTTAAGTGTTTCCTTATATTCCCTTTCGGGTTCAGAATCTGCAACAATACCTGCCCCGACCTGTACGTAGGCAATATTATTTTTTATTACGAAGGTTCTGATCACTATATTTAAATCCATGTTTCCTGAAAAGCTGATATAACCTATAGAACCGGTATAGGGACCTCTGCATACCGGTTCAAGCTCATCGATAATCTCCATGCACCTCACTTTAGGAACGCCTGTTATAGTGCCCCCGGGGAATGCAGCCTTTATTGCATCAAAACAGTCTTTACTTTCTGCAAGATTACCCTTTATGTTTGATACTATATGTATAACATGAGAATAATCCTCGGTTATCATCAGCTCATCCACCATAACCGAGCCGTAGTCGGAAACCCTTCCGAGATCATTTCTTTCAAGGTCAATCAGCATTATGTGTTCAGCCCTTTCCTTCTCGTTCAGGAGTAATTCAGCCCGCATCAATTCATCCTCTCTGCTGTCTTTACCTCTCGGTCTTGTTCCTGCTATCGGCCTTGTGTCGATGGTTTTTTCATTAACCCTGAGTAAACGTTCAGGCGAAGAACTCACAATTTTATATCCGTCGAAATCAACATATGCTGCAAAAGGTGAAGGATTTATAGATCTCAATATCCTGTACAGCTTCCATGTACTTCTGTTAGTAATAAGTGCCGAGACTCTCTGTGATAAGTTTGCCTGAAAAATATCACCCGCTGAAATATACTCTTTCGCTCTCGTAACAATATCCATGTATTCTTGCTTTTTCATCTCGTATATAATTTCTGCATCCCTTGTTGAGTGTGGATATTGTTTGCTTTTTTCTGAATTTCGTTTTATTCTTTTGTTTATTTCATTAATCTTATACTCCGCTTCATCATATAGTTCAGACCAGTTCACACATTCATTCGCATATTTTCCTATAGAACGTTTGACACCGGGACAAACTATTATCCAGCCTTTTTTATAGATGTGATCGATGGCAATTAATTTATCTATCATTAAAAAATGTGCGTCAGGGAAGTCAAGATCATCCGCAGCATTTCTTGGCAGTGCTTCAAGGTAATGGACAAAATCATAACTGAGGATTCCAGCAATGCCTCCCTGGAAAGGAGGAAGAAATTTAGATGGCACCTGATTATATGACTGAACAAGGTTTTTCATTATATCAAGCGGCTTATTGGTATGTATTATTTTTCTTTCTGAAGATACGATTTCTAAGATACCGTTTTTAATTTTAAATATCAGACATGGACCAAACCCTATGAAAGAGTATCCTGCAATCTTATCCGGACCTTTTACGCTCTCAAGAAGAAAACTGTTCGGAGAGGCTAAGGCTTCATAAATCGAGCAAGGAGAAGAATATGGTATCTCTTTAAAAAGCGGGGGAATTTTACCTTTTTTAATAATCTCTAAAAATTCTTTCTTAGTTGGTAAGGTCATTTACATGGAATGAAAAAAAATCTCTGCACCTGAGTGGCTTTGACAGTATATATTTTATATGCATATTTATTATATTTGAGAGCTCAGAAAGAAGCATGTTTGAAGGTTTAATCCTTCTTATTTTTGAAATATCCCATGTGAGGAGATCAATGTAAAGTTTCAAAGCTGCTGGAGATATTCTTATCGGGTAATCAATTCCCCTTGCACATGTTTCACATAGAATCGACCCATGCGATATATAAAAATTATTTCCATTCTTACCACATCTGCCGCAGGCATCAAGTTTCGGTGAAAAGCCAGCAAACTTGAGAAATTTTATCTTAAAATGACTCACGAACAAATTTTCATTTTCTAAAGGGATGACGCTGGAATTATCTAAAGAATTATCTTCAATGGCCTTTAATGTATTTAAAAGCAAAAAATATGACTTTTTGTTTGCGTCTCTCTCAGGTATAAAATTTATGGTTAGTTCGAGCATCTCAGATACTGCAAGAAAACGACTTAGAGTATTTCTTACAGACTGGAATGAATGTATTATGTCTGATTGTGTCAACCTGGGCAGAGGGGTGTTTTCCTTTCCCCAGAATGCTATTCTTGAATGTGTGAGTGGTTCAAGGCTACTACCGAATCGGCTTTTAATCTTACGCGGACTTTTGGCAAACAGTTTTAAAATGCCTAAATCAGGGGTGATATATGTAACTATAAGGTCAGCCTCCCCGAAAGGAAAGGTTCTTAAGACAACACCTTCGGTCCTGTGTAGCATTACATAATGTTCCCGAAGTCCTCTGGCTTGAGATTTTTAAGCCACTCTTCGAGTTCATCTGAGCTTTTTTGTTCCATAACATTTTCTTCAACAAATATCGATGCATTAACCCTGAGCGCAACTGCTACGGCATCGCTCGGTCTTGAATCTATAAAAGTTTCTTTCTTGCCGTCATTCAGACACAGAAGGGCATAATATGTATTATCAAGAATCTCAGTAACTATAATCTTTGTAATTTTGATCTTCAAACCATCTATAATGTTCTTTATAAGGTCATGAGTTAGGGGCCTCGGAGTTTCAACCTTACCTAACGCAAGAGCGATTGAATCAGCCTCCGGTTTACCTATCCATATAGGCAGGGTACCATTGCCGTTAATTTCTCTCAAAAGCAGTATATACATGTTGCTGCGTGGATCAAATAGCATACCTTCAACTTTCATTTGTATCAGCATCTTACTTATACCCCAGTTCCTTCAGCAATTGATTATCATTCCTCCAGTTTTTTTTGAGTTTTACCCATAACTCAAGAAAGACCCTTGTATTAAGTAATCTTTCGATATCAATCCTTGCACTGGTTCCGATAGACTTTAGCATAGCACCCTTTTTACCTATTATAATAGCTTTCTGACCCTCTCTTTCAACATAAATATTACAACTTATTGATATAAGCCCGTCTTCCCTTTCTTTCCATTCAGTCACTTCAGCGGCAACTGAATGGGGCAACTCTTCTTCTGTCATACTCATAATCTTTTCTCTGACTATCTCGGAGACCATGAATCTTTCCATCTGGTCAGTCAGAAGATCATCTGGATAGTATCTTGGACCGGTCGGAAGATAATCACGAATCTTTTTAATAAGAAGGTTGACTCCGTCTAATTTAACAGCTGATACAGGGATTATCTCCCTGAAAGGATATAGCTTACTGAAGTGTTCTATAATAAGGAGCAAATCTGGTTTCTTTACAAGGTCTATCTTGTTTATCAATAGAAAGACAGGGATATGGATATTTTTTAGCAATTTAATAATTAAAATGTCCCCCTTTGCCGGTTCCCGGGGTTCAACCATCAATAGCACCAAATCCACTTCTTTAAAGGATTCTATAGCGGTCTTTACCATGGTTTCACCGAGTTTATGTTTTGGTCTATGAATCCCGGGTGTATCTGTAAAAATAATCTGTGCATCAGGTAATGTTTTTATGCCGATAATCCGGTTTCTTGTTGTCTGTGGCTTAGGTGTTACAATTGCGATCTTTTCACCGAGAATAGAATTGAGGAGTGTAGATTTCCCGACATTAGGACGACCAATTATGGAAACATAGCCGGAACGATAAGTTTTCAGGTCTTCATTTATCAATGTTTAATTTTTTTAAGAAAGTCTGTTTAATGCCCCTTTTATTCTTTCAACTCCTTTCTTTATCTCATTAATAGATGTTGCATATGAAAGCCTCATATAACTGTCATCTCCAAAAGCTGCACCATGTACCATGGCGACATTGGCTTTTTCAAGCAGATACATAGATAGGTCATTCGAAGATGATATCTTATAATTATCAGTCTTTTTTCCATAAAAAAATGAAGTATTCGGGAATGCATAGAAAGCACCGCCAGGGGTAAGACAGGTCACGCCGGGTATCGAATTCAATTCATTGACAAGAAAATTCCTCCTTCTGTCAAATTCATCGAGCATTGTCTTGATAAAATCCTGTGGCCCGGTCAATGCCTCAATAGCAGCTTTCTGAGAAATAGAAGTCGGATTGGACGTTGACTGGCTCTGTATATCTGTCATTGCCTTTATTATTTCTTCTGGTCCGGCAGCAAAACCTATTCTCCAGCCGGTCATAGCATGTGATTTTGAAAGCCCGTTTACTACTATTGTTTTTTTCTTAACAGAATTATCGAGTGAGGCAATACTGACATGTTCGAGCCCGTCATAGATGAGTTTTTCATAAATCTCGTCAGATATAACATAAATATTATGCTTCAGGACAATTTCGGCTATTTGCTCTAAATTTTTTCTGTCATATGTGAGACCCGTTGGATTTGATGGAGAATTCAGGATTAATGCCTTTGTTTTTTGAGTGATATGAGATTCTATGCTTTCAGGTTTAACCATAAAAGAATCAGACTCATATGTTTTTATAAAAACAGGAATTGCATCGTTTAAAATAACCTGTTCTGGATATGTTACCCAGTAAGGTGAAGGTATCAAAACTTCGTCACCCGGACTGAATAATGCCTGTGCAATGTTATAAAGGCTGTGTTTTGCGCCACAGGAGACAATAATTTCCTCACGCTTATAATCAAGATTATTATCCTTTTTTAACTTTTCTATGATCGCATCCTTAAGGGCATCTATCCCCCCAACAGCAGTATATTTGGTAAAACCGTCTTTTATAGCTTTTATTGCAGCTTCTTTTATATTATCTGGTGTATCGAAATCTGGCTCCCCTGCCCCGAAATTAACAATATCAACCCCGGCCTCCTTTATTGATTTTGCCTTTGCATCTATTGCAAGTGTTGGTGAAGATTTGATCTTGCCTGCCCGTTCAGAAAGCACTGGATAACCTCCTCAAAGACCCTTTATCCCTTTTAAATTGTATCTTCTTTAAATTATATCTTCTATTTCATCTGCCTGATATTTTTCCTGCTGGATGGTAAGGTCGAGATTTATGATCAGGCCAGGGTGTTTCTTTATTTCACTGTCTTGTTTCAATTTTAGATGATTTTCATAAGATATACTTACGTCTTTTACAGCCTTTGTTAGTGCCCTGTTAATGCTTTTACTCGTGTCTATTTTGCCAGTTTTGAATTGAGGAGGTATCCCGTTCTCCGCAATATCTTCAGCAAAATGTGCAAGCTGTTTCATTTTTTCCATAGCCTGATCCATGAGCTGCCACCCTATAATGTCTTTTTTCTGGAATACCCAGGAATGTCTCATATGCTGAAGCATTTCATTATATTTTTTTATTACCTCATTCTGGAGCATATCAAGAAATTCCTTTGGTAATTTACGCTCTCCTCCGGGGACACCATCAGCCTCTTCAGGGCGCAATTTTTCTAATATTCTCTGAAATTTTCTTGCATGGATAGCTGACTCCCAGGCCTCCCTCTGAAGAACCCGTTTGATGTGAGGGTCATCTACCAACTCTGCTTCACCATTATAATGAGGTATAAGTTTTTCCTCATATTCGACATACGATTTAAATATAGTTATCCTGTTAGTCGGATCATATGGATAAGGAGCAGGGGTAAGATCAGGTTCTCCTCCAAGTTGTCCGATGATCATTCCCAACCAATGCATGTGCCACATCTCTTCCCTTGATCTCGATAAAAGATTAGCTCCAAGAGGGGTATCCTCACCTTCTAACCATCCATGAACAAGATAACGGATAACAGCAGCATGTTCATCTTTAAGGTCTTTTTTCAAAAGAGCAATCAATTTACTTTTTTTCATCATTTTTTCTCCTGAAATTCAGTTTTCAAAAATTTTATTAAATAATCATATTGCTAAAATATTAACTTAGTCAAGGATAATCAATTAGTCAATTTTTTAAAAGAATTTAAAAGCTTTGATATAATTCAGGATGACGATTATTCCAGAACAAGAATGGGAAAGTATTTCTGAAGAACTTAAAAGCATAAAAGGCCCTGTGATGATAATAGGAGCTACGGATTCGGGAAAATCTTCCTTTGCAAAGTTTTTGCTCAGGACATTTATAGAAGATAATTTAAAAATCTCTCTTGTTGACTCTGACGTTGGTCAGTCATCTATTGGTCTTCCCGGAACCATAAGTATGAAAGTGTTTCGCAATGAAAAAGATCTGGAAGATTTCAGTTTTGAACGAATGTCCTATGTCGGGACGGTAAATCCGGGAATAAAAATTCCTTTGATCATAGACACTACAAAATTAATGACTGAAATATGCATGAAAAACTCGGAGGTTACACTACTGGATACATCAGGTCTTGTTGCAGGAGAGATAGGAAAAAATTTAAAGATAAGCAAGATAAAGACTATAAAGCCTGAATACATTATTGCCATTCAGAGGGAACAGGAACTCGAACACATACTTGAACTTGTCGGAGCTGGTCATATAAGACGCATAAGGGTGTCACGTATGGCAAGGGCAAGGAACAAGGAGGAACGCATCCAATACAGAAAAAAGAAGTCTGAAGACTATTTCAGTAAAGGAAAACTTGAGGAGTATATAATATTTAAGAAAACAACAAGATTTTTTTATAATGGTAATTTTTTTAACCTAAAATCAGGTGATTTTCCAGAAGGAACACTGATTGGATTAAATCATTATGAGGAAACTCTATCTTTAGGAGTCATTACTGAAACCGAGGATGATTGTATTATATTTAAATCTCCGGTTCAGTCTTTAAAGAACGTCAATAAAGTGGTATTTGGCGATATAATAGTTTAAATTATGGGATAAAGAAATATCTTGATTTCATCCATGAAAGAAGATTTTTTATTTATAATCTTTATATTTGTTCTTGCAGCAGGTTGTTTTCATGGAAATATTAAATCTTAAATCTCTGAATCCCGGAGACACGATATCTATTACATACATTAGAAATGGCAAGAAAAAAACAGTTGAGACCGAGGTTATACAGAGATAGTCATTAAACAATTATTTATGTCTTTTATCTTTTTTTTACACCACAAATCTTAATAATTTCTAATATCTTAACTTTCATCACATCTTAGGTTATACTGTAAAAAGTTCGATAAAGCATTTTTATGGAAGAAAGCTCACAAAATATTAATAAAAATAGAGTTCTTGCTGGAATAGGAGAACTTTTTGTCAGGTCATGGGACATATTCAAGCGGAGGGCTGTGACCCTCATTTTCCTCTATATCATGTCTATAATCTTCTTTTCTCTTGCATTCGGAATCTTTTTCGGAACAGGACATCTTTTTTCTGTTATATTTCCTGGCAGCAGAAAGGCAATTATCGCAGGAGGTGGACTTATAGGATGCATCGCTGGCTTTATAGCCATGCTCTGGGGACTTGCCGCGTTCATATGTGCTGTATCAGATGAGACACTGGAGATAAAGAACGCTCTCGAAAGTGGTTCACAAAGAATCGGGTCATTCATCTGGCTTTTCATAATTCTCGGATTTATCGTAACAGGTGGTTTTTTGCTCATTATAATTCCGGGTATAATCTTTGCAGTCTGGTTCATTTTTTCACAATTCATACTTGCCAGAGAAAAAGAAAAGGGAATGAATGCACTATTAAAGAGTAAGGAGTATGTAAAGGGGTACTGGTTTGATGTTTTTATCAGGCTTTCTCTGATATGGTTTATATCAGTTATTATTGGTATGATTCCAGTATTAGGGGCTATCTTATCCATATTTTTTGTGCCTTACATGATGATCTTCGTATACCTAATCTATGATGATTTAAAGACTGTAAAAGGTGAAATCACTTTTCTTTCTTCAAGAGGTGAAAAATTAAAATGGATAGGGGCAGGAATCCTCGGCTATATTATTCTGCCGTTCTTTCTTATAGGGCTGATGGGAGTATATCTTTCCACATATCTTTCAAGTCTTCTGTTTTTCTATTAATAGATAAAAATAAAAAGACTGCTGCCGTCTTCTTATCATTCAATGTTATTAATCATCAAAGATCTTAAAAGTTGTTTAAGATTTATTCTGTCATTCCGGCTTGTCCGGAATCTTTCTTGAAGAAGGATTCCCGACAAGCTTCGCTTGCGGGAATGACACATTTTTGTCGTGATTTATGACGCCATGTATAATACGTAATTGTAATTATGAAAAGGTACACTAAGGTATCGAAAATAAATTTTTTCACAACATCTGCATTATTTTAATTGCATTTTTCGGGTTAACCGGGTTAGAGGTCAGTATGTGTTTCTTTATACATCATGGAAAGTGCTTCACTTAATAAAATATCAGGATATTTTATAGTTGCTTTAATTGCATCTGCGAGGGGATAATCTTCATAATGATCTTCAGTATATATAATTCTTATAAACTTCCTCTTCAGCAAATAACATTTTTTCTTCATTCCGTTTTTGTCTGTAAAGGGAATAATTACGTGTTCCAGGTCCTCCTCAAGGCCATACCGCCTTATTAACTCTTTTATTTCTTCCACTTATTCTATACCTGTACGATTATTATCAAAAATACATAACATTTTAGCAAAATTAGCTTCGAACACTCTCAGAAGATATAATCATACATTTCAGGAAAAATGCCCTGAAAGCAGGATATTTTGCCACAGAAAGGTTACCATATTATCTTAAAAATATCTTAAAATCAATAAATTATATGATATGGCATTTATTTTGCTGTAATTTTAATATTATGAACGAAGAAGGACGGGAAGATTTACAAAATCTGCTGAAAGAGGGAATTGCTGCTCTGATAGAAATGAGAAAGGGAGTCGAACATTCATTAGATGAAATGAGAAAAGTATATATCAGGGGATTGTATCAATATAAAGAAACATTGAATATTAATATGGAAAAGGAATTTTTTGGAAAACATAATGCAGTGGATAATTAACTGAAAGATTTTAGATTCATAATATTTTAAGAACAATTACAATTGTGTATCACTACCGAAAGGATTAAGAGGCAGCCAAAGCTCTCAGTTCTTTCAGTCTGCTCGGATGCCTTAGCCGCCTGAAAGCTTTTTCTTCTATTTGTCTTACTCCTTCACGAGTCATGCAGAAAAGTTTCCCCACTTCTTCAAGGGTCAGGTTCCTCTCTACCCCGAGGCCGAATCTCATTCTTATTGTTTTTTCCTCTTTCAGGGAAAGTGTTTTAAGAATTTTACTTATTTTTTCAGAAATTTCTTTTTTTTCAACATAGGTATATGGTGAGGGATTATTTTTATCTGTGATAAAATCCCCTAATTCTGAATCTTCTTCGCCTACCGGAGTTTGAAGAGAAGTTGTCTTTTGAACAATCTTGAAAATTTCGTCTATCTTGCTTGTAGGGATATTCATTCTTTTAGCGATTTCATTATGTGCAGGTTCTCTTCCAAGAGTCTGAGTTAATTCTTTACATACCCCTGCTACCTTGCAGTAAAACTCCATTATATGATTGGGAATTCTGATCGTTTTTGACTGGCTTATTATTGCCCTTGTTATTTCCTGTTTTATCCACCATGTTGCATATGTACTGAATCTGCAGCCTTTGTCATATTTGAATTTATCTATAGCCCTCATGAGTCCTATATTGCCTTCCTGAATCAGATCAAGTAAATGAAGACCTCTTCCGATATAATTTTTTGCTATACTAATCACCAGTTTCAGGTTGCGGTTTATAAGTTCATTTCTGGCTTCAGCAATGATTGCTTTTGCACTTGTAATTTGATCCATCTTGCTCTTGAAACCATCTATTTTGATTCCGGTCTCTGACTCTATCACCTTATATATGCTCTGTACCTCTTTTTTTATGGATATAAGTTTTTTAATATTTTTAACATTAATGTTGTTTTTCTTTTTTTTATTAATTAATTTCTTCAGGTCTTTTATTGACCCATAGTATGCAATCTTTTCATCTGCTTTTTTTGACCTGTTTACAAGATTTTCAAGTATATCTGCAGCCATGCTTAAAGCCTTATTATGTTGAACCTCTTCTTCATCAATATTAATTTCAGGAATGGGTATTATCTTTTGGTATACAGGCATTGCCATAATTATCTCTTTTATTGTTTCTCTTCCTCTTTCCAATTTTTTCGCAAGTTCTGTTTCTTCATCTTTATCCAGTACAGAAAGATTTCCTATAGAATGAAAATACGTTCGTACAAGGTTTTCTGCATAATCACTTGTCTCTCTTTGCTCAAATTCTAAAAATTTTTCTTCAAGCTCATTCTGCTCTGCATAATTTTCAAACCCCGATGGTATATCCTGTAAAGGCTCGTCTTTTTCTTCCAATTCATAACTGTCTATCATAATATTCCTCCACTTTTGTGCAGATAAATACAAAATAAAAAGCCTGTTTCTTGAAGGTAAACAGGCTTTTTAACGATCTATTAAGCTCTGCTTCTTCGGCAGCCCGGCTATCCTTAATTATTTTAGTAAGGATCCTGTGGCTTTGTGCCCTCCGGTTACCCGGAGTTTACCTTTTCGGAAACAAAAATCAACTTCTTTGCTAACAAAGAGCTGATGGCTTTAATTAAATTAAATTTAATAATAATTGTCAATACTAAGCCATAAAATAATGAATTTTATATATAGGAATTATCTATAAATATCTTGTATAGACTTTTTAATATGAAAAAGAATATTTGATACCTAATTTGAGCGATTCTTTTGACAAATCAAGGACAGCCGAGACGTCTGTCCTGCCTGAAAGGTGAGCCTTCAAACCCGTAGGACAGGCGTCTCGCCTGTCATCATTATGAGATAATAAATCATCAATTTAGGTGAAATAAAAATACATCTTTATAATATATAATAATTATAATTATCAAAAACACCGAGGAGGGATTATTTAATGGAAGAAGATGGAAAGCCCTGTTTAAATGTAAATGAAGAAGATATACCCATATCAGAGGAAGAACGCGCTTATATAAAGAAAATGTTGCAAAAACTTATTAAATTTGGAATGGCAGGAATCTATGGTGACGAAGATAATAAGGAAGAAGAAGTCTTATACGATCATGACGGAAGGAAGGATATCTGTAAAGCTGTTTGTTGCAGCTTTAATTTTGCCCTTACAAAAGAAGAGGTTGAAAAGGGGATAATAAAATGGAATCGGGAATGGCCTTATTTTATATCAAAGGATGAAGACGGATATTGTTCTCATCTAAACAGGGAAACCCTTGTGTGTGAGATCTGGGAAGATAGACCTCAGAGATGCCGCAAATATGATTGCAGAAAAGATCCGAATGTCTGGAATGACTGGGAGAAGGGAATAATCAATAAAGAAGCTTTCAAGCACCTTCCTGAAAAAGATTAGAGGATTAAATATAAATTATTACTTTTTTAACTTTCTTATCTTATCGAGCGTATCCTGATAGATATCTGTTTTTGCTGGATTGAGCTCCATTGCTTTCACTGCAAGCTCTTCAGCCTCATCCAGTTTTTCCCTTCTTATGTAATAAAGCCATGCAAGGTTATTGTACGCATCTGCGTTTTTCGGGTCTCTCTTTATGGCCTCTTTATAATTTGATTCAGCCTTGTCGTATTCCCCTTTCTGGAAATATAGATTACCGATATATAGATATGCCAACGGTAGTTTCTTCGAAGCTGTTTTATATTCTTTAAGGGCGATATTCAATTCCCCCTTTTTTTCATATGTTACGCCTAAGTTCAGATGTTCCTCGGGGCTCAAGGGGTCATCAAGTATTATTATTCTCGGAAAGGCACAACCGAAAAAGCATAGGGCTAAGAGCATAGAGCACAGAGTATAGACTATAGAATAAGTTAAATGGTTAGGGTTACCAAGCTCGTTTCGTCTAAAAAAGTTCATTGGGTTTATTGAGTTCATTGAGTCTCTTGAGTTTTATAACCCGAGAAACCGTGTAACCCCAAGAAACTATGTAAACTCTTTTACACGTTACCGATATGGGCATCTTGGCCATAAAACCGTCTGACGCCTCAGTTGCAATTTGCACTTTACTTTCAAGCATTCATTTGGGTTTTATTAGCAGCGTCCAGTAGTTTGTTTTTCCCCACGCCTTAACAAAGTCCTTTTTATATATAAATTTCTCTTTTTTCTTTCCTGAATTTATTATCAAGCCATTCTCATTGTATCCTACAACAACCATGAAATGGTTTATCCTGTGAAAAGAAATTCCAAAGTCAACGAGAACAATCACCGGGTAATTGGAATCAATGTTCCTCTTAAGGTCTTCTACATCTCCATCATATTGAATTGCATTCAGACCTTTTCTCTGAGCATAAAGAAGCATGTCGATGTTTAATGTCCCCCTTGCACTTTCACTGAATATTTCTCTTGCAATCTCGTCAGTGCTTGCGTTTATTCCCCAATAGTTTAATACGCCGGCGAGAGATGAAGGGCCACATTGATAATCATCTTGAGGGAAAAAGGGTACATTTTCAATTAATCGCACCTTGCTGGACTGAGGAATTTCATCCGCAGTGGTACATGAATGTATTGAAAACGATATCAAAAGAATATAAAAAATGCTGATTCTAAAAGCGATCATGACAAGATTAAAACATTTAATCAAAGAATTTCTCGAAGCGCTGCCGGGGATAGTTCATTATAATGTATACAGGAAAGGCCGCTACTGAATATCGGCCTTTCCTGTATATAAACATGTACGGATATATATCCAATCTTATCTGGTTATAATAACTTTATGACCTGTGATATTCAGCAAGACAACAATAAGTATTGCAATTATCAGCAGTGCAATTATTACTCCAAGCACATCGCCCTGCCCTACTTTCAGTTCGTCTAATTTAAGGGCAATCTGGTGAATCTGCTGATCGCTGAGCTGTTCAAGTCTCTTCTGGATTTCATCCTCTGTAAGACCAAATTGTTTTAGCCTTTTGCTGATTGCTTTAACTTCAAGCACCTTTTGAATTTTTTCGAGGTCCGAATTCCTGTCTACCTGTGCAAGGGCTATTATTTCAGAAGGTGCCAAACCAGCTTCTACTCTTGGTGCAATGCTTATAATAAACATTGCAATAACAAGATACCATGTCAATTGTTTCATAAAAGGAAATCTCATAAGATACGATTCACCTCCTTTCTTTTTAGTTTATTATGTAAAACCACGAGGTTATTTTTTTCTATGTTTTCTTCTCATCGTGCCGATATACTCGGTAGGGTACCGAAAAGATATTTAAGGTCTTCATCCTCGAATCTCAGCCCTATACCCGCATAACCACCACGCCATTTTCTATTAAGGATGTTGTCTGCACCTGCTGATAAAAACAGATTTTTGAAGATAAAATAGTCAACCCCGATTTTAAGATGGGGATTCTTAGCTCCTGCCTCGTCACCGGAGAAATCCCATATATCTGCTGTAATCCTTCCTTTATCATCATGGAAGAAATAGTCGCTCCCAACACCAAATGTATTTTCCGTAATTCCTATTCTCAGAGCAGCATCCTGATGCCTCATGGCAAATTGTGCTGTAAATTCTATCCTTTTTCTTATGTCTTCTTTTACGACTCTCGTTGTTTCTGTTTCTGTTGTCCTTATTGTTTCTGTGGTTGTAACCCTGCCTATAGGGTCTCCTACAACACCGAGGATATAGTACTTGTCGGGTTTCGGTTGAAGCGTTACATAAAAATAGCCCTTTGCATCGTCAAGTTTTGTAAGATATTCTATCTGAAAGTTAACGAAAGTTCTGAATCTTTCGATAGAAGACACGGTCCTTTCGAGTCCCTCTGCAGCTCTGCTTACAGATTCGTAAAGCCTTTCATCTTTTATAAGTTTGCCCAGCGTTCCTTCTCCTTTTTCTATTTTACCTGCAATCTGATCTAAAGAGTCGGTTGTTTTCTTTATGGATGGCCTGTTTTCCTCGACCATTGTCTTCAGTTCCATGGCAGCTTTGTTCAGATTGGCTACAAGTTGAGGACCTTCGGTTTTCAGGGAATCAGAAAAATCTTTAATATTACTCGCAGCAGTTGAAACAGTCTCTTTATTCTCTTCAATAAGCTCATTAATTGAAGAAGCGAGGTTGCTGATATTGTCAAGGGTGGTTCTCATTTTTTTGTCATTCACATCGATTGTTTCTTTAAGGCTTATAGTAATATCCTTCAAATTCAAAATTGAATCCCTTAAGGCATTTTTCGCTTCAGATGTCCCAAGAGTTTCATTGAGTGTTTCAGCGAGTATATTTATATTTTCTGAGACGGCAGTAAGGTTACGTGTCAGATCATCAAGATCTACTATCTCGATTACATTTCTCACAATAGCACCATGCTCCAAGGCAGGCTCTTTAGAGCCGGTCTTGATTTCAAGATATTTGTCTCCGAGAAGACCTGCTGCTTTAATCGTAGCACTTGCATCACTGTATAACTTAACATCCTTATCCATTTTCACGGTCAATTTAGCCTTGCCGTCTTTAAGTTCAATTTTTTCAATCACGCCTGCATCTACGCCTGCGACCTTGACCTTTGTCTTTTCATTAAGGCCTGCGATGTTGTTAAAATAGACATAAACTGCATGTCCTTCTTTTTTTATCCAGTCCAGCCCGCCAATCTTGAATGTCATAAACGCTAAAATGGCAATAACTGTAACAGCAAAAATTCCGACTTTAAGCTCAGTTGAAAGCCCTCTCATAATTTACCCCTTCTATCTTGATTGGACCCGAAGCACTCCCTGTTATAAACTGCTTCACAACGGGATTCTCTGTATTCTTTATCTGGTCGGGAGTTCCTACCTCTATTATCTTTCCATCGTAGAGCACGGCTATCCTGTCACCGATCTTATATGCGCTGTTCATATCATGTGTTATAGCGACGGAGGTAACAGAAAGATGTTTTTTCATCTCTGCAACAAGTTCATTTATTGCATCTGCCATAATGGGGTCAAGGCCTGTTGTTGGCTCATCGTAAAGAAGTATTTCAGGTTCGTGGGCAATAGCCCTTGCGAGTCCCACCCTTTTTTTCATGCCGCCCGATAGTTCTGCCGGCATCAAATCCTCTACCCCGACAAGTCCGACCAGCCTCAATTTTTCAATAGCCACAGCTTTTGCCTCTTTTTCATTCAATTTTTTATGTCTCATAAGTGCAAATCCCACATTCTCCCATACGCACATGGAATCGAAGAGAGCCGACATCTGAAAAAGCATACCAAATTTCTTCCTTATTTCATAGAGTTCTTTTTCTTTCAGTGTTGTTATATCTGTGCTGTTTATAAGAATGTTACCTTCATCTGGTTTTAATATACCAATAATATGTTTTAAAAGCACACTTTTTCCTGAACCACTTCCTCCGATAACAACCATGCTTTCACCTTTTTCAACCTCAAGGTCAATCCCTTTAAGTACCTTATGTTTGCCAAAAGATTTATGTAAATTTATAATTTCTATCATTTAAACAACCATGCTGAAAGAAAATAGTCAGATATGAGTATTGTCATACAAGATAAAACCACTGCTCCTGTGGTTGCTTTTCCAACACCCTCTGCCCCACCTGTTGTATAAAACCCTTTATAACAACTGATTAGTGAAATGCTTGCACCAAAAAATCCGGCCTTGAGAAGTCCATTATAAATATCGCTTACCTCAAGATAATCCCAGGTTCGATTCCAGTAGACTATTGAACTTGTATCAAAAAGCCCTACTGTTACAAAATAACCACCTATTATTCCTGTTATATTGGCAATTGCAGCCAGTGCAGGTAACATCAAAATGCCCGCTATAAATCTTGGTACAATCAGATATTTAACAGGATTAGTTGCCAATGTTTCGAGAGCATCTATCTGCTCTGTTACCCTCATCGTACCTAACTCTGCTGCCATAGCAGCACCTGCCCTTCCGGCAACAATAAGTCCTGTGAGTACAGGGCCGAGCTCTCTGGTCATAGAAAGGGCGACAACTGTCCCAACCAGTGATTCAGCACCAAATCTTTTGAACCCTGTAAAAGTCTGAAGAGCGAAAACCATTCCTGTAAAAACAGCGGTTACCAGTACAACAGGCAGAGATTTTATTCCTATTTCAAGCATCTGTTTGAAGGTGTTCCTTATTTCCGGAGGAGGGATTACAAGCTGTTTAATCGCTAAAGAAAAAAGGATTAATATTTTGCCAAGTTCTTCAGAAAACCTGATAACCGTCCTTCCTATCAGTTCAATGAGATTCAACATAAATTCTCTTTGATCTGTTACCGAGGGATGTCAGGGTTTCATAAGGGATTGTATTCGACCTGTATGCAAGTTCCTGTGCATTTATTAATTCATTTCCCCGTCTTCCAAGGATTATAACTTCGTCGTTTTCATTGCTATCCTTTATATCAGTAAGATCCACCATGGTCAGATCCATGCAAACCTTACCAACAACCGGCACACGTTTGCCCTTTACAATAACATCTGCATTATTTGAAAAAAGCCTGCTATATCCATCAGCGTATCCAATGGGTAAAACACCTATTTTACCCGGCCTTTTTGTAATGAATGTCCTTCCATAACTTATTGGTATACCGGCAGGTATATCCCTTATGCACAAAATTCTGGTTTTGACCATCATGGCTGGCACAAGGTAATTTAAAGATTCTCCCCAACCCTCTTTATCTAAAGGGAGGTTTGGGGGGTTTTTAATTAAAGGAGAATAACCATAAAGCATTAAACCTGGTCTGACCGCATCAAGATGCGCATCTTGATATGTAATAACAGCTGCACTGTTAGCTATATGTGAAAATATATTTCTCTTTAAAATTTTAGATATCTCGTCCCTTATTCCAATAAACCTGTCAAGCTGTAAATGGGCGTATGACCTGTCAGAAAGATCGGCTTCAGAAAAATGACTTAAAATTCCCACTAATTCTATGCCGGGTGTTTCTGCTATTTTAAATAATGTTTTGACTGTTTCATTCCCGATGAGGCCCAGCCTTCCCATGCCTGTATCAACCTTTACATGAACTTTTATTTTTTTCCCCCGTTTTAATGCCTCATTTGATATCGACAATGCCATCTGTTCATTATATATGACAGGTATAAGGTGGTAATCAAAAAAGTCTTTTATATTTCCATTATCAAAAAACACTATTATGGGAGTATTAAGATTTGCTTCCCTCAGCTCTATTGCTTCACTGGTATATGCAACTCCGAGAAAAGAAACTCCCTCTTTAATTAACCTTTTCGAAACCTCTACCGCTCCGTGACCATAAGCATCAGCTTTGACAACAGCAATTACCGGAAGGTTCCTGACAATCTCTTTAATTATTTGAAGGTTATGTGCTATCGCTGAAAGAGAGATTTCTGCGATAGCTCCTCTATGCACCTTTTTTTTCTTTTTCTATTTCTTCTTTTTTGCTTTCCTTTGTATCCCTGTCAGGCGTCACATCTATTTCGTCGGCCTCTTTGACACCTTTCTTGAAATTCCTGATTGCCTGACCTATTCCGCTGCCAATCTGAGGTAGCCTTGTTGCTCCAAACAAAACAACAACTATTATCATGATAACAACCAATTCCTGCATACCTAACCCAAACATATTTTTCCTCCTATCTCTTTCTCGAAGTCTCTCAAGGTATTAATGTTTACAAAAGATTTTCCTTCAGGGTCTATACTTCTCACCTCCCCATCGTTTATATAGGATACATTTATTTTCCTTAAAAATTCTATCAGACTTCTTCTTCCGTGTTTTATTTCTTTTTCCATGCTCTTAATAATTTTTTTTGAATAAATGCCATGCAACGGCTGGGGTTTTCCTTTAAAAATCGGGATTAAAGCATCCCATTCGTCCTTCCACTTGTCAACAATATACTTTACAAGTATAGCATTAATGAAAGGCATATCACATGCTATGACGAATAACCCGGATATGCCCGGAATGGTTAATGCAGAAAAAATACCCGTCATAGGACTTCTGTAATCTATTATATCCCCTACCATTGGAACTCCTATGTAAAAATAAAGTTCAGGATTATTTGTACAAATAATTACCCTATTGAACATTCTTTTTAGCAATTCTACATTTGAATCAATTATTCTCCGGCGGTTGACCTCAATGAAAGCTTTTATTACCGGCATTCTTTTATTTTCCCCGCCTGCTAATATCAGGGCATCCATAATTTTCCTGCAGAGTTTCTGAGTTTTCCTTATAAATTTTAATTTTTAAAATATATTCTTATGATAATTTATTTAAAAATTACTTTCAATACAATACAAAAACCCGTTTAATTGAGAATAGTTTCTTGACAAATGTGCCTTTCTCTAATAAATTAACAAAAACAAAGGAGGTTGCAAATGTTGCGTTCAATAATAATATATGTGCAGGGACTTCAATTTGTTGGCGAAACGTCTTCAGGACACGCCATAGTTATGGATGGCGATCCAGGTGTCGGGGGCAATAATACCGGGCCCGCGCCAATGGAACTTTTACTGCTCGGAATAGGAGGATGCTCAGGAATGGATGTTATTTCAATCCTCAAAAAAAAGAAGCAGGATGTAAGGGGGCTTGAGATAAATGTAAAAGGTGAAAAAGCCAATGAATACCCTAAGAAATTTACAGATATAGATTTAGAATTCGTCATAAAGGGGAAAAATATTTCCAAAGAAGCTGTAAAGAGGGCAATTGACCTGTCAATGAACAAGTACTGCTCTGTAAAGGCTAACCTCGAAGGTTCTGCAAAGGTAAACTTTTCTTATAAGATTATCCAGGACTAAAATTCGGGGTGACAAAATCATTTCTTTCAAAATTTTCGATTTATGTCCAACAGTAAATTAATGGGTCTTTTGCTAAAAAATATTGCTACACTTGGTTTCATTGGTTATCTTCCAGTTGCACCAGGCACTTTTGGCTCTCTATTTGCATTTCTTATCTTTATTCTTCTGAAGCCTGCTGTTTTTGCTCACGTTATTATTTTATTTTTTATAATACCACTGGGTATCATAACTTCTCATTATGCAGAAAAAGTCCTTGATGAGAAAGACAGCAAACACATAGTTATAGATGAATTTTGTGGCTACCTCCTTTCCGTAATATTGTTACCTTTAAGCATCAGCTATGCACTTTCAGCCTTTTTTTTATTCAGATTTTTCGATATACTTAAACCGTTCCCCATAAAGAAGATTGATTCTATTGGTGGAGGAAAAGGTATAATGGCAGATGATCTGGTAGCAGCTTTGTATACGAACTTCGTTTTGCAAATATGGAAGCTTATTTAGTGTCTGTCCATGATTTGCCTTTGTTGTCACCCTGAACTTGTTTCAGGGTCTCATAACCCTTTGATTTTACGAGATGCTGAAATAAATTCAGCATGACAAAATAAGACTTTATAAACAGACACTATATTAAAAAACATGTAAATGTCTCTCAGATGTTTTATAGCAATAGGAATAACCGAACCGATTAAAAAAGATATAGGTGAAATTATTGGTTTGCTCACAAAATATGATGTAGATGTTAAATGGGTGATACCAGAAAATATCCACATTACGCTCAAGTTCCTTGGTAATACACCTGATGTTTTATTGCCAAAAATAAAAAGCTCACTTTCTGATATTATATCTTATTATAAGCCCTTTTATATTAAAATATATGGAACAGGTGTATTCCCAAACAGAAAACATCCCAGGGTTATATGGGTTGGAGTTAAAAATACAGATATACTTGCAAAGATTAAAAATGGCATAGAAGAATCAATGGAGTCTTTGGGCTATCAAAAAGAAGATAAAGAATTTAATCCTCATCTCACTCTCGGCAGGGTTCGTTCTCAAAAAGGAATTCATAATGTAATTGCAGAACTTGATAACTTCAAGGAGAAAGATTTTGGAACTATCCGGGTCGAAGGCATAAAAATGATGAAGAGTGATTTAAAACCCGGAGGGGCAAAATACAGTTGTTTGTATGATATAGCAATGGAAGACAAATAGATTAAAAATATAAAGATTACGATATGTTATAATTACAAATTAAATATTTTACTTTAATATGGAGGAATAATGACCAATAAAGATAAGGCACGTGCATTGGAAATGGCTATTTCTCAGATAGAAAAGAATTTCGGTAAAGGTGCTATCATGCGTCTTGGTGAGGAAGGAGTCGTCGAAGGGATACAGGTTATTCCGACAGGTTCTCTATCACTTGATATTGCAGCTGGAGTGGGAGGTTATCCGAGGGGCAGGGTTATTGAAATATACGGGCCGGAAGCTTCAGGAAAAACTACTCTGGCATTAAGTGCAATTGCGCAGGCGCAGATGCATGGAGGTGTTGCGGCATTCATTGATGCAGAACATGCACTCGATGTTAATTATGCAAAAAAATTAGGGGTTAAAATAGAAGATCTTCTTGTTTCACAACCCGATACCGGTGAGCAGGCACTTGAAGTTGCTGAATCCCTTGTCAGAAGCGGAGCAGTCGACATTATTACAATCGATTCAGTTGCAGCATTGGTTCCCAGAGCAGAAATAGAAGGCGACATGGGTGATTCTCTTCCCGGCTTGCAAGCAAGGCTTATGAGTCAGGCACTCAGAAAACTAACCGCCTCTATATCAAAATCTCTGACAACTGTTATTTTCATAAACCAGATGCGTATGAAGATAGGAGTTATATTCGGAAGTCCGGAGACTACAACAGGGGGAACAGCATTAAAATTTTATTCCTCGATGAGACTTGATATAAGGAGGATTGAAAATATAAAAGAGAATCAAGAAACTATAGGTGGCAGGGTCAGAGTCAAGGTGGTAAAAAATAAAGTTGCACCTCCTTTTAAACAGGCAGAATTTGATATATATTTCAACGAAGGTATTTCAAGGATTGGAGAGATTGTTGATCTTGGCGTTGAAAAAGGCATCATCGAAAAATCCGGCGCATGGTACAGCTATGGAGGCAACAGAATTGGTCAGGGCCGTGCAAGTGTCAAAGAATTTTTGAAAAATAATTCTGACATCTCGAAGGAGATTGAAAACAAACTTAAGGAGTCTTATAACATTAGGAGGTAATCATGGATATTAACGAGCTTTTGAAAAAAGCATACTCTTTGGAAGCTTCAGACCTTCATATAAAAGTCGGTTCAACTCCTGTACTGAGAATTTATGGAGAACTTGCACCGATTGCTTCAGAGAAAAAAGTAAGCCATGAAGATGCAACGAAGATAGCGATGTCAGTCATGACCCACGGGCAGGCCGAGATATTCAAAAAAAAGAATGACATCGACCTCGCGTACAGTGTACCGGGACTCGGAAGGTTTAGATGCAATATCTTTATGCAGAGAGGAACAATAGGACTTGTCTTCAGGGTTATTCCAATGAGGATACCTACGGTAGATGAACTGAATCTCCCTGAAGTCATTAAGAAGACATCAATGGAACCGAGGGGTTTAATCCTTGTTACAGGAACCACTGGTAGCGGGAAATCCACAACCCTTGCTGCAATGATAGATTTAATAAATGCAAACAGAACAGAACATATAATTACAATTGAAGACCCTATTGAGTATCTGCACAGAGATAAAAAAAGCATAGTGAATCAGAGAGAAATAGGAAGCGATACGGAATCATTCAGCAAGGCATTAAGGCAGGCTCTGAGACAGGATCCCGATATAATACTTGTCGGGGAGATGAGAGATTTCGAAACCATACAGACCTCCCTCGTTGCCGCGGAGACAGGTCACCTGGTTTTAAGTACTTTACATACAATTGACGCTACAGAAACTGTCAACAGGATTATAGCTGTATTTCCTCCATATCAGCATAAACAGGTACGCATGCAACTTGCCTCTGTGCTGAAGGGCATTATTTCTATGAGACTTGTGCCAAGAGCCGACGGAAAAGGGAGGGTACCGGCAGTTGAAGTCCTTGTAGCAACAGAAACTATTAAAGACTGTATTCTTGATCCTGATAAAACAAAATTAATCCCTGATTTTATAGAACAGGGTACAATTCACTACGGCATGCAGACATTTGACCAGTCACTTTTCAGCCTTTATAAATCAGGTTTCATAACTTATGAAGAAGCACTCAGAAGAGCCACCAAGCCTGACGATTTTATCCTCAAAGTAAAAGGCATACAGTCAACAAGTGAGGTTTCACTTGGGGGGCTCTCTGAAAACGTGTCTCAGAAGCCCGAAGAGAAGGACAAGATGGACATTGAAAGATTCGCACGTTAAGGCAAAGCAGTATGCTTTAAAATTACTGAGTTACAGGGGCAGAAGCGAAAAAGAACTTACAACCCGACTCAAGATAAAAGGCATTAATGAATCTGTAGCTTCTTTAACAGTAGGTTATTTAAAGGATATAGGGCTTATTGATGATTTCTCATTAGCAGAAACACTGAAAAGAGAGGCACTGACTGCGAAGCTTCTCAGTCAAAATGCAGCAAAAAAATATGTCCTGAACAGAGGAATACCACATGACATTGTTGATATAATATTCAGTAAGGATGAAGATGCCGACTTTGATAATGCAAGAAGAATCGCAGAAAAAAAGCTGAGAATTCTTAAAGATTATCCTTACAAGGTTGCGAAAAGGAGATTGTGTAATCTCCTTTCACGCAAAGGCTACTCATATGAGACTATAATGAAGGTATTAAAAGAGAGAAACTTTAATGAGGAGGACTTGAAATGAAAAAATATCTTATACTGTTTTTTGTACTTTTTTTTCTTCTGCAGATCGGATGTACAAAATCAATACGTTTTACAGAAGAAGAAATAAAAAACTTTCCACCAAACATTCAGGATCACATAAGAAAAGGAGAAATAGACCTTGGGATGACACAGAAAGAGGTAAGATATGCATGGGGTGCCCCCGATTCCATAAAATTCCTTCCGTCCTTTGAAGGTAAGACAAGGGAAGAATGGATTTATTCATCGATGGGCTTTGTAAGAACAAGACTTCTCTTGTTTTTAGACGGCAAATTAATATATATAAAGTAAAATATATTTTGCATTTCAAGGTACGCTAAGGTATCGTCCCGATATTATCGGGATTCTCAACATCTGCATTATAGTAAATACAATTTCAGGTTAAAGTATAAATGAACAGTTCCGAGATAAGGTCAACATTTCTGAAATATTTTGAATCTAAGGGACATAAAGCTGTCCCAAGTTCACCTCTTATCCCATGGAATGACCCTACCCTGCTTTTTGTTAATGCAGGTATGGTACAGTTTAAAAAAATATTTCTTGTAGAGGAAAAAAGTCCTTTTGACAGGGCGGTCTCATGTCAGAAATGCATGAGGGCAGGCGGGAAACATAGTGACCTTGAAAATGTAGGGCACACTGCCAGACATCACACTTTTTTTGAAATGCTCGGCAATTTTTCCTTTGGTGATTATTTCAAAAAAGAAGCAATTCTCTTCAGCTGGGAGCTTTTTATCGATTTTTTCAAATTACCCGATGAAAAAATTTATGTTTCAGTATACGAGGAAGACGATGAAACTGCCAAACTCTGGTCTGAGCTTGCAGGACTTCCTGACAAAAAAATAGTAAGACTCGGAGCGAAGGATAACTTCTGGCAGATGGGAGATACCGGACCGTGCGGTCCATGTTCGGAAATAATAATAGACCAGGGTAGACATATTGGCTGTAAAAGACCTGGTTGTTTTGTCGGTTGTGAATGTGACAGGTTTCTTGAACTCTGGAATCTTGTGTTTATGCAATTCAATAAAGATGAAAGCGGCACTCTCACTCCCCTGCCAAAGCCAAGCATAGATACGGGTATGGGTCTTGAAAGGATAAGCGCGGTATTACAGGGCAAGACAAGCAACTATGATTCTGACCTATTTGAGCCGATTATTCAAGATATTTCTTCACTTTCAGGTATTGTGTATGGTTCGTCAAAAGACGCCGATGTATCTATAAGGGTTATCGCCGACCATATAAGGGCTTCTGTTTTTATTCTTTCTGAAGGGCTTGTTCCTTCTAACGAAGGAAGGGGTTATGTATTGAGAAGAATAATACGCAGGGCCTCAAGACATGCTCGACTCCTTAACATTAATGAACCCTGTCTTTATAAACTGACCGATTCCGTTATCAATATAATGGGCGATATTTATCCTGAACTAAAAAAAGAACGTGAAAGAACCCAGAAGCTTCTCAGGATAGAAGAAGAAAGTTTTACAAGAACCATAGAAAGCGGATTGAATATACTCGACGATATCATATCGAGAGTAAAGAAGGTCGGTATCAGGGTCATCCCCGGAGAGGAAATTTTTAAGCTCTATGATACATATGGCTTCCCGCTTGATTTTGCAAGGGATATTGCTATGGATTCAGGTCTGAGCATTGATGAAGAGGCTTTCCAGAAAGAGATGGAACTGCAGCGGCAGAGGTCAAAAGGTGAAGAGGCAGAAGTTAAGGCGTGGGCAGATATTAAATTGCCCATGTTCGAAATAGAAGCAGAAGGATACAGTGTTAAAACAGAATTTCTCGGATATGACTTTCTAGAAACAAATGCTGTCATTGAAGTTGTACTTGAAAAAGGCAGATTGGTGGATGAATTGAAAGAAGGTGAAGAGGGAGAGCTTATTCTTAATAAAACGCCATTTTATGGAGAAGCTGGAGGTCAAATTGGGGATACAGGGACTATTAATTCTGAAAACTTGTCTGTATCGGTTATTGACACTAAAAGGGTAAATCATAACTTCATTGTTCATCATGTCAAGGTCATGAAAGGAATTGTAACAAAGGGTGCTGAAGTCACCTGTTCGGTCGATACCCAAAGAAGAAAGGCAACAATGAAAAATCATACGTCGACACATCTACTGCATAAGGCACTTAGAATCACTCTCGGTGAGCACGTCAAACAATCAGGTTCAGTTGTGAGTCCTGATAAACTGAGATTCGATTTTACACACTTTGATGCAATGACCGATGGAGAGATAAAAAAAACCGAAGATATTATCAATGAAAAAATATTAGAAAATTTGCCAGTTAAAACGGAAATTATGAATATTGATGAAGCCATAAAAACAGGTGCAACAGCACTTTTTGATGAAAAATACGGTGAAGATGTCAGGGTTGTTACAGTGGGAGATTTCAGCAAGGAACTCTGCGGTGGTACACATTGTAAGTCTACTGGTGAGATAGGATTATTTGTCGTACTCTCCGAAGGCAGTGTTGCATCTGGAATAAGGAGAATTGAGGCAATAACAGCTAAAACAGCTTTCGATTATTTAAGACAGAAACAAGCTGAACTCGATGGAATTAAAAGTTTATTAAAGACTGAAAACCCTCTGGATAGGATAGAAAAACTTATTAATGAAATTAAATTTTTGGAGAAAGAAAGCCAGAAACTCAAAACAGGCACCTCAAAAGATATGATAGCAGATGCACTGAAAAACGCATACGAAATTGATGGAGTTAAGATTGTTAAAATGAGACAGGATGGACTTGATCATAATGAACTCCGTCTTTTGGCTGATAATATAAGGGATCGTCTTAAATCGGGTATAATTGTTGTTACATCAGTAAACAACAGCCAGGGTGCTATTGTATGCATGGTGACAAAAGACCTGAAAGATAAATATAATGCAGGAGAAATAGTCAAAAACATATCAAAGATTGCGGGAGGCAGAGGTGGCGGTAAACCTGAAATGGCACAGGGAGGGACAAAAGACATAGAAAAATTTAATATTGTTTTTGAATCTCTTTTTGATATTGTTAAAAAAACGGTCACATCTTAAACAACATAACCTTTTAACTTCCTGCACTCTTTTTATAAAATAAATTCATAAATTCAAAGAAGAAGGAGGCTCTTATGACTTTTTTTGATTTGATCAGGAACATGATGCTTGCAGGATTCGGTATCCAGGAAATGATAAAAGAATTTTTAGATGACCTTGTAAAAAAAGGTGAACTGAGTGAGTCCCAGGGAGCAAAGCTATTCAAGGAATGGACTGAAAAAGCCGGAAAAACGTCTGAGCAATTAAGTAAAAACATGTCTGAAATGTTAACCAAGACCCTTGAAAAAATGAACCTTCCAACGAAAGAAGATATTGAAAGATTAAATAAAGAAGTTCAGTCACTTTCTGAAAGGATTAAAAAACTGGAAGGCCAGTCATAAGATTTATTTTTGTCGAACTTTCTTATAACAAACAACTTATGCCCTTAGATTTATTTAAACTCAGGAGCACATACAAGAGTGTCGGAAGAGCCAGGAAGATCATCAATGTTTTTTTAAAGTATGGATTTGGCCGCATAAAGGAATGTTAAGTGCGTAGCCGAGGGGTATTTTCGGGTAATTGACAAGATGATATCTTCTATACATGAAATATTGTCTGATATAAGCGTAGAAAGACTGAAAGGTTACGTTAAATCGATAGAAGGGTTGCGCCATGGCTGGGAAAATTATGACGAGATAGAGAAAAGGGCAAAATTTATTGAAAATACGTTCCGTTCTTTTGAACTCAAAGTTGAAAATCAGTATTTATCTTTTCACGGAAAAACTTATCGCAACATAATTGCTACAATGGAAGGAATAAAAATAAACAGTGAAAATATCCTTTTAGGTGCTCATTATGATGCTGCATGGGGCAGTCCAGGAGCTGATGACAATGGCAGCGGAGTAGCTGTATTACTTGAAGCCGCAAATATATTAAGCAAACAAAATTTTAATAAAACAGTTCAATTTGTTGCATTTACCCTCGAAGAGCCTCAACCTCAAACGATTCATTTCTTGATAGGGAGTGATCATTTTGTGAAGGAGGCAAAGAAATCAAAAAAAAGATACGAAGCCGTATTTATACTTGAGTCAGTCGGGTATACAGATAAGGCCGAAGGAAGTCAGGTTGTCCCTATCTTTGTAAGGATACCGGTACCAAGAAAGGGCGATTTCCTTGGTATAATTGCAAATAGAAGGTCCAGGCACATAATGGACGCTTTTTACAGTATATCAAGGGAATATTCTCCTGAACTTAAAATTGTAACATATAAAGTACCCTTATCAGGCCGCATAATACCGGAAACGAGATTCAGCGACCATGCGTCATTCTGGAATTACGGATACCCCGCTCTTATGCTGACTGATACAGCCATGTTCAGGAATCCTCACTATCATACCCACCGCGACAGTTTTGAAACGCTCGATTTCACTTTTATTTTTAATGTCACCAAAGCTGTAGTAAGTGTTATATTAATGCTCGGTAATAATTAACAATCCTTAACCAGTCCCCGGTCAACTTTATTAAAAAACCCAGCCTGTCCCGTAACTCTTGTCACTTCAGGATTCAGATCTTTCACCTTTCCATATATATCTTTATGAACTTCAAGAAATATTCTTCCCTTTTCTGTAATTGCAATTAAGTTTAAATTTACACTGTTATCATAATAGTTGTAAAATAAATTATCTCCGCTAAATAAAAAGGAAGAAACGGCTTATGGTTTATAAAGACAGAAAAGATGCTGGCAAATATCTTGCTTCTATGCTGACACAATACAAGGATAGAAAAGATACCATTATACTTGCCCTTCCAAGGGGTGGTGTTGTTGTTGGATATGAAGTTTCAAAGGCTCTTAACTGTCCACTTGATATTATAATAATAAGAAAAATAGGTTGTCCCGGGCAGCCTGAATTAGCCATAGGCGCGGTTTCCGAGACCGGCACTTTTGTTTTAAATGAAGATATAATATCAGCCTATGGGGTTCCGGGGGAATATATAGAAAAGGAGATATCTAAACAGAAGAACGAAATATCAAGGAGAAAAACTTTATATCGCGATGGAAAAGATATTCCTTCACTTGATGGAAAGACTGTTATTCTTGTCGACGATGGCGTAGCAACAGGTGCAACTATTAAGGCAGCAATATCCACACTTAAAAAAGAAAACCTTGCAAGGCTTGTTGTAGCATTGCCTGTTTCATCAATACAGGCAAGCCGGGAGATTAAAAATATTGTAGATGAATGGGTTTGTCCTGAAACGCCTGAATGGTTTAGCGCTGTTGGTGAGTTCTATCAGGATTTTACACAGGTAAGCGATGAAGATGTAGTAGACATTTTGAAAAAGAAAGTTAAATGATAGAATAACTTTTTAAAGTTTCAATAGTGTTAATCCTGATACGGGATCCAGCTCTCTCAGCGCATTGATACCTTCTATCTCGATTATAATAGACTCTATAACAAGGAACGTCTCGGAAGTTTCCCTCAGGCAACCAACCTTTACATTATCCCGCTTGCCAAATGCACCATGGAAATGAATTTTAGGGTCTTCCCCGTGGTAAAAAATTGTACCGATACCGAGCATCTCATGACTTTCATTTATGTCGTTCCATACCGGCCTGGGGGGCATTTCATCCCTTTCAGGACCTACAACAACCCTTCCCTTTTTTAACCCTCCTATCAGATAAAAAATTGCATTCTTTACATTTTCTTTTTTTACTATACAAACAAGATTATTAAGAACATCCTCTCTGTCTTCGAATCTTGAGACTATTATCCTTCCAGCCCTTCCAACCTGATATTTCATAAAACCTCCTGAAAATATTATAAAGAATCTGCAGTTTCCGGATAAGCTTCTTTTATTTCATATTTTATAACAACGGAAAGGATCTTTTAATGAAAAATATTGACTGGAATCTAAAACAACCCTTTGAAAGCAATGACGGCTCAATTCTACTTCACTATGGGTTGCATTTCCTGAAAATGCTATGGCAGGAACACGGGGATTGAGTTTTTAATAATTTTTAAGGCATTTATACCATCGAGCCTGGGCATTTTAATATCAAACAGGAAAAAGTCATACGGCCTGTCAATGAAATTCAAAACTGCATCGACCCCGTCATTTACAAGATGCACAAAGTATTTTTCTTCCTCTTATTCTTTTTTTATGATAAGACCAAGGTTTTTATCGTCCCCTGCCAAAAGGATGTCCAAAAAAATTCCCCTTTCGAAAATTCCCTATATTATTGCTTTTATTATCTAAATATTTCTTTACTATGTTAATCAATTTTATCTGCTCAATTGTTTTAATCCCTGCAATCTCGGCACAGGTAGTAAATCCCTCTCCAAAGAAAAAGGATTCACAGTCTTTTATATGCCTATCATCGAATAAGTCCTCAACAGATTGTAAAATTATAGCCTCTGCAAGCTTCGTCAGATAGTTTTTTCTCTTCTTTTTAATTATGCCTCTGTTGCTTAACTCATTTTTAATGGCTAAAGATATCATATATAAATTACAAGCAAGAATGGTGCCAAATTAGATTATGTTGATTTGACTATCTTTAATAACTTGATGAAGGCAAAATTGTGAGGAAAAAAGCCATATTATATGGAATTTTGCCCTGAGATTATAGAGGAAAGGTTATTGTAAAAGTAGCTCCTTTTCCATTCTCTGAAAATACGTCTATATTGCCTCTATTATCGGAAATCAACTTTTTTTGCTATAGAGACCCCGGGACCTATCCCACCTTTTTCAGACCCCGTTGTAAAAAAGGGGTCAAGGATTTTGCTTAGATTAACCTGTGATATACCAGACCCCGTATCTCTGATTTTTATGAATAAATCTTTATCGTCAATTCCTGTATCTATTGTTAAAGTTCTCCTGTCTTACATTGCGTCAATAGCATTGACAATAATTGACAGTAGGATCTGTCTTAACTCGCCTTCGCTCGCTTTTACAGTCGACATAGCTTTGTAATTCTTAATGACTTCAATATTCTTTAATCTACCCTGAAATCCTAAATAGATTAAACCATCAGGATTTTTTACTAGTTTTAGAATAGAAAAGAGTCAGCTTCTTGTTTACATTGTCGCTTTGACATTTGGAACATCTGATTTTCGGATTTGATTCAAATTCTTTTATCGAAAGAAAAACCAAGAATTCGCTCCCACAATCTTTACAAATATATTCATAAACTGGCATAAATACCCCCTCCTGTCAATGGCTTAAGAGTATTAAGGATAGTTAGTATATAGAATATCATAATATACCTTTTAAATCATCACCCTGTACAGGACCATAAACCGTTAGTGAAAAATATTCCTCTTTAACGAGTTTTTCAGCTAATTCTTTGACCTGTTTCAATTTTATTGAATCAATCTCCTGTATAATCTCCCCGGGAGAAATATATTTCCCATAATATATTTCCTGCCGGGCTATATTGTTCATACGGCTGCTTGTTGATTCAAGTCCAAGAATTATATTGCCTTTAAGCTGGTTTTTCGCTCTCTGGAGTTCAGTTTCACTGACGGTATCTTTTAAATTGTTCATCTCTTTTAATATAAGCTCTAAAACCTCACGCACTTTTTTTCTGCTTACACCGGCATAAACACCCCAAAGACCGGTATCAAAGTATGAGCCTGCAAACGAATATATTGAATATGCAAGCCCTCTTTTTTCCCTTATCTCCTGAAACAGTCTTGAGCTTACACCCGCACCAAAGATGGTATTAAGAGCAAAGAGGTTATAACGTTCTTTACTTGAGTAAGGCAGGCCGTTTACACCCAGACACATATGTGCCTCTGAGAGGTCTTTATTGAATACATCCACTTTATTTTGAAAAGGAGGCGGTTTTCCTCTTTCAGGTTCTGATCCTCTTCGCAGATCACCGAGATTTTTATCTAAAAGGTTAATTAGTATTCCATGTTCAAAATTCCCTGAACATGATATAACTATATCCTTTGTGCCATAATATTTTCGTATATGTGATATAAGATCATCCCGTTTAAATGACCTTATTGTTTCCCTCCTTCCCAGAACTGGCTGACCCAGTCCGGTATGTCCCCAGATGGTCTGATTGAAGAGGTCGTGAACATAATCATCGGGTGAATCTTCAACCATTTTTATTTCCTCTTTTACTATCTTTTTCTCTTTCTCTATATCTTCTTCCGGAAACGTCGAATTCAGAAAAATATCAGATAATAAATCAAGGCCTTTTTCGAGGTACTCGTCAAGAACCTTTACATAAAATGTTGTTGTCTCTCTTGATGTGAATGCATTCAGTTCTCCTCCGAGAGAATCAATCTCGAATGCGATGTCTTTTGCACTACGTTTTTTTGTGCCCTTAAAAAACATGTGTTCGAGGAAATGCGATATGCCATTTTTTTCGGGTGTCTCGTATCTGGAACCAACCTTTACCCAGATACCGAGAACAACTGAACGCATATTCTTTAATGTTTCCATTACAACCGGCAGCTCATTTGATAAATGTTCTTTTGAAAACATAATTCAAGTGTACAAATGGTCCAATTCGAACCGGAAAATAATCATAAAAAAGAGGGGATATCCACGATCCATCCCCCCTTTAGACATAAATCTTATCGCATCCCTATTTCTTTCTTACTTTTTCCTGCTCTCTTAATGCTTCTTTCCTTGACAGGCGAATTCTTCCCAATTTGTCTATTTCTATTACCTTAACAAGAACCTCGTCCCCTTCGTGTATCTCATCTGTCACCTTGTCTATCCTCTTATCTGATATCTGTGATATATGAAGTAAGCCCTCTGTTCCCGGGAGGATCTCTGCAAAGGCTCCAAAATCGGTAATCCGTTTCACTTTCCCAAGATATATCTTCCCAATTTCGGCTTCAGCAGTTATATTGTTTATAATCTCAATCGCTTTTCTTGCGGATTCTACGTCTGGAGAGGCTATATTTATGATGCCGCTATCATTGATGTCGATCTTAACACCTGTCTGTTCCACTATGCCGCGAATGACTTTGCCGCCTGTTCCTATTACATCCCGTATTTTTTCCTGTTTAATTTGCATCGTATAGATACGCGGTGCATTTGCGGCAAGGTTTTCACGATGGGTACTTATTGTCTCACTCATTTTTCCGAGTATAAAAAGCCTTCCCTGCCTTGCCTGTTCGAGCGCCTTTTCCATTACGTCCCGTGGGATACCGCCTATTTTAATGTCCAGCTGGAATGCTGTAATGCCTTTATCTGTCCCTGTAACCTTAAAATCCATGTCACCAAGATGGTCTTCGAGACCGAGTATGTCTGTAAGAATCACTACCCTTTCACTTTCTTTTATAAGTCCCATTGCAATTCCAGCGACATGAGACTTAATCGGTACCCCTGAATCCATCAATGCAAGAGAACCACCGCATACTGTTGCCATTGAAGATGACCCATTGGATTCCAGGATATCCGATACTATCCTTATTGTGTAAGGAAATTCTGTTTTTGTTGGTATAACAGCCTTAAGTGCCCTTTCAGCGAGCATCCCATGACCTATTTCGCGCCTGCCGGGTGATCTTAACGGTTTTACCTCGCCAACACTGAAAGGTGGAAAATTATAATGTAACATGAAGGTTTTATAAGTCTCCCCGTCAAGTGAATCTATCTTCTGTTCGTCATCAGATGTTCCAAGGGTAACAACTGCAAGACACTGGGTCTCTCCTCTTATAAACAAAGCAGAACCATGTGTCTTTGGAAGAATTCCAACCTCTGCAGTTATTTTCCTTATATCAGTGTTGCTTCTTCCATCCACCCTTTTATTTTCATTAAGTATCATTCCCCTCACAATATCCCTCTCTGTTTCGTTAAAAACTGCAGCGATATCTATTGTTAAATCCCTGTCACCGGTGTTTAATTTTTCGATTGCCGCTTCGAGTATTCCGTCAAGGGTTTTCTGTCTCATCAGTTTGTCAGGAATGGTAATGGCTGATTTTATCTGGTCTAAAGTAAGCTCTGTTACTTTATTTTTTAATTCTTCATATATTACGGGTTCCTGCACTGTTCTTTTTTCTTTTCCTGCAATAGATTGAAGTTCCTTCTGGACAGCACATATATGTTTTATCTCCTGGTGAGCAATATCCAGAGCTTCAAGAAGGTCAAATTCTGGAACCTCAAGTGCTTCGCCTTCCACCATGACCACAGCTTCTTCGGTACCGGCGACCACAAGGTTAAGGTCACACTCTTCAGCTTCCCTTATGTCTGGATTTATGACAAACGAGCCTGCAACCCTTCCAACCCTTACAGCCCCGACAGGAGATTTAAAGGGAATATCCGAGATTACAAGGGCAGCAGATATGCTTATAATACCGAGTATGTCCGCTATATTTTCATCACCATATGATAGAACACTGACAATACCCTGTGTCTCATGATAAAAGCCTTTTGGGAAAAGTGGTCTGATGGGCCTGTCTATAAGACGTGAGGTAAGTATCTCTTTTTCAGAGGGTCGCCCTTCCCTCTTAAAAAATCCGCCGGGTATCTTACCTGCAGAATAAGCCTTTTCCTGATAATCTATTGTTAAAGGGAAAAAGTCCAGTGCATCCCTCTGAGTTTTATCAGCTACGGCTGTAGCAAGAACTACGGTGTCACCATACCTGGCAACTACAGCTCCGTCAGCCTGTTTTGCAACCTTTCCTGTCTCTAAAGTTAGCTTTTTATTACAAACCTCTATTTCAATTTTTTTCATTATTTTCTTATTTCTAAGCGTCCAATCACCTTTTCATATCGTTCTCTGTCGGATTTCTTGAGGTAATCAAGCAACTTCCTTCTCTGACTGACGAGCTTTAAAAGGCCCCTTCTCGAATGATGGTCTTTTTTATGTGTTTTGAAATGTTCGGTAAGATAATTTATTCTTTTACTAAATAAAGCTATCTGTACTTCCGGAGAACCAGTATCATTCTCATGAAGTTTGAAATCGTTTATTATTGAATGCTTCTGAACTTTATCAATAGCCACTAATACACCACCTTTCAAAGAATTTTACTAAATTGAAGATTCCCTCGGCAAGACCGCGGGTAATACGCTCGCTAACCATTTAACATTAACACAGATTTCAACGCTCTGTAAAGATAGAGGGTTGCTACTCTATTTTAAAAAATATAAATGATATTATACCGTTGATTTGCTCAAATCTTCTTTCGACTTTTCCTTTAGCACAGCCTGCGCTGCTGCAAGTCTTGCAATTGGTATCCTGTAAGGTGAACAGCTTACATAGTCTAATCCTATTTTATGGCAGAATTCTACTGATTTAGGATCACCCCCATGTTCTCCGCAGATACCCATTTTCATTTTCTTTCTTACCTTTCTGCCTTTCTCTACCGCTAACTTCATCAAAAGACCTGTCCCATTGTCTAATGTTATAAACGGATCATCTTCCAGTATCCCTATTTCGATATAGTAAGGAAGAAATCTCCCTGCGTCATCTCGCGACAGTCCAAAAGTTGTCTGTGTAAGATCGTTTGTTCCGAACGAATAAAAATCAGCCTGTGTAGCTATTTCGTCTGCTGTTAAAGCTGCCCTTGGAAGTTCTATCATTGTTCCGACGGTATAGTTGACTTTTGTGTTGTAAGCTTTCTGGACTTGATCAGATATTCTGACAGTAAGTTCTCTCATCATTTTCAGCTCATTCACATGGCCGACAAGAGGTATCATTATTTCAGGAATTACTTTTATTTTCTGCTTTGAAAATTCACAGGCTGCTTCTATTATTGCCCTGACCTGCATTTCATAAATCTCAGGATAGGTTATTCCCACTCTGCAGCCCCTGTGTCCCAGCATAGGGTTAACTTCATGCAATGCCTTGTTCCTTGCCTTCAGTTTCTCAAATGGCACTTCCATTGAAGTAGCTAATGCCCTTAATTCCTCATCTGTATGGGGTACAAATTCATGAAGAGGCGGGTCAAGGAGACGGATGGTAACAGGTAGACCCTTCATTACCTTGAATATTTCTATGAAATCTCCTTTTTGCATCGGTAAAAGTTTTTCAAGAGCCTTTTTTCTTCCTTCTAAATCATCAGCGAGAATCATTTCTCTGACAGCACTTATTCTCTCAGGTGCAAAGAACATATGCTCTGTTCTGCAAAGACCAATACCCTCAGCTCCAAATTTTCTTGCAACCTCTGAATCACCGGATGTATCAGCATTTGTTCTGACTTTCAGCCTTCTAAACTCATCAACCCATTTCATGAATTTTCCGAAATCACCTGTAAGCTCCGGTACAACAAGGGGTATTTCTCCTAAAATAACCTCTCCTGTCGTACCGTTAAGGGTTATGTAATCGCCTTCTTTAACTTCAAGGTCATTAACTGTAAAGTATTTTTGGACCTCGTGTATGTTTAATGCTCCGCAGCCGGCAACACAGCATTTTCCCATACCCCTTGCAACAACTGCTGCATGAGACGTCATACCGCCTCTTGCAGTAAGGATCCCCTGAGCTGCATGCATACCGCCTATATCTTCAGGGGATGTTTCAGTTCTTACAAGAATTACCTTTTCACCTTTTTCTGCCGCATGTTCTGCATCCTCCGCAGTAAATACCACTTTCCCTACCGCGGCACCTGGTGAAGCTGGAAGACCTTTTGCTAAAACTCTAATCTCTGCCTTTGGGTCTATCATCGGATGGAGCAACTGATTAAGCTGTTCAGGGTCGATTCTCAACACAGCGGTTTTTTTATCGATCAACTTTTCTTTTACCATGTCAATTGCAATCTTGAGGGCTGCTGCTGCTGTCCTTTTGCCTACCCTTGTCTGCAACATGTAGAGCTTACCTTCCTGTACCGTAAACTCTATATCGAGCATATCCTTATAATGTTTTTCAAGTTTCCTGTAAATCTTATTGAGCTCGTTATAAGCCTGAGTAAGCCTCTTTTTAAGCTCTTCTATATGAAGGGGGGTTCTGATTCCAGCAACCACATCTTCACCCTGTGCATTGATAAGGCATTCTGCAAAAAACCTTTTCTGTCCAGTGGAGGGATCTCTCGTGAAACCCACGCCGGTACCGGAATTGTCACCAAGATTCCCGAACACCATAGCCTGAATATTACAGGCAGTGCCAAGATCATGGGGGATATTGTTAAGATTTCTGTATTTAACCGCCCTTTCACCGAACCATGAATTGAAAACAGCGCTTATGACTTTATTAAGCTGTTCGTAAGGATCTATTGGAAAATCCTCTCTTGTACTTTTTTTATAAATAACCTTATATTCTTCAATGAGTTCTTTCAGGTCTTCTGCTGTAAGCTCTGTATCAAGACGTACTCCCTTCTTCTCCTTCATTGCTTCAAGTGCTTTCTCGAATTTCTGCCTGTCTATGCCCATAACTATGCTTCCGAACATAGTAATAAACCTTCTGTATGCATCATACACAAACCGTTCATTACCCGTCTTTTTTATAAGTGCTTTCATTGTGATTTCGTTAAGGCCAAGATTAAGCACTGTATCCATCATCCCCGGCATTGAAAACTTTGCTCCTGAGCGTACAGATACAAGGAGAGGATTAACAGGATCACCGAATTTCATGCCCATTTCCTTTTCAACCTTTTTCAGGTTTTTAATAACCTGTTCCCACATCCCGGGCGGATGCTTCTTTCCAGCCTTAAAATATTCATTGCATGCTTCTGTAGTAATTGTAAAACCTGCGGGTACAGGAATTTTCAAGTTGGTCATTTCTGCAAGTCCGGCTCCCTTCCCACCGAGAAGGTTTTTCATAGCTCCTCTTCCTTCAGCTTTTCCGCCACCGAAAAAGTAAACGTATTTTTTGACTGCCTTCTTTGCCATTAAAATGCCTCCCGCTAAAGTTTTTTGATTAATAGAATACCTGACAAAAACAATAAATTCAATCCTCTAACATATGCTGTATCTTGCTTGACAAATAAATACCAATAAAAGATAATATTATTTATAAAAAGTAGAAAAATTTAGACCTAAGGAGGATTTATGTTTAAGAAGATTATATTTATATTGGCGATTTGTGCTTTAACATATTATGCGGTAACCGTCCACGCTGTGGAATGTCCGGCCACAGGTGAAGCCTTTCCTGAAGTCACCCTTTCTGTACCCGAAAATGTCAAAGAAAAAAATTATCTCGGACTTGAAAACAAAGGTTCCTTCAAAATATCCCAGATAAAGGCCGAGGTTGTAATTCTTGAAATATTCAGCATGTATTGTCCTCACTGTCAGAAGGAAGCACTACTTGTCAATGAACTATACAACATCATAGACAACCGCCAGGATATTAAAGAAAAGATTAAGATTATAGGAATTGGTGCTGGCAATACTCCTTTTGAAGTAGAGGTATTCAAAAATCAATATGATATTCCATTTCCCCTATTTCATGATGAGTCTTTTTCGATTCACGAGGCAATCGGAGATGTCAGAACACCTTACTTCTTCGTATTCAAAATCAATAAGGACGGAACTAATGAAATAATTTACTCAAAAGTCGGCACCATTGAGGACCCGGAACAATTCCTTAATCTTATTCTGAAAGAGTCTGCAAAAAAATAGGAGGCTTGAAATGTTAACAAAGCACGGAATTATCCTAACCGCACTATGCGGGATTGTTTCTTTATTGCTTTGTTTATCTCCCGTTCATGGTGCATCAGAACAATTTAAGGAGAAAATCTACAAAACCGGCATATTAAAACCAATTGACAGTAAAACGCACCTGAAGGTCGGGGACATGGCTCCGGATTTTACACTCCCTTCAGTTTCCGGAGAAAGGGTATCGCTCGGTCGATATATCGGCCAAAAAAATGTGGTAATTTCCTTTGTGCCTGCTGCATGGACTCCGGTATGTTCGGACCAGTGGCCCGGATATAACATTGCAAAGAGTTTTTTTGATAAAAGTGATGCTATTCTTCTCGGTATCACTGTGGATAACATTCCAACATTATATGCATGGATAGAAGAGATGGGGGACCTCTGGTTTCCTGTTCTTTCGGATTTTTGGCCACACGGGGAAGTTTCGAAAAAATACGGGGTTCTGCGTACTGATGGAATGTCTGAAAGGGTATTGTTTGTAATTGATAAAAAAGGTGTAATTCGTTATATAGACGTTCATGATATCAACAAAAGGCCTCCTCTTGAGATACTTATACAGGAACTTGAGAAACTCACGAAATAAGATATCTTATCCCGAAAAGTCTTAAACCTGTGTTAAATGTTATGAATAGTCTTATTATAAAAATTCACTCGATTGGTTTTTTACTCGTATTTTTATTCCCTATCGTCTGTCTTGCAAAATCGGTTGACTCAGATGCGATATTTCCGGACTTAAATTTTAAAAATGCCCTTTCTAAAGAAGAGCGTGTATATCTCGAAGTATCAAAAAAAAGAACTGTTTCCTTCAAAGAAATAAAGGGTTCGCTCATTATTGTTGAGCTTACAAATACATATTGTACAAGCTGCCGGAAGAATATCTCTGTTCTTAATGACGTCTATTCTATGATTGAAAATGATCCACTATTAAAAGGAAAAATAAAGGTCATAAGTATTGCTTCCGGTAATAATAAAAAAGAAGTAGAAATGTTTATAAAGGAATATAAAATCCTATATCCAGTTTTCACCGATTACAATTTCGAGGCTCATGAAGCTATGGGAAGTCCCCGTGTCCCATATACTATTTTCGTTAAGCGCGATGACAAAGGAAAAAATATCGTGGTTTATACGCATCAGGGTATTTTCGAGTCTGCTAAAGATATCAGTAATAGAATTAATGAGTTTCTATAGCAAATAGATCACAAAGCAAGATATAATCCTGTTGTCAGGTTTTTTTACGTTCTATAATACTTAAAAATAAATAAACCATTGTTTATGGAACAAAATATCATAGAGAAACTTATAAATGAACTTACAAAACTTCCGGGCATAGGCAGGAAAACTGCCCAGAGGCTTGCTTTTTTTATACTCACCATGTCCGAGGAAGACGCAAAAGGTATTTCGAAGGCTATCAGTGAAGTAAAAGAAAAGGCAAGGTTCTGCAATGAATGCTTTAATATTACAGAAAATGAGGTGTGCGACATTTGCAGCAACACTGTGCGTGACAGGAGCAAGCTCTGTGTAGTGGAAGAACCCTGCAATATACTGGTAATTGAACGGTCAAAGTGTTTTAATGGTCTTTACCATGTACTTCTTGGAGCTCTTTCTCCGATTGATGGAATGACACCCGAAAAACTTAAGATAAAAGAACTCATCCGAAGAGTTGAAAAAAATTCGTTGCAGGAAATAATTATAGCTACAAACCCAAATACAAAAGGCGAAATGACAGCTCAATATATAAGGGATATTTTAAAACCCTACAATATAAAGGTTACAAGAATTGCTTATGGCCTTCCCATCGGCGGTGATATCGAGTTTGCAGATGAAGTGACCCTCGGTAAGGCCATAGAGGGCAGAAGAGAAATATAAATAATCATCACATTCAGATACCGGAATTTTTACCTGTCTATTTACCGGATGAATTTTATCTTAAAAGGATAGCTGTAGTTTTCTCCGGTGTATGCTTTTACAGAGGCAATAATGACAAGAATTAGATTAATCGATACTAAAATGAACAAAAATATAAACCCGATTTTCATAGAAATGAAAAGTGCTGCGATTAAAACATAGATTGTCATTGAAAGCTGGAAGTTTAACGATTCTTTTCCCTGCTCATTGACAAAAGGAGACAGTTTTCTTTTCACAAGCCAGATAATTAAAGGTCCGATAATATTTCCGAATGGAATTCCCGTAATCCCAAGCAGAACCGTCAAATGACATAGCATTCCCCAGATACGCTCCTTTTTTTCATCATTTTTATTGTTCATGCATGGTTCCTCTCGAGCTTGTGCCACTGTCATATCTTGCCTTTTTGCCAGGAAGGCAACTGTTAATGCCTATTTTAATTTTTTCCATAACATAGTCTACTTTTACCTAAAATTATAGTGTTTCTTTATCTACTTTTAATAAAGCACACCACTTTGAAATAATCTCGCTATGAGGTCCTTGTGATATGAAAGATTAAAAATATGTTTCCTGTCCATCATACCATAATACTCATTTAGAGAAATACCCTTTTCAAAATTTTTTATTGTCGCACAGTATGTTTCATATGTCATGCTCAGGATTTCATCTATAAGGAAAATAAAGACAGTCATTTCAGCATTTAAGGTCTTAACACCTTCCTTTTTGAGTTTTCTCAAAAAAATCCCCATGTTCAAATAATCGTGTTCGTTTACGGATATAAATGCATTATCCAATTTGGGGTGACTGGTATGATAAAAACTTGCCGGTGTCCATGGCCTTTCATAGAATGAAGACTTCTTTATCAAAAAATTAGTCAAATCTTCTATAAACGGAATTTGAGAGAATAAAGTTTTTTGCATTGTGAGAGTGTGCCTGATGCGTTCCAATAAATCACAAAAATCAAAAGTAGCAAAAAAGTTTCCCGGCTTATTAATGTACGCACTGTTGATGATCTCCTCAACGAGGTCTACAGTTTTTTCTTCCAGACATGAAAAAAGGATGTGAAACAGTTCCGGGAAAAACCTCTCGAGATAGTTTAAAACAAATATGAGCATTTCACATCTTAAGACGTCTTCTTCAGAGAGGGTTCGTGGCAAATAGACACAGAGATTATTGAAAGGAAAACTGTAAAGCTCATGAGATTTTATCTTCCTTATGGATGATATAAGGGTATCAAGCTCATGTGGGTTATCAGTATATTTTTCCCAACAGAGGCTGGCTATATCGGTAGACAGGTGATCGTATGATATATTGACATTAAAGACATTATTACTGAAGAAATTGTGTGATAACCGGAATATTCCTGTAATTTCCTTCTTCATATCGTTGTATGAAGTAACAGTATCATGGTATCTGCTGAAGAACAGGTACACATTCACATCTTCTCCCAGATGGCTACGAATGAGATTAAGATTTTCCTCCAGTTCTCTCATGGAATAGAATAATTTCCTGCCTTTTATTTTTTCCCTGCTTTTATCAACAAAAACTTCAGGTGATAATTCAAAGAAGGGTTTATCACTGTTGCTCGGGAGAAAGATATCCCTATAAAGTTCCAGAAACTTCTTATCAAACAACCTCCATGCACCATAATTCAGCTGAAATGATTTAACGAGGTCATTCTCCCGCTTCAAAGCCCTGAAAAGATTTTTTATATATGTCCGGTCATTTTCATAGCACAGATATATTTTTCCTGTAAATTCCTTAAGTCGCCTCAGATCCGAAATAACTGACTCAATCGACCTTGCTATCGGCTTTGCCCTTCCGCTGTGCAACCTGAACGCCTTGCGACTTCCGCCGCAATATCTGCAACTGAATATGCAACCCCGCCCGATAAAGACAGGAAACCCCATTCTATTTTCAACAGACTTTATATATAAATCATAATCATAAAGAAATGTAAGATCGCAGAACGATATATTTGAAAGTGTTTTCCGGTCAATAAAGTAAGAGGGATTATTTGATTTAATTCCTTCAGGATTTCGATAGATTAAGTTTGGAACCTTACAGACATCGGTGCCTTTCAGCAGCATTTCCAGAGGTTTCTCCGGGTCGCCTTTTATGATAAAATCAATAAAATTGCATTTTTCAAGTAAATTTTCTCCGAAATATCCGGCTGTAAAACCGCCGCAAATGATTTTTATAGATTCAGTTCTGGATTTTATATATTCACTTAAACGGATAACTCCCCCTGCGGTTTCCTGCCAGTGAAAAATCAATCCAATATGTGTCGGCTGGAAAAGTTCAAGATAGTAGCCCAGTTTTTTGTATATCTCATCTCTGTTATATAATGACAGGTTCAGTATTTTTGCTTTAATGTTCTTCTGTCTCAGATAATCACATATACCGAAAGTTCCCATTGGTATATGAACAAAATATTCACTCGGACAGTTAATTAAGAGGAGTCCCGGGGAAATCAAAGGTTTATTTTCAGGAGGTGTCTTTTTATCTTTTCTGCCCATCTAACGGCCTTATAAAGAATCTCTGCCTCGTCACCTGTTAAGAGTTTTCTGTTATCAATAACAAGTTTGCCATTTACCATTACTGTCTCTATATCGGAAGCCATTGCTGCATATACAATATGAGAGTATACGTCATAGACAGGAGTGAGATGAGGCTTATTTAAATCTAGCATCACAATATCAGCCAATTTGCCTTTCTCAAGGCTTCCTATCTTATCCCCGAGACCTAACACATCGGCTCCCCATCTTGTGCCCATCAGAAGAGCTTTTTTAGCATCAAGTACAGTTGGATTATTAGAAAGTGCTTTGTGCACCTTTGCAGTAGTAGACATCTCGCTCAGTATATTGAGATCATTATTGCTCGCAGCTCCATCTGTACCAAAGGTAACTTTTACACCAGCCATCAGCATCGTTACAACGGGTGCAAAACCTGAAGCCAGCTTCAGGTTGCTCTCCATGCAGTGGGAAACACCGACTTTTCTCCTTGCAAGGATTTCGATCTCGTCATCGTCTATCCATATACAGTGTGCAGCCAGGACCTTTTCATCCAGAAAGCCTAAGGATTCGAGATATTCAACAGGCTTCTTGTTATGTTTAATCTTCACTTCTCCTGCTTCCCACTGTGTCTCCGAGAGATGTATATGCAGGGGTACATTAAATTTTTCAGCAATTGCTCTGGACTTCTCGAGAGTTTCGGTACTGCAGGAATAGATTGCATGAGGTGCAATACAAGGAGTGATAAGTTCATCTCCTTTCCAGTTGTTCACAAAACTTCTGGCATTTTCAAGATATTCATCCGGGGTCCTGGCAGATACTGTAGGAAAATCAAGAATCCCTGTTCCCAAAACCGCTCTCATCCCAACCTTCTTTGTTGTTTCACCTGCTGCGTCTTCAAAGAAATACATGTCATTATAGGTTGTTACTCCTCCCTTGAGCATTTCAAGACAGGCAAGTTCGACTGCATCATAGATAAACTCGGGACTCAGCCATTTATTTTCTGCAGGCCATATGTGGTTTTCGAGCCATATTTTTAAAGGCAGGTCATCAGCAATTCCCCTGAAGTAAACCATTGCTGCATGAGTATGGGTATTAATGAGACCCGGCAGTATTACACTTCCTTCCCTCCGTATTTCTTTTTCAGGATTATATTTTTTATATATTTCTGAATATACGCCAACATCGATTATTTTATTGCCCTTTATTGCAACAGCGCCATTTTCAATGACAGTAAGGTTTTCATCCATTGTTAAGACATAATCGCCACCTATTATGTAATCGACATTCTGCATTATTCGGGTTAGCCAAAAAGCAATTTGTTAGATTATTTTAACCTGAATTGAGCAATTCTTTTGATAAATCAAGGACAGCCGGGACGGCTGTCCTACCTGAAAGGTAAACCTTAAAACCCGTAGGACAGGCGTCCCGGCTGTCTCAGCGGCATTATGAAATAATAAATCGCTCAAATTAGGTTTATATTTGGTTATTTAAACAGATGCCGTCTCAATAAGCTTCTCTGCTATCTGAACTGCATTCAACGCAGCACCTTTCCTGAGGTTGTCAGCAACTATCCACATGTTGATACCGGTATCTATTGACTCATCCTCCCTTATCCTTCCGACATAAGTCTCATCTTTTCCTGCTACGTTAATCGGGATAGGATAAATATTTTTCTCCGGCGCATCAAATACAATCACATTAGGTGCTGCTGACAAAATAGCCCTTACTTCATCGGGAGGAAGTTTCCTTTCGGTTTCTATGTTTAAACTTTCAGAGTGTCCTCTGAATACAGGTACCCTGACAGTTGTTGCTGTTATCCTTATTGAATTATCACCTAAAATTTTTCTTGTCTCATTCACCATCTTCATCTCTTCTTTTGTATAACCGTTTTCAAGAAACTTATCTATATGAGGAATGACATTGAATGCTATCTGATAGGGATATACATTGCACTTAACTTCGCGAAAATTCAAAAGATCAGTTGTCTGCTGCAAGAGCTCATCCATTGCCTTTTGCCCGGTACCTGACACAGCCTGGAAGGTAGTTGCGACAACCCGTTTAATTTTTGCCACGTCATGTATTGGTTTCAGGACAACCACCATCTGTATCGTGGAACAATTAGGATTTGCAATTATACCTTTATGCCATTTCAGATCATCCGGATTAACCTCAGGAACTACAAGAGGAACATCAGGATCCATCCTCCATTGGCTTGAATTATCAACAACAACACTGCCTGCCCTTGCAGCAACCGGTGCCCATATCCTAGACCTTTCCGCACCCGCTGAAAAGAGCGCAATATCTATACCATTGAATGAATCTTCCTTCAATGTTTCAACAGGAATCTCCTTATCTTTGAACTCCTTAATCTTCCCTTCAGATCTTTCTGATGCAAAAAGTCTTAATCTTTCCACAGGGAAATATCTTTCTTCAAGGGTCTTTACCATTTCGTTACCCACAGCGCCGGTTGCACCCACAACAGCAACAATATAACTTTCTTTTTTTCTTAGCACTTATACGCCTCCGTTATGAAAATAAATGAATGCTGCATGGAAGCTCCGAGCTTGCCCGGAGAGTTTCACCTATTAAATATAGTTAATTTTATAACTATAACTTTTAAAAAACAATATATATTATAAACCTTTATTTTGAATTTTATGTATGATAGAATTCGAAACTAAATAATAGAAGTATTGACAGTAGCTTTAAGGAGGAGCTATATGGCTTCGATAAAAGGTGATTTATCTGTCATGCCACTTTCTGATCTGCTACAGTGGATAGAATTAAGCAAAAAAACCGGAACTATTACAGTAAATTCTCATGGAATCGAAAAGAAAATCTACGTAGAGGACGGGAAAATACTTTATGTCTCTTCTAATAAAGAGGGTGAACGCCTGGGCGAGTTCATACACAAGGGTTTACATCTTGAAATCAGCAAGATAAAAACATCTTTGCTTCAGAGTCAGACAATGAAGATTCCATTTACGCAGAGGTTGATTGAACTTAATTATTTCACAGAAGACCAGTTAAGAAAAATAATAAGGACATTTGCAAAAGAAATCTTACTTGATGCTGTTACATGGAAAGATGGCTGGGTTGAATTTATCGAGGGTATCGTACCAAATTATGTAATGAAAGGACCGATAAAATTAAATACTACCGAAATAATCTTTGAGATCTTCAAAGAAATCGAGGATCTAAAAACGGGGTTCAAAAAGATATGAAAAAACTCTGGTCTGGAAGATTCAAGGAAAAAACCTCAAAGATTGTAGAATATTTTACAGGGTCTATATCCTTTGACCATCGCCTCTGGAAATATGATATCAAAGGCAGCATAGCCCATGCAAAGATGCTCGGCAAACAGGGCATCATTACGCTTGAAGAATCTAAAAAAATAATAAAGGGGCTTGAAGAAATAACAAATGAAATAGAAACAGGAAGGTTTGTATTCAGGGAGGAACTCGAAGATATTCATATGAATATCGAGTCTGCCCTCATCAAAAAAATAGGGGATACAGGTGGAAAACTCCACACGGCAAGGTCAAGAAATGACCAGATAGCACTTGACCTTAGATTGTTTATCAGGACGGAGATAAAAGGAATAATTGTTCTTGTTAAAAAATTCCAGAAAACACTCCTTAACATCTCAATAAAACACCTTGATACCTTAATGCCCGGATACACACATTTACAGCGGGCTCAACCGGTACTCCTGTCACACCATATTCTTGCCTATGTTGAGATGCTGCAAAGGGATGTGGAAAGACTTAAAGATGCATTAAAAAGAGTAAATCTGCTTCCTTTGGGCTCATGTGCTGTTGCAGGAACATCGCTCCCTGTAGACAGGGCTTATGTTGCAAAGCTTCTCGAATTTGACGGTGTTTCTCAGAACAGCATAGACGCTGTATCGGACAGGGATTTCGTAATAGAGTTTTTATCGAATGCCGCTATCATCATCATGCATCTTTCAAGACTTGCCGAAGAACTCGTATTATGGTCAACCGAAGAATTTAAATTTATGGAATTACCCGATGCATTTGCAACAGGCTCAAGCATAATGCCCCAGAAAAAGAATCCGGATGTTGCAGAACTGGTCAGAGGAAAGACAGGAAGGGTTTATGGAAGCCTTCTGTCTCTTTTAACCATCATGAAAGGTCTTCCGCTATCGTATAACAGGGATATGCAGGAAGATAAAATACCTTTATTTGATACGGTTGATACTATTAAAGCCTGTCTTACCGTCATGAATGAAATGTTTCCCGGTATTAAATTTAACACTAAAAGAATGCATGAGACCGCAGATGAAGCTTACTCGACTGCTACTGATGTAGCAGAGTATCTCGTAAAAAAAGGCTTATCTTTCAGAAAGGCACACGAAATAACGGGTAAAATTGTCCTCTATTGCGTAGAGGGAAAAAAGAAACTCGGAGATCTCACATTAAAAGAACTCCATAACTTTTCTGGTTTATTTTCAAATGATATCTATTCCTGTTTAAAGGCAGAAGAGTCAGTAAAGAGTAGAAGATCACCTGGCGGCACATCACTCAAAGAGGTTACAAAACAGATAATAAGGCTTAGAAAAATAGTCGGGGGAAGATAAGCCACACTCTTTGCACAGGTATCCTGATCTTCACAAAGGAGGCGATATGAAAGCCTTTTCTGCACATATGCCCTCACTTTTTATTTATAAATGCATTTTCCGGGCAAGACGATTTCTTATTGTATTCTTATTGGTTGGTGTCTGTTGTTTTTTCTTTTCATGCGGCAAAAGAGGTGATCCAACTCTGAAATCATATGAAAAGCCACCTCCTCCTGCTGGGCTCAGAGCCATCCACAGGGAAACAGAGATTCTCCTGATGTGGGATTTTCCAAAAGATAAAGAACCAATTATAAAAGCATTTCATCTTATGAAATCAAAAAACAAAGATTTCGAAAGAATTGCTATACCTGGAAGTGACAGGCGTTCCTATATAGAAAGAAATTTTGAAACAGGCATTGAGTACAAATATAAAATTAACTCTCAGAATCTAAAAGGAATAATAAGTAATGACTCAAATATTCTCGCCGTTATACCTGCAGACACGCCTTCCCCTCCGGGAAAAATATCTTATGAAGTTAAAGATAACTTTTTAATCTTGAATTGGAAAAGTGTTGAAGAACAAATTCTGTATAATGTTTATAAAAGCTATGAAAAAGGCATTTACGGCTTGATACCTGTCAACAAAGAACCTTTAAAGGAAACCTCATTTAGAGATGCCTTTGATATAACAAGAGCTGTTTACTATACAGTAAGAAGCCTGAGAGGCAGTGATATAAGAGATGAAGGAATGGCTTCTGAGGAGATAAATATAGAACCTTCAGAGTTCATCCCTTCTATGCCCGCGGGCATTCAAGCAATAGCGAGAGAGATAGATGTCTATATTATATGGCAGGAGCCGCCGGAAACCTGGATATCCGGATACAGAATTTACAGAAAGACCGAAGCGGACAAAGACTATACGCTTATTGGAGAGACACAGGTCCCTGCTTTTATTGATAATGATAAACCCTTAACATTTAGAAATTACAGAGTCAGTGCCCTTGGTCCTGTAAAGGAAGGCCCGCCTGCTGAGATAAAAAATGTAATTTTTACTCCCCTGCAATGATAATATCCCTTCTGAATTGATATTTTATGCGAAAATATTTTAAGGTTTGCTGGTGAAAGAGGGAATTTATGGGATGCAGGTTCCGAATTATTATCGGAACCTGCGTTTTGACTAAGCTTTCATAACTTTTTCTGCTTTTGGACCCTTTGGACCATCAACAACTTCAAAAGTTACCGCCTGACCTTCAGATAAAGTCTTGAACCCATTGCCCTGAATTGCAGAGTAATGAACAAAAACATCGCCGCCGTCTTCTTTGGTAATGAATCCAAAGCCTTTGGACTCGTTGAACCATTTTACGGTTCCTTTTTCCATACTGCTACACCTCCTTATTAATAAAAATCGAAGAATACGGAATGATACTTTGAAGAGCTACAAAGTCCAAAGTCTTTGAAGCTACATACAGCAAAGCTTCCGAAACTTCGAAAATAGTATTGCATATACTTATAGAAAGGTCAAGATAAATATGGTAGGCGTTGGTTGACAGAAATTTTTGATTTGTATACTCTAATAAAAATGAAACTTTTATAGCAAGCTGGGAAGCCTGCCTCAATGAAAGATAAGATATTTAAAGCATTTGAAGAAAGTATTCAGGTAAAAGAGAAGTTCATCAATGAAAAAAATATCGATAAAATTTTTGAAGTATCAAAGGTTATTGCCAATGCTTTCAATGAAGGTAAAAAAGTAATATTATTTGGTAATGGAGGGAGTGCCACCGATGCATCTCATATTGCAGCAGAATTCATAAACAGGTTCAAAAGAGAGCGCCCCGGCCTACCGGCCCTGTCACTTAATACAGACATGGCGGTGATCACTTCTATTGCAAATGATTATGATTTTTCTGAAGTCTTCTCAAAACAGCTCAAATCCATTGCAGATGAGGGAGATATTGTTATTGCAATCAGCACGAGCGGAAATTCCCCAAATGTCCTTAAAGCTGTGGATGTAGCAAAAAAAAAGAGACTGACCACAGTTGCGCTTACCGGTATGAAAGGAGACAGACTCGCATCTAAAGCAACATTTGCATTTATTGTTCCTTCGGATAACACCCCCAGAATTCAGGAAACCCATATAACTATCGGACATGTAATCTGCCAGATGGTGGAAGAGATACTCTTTGAAGTACCAAGGAAAAAATAATCCTTAAAAAGATAATATCAGAGATAGATTCGAGTTTTGAAACATGATAATACTCGGTATCGACCCGGGCTTAGCCAGTACAGGTTTCGGTGCAATAAGATGCGATAAAGCCATTCCGTTTTTACTTAAATGTGGTTATATTAAGACATCTTCAAAAGAACATATCTCCAATAGGCTATTCCAGATTCATTCAGAATTAAATCAATTAATACACTTTTTACATCCGGATTTGATAGCAATTGAGAATGTTTTTTCTTTAGTCAGATACCCTAAGGCTGGTATATTATTAGGAGGAGTTTTGGGTATTATATATTTATCTGTTTTCCAAAATAATATCTCGATGATAGAGATTACATCAAAAGAGGTAAAAAATTCCCTGGTCGGACATGGCGGAGCAGATAAACAGCAGGTTAGATCTACTATAAAGAAATTGCTCAAGATCACCGATATTAAATCGTTTCATGCTTCGGATGCAGTGGCTATAGCCTTGACTGCGTTTTATAGAAAGACTTCTCGGAGAGAGAGATGATATCTTATCTGGAAGGAAAATTGGTAAAAACTTATGATGACCGGATTACATTACTGGTAAATGGAATCGGTTATGACATATTAATCCCGGCATATTTGATGAACGAAATTAAAGAAGATGAGGAAAAAGGGATTAGTGATTTGAAATTGCATATCTCTTATAATCAGACAGAAAGACAGCCCAAACCAATTCTTGTAGGATTTAAACATCCTTTCGATAAAGATTTTTTTGAACTTTTCATATCAGTTGAAGATATAGGACCCACTGCTGCTATTAAGGCTCTCATAAAACCTGTCGGAGATATCGCGCGCTCTATAGAAGAAAAAGATGCAAAAGCCCTGAGACAATTAAAAGGCATTGGAGAAAGAAAAGCTGAGAAAATTATTGCTACCCTGAAGGGAAAAGTGGCAAGGTATGCACTAATGCCCAAGATAGAAGTAGCAGCCGAAATTATAGAAGATTTCAGGAAAGAAGTCGAGGATGTTCTTATAAGGCAATTGGGTCATAAATTAATAGAAGCGCGGAAGATGATTGAAGAAGCCATGAAACGGGATCCCCGCATTAGTTCATCGGAAGAATTATTTGAGGAAATATATAGAGGTCAAAAAAAGTGATACACGAAGAAGCAAATAATATTTCGGAAATCTTAAAAGAAAATAGTTCTTTAGACGAAGATAACAACTTAACCTTAAGACCCAGGCAGCTTTCTGACTATATAGGGCAGGATAAAATAGTAGAAACACTAAAGATTGCTATAGAGGCGGCGCTGCAAAGGAAAGAACCTATAGATCATATATTATTTAACGGGCCACCAGGTCTCGGAAAGACAACGTTAGCTCATATTATTGCTCATGAGATGGGTACAAAGATCATTACCTCATCCGGACCTGCATTGGAAAAGGGCGGAGATTTGATGGGTATCCTGACACATTTAGAAAAAGGCGATATTTTTTTTATTGATGAAATACACAGAATACCGAAAACTGTAGAGGAATTCCTGTATCCGGCAATGGAAGACTTTGCAGTGGATTTCATATTCGATAAAGGTGTACATACAAGAACTCATCGATATAGACTTGAACCTTTCACATTAATCGGAGCAACAACAAGGTCCGGCCTTCTATCCTCCCCATTAAGAGAAAGATTCGGTATTACAAGAGATCTGGATTTTTATGATGAAAAAGACCTGATCCGAATTGTAAAACGTTCTTCGGCAATATTAGGAATATCTATAGAGCAGGATGGTACATACGAAATAGCCCGGAGAGCAAGGGGCACTCCTAGAGTTGCAAACAGGTTATTAAAACGTGTTCGTGACTTTGCACAAGTAAGGGCTCAGGGAAAGATAACAGGAGATGTAGCCATGGATGCACTAGCACTCGAAGGCATCGATGAGTCCGGTTTGGGAGAAACAGACAGAAAACTACTAAAAATTATTATCCTGAATTATAAAGGCGGACCTGTCGGTATTGAAGCACTCTCTTCGACTCTCCAAATAGAGACGGATGTTTTATTAGATGTGATTGAACCTTTTTTATTGAAATCAGGCTTTATAATCAGAACATCAAAGGGGAGAAGGGCTACAGAAAAAGCATACGGTCATTTTAATATTCCTTATAAGAAAGAATTGGGATTATTTGAAGGAACTAAAAATAAAAAACGTGTATAAAAACTCTTTTTGCCTCATTTAGGGTTTTCTTAATATATCATATGAAGCTTTTAATGCATATATGTTGCGCCAATTGTTGTCTGTATCCTGTTCAAAGCCTCCTCTCAAAAAATATCGAATTAAATGGCCTATGGTTTAATCCGAATATCCATCCTTATACCGAGTACCAAAACCGTCTTAATGCTTTAAAAAATCTTCAGAATATCTGGGAACTCGACATCGAATATTTGGACAATTACGGACTTAAAGAGTTCATCAGAACTGTGGTAAATAATGAAGACAATCGCTGTGCCTTCTGTTATTCAATGAGGCTCGATGAATCTGCAAAAATTGCAAAAAAAATGGGACTTGACGGTTTTACAACTACTCTTCTTGTAAGTCCATATCAGAAATTTGATATGATAATCGATATAGGCAAAGAGATGGAAAAGAGATATTCAATAATGTTTTATGTTGAAGATTTCAGGATTGGATGGAAAGAAGGAGTTAGAATATCAAGAGAACTCGGATTATACAGGCAGAAATACTGCGGATGTATATATTCAGAGATGGAAAGATACCTTAAAAAAAGTGTCAGGTGACAAATGACAGGTGACGAGTATAAAGTTTACACGGTTTATTGGGGTTACAAAGTTTATTTCGCTATAAACCCGGCAAACTCAAGAAACATAATAAACTTATTTTGATGTCCGAGGGGATTCAATATATTGGCAAATTTCTCGTAATCTTCGGACTGATTATAATTATCATCGGCGGTTTATTAGTCTTTTCAGGAAAAATCCCTTTCATAGGTAAGCTTCCTGGTGATATCATAATTCAGAGGAAAAATTTTACCTTTTATTTTCCCCTGGCTACGAGCATTCTATTGAGTTTGCTATTGACTCTTATTTTATGGATTATAGGGAGGAAATAATGCTGAAATCAATCAGGATACTCATGATAATTTTTACCCTGACGATATTTACGGGTAATGTGCGGGCTGAAACTAATATAAAAGTGCTTATTGTAAACGAGATCTATCACCAGATTCCTTCAAAAGAAGAAAAGATGGAGAGGCTCGGAAGCATGAAAGGCGACCTTCTCGTGATGGGTTCACGCTATTCAGGGGATATAGACATATGGAAAAGTGATAAAGGCCTTTATATAATCAATGAACTTCCGTTAGAGGAATACGTCAAGGATGTGGTTGCATCAGAAGTCAATCCTGATTGGGACATGGAGGCACTCAAGGCGCAGGCTGTCATATCAAGAACATATGCACTGTATCAGAAGATGATTAATGGTAACTCAATATACCATATTGCTTCTTCTGTTATTCATCAACTTTACAAGGGCAACAATTATCATGTAAGAACAGCATATGCTGTAGAAACTACAGGCGGTGAGGTTTTGACCTTCAACGGTAAAATAATAGAGGCACTTTACCATTCCACATGCGGCGGTATGACAGAAAACCCACAGGATGTCTTTGGGAAGAGTTATCCTTATCTGAAGCCCGTCAAAACAGAATGTGATATCTCACCATATTCAACATGGGAAAGAAAGATCAAAATCTCAGAAATAGAAAAAGCATTAAATCTACCGGATGTTAAAGGGTTGTCTGTTAAATCTTATACCTCAACAAAAAGAGTTAAACAACTCGATTTAACTACCGATAACGGTATACTGACAATAAATGCAGCAGACTTGAGAAAAGCTCTGGGATGGAGCATATTGCCCAGCACGAATTTCTCCCTCGTGCTTGAGGGAGAGTCGGTACTATTTACAGGAAAAGGCTATGGTCACGGTGTGGGTCTATGTCAGTGGTGTACATTAAAACTGGCACGCGAAGGAAAGAATTACAAAGAAATCCTGTCTTTTTTTTATCCTGATACAGTAATTCAAATTTATGAAGGTTTCTGAATTCAACTTCTTTCTGCCAGAGAACCTTATTGCAAAGAGGCCACTTAAAAAGCGTGATAGATCGAGGCTTCTCGTTATTTATAGAGACGGGTCAATGGAACACAGACATTTCTTTGACCTTCCGGCATATCTTGAAAAGGGAGATATGCTCCTTTTAAATAATACAGGGGTCTTTCCGGCAAGGCTTAACGGTTTAAAACAGAACGGAGAAAAATTGGAAATCCTATTCGTTAGGAAGAAGGGTGATAACGAATGGGAGATTCTTTCGAAAGGAAAATACACGGGGATCCTTCGTTTTTCAGAAAACCTGACAGCAGAAATATACAACGGTAATACCGCACACTTCAATCTTTCAGGAAATCTCATGGATTTTATCTGGAAATATGGCAAGATGCCCCTGCCGCCATATATTAAACGTCCACCCGATGAATCAGACAGAGAAACTTATCAGTCAATATTCGCCAAAAAAGAGGGTTCTATAGCCGCTCCTACAGCGGGTCTTCATTTTACAGAAAGCTTACTGAAGGATATAGAATCGAAAGGAGTAATAATAAATGAACTTACACTCCATATTGGCATCGGCACCTTTAAACCTATCAGGGCAGAAAATGTAGAAGACCATTTCATGGAAAAAGAATATTTTGAATTAGACAAAAAAATTATCGATGAAATTAAAAGAATAAAGAAGTCGGGCAGTAGGGTTATTTCTGTAGGAACTACTACCACAAGAGCACTGGAAGCGTTAATGAGTGGAAGGTGTAATGTGATTTCACACAATGGAAGATTAAAAGGAACTACTGATTTGTTTATTTATCCTGGATATTCGTTTAAGGCAGTTGATTCTTTAATAACAAACTTCCATCTCCCTAAGTCCACACCACTTATGTTAGCATCAGCTATGTCTGGATGGGAGAAATTATTAAAGACTTATGAGGAAGCTATAGCCAGAGAGTATAGATTTCTATCTTATGGCGATGCTATGCTAATATTATGAAACAAACTGATTTAAAGGAAAAACTGCCGGTAGTGTTTATTGGCAGGTCGTTTGTCATTCTGTCTATAATAATCACTTCATCGCTGGGGTTTATACTTGGTTATTATGTGGGTAAAAGTACACGTCCACCTGTTGTGAATCAAGCACTTTTGTTGCCTGAGAGCGGCGAACAAAAAAATATTTACTCACAGGAGCCACTGTCTCAACAACCTGAACAACAGCAGGACCTCATTATAAAACCGCCTGAAACAACAGAGACAACCCAGGAAACCAGGCAGTTTCAAAAAATTCCAAAATCCCGGGAAGCTAAAAAGACCATACAGATAGAAGAAACCGATAAAACCGGGGAAACCCATAAGACGAGAAAATATACTGTTCAGGTAGGCGCCTTCAAAAATATCTCCGACGCAGATGCCCTTAAGGAAAGCCTGAATGAAAAGGGATATAAGGCATTTGTTACTCAGGCAGAAACAAAAAAACAAGAGACAATCTATAAAGTTAAGGTGGGCGAATTCAATACCAGAAAAGAGGCGGATTTATTATCTGTCAAAATCAGGAAATCTGAAGGCTTGAAGCCTTTCGTAACATTTAAATAAAATCCAGGGGGGACTTACGTTAACCGTAGAAATAGAACTTGATATAGAAAAAGAATATAACCTGCTGTACGGCGGACTTGACAAAAACCTCAAAATAATAGAAGAAACGCTCGGGGTTATAGCTTCACAGAGAGGAAATAAAATTTTTCTGCAGGGAGATGAAAAATCTGTAGAAAAGGCTGAAAGACTTTTACAGGATATTCGTTCTATAAGCTCCAATGGTTATAATCTCAATCCTGAAGAGATACGTTATGCCCTGAGTTCCACCGTAGCCTCTGATGAATACGTTTCTATAAAAGACCTGTTTTTGAATAATATACCTGTATCTTCAAAAAAACGATTTATTATACCCAAGACGGAAACACAGAGAATGTATATAGAGGCTATAAAAAATTATGACATAGTCATCGGTATCGGACCTGCAGGTACAGGTAAAACCTATCTTGCCATGGCAATGGCTATAAATGCGTTTCTGAAAAAACAGGTAAGCAGGATTGTTCTTGCAAGACCGGCTGTTGAAGCAGGAGAAAAGATAGGCTTTCTGCCGGGAGATATATATGAGAAATTTAATCCTTATCTGAGACCCCTCTATGATGCACTGCTGGATATGATGGATGCTGAAAAAGCAGGCAAGCTCATTGAACGTGGAATTATTGAAATCGCCCCGCTTGCTTTCATGAGGGGCAGAACCCTCAATGACTCTTTTATAATACTGGACGAAGCACAGAACACTACATCCGAACAGATGAAGATGTACCTTACAAGGCTCGGTTTTAATTCAAAGACTGTTATAACAGGAGATGTCACACAGATAGACCTGCCCCACGGGAGGATTTCCGGTCTTATAGAGGCTGAGAAGATACTGAGTGATATCGAGGGTATTAAATTTATATATTTCTCTGAAAAAGACGTGGTAAGACACAAGCTCGTACAGAAGATAGTAAAGGCATATGAAAGATACGAAAAACGCTCAACAGAATAATAAAACTCGTAATTTATTCAATTTTATCAAAATCCTCAGCAACAGGTTCCGTTCTAAGGAAAGCGAGTCTCTGCTGAAAAACTCCAGAAAGGACAAACTGATAAGAATCTATTTCTTCATCTTATGCGGTTTTGTTGCTGCTCTATCTATTCAGGAACAATTCGCGATAGAACAATTACTCGGTGGCTTTCTTATTTCATGCCTGCTGATTTTTATTCTTTATAGAGACATAATGAGATATAAACCCGCTTATCTCAAGAAATACAACATGCTATTTCTTCTCGGCTTGCTGCTTACAGGTACGCTTCTTATAGGAAGGCTGTTCGGGTATTTGCTATTGACTCTGTCTAAAGGACTTGAATATGAAACTTTAGAAAGTGCTTTTTTTGGAATACCCATTCCGGCAGGGGCAATGCTTGTTTCACTCCTTTTCGATTTTCATACCGCGATTACATTTTCATTTGCTGTAAGCATGCTTGTAGGTCTCTGGCTTCATGACGCCTCTTTTACCATATATGCTTTCGTAGGAAGTATTACAGCCGCATTCAGCGTTATAAGATGCAAAAAGAGGTCTTCTATTCTTAAGGGAGGAGGATATGTAATCGCTGCAAATGTCTTCACTGTTATAATAATACTTCTTATTAATGGAGAACTTTTTACAATAAAGGCACCTTCTTCTATAATGTTTGCTGCTCTTGGAGGCATAGCAGTAGCAGCGATTGTCTCGTTGCTTCTTCCTCTCATAGAATATGCATTTAAAGTTTATACAGATATAAGTCTTCTCGAATTACTCGATCTTGATCAACCAGTAATGAAAAATCTCATGGTAACAGCGCCGGGGACATACCATCATAGTGTCATAGTCGGCAACCTTGTAGAATCTGCTGCTGAAGCAGTAGGTGCAAACCCCCTTCTTGCGAGGGTCAGTGCCTATTACCATGATATCGGTAAAATAAAGATACCTGACTATTTTATAGAGAATCAGAGCGGCTCTGTCAGCAAACATGACAAACTGACACCCCATATGAGCAGTATGATAATTATCAATCATGTTAAGGAGGGTGTAGAAGTCGCCAGACAATATAAGCTCCCGGAACCGATTATCGATATTATAGAGCAGCATCACGGTACCATGCTTGTCAGTTATTTTTATCAAAAAGCGAAAGAAAAGGGAGACGATATCGTACCAATGGAAGAAGATTACAGATATCACGGACCAAAACCTCAAACCCGGATGGCTGCCCTCATAATGATGGCAGATGCCGTTGAAGCTGCTTCAAAGGTTCTTACAGACCCGACTCCTGCACGCATATCATCACTTGTTGACAGAATAATCAATCATATATTCCTTGACGCGCAACTGGATGAATGCGAGCTTACTCTAAAAGATATCCACGAGGTAAAGAAACGTTTTTCATACATACTTACCGGAATATTCCATAAACGGATAGACTATCCGGGTTTTGATTTTACAGATGAAGATCTATATAAAGAACCAGCAAAGACTCCTAAAAATAAATCAACGGAGAATAATAAATCTTCTAAAGAAGGCATTAAAACTGCTCGGTCTTTACAAGGCTGAACTCAGTATCCTTTTTGTGAATGACAGAAGAATGAGGATACTGAACCGCCAGTACAGAGGTGCAGACAGAACTACAGATGTCCTCTCTTTTCCACAGGAGGAAAGTTACAAGTTACAAGTTACAAGTTACAGGTCACCCGGCACTCCTCACTCGCCACTGATTCTTGGTGATATAGTCATAAATCTCCATCAAGCAAAAAGGCAGGCTGCCGAACATAGCCTTATGTTTAATGAGGAACTGAAAAAACTCCTTATCCACGGTCTTCTCCACCTTACAGGCTATGACCATGAAAAGGGTGGATATGATGAGAAGAAGATGAAGAGAAAAGAAAAGGAGTTACTCTCCAAAATTTCTTGACAACATAATTATATTCATCAATAATTGCCCGGCCCTTTTTTAAATCATAAATTTTGCATATACTGTCAGATACAGCATTTTTGCTCATTCTCTGCCCCGATCTTATCGGGGCTTATGATTGCTATTCTGCCTTCTCTATTCTGATCTTATCCGCGCCCTTTGCTTTTTTTCTGAACAGGAATCTCAAAATAAAATTCATTCCCCCATTCTTCCGGTCTTGTCTCTATCGGAAGTGCATCCGGAATCGCTTTAGCCGTTCTTGTATCAAAAAGCTCTGCAACTTTTTTCTGAGGCCGTTTTTAAATCTTTCAGAAAAGTAGTTGTGAGATTTATCATCTTTTTTTTGGGTAATAGAAAACCTGAAGCCTTTGTGAGTAAACCTCTAAAAATTTCCCGACTCGTTACCATTACACCCTTTTCATGATTTTTGAAAATAAATTCATGCCTTGCAGACAGACCTTTTTTTCTTGCTGACCAGACTATCCGTTCATACGGAATCACTTCTTCGACGTCAATCTTAATTATAATTGGGAATGAAAAGGGTCGGAAATTGCATTTGACACTGTAACCACCGGTCAGATAATTTCGATCTGAATTGACATCGGTCATGACTGAATTCCAGTTTATCCAGCAGGTGAGGTCGGTAAAAGTATTCCATACCTTCTTTAGCGGAGCATTAATAATTATAGCCTCTTTTATTTCCATCTTCTTCTAACAGTTTATAATAAGCCATTTGACTATTTGATACCACAGCAAAGCCTTCCTTTGATATACCTATAACACCTGCTTTAATGCCCGGAGGAAACAACCTTATGCCTCTTTCGCAGGCTGCCTCACATCCATCTGCAAACTGAGGAGGCGACCCTGCTCCTCCATGTGCTATCACACCATATGAAATCATTATTTAATAATCCTTTCCGATTATTGAATCCTGTATAAATAATTTACCCTGTAGCAGTCTATATGTCACTCCCGCTTGTCGGGAGTCCTTCTTTAAGAAAGATTCCGGACAAGCCGAAATGACAGCTTTGTATGCCTGTTGATTGAGCTGGATTCTGATAAATTTAGATAAGCTATTTCTTTGCTGCCTCTTTTATCAGTGCCTGTCCTATGATGTTTCTCTGAATCTGATTTGTACCTTCGTAAATCTGCAGGATCTTTGCATCCCTCATCATCTTTTCAACAGGGTATTCTCTCATGTAACCCGAACCACCCATCACCTGAACTGCATTTGTTGTCACTCTCATTGCCATATCAGTTGCAAAGACCTTTGCTATCGCTGATTCTTTTGTTATCTCTTTTGCTCTGCTGTCTATATATCTGGCAACAGAATATACAAGTGCCCTTGCGGCTTCTATTTCTATTGCCATATCAGCAAGCAAATGCTGGACTGCCTGAAAACTTATTATCGGATGCCCGAACTGTACGCGTTGCCTTGCAAACTTAACAGCCTCTTCAAAAGCACCCTGAGCTACTCCCAAACCCTGTGACCCGACTCCTGCTCTCGCATAATCGAGTGTTTTCATGGCTAAAATAAAACCTAATCCTTCTCTTCCCACTATGTTCTCCTTTGGGATTCTGCAGTTGTCGAATATGAGTTCCCTGGTGGCAGATGCCCTTATACCCATCTTTTTTTCTTTTTTCCCGAAATTGAAACCAGGGGTACCCTTCTCAACTATAAATGCAGATGCCCCCCTTGCACCCTTGGACCTGTCTGTGATTGCGATAATCGTATAAATATCAGCCTCGCCCCCGTTAGTAATCCATTGTTTAGTCCCGCTCACTATATATTCATTTCCTTCAAGTCTTGCTGTTGTTTGAATGCCTGCTGCATCACTTCCTGCATTTGGTTCGGTTAGAGCAAACGCAACAAGTTTTTTACCTGCCGCTATATCAGGAAGATATTTTTTCTTCTGGTCGTCAGACCCGAATAGAAGGACAGGATATGTACCCAGCGCATTTGCAGCATATGTTGTAGATACGCCGAGACACGCCCTCGAGAGTTCTTCAACAGCTATGCACAGTTCCAGACATCCTTTACCAAGACCTCCATGCTCTTCAGGAACAAAGAGACCGAATAGATCAGATTGTGCAAGGACATTTATTATCTCCCATGGAAATTCCTCTTTTTCATCAAGCTCCTGTCTTACAGGAACAACTTTTTCTTCTGCTATCTGCCTGACTAAATCTCTTATCATTGTCTGGTCTTCAGTTAAGAAATAGTCCATAGTATTTCCTCCACTCAAAAATGGAAAATTTAAATTTTAATTAAGATTTTAAATTCTAACAGAAAAGAAATAAGTTTTAAATATAAAATGAATTTCTCACAATAATGTGAAAAGTGAGGCTTATTTAAAGTGAAGGGTTTAATTCTGAAAAATTTAAAACATTTAATAAATCAAGATTCCAATATTCCTATATGACCGCCCTCCGCAACTCTAAACCCGGCCATTGCAAGAGGGACATCAGGTTTATTTGTTATCCATAATAACCGGGCTTTTATCCTTGAATCATAGATATTCAGATTGAAGACATCCCCCGGTGGCAGAGCAGGATTGCCCGATAACTGTATACATAAACCTTTTTCAGAAAAATTAATCGTCTTTGCTTCAAAGTCCTGATGCTCAGTGGAAAGAGTGACATTAATTTCCTTCTGAATCCTGTACTCATTTCTCTTTTCAACTCCGTATTTACCGCTGAAAAGAATACCACAATAAGGACAGGGTTTGAATATGTCCGCAGAAGCACTATACGAGTCTTTATTACAACGGGGACATATAAGTCTTAAGATCAAAAAAACCCCCTGCAGAAAAACCTATTCAAAATTTATGTTTTAAAATACTAAATTAAGTATAGCCACTATATTTTAAAACTTTTACTATAAATTACGATATATTTCAAGTACACTGAAATATGAAATTTATTACGAAAGAGTACCATGAATTTTAAACTTTTGTTTTAAAACTTTAGTTTAAATTAAATATGTCCAGGCCATACCTTATGAGTATACAGCGCAAGTTGCAGTCTGTCAGATACGCCAACCTTCTTAAAAATCCTGTTGCAATGGGATTTAACCGTCTGCTCGCTTATGTCGAGCTTCTGTGCTATCTCTTTGTTCCTGTATCCATGGCATATAAGTAAAATTATTTCCTTTTCTTTTTTAGTTAAACCTATCCTCTTTTCAGAGGTGCCCATTTTAGTTATGATTTTCTTTATCATCTTACGGTCTAACCATAACTCTCCTGAATATACCACTTTTATAGCCTTTTTTAAAATTTCAGAATCAGCATCAGCAGGGATAATACCAAATACTCCTCTTACAATAAATTCCGGTATCTGCCTTTCAACGTCAGAAAGCCAGGAATTATCACCCAGAAGAAGAATCTTCAGTTTTTTATCAATAGTAGAATCTTCAGGAAATGCACGAAAAATTTCGAAATCTGAAAGGATTAAGTCAGGGTTCATTTTTATTATCTCTTCTATGTCTATCCCTTCATCAAATATACATATGATATCTATTCCATCTTCTTTATTGAAAAGTTTCTTTAGACCCTCACCCAGCAGATAGCTATGACATCCTATGGCAATTCTTATTGCCATAATAAAAGATTCTCCCCCGCTTCTTTTTTATTTTTTATATATTATATTATATTTTTAAAAATCTTTAATTATCTTAATCTTATTCTTCAAAATATGTAGCTGAAGCAGTCTCAGACTCCCAGACACTAACCGCAGAAAGGTGAACATTTCCGTCATTTATTTTTTTCTTGAGAGAGTCATAAATCCATTTCGCAATATTTTCCGACGACGGATTTTTCTCCGTAAAAGGAAATATCTCGTTCAAAAACCCATGGTCAAGCTGCGATATTACTTCTTCTGTAAGTTCTTTGAGTTCATGGAAATCTATTGCTATATCAATTTCATTCAACCGTTCAGCAAGAACATGAACCTGAACCTTCCAGTTATGACCGTGGAGATTTTCGCAGTCCCCGTTATAACCTCTCAGCTGATGTGCTGCTGAAAAAAAAGTTTCTATCATTAATTCAAACATCTCTATTTCTAAGTTTTCTTTTTAAAAACAGATATATATGGCAGATTCCTGAACTGATTCTCATAATCAAGACCATAGCCAACAACAAACTCATTGGGAATGTCAAACCCGACATAATCAAGAGGAATATCTATTATCCTTTTTTCTTTTTTGTTTAAAAACACACATATTTTTAGACTATCAGGATGCCTTATTAGTATCCTTTCCCTTATTTCATTGAGGGTAACACCTGTATCAACTATATCATCTATTAAAATAACATCCCTTTCTGAAATATTCTCTCTTACATCATAATAGATTTTAACTTCCCCTGCAGACCTTGTCTTTATATAACTTGAAGCGATGATAAAATCGAGAGTGAGAGGCACCTTTATAAATCTTACAATATCAGAGAAAAACATGAATGCACCTTTAAGAATGCCGATTACCAGAAGGTCTTTTCCTGAATAATCTCTGGATATCATGTCAGCAAGTTCTTTTACCCGGATTTGAATCTGGCGGGTAGTAAAAAGGGGTTTACCAACTATCATTGATTTAGATTCTCCTGTTGAATCAGGGTTTTAAGATATTGCTGATATAAATAATAATAACAATTTCTTTAAATCGCAAGTATTATCTATATTTTTTGTTCCCACTGTATTTCAAGCCCTGAATTACCATTTATGTTATTAATCTTCAAAGATCTTAAAAGTTGTTTAAGATCTTTGGTTTGTATTTTTGTCATGCTGGCTTGTCCAGCATCCTTCTTTACGATTCCGAACAAGTCGGAAAGATTCCCGACAAGCGGGAATGACATACAACCATTGGAACAGAGTTCGCTATGAATAAAAGGTGGGGAATTACAGCAGGTATTCTGCAAGATTTATCTTATATTTATTTGGGTCAAGGGTCTTTATGATAGTTCTATAAAATTTCCCTGCAGCATCTTTCTCTGTCAGATCCACAGTTGGGCCATGAACCCTCTGTCCCTTGCTGTCGATAATTATAAGAATTCTTGGTCTTTCCGCAAATAGTACATTAGCTTCATAAACCAGACCGAGTTCCCTTGTATCGAGCATTACAAGTGTACCAATGGGAAAAACACCGACCATATTGACAAAGAATTTAAACAAAAGTGGATCGAGCTGGCTACCTGCCCTTTCCATCATGATGCTAAGTGCTTTATCCGGAGCAAGTGGAATTCTTGAATATACCCTCGATGATGTCATGGCATCATACTGGTCCGCCAGACTTACAATCCTGGAAAATAAGTCAAGCTCTGTGTTTTTTCTCACCTTCGGATATCCCGAAAAGTCATAGTTCATATGATGTTCGAAGGCAACAATCGAAGATCTTATAGAAGAAGATTCCAAACCCTTCAATCTTAATATTGCCTTCAGACCCCATAGGGGGTGCTTTTTTATAAGCTTCCATTCATCATCGGTAAAATTAGTTGCTTTATTAAGCACTTCATTAGGAATCTCTATCTTACCGATATCATGAAAAAGTGCAACAAGGCCCAGCTCTGTAAGCATCTTTTTACTTAATCCAAGCCTCTGTCCGAGAGCTATGGAAAGTATGCTTACATTGACTGAATGGTGGTAGGTATATTCATCATAATCCTTAATCGCTGTCATACCGAGAAGCAGTTTCTCCTCTTCGAGTATCTGATCAACCATTGTTTCCACAATCCTTTTAGCCTTTTTGATATTGACCTTTTCACCTGCCTTAATCTTATTCATCACTCCTTTTGAGTATGAAACAGCGTTGTAATATATCTTTTTGATAACCTTTCTTGTATCTACATCTGCTCCTTCTCGTATTTTTTTCAATCTGTCTATTTCTATATCCTTTGATTCATCTATTCCTTCCAGCATCGTCTCATATGGTTCGTCTGAAAATCCTCCTGCTATAAATGCTTTGAGGAATAACTGCATATCCTTAAAATCAATAGAACCTTTAAAAATAACACTGCCGAGTTCTCTCTTCCTGAATTCGCGTATAATGAAGTCAAAATTGAGAAGATATTCGAGTGAATAGCGTACTCTTATATCGTTTATGTAGAAAAACTCCCCGATAAGATCCAGCTTCACATTCTGTTCCAATTCTGCAAGTTGATTGATAAGTGCCAAAAATCTCTCTATTGCTAAAGTTACAGCAATATTATTTGGATCATGAATCTGGGCAGTCCTCAGGATAACAGATAATTGATTTATGACGTCCTGTGCACTCTTGCGGATTTCTCTGTTCTCTTTAATGTCCATGCTCAAGTCTTCTGATAGCAGCCACAGAAAATTCCTTTAAAAGGTTATTATTAGAATCTTTCACTTTATATAGCGCAGGGAGTGCATCCTTATTACCCAGGAGTCCCAGGCTGAATGCAGCACATGCCCTGTTTTCAAAATTCCTGGATCTGCCGAAGAAGGCTTTTCTCTTTAAGGCTTTTATCAGGAAGTTGAAAACCTCTGCGTCCTTCCACCTGGAAACCACTTCGTAGAATTCTTTCTTTTCATCAAAATCCTTTTCCTTAAATTTTTTTTTAGAAATATCGTCGATGATTATTTTTTTAGCAACTTCTGAACCCATAGTACCTAAAGCCTTAACTGCAGTAATTCTTACCTGCATATCCTGTTCACTGAGGGCATCCTTGAGGGTCTGTATCACTTCACGTCCACCGAGTTCACCAAGGGTCTTTATCACTTCTTTTCTTACCCTTATATCGCCATGTCTTACAGTCTTCAGCAGATATTCGATTGCCCGTTTATCACCTATTTTTCTGAGAACATATATAATATTCCTTACAACATACCACCTGTTGTCTTCCAATCCTCTGGAAAGTGCCTGTATATCCCTTTTCCCAAGAACTATAAGAGCTTCAATGACGCTTTTTCTTGCCCGTATTGTCTTCAATTCTCCAAGGAATTTAATAAAAGGCAATATAGCATTTCTATCGAGAGCCCCTACGAATTCCTTAAAAAATTTATCCTCTATCTCTATACCGCTATCGAGGATTTCTGCTAAAAGGCTTATTACCTCTTCGGTTCCTAAATATGAATAGAGCATCCTGATATATTTTTTTTCATCGTCACCCAGCAAGGGATCATCGAGTATATCTTTTGCTCTTTTCATTATGTTTATAGTCGTGTAAATATCACCGTGTTTCATCGAAAAATTAATCGTATCTCTTAGAAATGCAAATATATCTTCCAGGTCGTTTTTACTTTCGGCTTGATATATAAGTTCAAACAAAATAGCAACTAATTTCTCTGCCTTGTCAGATGTATCCTTTTCTAATTCATGCACAAGTAATTGCAAATCCTTATCTGTCAACGGCACGATTGAAACACCTTTTACATCCTCTTCATGAAATCCATCGGTATAAGCCCTCATAAGGTCATCAATCTGCGTAATCTTTTCCTTTACTTTTTCCTCGGCAATAGTTGCATAATCATCTTCATCAATATCTATTAGAAATGCCTCATCAACAACATATTGTATATTTTTAAAATCCTTCTCCCATAATAATGTTACAATGTCATCGTCGATTACTTCTCTGTCGAAATCCAGAGCTATGATCTTTAAAAATTCCTCAAGCTCGTCTCTCAGCAATCCATTTTTAAATATCAGTTCCCGTAAGCCGTCCTTGAAGAAAAAAAGCGCCAGATTATCTTCTTTTTCAGGGTTATAATATATCTGTTCTGAATCATAAGCAATGCTGTTCTGTTTTATTTTTAACAAAAAATTATCTTTATAATCAAAAAAGTTTTTAAACCTTTCATATGTTTCGTCCAGGGTTTTTATATAAATGGGGTTATTGTGGGGGTACATTCTGAAAGTCTTCTTGGCCTTAATAAGGCTCTGCAGGATGTCTTTTGCTTCTTTGATCTCTTCGGGCTGCTCCATTATTAAAATTAACACACTGTTTTAAAGACAGTCAAATATCATACCAGGATTATTCTTCTTTCCCTTGCGAAGTTCTTAATCACCATTGCTGCAGAATTGAGCCTCTGCAGCCTTGTATTTCTCCATCTTATTGCCCGGGTGTCACCTTGAGGGAATTTGTCACCCCTGATTTCTACCTGAACCTTCATTATCTCGTGGTACAGCCCTTTTAAAGAATTATTATCAAGAGGTTTTAAAAAAAGCGGGTTGACAACTGCATAACCTTCGGCTATATCATATGCAGTTGCCTTCAAGCTTTTTCCCCGTATAGTTGGCATCAGACCACCACCCGTTTTGCAAATATTCTGGATACAATTATACCCACTTCATACAGAAGGATCATGGGGACTGCCATCAGGGTCTGATTAAAGACATCAGGCGTTGGTGTAAGAATAGCGGCAACAATAAATGCCAGTACAATTGCATACTTTCTTTTTTTTGCCAGTGTATCAGGGGTTACAAAACCCATCCGTGTAAAAAATAATATTATTATAGGTAGTTCAAATACAAAACCAAAAGCAAGAATAAACTTGATGCAGAAATCAGCATAACGCCCTACGGAAAGCATCGGCATCATATAGTCCCCTATTTTATATGTTAGAAGAAATCGCAATGCATATGGCAGGACGATAAAAAAACAGAAGGCTGAGCCTATAAGGAAAAGACCTGTAGCAATAATAACAAACGGAACCACATACTTTTTTTCGTTTTTATGAAGTCCGGGAGAAACAAAACTCCATAACTGTTGAAAGATTATGGGTAAAGTAAGTATCAATGCAGCAACAAGGGCGACCTTCATGTTTATCCAGAATCCTTCAGCCGGAGAGAGAAATATAAGCTTTGTATTCTGGAGGATATCCTGGTAGACAAAATGCATGTTCATATTTTTTATCGAGAATGTCAGGTGATATCTCACAGGGAACATCAGAAATTCAAAAATATATTCTGAATAATAAAATGAGACAAAAAAAGCTATAAACAAAGATATTATAGATATAAAAATCTTTTTTCTGAGTTCACCGAGATGTTCGAAAAAAGACAACGTCTCTTTCTCTGACAATATATCCTCCGGCTCAATATATTTGCAAACTTTGAAATTTTAATTTTGAAAAGGCTTGCTATCACGGGCGTTTTTTGCTGTTATCTCTTCTTTTCATCTTTAGCAGAGCTTTCAGTGTTTTCTACAGACTTACTGATTTCTTTAGATTCAAATTCCACCTCTTTTTTAACATCCTTTAATGTGCTATCTATGCTTCTACCTGCCTCTTCAACATTTAAATCTAATTGTTTTTTTGTATCTTTTACCGTTTCACGGATTTCAGAAGTAGCATCTTCAATTTCGGTCTCCACCTGTTCTTTTACGTCATGCAATGCCCTTTTCAAGTCGCTTAAACCCTTTCCAATCGTGCGGGCCAATTCCGGAAGCTTTTTCGGACCAAAAACAAGAAGGGCAACAATAAAAATAAGTATCAATTCAGGCATGCCTATGTCAAACATTGCCTATCTATTCCTCCTCGAATATCCTTTCAATTTTCTTCTTTTCAGTCGGTGATAGAAAAGTTAAAATAAACATTACCCTCGTTTCAGGATTTCTGTTTTTAAAATCAAAGCCTGCACCTAAAGTCGTATAAATAAAATCTGTAGTCTTTATCCTGTAGCCGAATCTTCCCTCGATTGAGTCAATCTTCGTGGAAACGTGGCTTTTCATCACGAGTAATTCTGCAAGGAGCTTAAAATTATGAGCAGCAGCAAAGTCCATGCCTGCCAGAAAAGATATCTCTTCCTCAAGCTTACCTTTACCCGGTTTTGCATAAAAAAGGTTTAAATGCCCGTTAACAGGACCAACTCTTTTGCTTATAATGAAACCAAGTCCATACCGGCCCTCTGTACTTAATTCATTCCGTCCGGACGGCAAAGAGGCGCTCAGCACATATGCTAAAGATGGCCCGTACTTGCCCTCGTCAAAAAACCTGTGTTTATATCCCAGAGCAAAATCTTCAAATCCGTCTACGTAATCAGAGCCGAATACATATGGGACGGTCATATTCAGTTCAATATTATCAGTAAGGCCATATGCGGTTTTGAAAATAAATCTGTAGAAATCCGGGTCTATTGATAGTTCAGTTCCTGCTGAAAATGCAGCTTTACCTTTTGGAAGGCTGTCTGCGCTAAAAGTGGAGAAGATTCCGTAAGGATCAACCGGCTGAAGACCTTTTATTTGGAAACCATAAGAATTTCCGCACAATAAAAGCAGAATTACCAATAATAACAAGGTTTTTTTCATTTTTAAAAATAGCAGAAAGAACTTAAGAGTGTCAATTAATTAAAAATGGCTATTTTTAAAACGTTGACAAAGCTTCATATTGAAAAATATAATTAATGTAAAATCCCATTTGAGAATATGGGTATAAGAGGAGGATTTTATGGCAGAAGATATTCTTGAAGCTACATCATCTAACTGGGATAGTGAAGTAATAAAGGTTAAAGGGCTTGTGATGATTGATTTCTGGGCTGCATGGTGCGGTCCCTGCAGAATGATATCTTCCACTGTTGAAGAACTGGCTAAAGAGTACACCGGAAAAATAAAAGTTATGAAACTCAATACTGATGAAAATTCAGAAATTGCTACCAGATATAAAATTATGGGAATTCCTACAGTTATGTTTTTCAAAGACGGCACAAAACTCGATCAAATAGTAGGTGTTGTCCCCAAACAACAGCTAAAAGCAAAAATTGAATCCTTCCTTAATACATAATGGTTAACAGTCTTATCAGTAAACCTTCTCTTTTAGACAATTGAAGAATAAAAAAGGAGATCTGAATACTTAAATAGATGTTTGAATCACTTAATGAGAAATTAGAATCCATATTCAAAAAATTAAAAGGCAAAGGCCTTTTAAAAGAAGAGGATATTGAAGTTGCCTTGAAGGAGATAAGGCTTGCCCTTTTAGAAGCTGATGTCAATTTCAAGGTTGTAAAAGACTTTGTCCAGAAGATTAAAGAAAAAGCCACCGGCAAGGAGGTCCTTGAAAGCCTTACTCCGGGGCAGCAGGTCATAAAAATAGTTAATGAAGAACTCTGTGAACTTCTCGGGAAAACTAGCAGCAGAATACACCTGTCTCCTAACCCGCCAACTATAATCATGATGGTAGGCTTACATGGCTCCGGCAAGACAACAACAGCAGCAAAATTAGCAAGGGTCTTTAAAAAGGAAGGCAGAAGACCCATGCTTGTTGCAGCAGACCTTCAGAGACCTGCAGCCATTGACCAGTTAGTCACGCTCGGGTCACAGATTGACGTCCCGGTTTATTTCTCAAAAGATGTAAAAGATCCCTTAACTTTATGTACTGAATCTGTAAAAAAATCAAGGATTGAAGCAAGAGACGTATTGATTCTGGATACCGCAGGAAGATTACATATTGATGACACATTAATGACAGAGCTTAAAAAGATAAAGGAGAGTGTATTACCAAAAGAGGTTCTACTTGTAGCCGATGCAATGACTGGACAGGATGCAGTAAATATCGCCAAAAACTTTGAAGAACAAATAGGAATTGACGGAATAATACTTACAAAAATGGATGGAGATGCAAGAGGGGGTGCTGCACTCTCAATAGTAGCTATAACCAGAAAGCCCATAAAATTCATCGGTGTCGGGGAAAAAATCGAGATGCTTGAACCTTTTTATCCTGAAAGGATTGCCTCAAGAATACTGGGCATGGGAGATGTCCTCAGCTTCATAGAGAAGGCACAGAAATCCTTTGACCAGAAAGAGGCTGAGAAACTTCAAAAGGCAATAATGGATGAAACATTTACATTTGATGATTTAAAGGACCAACTCCTGAAGATGCGGAACATGGGTCCTTTAGAAAATATGCTTAATATGATACCAGGCTTTAATAAGATAAAAAATTTGAATATTGACGAAAGGGAATTTGTGAAAGTCGAGGCAATCATAAACTCCATGACCGGAAAAGAGAGAAAGGACCACAATATTATTAATGGAAGCAGGCGAAAGAGAATCGCTTCGGGAAGCGGAACAACCGCAGCAGATGTGAACAGGGTTATAAAGCAATATATAGAAATAAAAAAGATGCTGAAGATGTTTAAAGGCAAAAAAGGCTTCAAATTGCCAAAATTCCTGCCTTTTTAGTTTCAAATAATGAAAGCTGCCGAGCTATTTGTAAGGTGTCTTGAGGCTGAAGGTGCAGAATACATTTTTGGCCTGCCAGGTGAGGAGAATATTGAACTTCTCAATGCATTGTCATCCACAAACATTAATTTTATTCTGGCTCATGACGAGCGCTGTGCTGCCTTCATGGCTAATGCATATGGCAGGCTTTCCGGCAAACCCGGTGTTTGCCTATCGACACTCGGCCCGGGCGCTACAAACCTTATAACGGGAGTTGCTGACGCACTTCTGGACTATTCACCTATGGTCGCAATATCCGGGCAGGTAGAACTTTCAAAGATACACAAGGAATCACATCAGTATATCGATATTCTCTCAACCTTTAAACCACTTACCAAGTGGAATATCAGGATAGAGAGTCCCCATACTATTCCGGAAATAGTAAGAAAGGCATTTAAAGTAGCGTCTATTGAAAAACCCGGACCATCACATATAGAATTTCCGGAAGATATTGCTTCAATGGAAGCAGAAGGGTCTCCCCTTCCATATGAACAAATCAGATACCCTGAACCCACAGAAGACATGTTGTTCCACGCTGTCTCAATGATAAGAGATGCTAATATGCCTCTCATCCTTGCAGGAAATGGTGTTAATAGGGGAAGATCAACAAGAGAACTCAGGAGGTTTGTATCAAAAACCGGCATAGGTGTTACAACTACATTCATGGGAACAGGTGCATTACCTGCTGATGACGAATGTTTTATTTCAACAATCGGTCTGCAGTCAAATGACTATATATCCTGTGGTCTTGATAAATCCGACCTTATTATCGCAGTAGGATATGACCCTGTTGAGTTCAGCCCCCGCTACTGGAATACGTATGGAAAGAAAAATATAATCCATATCAACTATACGCCCTCTGAAACAGATGCTTATTATACTGCATTTGAACTTGTAGGAGATATTAAAAATACTTTATCCCTTCTTACAGACAGGATAAATTTCAATAAGGATATACCTTATTATCACAAGCTTAAACTTTTTGCAGACCATGCTCTTCATTTTTCTTCAAAAGGTTTCCCTTTAAAACCTTTAAGGATAGTCAATGAAATCAGAAAAGCTCTCAGGAGAGATGACATCCTGATCAGTGATGTTGGTGCCCATAAGATATGGATTGCAAGGTTTTATCCTGCATATGAAGGCAACACAGTAATAATCTCTAACGGCTTTGCCTCAATGGGGTTTGCACTACCAGCGGCAATATCAGCAAAACTGTTATACCAGGATAAAAATATCATCGCAGCAGTTGGCGACGGAGGGTTTCTCATGTCTATCTCTGAAATGAATACCGCTGTCAGGCTTGGTCTTAATTTTGTATGTCTTATTTTCAACGACGGCGGATATGGACTTATAGAATGGAAAGAAAGGCTGAAATATAACCGGGATTTCTTCGTAAAATTCAAATCACCTGACTTTGTGAAACTTGCAGAGTCATTCGGCGCCCGGGGTTATAAAGTTGCTTCAGAAGATGAACTTTTTCCAGCTTTAAAAGAAGCACTTGGTCAAAATGTGCCAGCGGTGATTGACTGTCCTGTGGATTACTCTGAAAACCCAAGGCTGACAGAAAAGCTTGGAAGAATTATTTGTCCAGCGTAACAATGTATTGTTAATCTTAAACTGAATAGCTTTAAAACATTTTTTTTATGAAAACCGTAAGTCTTTTTGATCTTACAAAAGAACCTAAAATAGCCTATTTCTCCATGGAGATTGGCATCCGTAATAATATACCCACATACAGCGGTGGCCTTGGTGTTCTCGCAGGCGATACAATCAGGACAGCATCTGACCTTAAACTCCCGATGGTAGCTGTTACGCTCATCAGCAAAAAAGGCTATTTCAGGCAGGAAATTGACGAAAAAGGGCGGCAGATAGAACAGCCTATATACTGGAACCCTTCTGAATATATGACGTTACTTCCTTCAAAAATAACAGTCAAGCTCGAAGACAGAGATGTATTGGTTCAGGCATGGCAATATAATGAAATAAGTTTGACAAGTGGTTATGTTCCTGTCTTCTTTCTTGATACAGATATTCCGGAAAATACTCCTGAAGATAGAGAGATTACACACTATCTTTACGGTGGGGATCTGGCTTGCAGGTTGAAGCAGGAGATAGTCCTCGGCATAGGGGGCGTAAGAATGTTACACGATCTCGGATTTGAAATAAAAAAATACCATATGAATGAAGGACATTCAAGTCTTCTCACTGTAGAGCTCCTTAACAGGTTTAAAAAGCCCATTGAAGGTGTATGGGATGAAAGGCTAGTCTGGGATATAGAAAGAGTCAAAGACCTTTGTGTATTCACCACACATACGCCCGTTGAAGCCGGTCACGATAAGTTCCCTTACGATCTTGTAACGAGGATACTCGGCGAACCGATACCTTTGTATGTCTTAAAAGAACTTGGTGGAAGGGATAATCTTAATATGACCCGCCTCGGTCTCAACCTGAGCGAGTTTATCAATGGAGTCGCCAAGAAACACACTGAGGTATCGCGGAATATGTTTCCCGGATATGAAATCAGTTCCATCACAAACGGTGTTCATACTTTTACATGGACATGCGAGAGTTTTAAAAAATTATATGATAAATATCTTCCGGGATGGGCAAATGAACCGGAATTATTTGTCAGGGTCGGCCGTATTCCTGACGAAGAAACATGGTTCACACATTTAGAGGCAAAAAAAGTTTTGCTGGATTACGTGAGGGAAACCACCGGTGTCGAAATGAACCCTGACATCCTGACTATAGGATTCGCAAGGAGAGCTACGGCATATAAAAGGGCAGACCTGATATTTACCGATATTGAACGTCTTAAAAAGATTGCAGAGGGCAAGTTACAGATCATCTATGCGGGCAAGGCACACCCGAAAGACGAGATGGGCAAAAGGCTTATAGAAAAAATATTCTCGATCATGAACATTTTGAAGGATAAGATTAAAATGGCTTATTTAAAAAACTATGATATGGACATTGCACTTAAAATGGTTTCCGGTGTTGATCTGTGGCTGAACACGCCGCTCAGACCCAGAGAGGCATCAGGTACGAGCGGTATGAAGGCGGCGCATAATGGTGTTCTGAACTTCAGTGTGCTTGACGGATGGTGGATAGAAGGACATATCGAAGGTTTTACCGGATGGTCTATAGGACCGAACCCAACTGAAACATTACTTGTCAGCGATATGGATACAGCTGATGCTGAAGACCTCTATAACAAACTTGAAAATACGGTTATTCCTCTTTTCTATAATGACAGGCATGCGTGGATAAGAATGATGCAGAATGCTATAGGTAAGAATGCCTATTATTTCAACAGCCACAGGATGATGCGCCGCTACGTCACGGACGCATATATAAGATAATAAGTTTAAAATTCTAATATCTGAACTCCAAACAAATTCAAAGTTCATTTACATCAGTCGTTAAACCCGTTTTGAATTTTTATCATTTTACTAATGCGTTCATAAATAACATACCTTGTGCGTCATTCCCGCCTGTCGGGAATCTTTCAGAAGATGGATTCCGGACAAGCCGGAATGACAGAAATTGACTCAATGACATTGGTTTACTTATGAACTTAGTACTTTGAATTCGGTATGTTAGAATTCACTCTTTTACTCTCCTCACATCTGCTCCGAGCTTGACGAGTTTTTCCTCCATCTTCTCGTATCCCCTGTCAAGATGATAAATCCTGTGTACAGTAGTTTCGCCTTTTGCTGCAAGGGCTGCAACAACAAGCGAGGCACTTGCTCTTAAATCGGTCGCCATTAAAGGCGCACCTTTAAGTTTCGAAACTCCTTTAACTGTGGCAATTCCACCGTCGACTGAAATATCAGCCCCCATTCTCTTGAGTTCAGCAACATGCATGAATCTGTTTTCAAAGATGGTCTCTCTTATTATGCTCGTCCCGTCAGCTACGCACATGAGTGCCATAAACTGTGCCTGCATATCCGTCGGAAAGCCCGGATAAGGCATTGTTTTTATATCAGCAACTCTTGGTCTGGATAATCCTGCTACACAAATACCATCTGAAAAAGATTCAAATGAAAGGCCGGCTTCCTTCAGTTTTAATATTAAAGCTTCAAGATTTTCCGGTCTGCAATCTTTTATAATAATTTCACTTCCTGTAATAGCTGCTATTGTCATGAAGGTTCCTGCTTCAATGCGGTCAGGTATTATTGAATATTCTAACGGCTTTAAATCGTCTACTCCCTCTATTTCAATAAGACTTTCTCCTGCACCTTTGATCTTTGCACCCATTGATATAAGCGCATTCGCAAGATCAACTACTTCAGGTTCTCTCGCTGCATTTTCTAACAGGGTTCTCCCTTTTGCTAAAGATGCAGCCATCATGAGGTTTTCAGTACCTGTCACGGTCGGTATGTCAAGATAAATTGATGCCCCTTTAAGCCTCTTTGCCTTTGCAATGACATAACCTGAATCAAGTTTAATATCTGTCCCCATTTTCGTAAGACCCGTAAGATGCAGGTTTATCGGCCTTGCACCAATGGCACATCCTCCGGGAAGAGACACTTTTGCTCTGCCGAATCTTGCAAGTAAGGGTCCGAGTACAAGAATAGAAGCTCGCATCGTCCTGACAAGTTCATACGGTGCTTCGATTTTACTCATCCTTTCAGTACTTATAAATACATTCCTATCTTCGTAATGGAAACCCGCTCCAAAATTTGCAAGAAGCTGCCCCATGGTCAAGACATCTTTTAGATCCGGAACTTTGCTGATAGAATGAAGTCCTGAAGCAAGGATGGATGCAGCCATTATAGGCAGGGCAGCATTCTTAGCCCCTCCTATATAGACTTCCCCTTTTAGTCTTTTACCACCACGAATAATTAGTTTATCCAAGACATGCCTCTGAAATTTATACAAATCTAATTATAATATTAAAACAAGAGAATTTGACAAGCATGATAGACTTTTTTCAAAATCTCCACCCCGTCGCACAGGATTTTATAGCTGTATGCTTTACCTGGTTAATGACCGCTTTTTCTGAAATTAAATGAATTTTCTATCAGGATTTGGTTTATATTTTCGTATTGCCCTAATAAAAACTTGTGGGCTATACTTCTACATTACTGAAACAAACAATAATCAGAATCAAATAACGGAGTTTTAAAATGCCTTTTTTTGGCGAACTCTTTGTCAGCGAGATACTGAAGAAACCTGTGCTCGACCCGGAAGGTGAAGAACTCGGAAGGGTAAAAGACCTGATAGTTGTTAAGGGCGATCCTCTGCCAAAGGTCTCTGCAATTATTATCGAAAAGAAAAAAAGGCTATTCAATATTCCATGGAGTGATATAAATTTTTTTAACAAACGGATAATCTCGGCAGAAATCTACAGTAAAGACCTGCAATCCTACGACTTAAGTGAAAAGGATCTTCTAATAGTAAGGTATATACTCGACAAGCAGATTGTTGATGTAAACGGTGCTAAAGTAGTGAGGGTAAATGATGTCAAGCTCGAAGGATTTAAATCAGAGGCAGTTCTCATTGCTGTTGATGTGGGGATGAGGGGCATTATGAGAAGACTTGGAGTAGAGCGGGGAGGAGAGGATTTATTGAAGATATTTAAAAGACATCTCTCATATAATCTCATAAGCTGGAATTATATACAGCCCCTCGAGCCAAAATTAACAAAGATATCCCTTACAGTTCCCAGGCAGATGGTTTCAGAATTACACCCTGCCGACATTGCAGAGATAATAAGTCAGGTGTCACATAAAGAGGGTGCTACATTTTTCAAAAACCTTGATATAGAGACAGCAGCAGAAGCCCTTTCCGAGCTTCAACCGGATGTACAGGCTGCAATAATTACAGGGATGGACGCAGAAAAGGCAGCAGACATAATAGAAGAGATGCCACCCGATGAGGCTGCCGATGTACTGAGCGACCTTCCTGTGGATAAGGCTAAAGAGATCCTTGAGCATATCGAGAAAGAAGAAGCTGAAGATATTCAGGAGCTTCTCAGTCATGAAGAGGATACAGCAGGCGGGTTGATGACAAATGAATTTATAGCCTATCCTCCTGAAACCACTGTAAGAGAAGCGATAGACAGATTTAAAAAAGATGCTGGGGAGGTTGAGACGGTCTATTACATATATGTGATAGACACCAATGAAAAACTTGTCGGGGTCATCTCCCTGAGGGAATTGCTATTAGCTGACCTTGATACTAAAATTTCAGATATTATTGAGACTAAAATAAAAACAGTGACTCCTGATACAGACGATAACGAAGTTGCCGAGATTATATCAAAATATAACCTCGTAGCACTTCCGGTTGTTGATACAGAAGGTGTTCTGCTCGGTATCGTAACGATTGACGATATACTGGACAGAATCCTGCCGCCTGCAGCAAAGCGCAAGAGGAGGAAGGTATGAGCCTCCGGAAAAAAATAGCCTTATTCCTCGCTATAATGGGGCCAGGTATAATTACCGCAAATATCGATAACGATGCAATCGGTATCACAACCTATTCTGTAGCAGGCGCCCATTACGGTTATTCCCTCTTGTGGACACTTATACCAACAACCATCGCCCTTGTAGTGATACAAGAAATGGTAGGAAGAATGGGTGTTATAACAGGCAAGGGCCTTTCGGACCTTATAAGGGAGAATTACGGTATAAGGTCAACATTTTTTATGATGGTGGTTCTTATCATTGCAAATTTCGGAACAACCGTTGGTAATTTTGCAGGATGGGCAGCGAGTATGGAAATCCTTGGTCTGAGCAAATATATAATGGTCCCGATAGGCGCTGTGTCCATATGGATTCTCGTTACAAGGGGGGGGTACAGGGTGGTGGAGAAAATACTTCTTGTTGCATGTCTCCTCTACTTTGGATATGTCATCTCAGGATTTATGGCAAGACCGGAGTGGGCGGGTGTCTTAGAAGGCGCCCTTGTTCCAAAGATAAAAAAGGAACCAGAATTTATTATGTTAAGCATAGCCATCATTGGAACAACGATTACTCCTTGGATGCAATTTTACCTCCAGGGATCCATAGCAGATAAGGGTATAAGAAAAGAACACTATAAGTTATCACGGCTTGATGTAATAATAGGATGTTCTATCACTGACATTGTTGCTTTCTTCATAATAGTTACCTGTGCTGCAACTCTCTTCCCCTTCGGCATAAGAATACATGAGGCATCAGAGGCGGCCGCAGCACTCGGACCCCTTGCCGGAGATTATGCGTCCTTTATTTTTGCCCTATGCCTTGCAAATGGCGCCCTCCTGGGTGCAATAATCGTTCCCCTTGCTACTGCATACTGTGTATGCGAAGCTATGGGTTGGGAAAGGGGCGTGAATAAAACCTTCAGGGAGGCACCTCAATTTTTGGGTATATATACGTTTATGATAGTTATCGCAGCCCTTCTGATACTTATACCAGGAGCTCCACTTGTTCTTCTCATGGTGCTGTCTTCTGTGCTAAATGGGATGCTCCTTCCCTTTGTCCTGATATATGCAATATCTCTCGTTAACGATAGAAAGATTATGGGTGAATACATCAATTCAAAAATTTATAACTATATATCATGGGGTACAGTTATAGCGTTAATCTGTCTCACTGTTTCATGGGTAATCATCTCGATACTTTAGATGAGCTGTGAGGTAATGAACTACTCTACAGCAAGCTGCAAGGTATCTACGGTCTCCCCTCCCTTGACGGGAGGGGATGAAGGGGAGGGTGTTAAAAATAATCATCATCAAACACCCCTACCCTAACCCTCCCCCGTCAATGGGGAGGGTAAAATAGGGAATCCCGAAGAAAAGCTTCGAGGAATTCTTTAGATTAAAAAGAGGTTTTATGGTTAAAACAATTGAATGGGTTAATGGAAAGGTAATCATGCTTGATCAGTCCAGACTCCCTCTGGAGGTCTCCTTTATTGAGTGTTCTGACTACAGAAAAGTTGCAGAAGGCATAAGAGAGCTGTGGATAAGGGGAGCACCTGCCATAGGCATAGCAGCGGCAATGGGTATTGCACTGGGTGCACAGGAAATAAAAGCAGACAACTTTACTGATTTCATGAGAGAACTCGGTCCTGTTTTTAATGAAGTGCTTTCCACAAGACCTACTGCAGTGAATATAAAATGGGCTGTGGAGAGAATAAAAAGTCTTTTAATACAGAGAAGGGAAGAATCAATAGATAGATTAAAAGCACTCCTGATAGAGGAAGCAAAGAAAATCCTTGAAGAAGATATTGAGGTCAATAAGGCTATTGGCAGGTGGGGAGCAGAGTTTATCAAAGATGGTGACACTATTCTAACTCACTGCAATGCAGGTGCGCTTGCCACAGGTGGATACGGTACAGCCACTGCTCCAATGCTTGTTGCAAAAGAAGAGGGAAAAAGAATTCAGGTTATAGCCGATGAGACAAGGCCTGTGCTTCAGGGTGCAAGGCTCACAGCATGGGAGTTAATGCAGGAAGGCATACCGGTCACTTTGATTACTGACAATACTGCCGGAGCTCTTATGAAAAGAGGTGAAATAGACCTTGTAATTGTTGGTACCGACAGAACAGCACGCAACGGCGACGTTGCGAATAAAATTGGTACATATACATTAGCTGTTCTGTGCAAAGAACACAAAGTCCCCTTTTATGTTGCTGCACCTCTGAGCAGTATTGATTTCTCAATTACATCGGGTGAATTCATTCCTATTGAAGAAAGGGGACCGGAAGAAGTAACTTGTATTTTTGCAAAATACCGGATAGCACCTGATGGTGTAAATGTTAGAAATATAGCATTTGATGTGACCCCCCATAAATACGTTACTGCTATCATCACTGAAAAAGGTGCTTTCATACCCGGGGATTTAAAGAAGCTGATGAAGAAGGATGTTAATCTTGAGAGATTGAGGGTTAGACCTTATTTTAAATCATAAAACTGCGCCTCTTGACTTTAAAACAAAGGCTATCCTACCATTAAGGATGGTTTTAGATGAGGTCTTCAGATTGTATGAAACTGAACTGAGGGTTGTAGAAGATAGGATAAGGGACCTTTTCAAGAGTCCTGTTATGACGATACCGCTTATAGGACAGTATATTTTAGACGGAGGAGGAAAACGGCTCAGGCCACTGATACTGTTACTCAGCTCTGAGCTTGCAGGTTACAGAGGTGATTCCCGCCTCACTCTTGCAGGGATTATTGAATCAATACATACTGCATCACTGCTTCACGATGATGTGATTGATGGTGCGGAAATAAGGAGGCGGAAAAAGCCTGCTCACTCAATCTGGGGAAACCAGGTCGTAATACTCGTCGGTGATTTCCTTTATTCAAATGCATTGAGACTTGCTGTTTTACAGCAAAGTCAGAGGATTATGGAAACACTCTCCGAGGCTACTACAAGAATGACGGAAGGTGAAATCTTTCAGCTTGCAAAAACAGGTGACCCTGACATAACTGAAGATGAATACCTTGATATTATTTCTGCAAAAACCGCTGCCCTCATCTCAGCTGCGTGCAAAATTGGAGCAATCCTCGGCTCACTGCCTCAAGACATGGAAAATGCACTTACACGCTTCGGGATGAAGACAGGTATTGCTTTTCAGATGGCAGATGATATACTTGATTATATGGCAGATGAGAATGAGCTCGGCAAAAGGCTTGGAAAAGACCTCAAAGAAGGAAAGATAACGTTACCCCTTATTTACCTCTTAAAAACAGCATCAGATAGTGAAAAGGAAGAAATCAAAGCTATTATTAAACATGGTTTCAAAAACAGAGGCTTAAGGAAAATATTGAAGCTTTTCAAAAAATATAATTCAATAGAACTCTCTCTCCAGAGAGCACATAATTTTACAGTTGAAGCTAAGTCTGAACTTGCAATTTTTTCAGATTCACCTGCCAAACAATCATTGTTGAGCATTGCAGACTATACTCTCCTCAGAGGAAGATAGATGCACCCGCTGGTTGAACTTGCAAAAAAAAGTGTAGAGAGATATATCAGGGAAGGAAAAATCATGAAATTACCTGAAATTCCTCCTGAACTGGATGAGAAGGCAGGCGTCTTTGTATGTATTAAAAAAAACGGTCAACTGAGAGGATGCATAGGAACTTTTATGCCTGCTACAGAGTGTGTGGTAAAGGAAACTATACTGAACTCGATATCTGCTGCAATAAAAGATCCTCGTTTTCCTCCTGTTAATGAGTATGAACTTGATGAAATCGAATATACTGTAGATGTACTTTCCTGCCCTGAGAAGGTGAATGATATATCTGAGCTTAATCCAAAAAAATATGGGGTAATTGTTGTTTCAGGAAACAGAAGGGGACTTTTGCTACCTGATCTTGAAGGAGTTGATACCGTCGAGGAACAATTGAGAATAGCAAAAATGAAAGCAAATATACTGCCTTATGAAGATGCAGAAATCTACAGATTCAAGGTTAAAAGATATAAATGATGGAAATACCGCTTACAGACAATGTTAAAGATATAAGCCTGCCAAAATTGCTTGCTAATCTAAACCGTAACAGAAAAACTGGCACACTTGTAATAAAGACACCTGTATTTACTAAAAAAGCATACCTGTTAAAAGGGGATGCTATTTTTGCCTCGTCAACATATGAAGATGACAGGCTGGGCGAAATGCTTATCAAAGCAGGAAAAATAACAATGGAACAGTATGACAGGTCCGTTGAACTACTCAAACATACAGGGAAAAGGCAGGGTGCTATACTTGTCGAACTGGGATATATTACTCCCAAAGAACTGTTCTGGGAAGTCAAATACCAGGTGAAAGAGATAATATACAGCCTTTTTCAGCTTGAAGACGCAAGATATGAATTCGTGGAAGGTGACATACCTCCAGATGAAGTAATAACTTTGAAAATGAGTATGGGCAACTTAATATATGAGGGTGTTAAAAGAATAGATAACCTGACGAGAATACGCAAAGAGATGCCGGCTGCCGGGAGTATCTTAAAACTGAGCAACGACCCTGCAACTCTTTTTCAGGATGTTGAACTCACACCACAGGACAGAAAAATGCTGACCATGATTGACGGAACCATGTCTATTAAAGATCTCATTAACGGCTCATGGATTGGCTCGTTTGAAGCCATGAGGATTTTATATGTACTGTGGTCTATAGGGATATTGGAAGAGAAGGAGTCAGTTGAAAAATTAGAAGAAGAACTTGAGACCATATCGCTCGAAGATATATTGCAGCCCGTTTCAGAGGAAGAAGAGGTTTTTAAAAGAAGAGTTAATGAGATATATTCAAAACTCAATAGCATAAGTGCGAATGACCTTCTTGAAGTCGGTGAAAACTTAGACGAAGAAACTTTAATAAAGAATTACTACAGGCTTTCGAAGGAATTCCATCCTGACAGATATTTCGCATCTGATGATCCTTCAATAAAAGATAAACTGACAGCGATATTCGATGCAATAACCCGGTCTTATAATCAACTAAAAGATTCTGTTTTATCAAAAGAACAGGTTGTATTATCAGAAAAAAAAGAGGAACAAACACAGGAGGCTTCAGCTGCCCGGGATGCAGAAGACCATTTCAAGCGTGGTATTGAAGAGTTTAAGGATGGCAACTTCCGGGAAGCTGTTGATTCTTTAAAATGGGCAACTAAACTGCAACCTGATAATGCAAAATACTGGAGTTATCTGTCTCTGGCTCTAACTAAAACTCCCAACGGTCTCAAAGATGCCGGGAAAGCACTATCCGAAGCAATTGAAATTGAACCGGATAATGCAGGGCATTATGTTAATCTTGGAATGATATACATCAGGGCTGGCATGAAGAAAATGGCGCACGATCAATTCGAAAATGCCCTGAAATTAGACCCGGATAATGTTAAGGCAAAAAAGGGGATCGAGAAGACAAAGTAGTAAATTATTTTCTTTTGAAAATCCCGCTCCTCCCTCCTCTTTTCTCCACGAGCATTATGTCAGAAATAGTCATCTCCTTATCAACAGCCTTGCACATATCATAAATGGTTAGTGCAGCCACTGAAATTGCTGTAAGGGCTTCCATCTCGACCCCGGTTTGCCCGATAACCTTTACCTGTGCTTCTATATCTATCTTATTCTTTTTACTGTCAGGATTAAAGTCTATTTTCACCGATGCAATATTCAATGGATGGCACATTGGAATCAGATTACCTGTCTTCTTTGCCGCCATTATACCTGCAATCCTGGCAACACAGAGAACATCGCCTTTTGAAATATTTTTATCTTCTATAAGTTTCAAGGTTTCAGGTTTCATATAGACAGAACCTCTTGCTGTAGCCATCCTGTGGGTTACTGGCTTTTCGCTAACGTCAACCATCTTCGCCCTGCCCTGCTTGTCTAAGTGAGTAAGTTTTTTCATAAATTTCCTGTCTTCATGGTGCCGAAGGCGGGATTTGAACCCGCACGGCCTTTCGACCACCAGACCCTGAACCTGGCGCGTCTGCCAGTTCCGCCACTTCGGCTTTTATGCTATTAATCATCAAATATCTTAAAAGTTGTTTATGATCTTTATTATGTCATTGCCCGACCTCGATCGGGCAATCCAGAGAAATGAACTGGATTATCCGGTCAAGCCGGATAATGACGACCATTGGAACAGAGTTCGCTATGTATTATACCCGAAAAATGAATTGGACGTTGCATATGAAGATTCGAATATTTACCGGTAACCCGGCAGCCCTTCCGTCTTTGTCACAAGCCACTTAATTCTCTCCTTTTCGAGACTGAACTTTAAGTGTACCGGATTGGGCAGATCTCCGACTATATAACCCGTCTCACCACCGGCAGTAGCAATAACCCTCACATCCATCTCTGTCGTAGCAGCTTTATTATCGACTTTTATATCGAGATTTTCATACTCGATCTGAATACCGCTCATCCTTTGAAAAATAGACTTCATATGTTCTTTTATATAAAGATACGTAAGCCCGTATTCGTCACGATAATTATAAGAGACCTTCGACATCACGGCATCGATGTCTTCCTCCTCTATAGATTTCGCACCATCCCTGAAAAGTTTCTTTATTCTACTCTCGTCAGAAGGCCAGAGGATGTATATTATTACAGGTATGAGTATAAGAATTAATAAAATTGCAATAGACCTTTTACTCAATTACACACCCCTACCTCTTTATAGAGGGGAAATTTAATATTTCAGCCCCCTACTCTTCTGTTACTGCAACTATTGCTTCTTTAATCACTCTGAGCAGTTGGTTCAGATTCTGATCGCTTATTGCTAAAGGAGGCATGATGACAATCACATTTCCGAGTGGTCTGATAAATACTCCTTTGTCTTGAGCCTGGTATGCAACCCGCCAACCCATCTTTTCAGCCCAGTCATATGGTTCCTTTGTGTTTTTATCCTTAACCATTTCTACACCTGCCATAAGCCCTGCATTCCGGACATCTCCGGTGTGCCGGAGATTTAAAACATCCTTAAGCCATGTTTCGAGTATCTCTATCTTGAATTTCAAACCCTCTAAAACTTTTTCCTTGTCAAATAAATCAAGACATGCAATGGCTGCAGCACATGCAAGTGGATTACCTGTATACGAATGACCATGAAAAAATGTCTTTAAATCCTTAAACTCACCAAGAAAGGCACTGTAAATTTCCTCAGTTGCTATTGTTACCGCCAGCGGCATATAGCCTCCTGTTATGCCTTTGGAAAGACAAATAATATCAGGAACCACACCTTCATGCTCGCATGCAAACATCTTTCCCGTGCGTCCAAAACCTGTTGCCACCTCATCTACAATCATGAGTATATTGTATTTAGTACATAATTCCCTTACTCCTTTGAGATATCCTGGTGGAGAGGTTATCATCCCTCCTGCTGCCTGTATCAGAGGTTCTATAATTAACGCTGCGATCTCATATCCATAAGCCTTGAAAATTTCCTCCATTCCGGAAAGACATGCCAATTTACAATCAGGATATTTTTTATCGAATTCGCATCTATAACAATACGGGGAAGGAGCTTTATAAGTCTTGAATAAAAGTGGTCCAAATGCTTTATGGAATATATCAACCCCACCGACGCTTACCGCACCTATAGTGTCACCATGATATGCATTATTGAGGGACAGGAAACAATTTCTTCCTTCTATCCCTTTATGCCTCCAGTACTGAAATGCCATCTTGAGGGCAACTTCAACTGCGGTTGACCCATTATCGGAGTAAAAGACCTTACATAATCCCCCCTTACCTCCCTTTACTAAAGGGGGGATGGGGGGATTACCGAAGAGGAAAGCAGAATTTGTCTTCTGACCTCTTAATGACATCTGAACTATCTGTACCAGTCTCTCTGCCAGTTTTATTGCAGGGACATTGCTTAATCCGAGCAGGGTGCTATGTGCGATACTATCGAGTTGTTTTTTTATTGCATCATCTATTTCCTTCTTTCTATGTCCAAATATATTTACCCAGAGTGAAGAAACACCGTCAAGATACCATCTCCCGTAAATGTCCTTGATAAAACATTCCCTTCCTTCAGAGATGACGACCGGTGTTTCCTCAGTCCATTCCTTCATCTGCGTGAAGGGATGCCAGATATATTTCCTGTCAAGCTCTTCAAGATGTTCGTTCTCTTCAAGAATGCTCATTTTATCCCCCTGTTCTATTCGAATTGAGCAACAAGTATTCTCTCAATCCCCGCATAATCTTTTATTAAGTAAATATTCATAAACCCTGCATTCTCAGCCATCTTCCTTACAGTGTCTGCCTGGTTCACTCCGAGTTCAAGTAAAAGATATCCATTTTTTTTCAAATAATTTCCTGCCTCAGGGATTATGACTTTATAATAATCGAGCCCTTCTTCACCTCCATCCAGTGCCCCTACAGGCTCCCAGTCCCTAATTTCGGGCTGTAAATTCTTTAAATCATCCTTTCTTATATAAGGTGGATTTGAAAGTATAAGGTCAAAAGTCAATCTTCCTAAAGGTTCAAACAAAGACCCTTTAATAAATGTAACATTTTTGATACCGTTTATCTCAGCATTATTCTGTGCATATTCTATCGATGTCTCTGAAATATCTGTACCATAAACCTTTGCTTCACGAAACTCTTTTGCAAGTGCAAGTGCTATACAACCACTGCCTGTGCATAGATCGAGAAGGTTTAATCCCCCCATCCCCCCTTTAGTAAAGTGGGGTAAGGAGGGATTATTCTTTTTATGTTTAATTATTCTTATCGCTTCTTCCACCAATAACTCTGTCTCGGGTCTTGGTATCAATAAACCCGTGCCTACTTTCATTTTTAAACCATAGAATTCTGTGCAGCCGAGGATATATTGAATGGGCTCCCTCTTTATTCTTCTTTTCAGGAGTTCGTTAATATCTGAATTAATATCTTTCGGGATATCGGGATTATCCCTGTAAATTATCATCCTGCCTAAATTCATACAGTGCGAAACTATAAGCTCAGCCTCCCGTATTGCATTATCGATGCCATGTTTTTCGAGTATTTCTTTTAATTTTCTAATTTTATCCAGTGCTTTCATCCCGATATCCGTTTATATTCAGGATGCTGTTACAATCAATACAAACCCTGTAAACATCAAAACTGCGCCCAGAAACCTCTCCCCTATCTTCTTTTCTCTGAAAATAAAATAACCATAAACTATACCTATCAATATACTCGTTCGTTTCACTGATATCATATATGCAACCTTGGTAAGGCTGATGGCAATCATGTGTGAAGCTATCATTAATGAATAAAACAAACCCGGAATAAACAGGCTGTTAAACTGCTTTTCATCAATAAAGGCTTTAAGTTCGGGTCTTCCAACCCGTAAAGCTATCGGAGCAAAAAGAGCTGTAACAGCCATAAAATAGGTGACCCCGAAAAATAACGGGGATGAATGTTCGATTGCCATCTTGCCGAGAGAAGAAGTTACACTGTAAATCAGCGCAACACATATCATGAGCACTGATCCTTTTTCATTTACTATAGCCTTAAATGGCTTGAATACGCCTTTACGCACTTGGTGTATATTTAAAGTGTAACTTCCGGCAGTAATAAAAACAATACCCAGTCCACCCTGTAACGAAACCTTCTCACCAAGTATCAGGTACGACACAATAATTAAAAAAAGAGGTGTCAATGACAGGAAGGGAAGTGTCAGACTTAATGGAGACACTCTTAGGGCCTTTATATATAGAACAATTGCGAGTATCTCAAGAGGTAAAGCCAGTAAAAAGGCTCTGTAGAAAATGGTATCGAGGTCAGGCCGGGGGATAAAAAACCATATAATGATAAGGAGAGGGAGCGAAAAGACGAGCCTGAACCAGGCAACAAGATATTCATTGCTTCTTATAAGTGCCTTCTTTGTGAGAGCATCACTCGTTGCAAGCGTAAATGCTGAAAAAAGTGACAAAAAAACCCAGGTGAAAGACATTTATAATAATACTTTAAATTGATATTTTTACAAAATTAAGTGGAATTTGACAGCGCTGAACAGCTCATTTAGAATATCATTATAAAAAAGGTGAGTGTAATATATTTTTTATTTTTGATAATCTTTATCCTCTTATTCTCTTTTGCATGCGAGGAAAAACCAGGAACCGCTTTTGATGACTACGGAGATGCCTTAATTGATTCTTACAATAGAGGCCAGAAGGCCGGAGAAATAGCAAATCTCGATGCTGTAAAAAAAGCAGTTTCAATGTATTATGCTGAAAATGCGAAATACCCTGAAACTCTCGAAAAGATAAATGACTATATGAGATCTGATATTGACATGTCGAAATATAATTATGACCCGGATACCGGTAAGGTTTCTTTGAAAGAATGATTGTTGTACCCGATATTTGACAAAATATAATATATATTGTATAAAATTAGTCTTTCGGGCGGATAGCTCAGTTGGGAGAGCGCAGCCCTTACAAGGCTGAGGTCACAGGTTCAATCCCTGTTCCGCCTACCATTCGTTTTTGCCTGCAACAAGAACGGAGTTGAAAGTTAAATAAATTTTTTTACTTTTAACTTATAACTTTCAACTTTATGTGGGGTGGTAGTTCAGCCCGGTTAGAACGCTGGCCTGTCAAGCCAGAGGTCGCGGGTTCAATTCCCGTCCACCCCGCCATAATTCCCCTTTATAGTCAATGGGTTTCGGTAGTTAACCATTGTTCCCCTTTTTTGTCAAAATCAGCGATTGTAACCTTTTTGTAACCATTTGTAACCGTCTGTAACTTCTCTTTAGTGTTCTGGTGCATCATTGATACCTTCTCGGATGCAGTTCTTAAGTCAGCCTCATTGACAATGTTGTACCTGTCAAATACTGATCTTGTCTTATGCCCTGAAATCTTCATAGATACTCTCTCAGTGATGCCAGCCCTTACCATATTCCTGACAGCGGTTCTTCTGAGGTCATGAAACAGCTTACCTTCAAGCCCTGCTTTACAGGCGTTATCCCCTGATTATTTATACAACTTCAAAAACTCCTCTACCGTTAAACCTGTTTTTGATATCTGATCTTTTAATAACCCTTGCTTTATTGATTTACCTTTATGCACGGGAATTGACAGAATATAAGGGCTTCCCTCTTTTGTCAGCTTTACATGGCTTGTTCCTGTTTGTTTTCTTACCTTCCAACCTGCCCTTTCAAATGCCTTTATAACCCTGTCAGGCTTCAGGTTATGAAGGCCACTCATGAGACCTTTCTAACCTTCTTTTCTTCTTCTAATACCTCAAGATGGCCTTTGATAGCGTCTTTTATCATTTCAAGTGCTTCTTCAACTGTCTCACCCTGAGAAGCACATCCGGGAAGAGAAGGACACTCTATCCAGTAACCGCTATCTTCTGTATCAGGATGAAGTATGACAGGATATTTCTTACCTCTTACAGTAACTTCGTATTTCCTTTCTCTCTGTAAAGCTGAAACCTTGCCTTTAAGCCCTTCTATAATTTCTCCTAAAGCAATAGCAAAGACAAGCTGACCGTTCTTTAAAGTGTCAATGATTGTCTTTCTATCCTTAGTCAGAACAAAGATAGTTTCTCCATCTGTTAAAAACCTGAGGTCTGAAAGAGGCTTCTCTATCTCAGGCATATTCTTTTTGAGATAATTGAGAGCTTTTCTTATCTTCTGAAGGCTAACTCCTTTGTCCATTAAGGTCTTTGCTACCTTTAACTGAATAAGGTCATTGAAAGAATACAGTCTTACAGAACCGTAGCCTGACGCTTCACTTACAGAAGGTTTTATGAAATGGGTTCTATCCCAGTAATCAATTTGTCTATTGCTAAGACCGATAATTCTTGACACAGCCTTAGTATTAAAATTCATTTAATCACTCCTTTCAATATATAAATACATTTATGTAATTAAGATACTAAAAGAAGTTATTAATGTCAAGAATATTTTTTCTTTCCAATTTTGAATATCTGGAAATAATGTGTAAAATTTTAAAAAAGTTTTTTGCTTCCTGTATAACTTCGGGATTCTCTGCTAATATCTGTGCATAATGGGACTGCTTCTTGGTTATGCCTTCGGGTAATAGTGGCTGTTTCAGGGTTCCCTTACCGGAACTCTGATAATTTTGAGTAATACGTGGTAATAATTCCCCTAATTTCGCCTCTGCCCACAGAATAGCTTCACCTATAATAAAAAAGGGTAGAGGATAACCCCTACCCCGAATATTTTTATGTTTTGTAAAAGAGGGGGATATAATAATGGACATACCCCCTGTCATCATGCTACCCCCCCGGTATGCTTATTAATCAGATTGATATATAGGTTCTATAATCTCTTTAATCTTATCAAACGCCGATATTGCTAATCTAATCATCTCAAACCAATGCTCAATCTTTATTTCTGAATCCGTATCAGTAGCATGGTACATAATAGCCAATATTGCATCAAGCCTTCTTATCTGTTCATCAAGAGTGTCTGCTTGATCAAGACTCAATGTATGTTTTTGTTCTTCTTTTATGTCTACTACCTTTGCCATTTTCTTCTCCTTTCCTTTGTAAACTGTAACTTTTTTGTAACCCTGAGCTTAAATTTACTTCAATCAACAACAACTTTCCTCAACAATGGCTAATACCTGAAGGCCTTTGATAAATAAGGATTTTATCAACAAAATCAACCCATTAGAGAAAAGGGGAAATTAGGCTTTTTTGTACTGTCAAGCCAGAGGTCGCTGGTTCA
>JACUUX010000025.1 GCA_014859105.1 Nitrospirota bacterium
AACAGTTATAATCTACAACCTTTAAAGGAACCTGTCAATCACAAAGGTTATTTACAGCAATTCTCGGTGATCTCGGTGAAAAAGGAGCAAGATTCCTCAGTCGCTTTTGCTCCTTCGGAATGACAATGCGAACTTTCTTCAATGTCATTTCGAGCGAAGCGAGGAATCTTAAAGTTTTACAAATTTGCTGAGAAATGCTCGTTATTTAATCGGGCTTTTTTTAGAGGCAGTAAAAGATGTACAATAAATTAGCTTGATTGTCAGGTATAGCTTTCATGGAGGTAGTTTTATGCCTATTTATGAATTTTATTGTGAAGATTGCAACACCATTTTCAACTTTTTTTCAAGCCGTATAAACACCGAAAAGAGGCCAATGTGTCCGAAGTGCAACAGTGGCCCCATTGTGAGACTCATGTCGAGGTTTGCATTCGTAAAAGGTGCAAAAGAAGATGATGCGATGAAGATGCCTGACCTCGATGAAGAAAAACTTTCGAAGGCTATGCATTTGCTCGAGCGAGAGGCAAAGAATATAAATGAAGAAGACCCGAAACAGGCTGCTCAAATTACACGAAAGCTGTTTGATATTGCAGGATTAAACCTTGGTGCTGGTGTAGAGGAGGTACTTAAACGGGTTGAAGCCGGAGAGGACCCGGACAGGATTGATGAAGAGATGGGTGATATGTTAAATGAAGAAGAGATTTTTAACACGCCTTCAAAATCACGCCAAACCGTAAAGAAGAGACCACCTGAAAGGGATGAAACACTTTATTATTTATAAATCATTTATAAAAATTATTGTAGGGTTAAAATCTCTGGATGCTGAACTGCTGCTCGGTCAGGCTCAGTTAGTCTGAAAAATGCTAAGAAATGGAAACCCTCAAAAATTGGTTTGCATTGGAATAATTAAGCAGGCATGATTGCGATAATAGATTATGGAATGGGAAACCTGAGGAGCGTTGAGAAAGGTTTTCTTAAGGTAGGAGTGGATGCCGGAGTTGTTTCAAATCCAAAGGCAGTGGATAACGCTGAAGCTGTTGTGCTCCCCGGGGTTGGGGCATTCAGAGACTGTATAAGAAACCTTGATAAAATGTCACTTACTGAATCCATTATAAGGTCAATTCAGAAGGGAAAACCTTATCTGGGCATCTGCCTCGGTCTGCAGATTTTATTTACCGAATCAGAGGAATTCGGTATTTATAAAGGTTTAGATATCCTGAAGGGAAAGGTAGTCAGGTTCCACATAGACCTCAAGGTGCCGCACATGGGCTGGAACAATGTAAAACTTCTGAAAAAACCGCCGGTTTTTGGCGGTATAAAGGACGAAGCTTTTTTCTATTTTGTGCACTCTTTTTTTGTTGCACCCGATAATAAAGATGTGGTTGCTGCCACCACTGATTATGGCATAACCTTTACTTCAATGGTATGGAAGGATAATATTATTGCAACACAGTTTCACCCGGAAAAAAGTCAGGAAACCGGGTTGAGGTTACTGAGAAATTTCGGAGATTTTGTAAAGAAGTCCTGACCTACTGACTGCCCCATAGAACAGTCTTGTCTTTGCCTTCCATCTTCCCTCTGTACAGGGCTTTGTCAGAATTCCTTATAAGTTCTTTTCTGTCTTTGCCATCGAATGGATACGTGACAATTCCTATGGTTACTGTTAAGGTGTCTTTTGGAAACGAACTCCAGAACTTCGGTATTTGTTCCTTTATGGATTTCCTTATTCTTTCAGCAACAAGAAAAGCCTCATCCTTGTCAGTCTGCGGCATAATGACAGCGAATTCCTCTCCGCCAAATCTTGCCAGGACATCGCTGACCCGTAAACAGTCCTTGGCAATATTAGCTATTGTTTTCAATATTTCGTCCCCTGCAAGATGACCTTCTGAATCATTAAAGACCTTGAAATCGTCTATGTCCATCATCGCAAGTGAAAAAGTCAGGTTGTGACGCTCTGAACGGTGAAGCTCTTCAAAGAATCTTTCCTCAAAATATCTCCTGTTAAAAAGGCCTGTCAGGGAGTCTGTGATCGATAGCTCTCTAAGATGGCCTACAAGACTGTAATAAGTCGCCCGCTCAAGTGCAATTGATACGTACGATGCAAAGGATTTCATAAGAACCATATCCTCTTCTGAAAAAACTTCTCCTGTTAATTTGTCTGATACGTTGAGAACCCCCATGGTCTTTTCCCCTATCTTGAGAGGGATACTTATAAAAGAGCCTGTACGATATTTAGGCCTTTTCCTTGAGAGAACCCTGTCATTCTTTTCTATATCTTCTACCCTGAGCGGTATGCCCTCTCTGAAAACCCAGCCTGCTACTCCTTCTCCGGATTTAATCCTTATATCACCAAGGAGCCTTTTGTTTATCCCTCTTGCAGCTTTTATTGTTAAATACGCAGTATTGTCTTCAGAAAGCATTAAAGAGCCTTTCTCAGCACCTACAAGATGCACTGACGTATCAAGTATTGTTTCGTATAACATTTCCGTCTCTCTGATGGGGTTAAGGCGTTCAGCTGCCGTACTGAAAAAATCTATCTCCTCTATGCATTTATTGTAAATGGATTGTAAATCTATAAGTCTGAAGATAAAGCCTGTAATCCTGCATATTTCGTTGATAATGAATGCGTCTTCCCGAGGGATTCCGGTATTAAAAATGCAAAATAGAGCGGATAACTCATCTCCGGACACGATGGGGAATATATATACAGATGTTACATCGTCACTGAAGCCCAATCGCAATATATCAAGAACGTTATCAGAGTAAACAGGCTTTTGTTTTTCTACTAATTCTGATACGATGCCTGTGATACCTAAAGATACGTTTTGAAGATTGTCTCTCAGCCTGCCGGCTGTTTTTTCAGGGATGAACAAGTTTTTTTCCCTGTGCATAATAGCCAGGCTGTCCGCATTGAACAAAAAAAGCATGGCATCCGTTAAAACGTCATACACCTCTTCTTCCTGTTTCTCTATTTTTATGTCGGATATCAGACTCAGGATAGTTTTCATCAGCCTGTATCGCTTTTCATTAAGGTTGCTTTTGTAATTATCTCTGAGAACAAGATTGAATATCGACCGCAGGTATCTTGCCTGATCAAGAACTTCCTCACGTTTCCTCATTATATTTTCCATAACCGGGAACTGAAGAATCTGAGGATAGAGGCCATAATTTTGAAAATCTTTTTTGCAGAAGCTTTCAAAATCTTCTGTGGAAAGGAATACGCCGCCTCCTGTCATGACGAAAGCTGATTTATCAATACGCAAAGGAGCAAAGAAATGGTACATCCCTGCGGGGTCCTTAAATAAAGATACATCATTTCTGAACATTGAGATTTCAATGTTTTTCTTTACGAATTCATTATATTCATCCCGTCCCCTGGAGGACGTCCTGATGGTTGAAAGCAGCTTGTTTTCTTTTACCGGAGGGAGAATAAGGTTTCCTTTTTCGCCGTAAAGGGATAGATAAAATCCTGTGAGGGCTGACATGTGGATTTGCAGGGAAGATATTATATCAATATCAAACAGTTCCATAACTATTTCCTGTAAAACTGCTGCACAAGCTCAGCTATACTGCGATTTAATAAAGGATGATTTATCTTAGGAGCAATCTCATTCAAAGGTTTTAAGACAAAACCCCTTTTATGCATCAAAGGATGAGGGATTTTTAAGTCTTTTTTATTTAGTATTATATCATCAAATATTAAAATATCAAGGTCTATTATCCTGGGCCCCCACTTAAGGGTATTTTTTCTGCCAAGTTTTTTTTCTATGTCCTTCAATAGCCTTAAAAGCTTATCCGGTTCGAGTTCTGTTTCTATTTCCACTGCCATGTTTAAGAAAATGGGCTGTTGTTTAATTCCCCAGGGTTCTGTCTCGTACAATGAAGATTTCTTTTTGATTTTAATTCCCTTTTTCTCAAGAAGTTCTATTGCATGAAAACAATTTTCTTCCCTGTTGCCGAGATTTGAACCAATGCCGATATAAGCAGTAGACATTGAGGCTATAAAATCCTCTTTAACCTGTCAACAGCCTCATATAGACTTTCTTTAGGTGCTGTGAAAGCAAACCTTACATATCCTTCACCCGCTTCTCCGAAGCCGTTGCCAGGAGTGGCAAGCACACCTGCTTTATCAAGCATGTATGTAACAAATTTCATTGAATCGAACCTGGATGGTACCATGACCCATGCATAAAAGGTTGCCTTTGGTTTTATAAGGTTCATACCGAGTTTCTTCAAGCCATTATAGAGGATATCCCGTCTTTCAAGGTATTTTCCCCTGATATGGGACAGGATGCTGTCATCCGTACCAAGGGCAGTTACTGCTGCTTCCTGTATCGCCTGAAAAACTCCTGAATCAAGATTAGTCTTTATTTTCCCGAGTCCTGCCAGGACATTCTTATTCCCAACAGCAAAACCTATCCTCCAGCCTGTCATATTGTAAGTCTTTGACAGGGAATGGAATTCAATGCCAACATCCTTTGCCTCCGGTATCTGCATAAAGCTTAGAGGCTTTTTATCATAATAAATCTCGGTATATGAGGCATCATGACATATAATAATTTTGTATTTCAAGGCGATTCTTATTGCTTCTGTAAAGAATTCGCGCGGTGCTGTAGCAGAGGTTGGATTGTTAGGATAATTCAAAAATATAAGTTTTGCATTATGTAATACATTTTTGGGGATTTTATTTAAATCAGGAAGGAAGTTATTCTCTTTTCTCAAGGGCATACTGTAACTTTTGCCACCTGCAAACAGTGTTCCGACTGAATAAACCGGATACCCCGGTGAGGGTACAAGCACTGTTTGCCCGGGATTGACAAAAGCCAAAGGAATATGACCTATTCCTTCTTTAGAGCCGATTAATGAAAGTACTTCTGTATGCGGGTCGAGTTTCACATTGAACCTTTTCTTGTACCATTTTGCGACAGCTTCTCTATACGAAAGCATTCCTTCATATGAAGGGTATCGGTGGTTGGCAGAGTTCTCGACTGCCTTTTTCATCGCATTGACTATATGGGATGGAGTAGGCATATCAGGGTCGCCTATGCTTAAATCTATAAGGTCAACCCCTTTCTCTAAAGATTTTTGCTTCATTTTGTCTATGGCAGCAAAAAGATACGGTGAAAGATGATTTACGCGTGAAGCGAGATCAAAAAATACTTTTTTTTTCAAGATTCCCTCCCCTTTTATCTTTTATTGTAGGTATATTATATAATACAGTAAAATTTATAGAAAATATTGAACCTTTTGGCCATTAAATTCATAGCGAGCCCTGTTCCAATAGTTGATACGTTAAGCTGTTATTGACCCGTAAATGCATCCGCCAGGATCTTTGATGATCTATAGCATAAGTTGTAGTCACTGCCAGATATAGCATTTGAATGAGAATACTGTATCTGCCAATATTTTTCTGAATGATAATCCGGGTTTGATTTAGAATTTATTCTGGGGTGATATCTGAGTTAAAAATAAAAAGGGCACTGAATTTCAGTACCCTTTTTATTAAAATTATTTTTTCTGCAAATATTATTCAGCCTTCTTTTCTGCTGGTGCTGCAGGCTTTTTAGCAATGCTTTTAGCCGTATTCTTGCCATCTGCCTCAATATACTTAAGGGTAACATTTTCGCCTGCCTTCACATCTGCGAGCGTTTTCTTCTCTCTGCCCATCATAATCTTTGTCTTGTCAGTAACTGTTGCAACAGCCTCTATCACCCGGCCCCTCATCTTCTTGGTTACGGTGATAGTCATAGCCTTTGCATCAACTGCTGTGACCTCACCTGTTATCTGCTTGACCCTCGGCTTTTCAGCAGTTACAGGTTCAGCCCTCTTCTCGGCCGGAGCCGGATTCGGTGCTGGTGTCTTTTTTTCCTCGACCGCTAACGAGACTGATGTGATAGCGAATACAAAGAGAACTGCCATGATAATAGTGAGAGCTTTCTTCATTCAATTCACCTCCTTTCATTTAAAATATTTTAAGTATGTAATTCCCACAGAAAGCAAAAATAATTTCAGAAAATCTATTTACTTTCAGCGAAGTAAAAGGGAAGCAATAGATATGCCAGTATAAAAACCCACAGAATATAAGAGTTGACCGGCTAATTTTTCCCTTTTAGGAAGGATTATCCTTTTTTGGGGATTGAAGCCGGAACTTTTCCCACCTGTACCAGAAAGTTTTATAGCTCATGCCGAGGAGCTTTGCTGCCTTTGATGCTACGCCGTTTGCCTTCTGCATCGCCTTTCTGAGAAGTTCTTTTTCAATCTCTTCGAAATCGACCCCCTCATTAGGAAGGTCAAAATCAAGGATATCCCTTACCTGAAAAAACCTTAATTCACCTTTTATATCATTAAGAGATATATTTGAAGAATCACACATGAGAATAGCACGTTCTATAACTGATTCAAGTTGGCGTATGTTGCCCGGCCAGTGATATTCTTTAAGTGCTTTCATCGCATTTTCTTCTATGCCCTTTATCCTCTTCCCGAATTCCTGATTATATTTACCGATAAAAAAGTTAGTCAGGTCAGTGATGTCTTCTTTTCTTTGACGTAATGGTGGCAGCTCAATGGTCACAACCTTCAACCTGTAATAAAGGTCTTCCCTGAAATTTTTATTTATGATTTCCTTCTCAATGTCTTTATTAGTTGCAGCAATCAACCTGACATTCACCTTTATGTTTTCACGTGCCCCAAGCCTTCTTATCTCCTTGTCCTGAAGTACCCTCAGGATCTTGGATTGTGTCAGAGATGGAAGATCCCCGACTTCATCAAGGAATATAGTGCCTCCATTTGTAGCCTCAAAAAGCCCTATATTTCTTGATAAAGCGCCTGTAAAAGCACCTGGCTCGTAACCGAAGAGTTCGCTTTCTATCAGGTTTTCAGGGATTGCTGCACAGTTCACTGCCGTGAATGGTCTTGTCCGCCCCGGGCTGTTATAGTGTATAGCCCTTGCCACAAGCTCTTTCCCTGTGCCGCTCTCCCCGAGAATAAGCACGGTAACATTACTCGTGGAAACCTTTTTCATAATCTCAACTGCTTCCTTCATTTTTTGTGATTTACCTACGATTCCCTCTATTTTAAATCTGTCAAAAAGAGCCCTCTGAAGTTCGAGATTTTCTTTTTGAAGTTCGGCGATTTCGGCTGCCCTTTTAACAGTTATAAGGAGAATATCCTTATCAAGAGGTTTGGTGAGGTAGTCAAATGCCCCTTTTTTGATTGCCGCGACAGCAGAGGAGATGGTTCCATATGCTGTCATAACTATAGCAGGAGGTTTAAAAGGCTCTCCGGGAAGAGATTCTATGAATTCTATTCCATCCATCCCTTCCATTTTGAGGTCGGTGAGAACTATGTCAGGATTTACCTTTTTTACAATCTTGAGCCCTTCCTCCGCCGAGGGGACAGAATATGTTTCGTATCCTTCTTCATCGAGGATAGTCTTGACGATATCCCTCTGCAGCGGCTCATCATCAACAATCAATACAACAGCCATTTGTACCTCCTGACTCCTAATAAATTTACAATTAAGACAACTTGTATGTCATTTCCGCATGTCGGGAATCTTTCTTAAAGAAGGATTCTGGACAAGCCAGAATGAAAAAAAATTGAGACACAAATATCGTTTTATTTATGAAATTTTTAGTACTTCTATTTATTAATTCTCATTCCCTGATCGGCAAAGATATCGTTACAGTACTTCCCTTGCCTTCTATACTATGGAAAATTACCCTGCCGCCGTGATCTTCAACGACCCTTTTTGTCATGGCAAGACCGAGGCCGAGCCCTGCGATTTTAGTTGAGAAGAAAGGATCAAAGACTTTTTGCAGGTTATCCTTTGAAACACCGATACCTGTATCTTCAATGACAATATAAGCTCTGTTATCGGATTTATTCGTACTTAAAGTGAGTGGTCCTCCTGAGTGCATTGCCTGGAATGCATTTAAAATGATATTGAATATACAGGTTTTGATCAATTCCGGATCAATATAGAGTGCAGGAAGTGGTGCAAGCTGAGTATTAATCTTTATACCGTCCTTTTCTGCTTTTGCACGTACAAGTGATACAACTTCATTTATCAGGCTGTTTATATCAGTCTCTTTCAGGCTTAGTTTAAGGGGTCTTCCGTAGTCAAGGAAATCACCCACGAGTTTGTTAAGCCTTTGAATTTCGTGTTTTATGCTTATAATAAGCGATTCAAATGCCTCTTTATCCTTGATTTCATGCGGAGCATGTTTGTTTCTTAAATGGTCTATTGAAAGACTTATAAAATTCAGGGGATTTCTTATTTCATGTGCTATGCTTTTTGCCAGTTGTGCTATGCCGGAAAGATGCTCGGCTTCACGCAATTTCTCCTCAAGTGCACGTTCTTCACGCAGTTTCTGAACCATGAAATTAAAGCTCTGCGTAAGTCCACCGATCTCATCCTTCCTATCTGTGGACAGGTTTATTGTGAGATCACCTGCAGCAACGCTTCTGGCAGCATTAACCACGTTATGTATTGGTCTTGTGTACATCCATGAGAGGAAAACCGCAAGGATTATTCCGATGCCAAAGACCAGAGAGGTTGCCATCATCCTTTTTATTGCATTACCTTTCAATATTTCCGAAAAATCTTCTACATTGATCTTAAGATGTATATAACCATAATGTTCATTTTCGGCGATAACCGGGAGAATAACATTGTAAACCTTCTCCTCTTTAGAAACAGGGTCTCCGAGTTCTGCTTTTATAATACGCTCTTTTTTTTGGGGGCTGACTTCCTCTCCTACCCTCATGGGATCAGTGCTTGCAACAATTTCGTCTGTGTTACTTATAATCGATATCTCTTTAACCCCCTTTGCATTGAGATGCTGAAGGTATCTTTTAAGCCTCATCTCGTCTGTGTAACCACTGCTCGTAACTTCCTCAACACCCACCTGGATTGCCTTCGAAAGCTCTGCCGTCTGTTTTTCAATTTCTGCAAGCAATGCTTTTTCTGATTGGGAGTATAAGAACAACAAAACAGAAACCATATAGAGAGAGAGAAGGATCATTATCCCTATCAATTTTTTATTTAGAGAGAGACTGAGAAAGTATCTTCTTATAGACATTTTTAGATATTTTATATTTGACTGGTATCCATTAGTCAACGGGCTTTAATCTATACAATGTTATATATGATATAATTTAGCATGGAAAAGGCAAGGGCTTGCTTATTCATAGATGGCAGGGTTCAGGGGGTTTTCTACAGAGTATTTACAATGGAACTTGCTCGAAACCTTGGCCTTAAAGGCTGGGTGAAAAATCTTAGAGATGGAAGAGTCGAGGTGCTGTTTGAGGGTGAGAAGGATGTTATTGAAAGAGCAATCAGGGAATGTTATGTGGGCCCGCCCGGAGCGAGGGTTTCAAATATAGACGTTCAATGGCAGCTGTATAAAGGTGATCAGGAGGAATTCTCCATAAGATATTTATAAAATTTGTATCTTTAAATCTTGTCTGACCCTCTTTGCCAAAGAGGGGTATTTCGGGGTCAATGACAAATTAGTTGAAAATATTTTTCTTTAACATCAATAAGTTAAAAGAGAACCCGGTACTCTCAAGTTAGGTTTATTGAAAAAATAAAATACAAAATTTGATTTTTTGGTATAAAATAATTCTTTTATGTCTTTTATTGATAAAGTTTTAATTTCTTATTCGGGTTCGTATTGAAAGGTATTTTTCTTTATGTTATTTTTTATGAATGCTTAAAGAACTCATGATTAAGAACCTTGCCATTATTGATGACCTGAGAGTGAGGTTTGAAAATGGATTCAATGTTCTTACAGGTGAGACAGGTGCCGGGAAGTCCATAATAGTGGACTCACTGGGTCTTGCCCTCGGCAGCAGGGCACAAACGGATTTAATAAGAACAGGAGAAAAAGATGCGGTTGTGCAGGCATTCTTTGAAGTAGAGAATATCAAGGAACTTTCTGACATGGACATAGATACATCTGAAGGTCTTATTCTGAGGAGGAATATCTCTGCTTCAGGCAAAAGCAGGGCTTACATAAATGATACAATGGTGAGTCTTCAGAGCCTTTCAGAAATCGGTAGGACGCTTGTTGATATCCACGGGCAGCATGAGCCCCAGAGCCTCCTCACGGTCGATAAGCATATAATATTTATCGATTTGTTCGGCAGACTCTATAATGATAGAGAAAAAGTTAAATCGCTTTATAAAGAGGTTCAGACATTGAGACAGGAAGAATCGAACTTAAGACAGAAAGCCAGAGAAAGATCACACAGACTTGACCTGCTGAGGTTTCAGATAAATGAAATAGATGCTGCCTCATTAAGTATTACCGAAAAAGGGGAATTGACAGAAGAGAGAAATATTCTGTTGAACATGAGCAGGTTAAAAGAGAGCGGCGAAAAAGCCTATTGTAATATTTATAGCGAAGAGGGTTCCTGTATAGAAAAACTTACCTCTGTGATAACAAAAGTAAAGGAGATGTCATCTGTGGACCAGCGCCTGTCTGAAGTATTGAGTTTGCTTGAGGCGGCAATGCCCCTGATTGAAGATGCATCGTTTTCTCTCAGAGGATATAAGGATAAATTTAATCCTGAACCCGAAAGACTCGCAGAAGTCGAAGACAGATTAGAGTTCATTAAAAGGCTCGAAAGGAAATACGGCGAAGGGATTGAAAATATTCTCATATACAGAGACGGGGCAGAAAAAGAATTGAAGAGCCTTGAGATTATAGATGAAAGACTCGATACGATAGAGGCCGAATGCAAAGAAAAAGAAGATATGCTTCTTCAATCTGCGATAATTCTTTCTGAAAAAAGGAAAGAAGTAGCCCAGGAGTTGGAAGGACTTGTAAAAAATGAACTTAAAGAACTTGCCTTCAGTGATGCAGAATTTGTGATAGATGTAAAACAGGAACCCGTCTCAACTCACGGTATTGATAAAATAGAGTTCCTCTTTTCCGCAAATCCTGGAGAGCCACCCAAGCCTCTTGCAAAAATAGCTTCCGGCGGTGAGCTATCAAGGGTTATGCTCGCATTAAAGAGTATTTTCGCAGATTTTGACAGTATCCCGGTAATGATATTCGATGAAGTTGATGCGGGAATAGGGGGCAAGACAGCAAAAAGTGTCGGCAAAAAACTAAAAGCAATATCACACAGGCACCAGGTCCTCTGTACAACCCATCTCCCGCAGATCGCTTCCATGGGAGACTTTCATCTGAAGGTTGAGAAAGGACAGAAGAATGAAAGGGTATGTGTGGAAGTTAAGGAGCTTAAAGGCGGGGAAAGGATTAATGAGATAGCGCGGATGCTCAGCGGGAAAATAACAGAAGTTTCATTAAGGCATGCCAAAGAACTGCTGGAAAGCGCGACATGAGAGGGATGATAATAATAGATAAAGAATTGTGTAAAGGGTGTGGCTATTGTGTGGATGCATGCCCTCCGGGCGTAATAGCAATTGAAGAGAATTTTAACCAGAAAGGTTTTTTCCCTGCATCGCCCGAACATTTTGAGAAATGTACAGGGTGTGGCATGTGTGCAGAGATGTGCCCGGAAATAGCAATCGAGGTTTACAGGGAATAATAGAGCTATGCAGAAAAAATATGCGGTAGGCATCGATCTTGGCGGTACTAATCTGAGGGTTGCTCTTGTTTCAAGAGACGGAGAAATTATCAAAAAGATTAAGGTGGCAACTACAGAAGAAGTCTTGAACTCCCTTTCAGATGCAGTGGATAGTTTTTTCTCTGACGAGGTTGCCGGAATCGGTATAGGGGTTGCCGGCCTCATCAGCAGGGAAGAAGGTAAAGTTTTAACTTCACCTAATTTACACGTTATTGAAAAGATTGATCTTGTGAATGAAATAAAAGAAAAGTTCAGGGTTCCGGTCCTGATTGAAAATGATGCGAATGCTGCTGCATTTGGAGAGATGTGGGTTGGATCAGGCAGAAAGTTTTCGAGTTTCGTTCTATTCACTCTTGGAACCGGAATAGGTGGGGGCATAATTTACAGGAGAAAACTTCTTAATATTCCGGCCGAAATAGGTCATATGAGCATAAATGCAGACGGCGAAAAATGTCCATGTGGTAATTCAGGGTGCCTTGAATCCTATGCCTCTGGAAGGGCAATACTGTCAGGAGCGGTTTCGTCCCTCGAAAAAGGCAGGGAGAGTTTGCTTAAAGAATATTCTGCCGGGAATATCTATAAACTTACAGCAGAAGATGTTTATAAAGCTGCACTCGACGGAGACACTTTTGCCAGAGAATTACTGAAAAATGCAGGAAGATACCTCGGTATCGGATTTGCAAATGTGATAAACATTATGAGCCCTGAAGCAATTGTCCTCTCAGGCGGGCTTGTAGGTGCCTGGGATATATATGTACAGGAAGCCATAAGGGAGGCATCGAGAAGGGCTTTCAGGGAACTTTATGATAAAGTTAAAATTGTACCATCGGTCCTTATGGATGATGCAGGGATTACAGGTTCCGCAGGTCTGATATTCCATAGCACTTGAGTTATCAAAATCTCCTCTTAACCTCTTTTGATAAATTTGGTAAAGGGGGGAAATGATTTTGAATACTGGTTAAGGTGTTCTGTTTATATGCCCGAACTGGATTCAGAAAGCTGGAGGACGCCCGGATGAAAGACAAAAAGAGATTATTAAGAGAGTACGCAGAAGCCATTATTACAGCCCTGATTCTTGCGCTTCTGATAAGGACATTCGTTGTGCAGGCATTTAAAATACCGTCCGGTTCAATGATCCCGACTCTTTTAATCGGAGACCATATACTCGTTAATAAATTCATATATGGCACAAAAATTCCTTTTACTGACAAAGTGATTTTGGTATTCAGAAAACCGGAACGGGGGGATATAATAGTATTTAAATATCCGGAAAACCCTAAAAAAGACTTTATAAAAAGGGGCATTGCGATTGGGGGTGATATAATAGAGGGAAGAAATAAAGTTGTTTATATTAATGGTAAATCAATCGAAGAACCTTATGTGCGTCACTATGACAGAAATATAAGACCTGGAGGATTCGATCCGAGGGATAATTTCGGGCCTTTGGTTGTTCCGGAAGGCAAGGTATTTGTTTTGGGTGATAATCGGGATCAAAGCTATGACAGTCGATACTGGGGTTTTGTTGACCTGAAAGATGTCAAGGGCACAGCATTTATCATATATTGGTCATGGGATCCCGATGACTGGGCCAGGTTTAGTAGGATAGGGAGGTTGATAGAATGAAAATACTCAAAGAACAGGGGGGATTTATCAGGTTTGCTCTTGTAATGGCTTTACTTGCATTCTGTGTATATGCAGGAATAAAGTTCGGAATGCCTTACTACAAATATTCAGCATTCAAATCTGACGTAAAAGAGTTTGCCAGAATAAGTCTTGGAGATACAGAAAAAACAAGGGCACAGATTTTTGAAAGGGCTGCAGAACTGAGACTTCCTCTTGAAGAAGAGGATATAAAGGTTACAAAAAAAGAAAAATTGGTTCGTGTGAGGACAGCATGGTCAGAGACGGTTGACATACTCGGAGTGTACCAAAAAAAGTTAAATTTTAACATAGATATAGAGGAATAATTTGTTTACAGGTCTAATACTCGAAATGGGTGAGATAATATCAATGAAAAGACGCAGTGGTGGCGCGGTACTTTCTCTTAAATCGAGAGAAGTTTCGTCTGATTCAAAGGTGGGATACAGTATCTCTGTGAATGGTGTCTGTCTGACTGTTGCAAACAAAGACAGAAATGAACTTTCTTTTGACCTGTCTGAAGAAACTCTCAGGAGCACGAATCTCGGCAGTCTTAAGGCAGGAGATATTGTAAATCTGGAGCCTTCCCTTACACCAGATACGAGGATAGGCGGCCATTTTGTGACCGGACATGTTGATGCAGTCGGTAAAATTCGGACAAAAGCGAATGAAGGTGATATGTTAAAATTCGGTATCGAAGTGCCATCGGATATAATCGATTTTCTTGTAGAAAAAGGGTCGGTTGCTTTAGATGGAATAAGCCTTACGGTTATTGATATACTAAAAGACAGTTTTACAGTTGTTATTATCCCGCATACAGCAAAAATGACGACTTTAGGGTTTAAAGGACATGGCGATACCGTTAATATCGAGGCAGACATTTTGGGAAAATATGTTGCCAGATTTTTAAGCAGGAGAGAAGATAAAAATTCAAAGTTTATGAGAACCTTGATGAGAGAGGGATATACTTGATATAGACAGCAAACTCTGTTCCAATGGTTGATGCATCAGGTTGTCATTCTGGACAAGCCAGAATGACAGAATTAAAGATCTGAAACAACTTTTAAGATCTTTGAGGATTAATAACATAAATAGTTTATAAACATAGAGAATTATCCGTTTAAGGAGAAAAACGATGGATGTTTATAAATTCAACACAGTTGATGAGGCTGTCGAAGATATAGAAAAAGGTAAAATGGTTATTCTTGTTGATGACGAAGACAGGGAAAACGAAGGTGATTTGTGCATGGCAGCTGAGAAAGTGTCGCCTGATGCAATAAATTTTATGGCCAAATATGGCAGAGGCCTTATCTGTCTCTCACTCACACCTGAGCGCGTGGAAGAACTGAAACTTCCTATGATGACAGATGAAAACACTTCACCATTTGGTACTGCATTTACAGTTTCCATAGAGGCTAAAAAAGGGGTCACAACAGGCATATCGACAGCAGACAGGGCAAGGACTATACTGACAGCTATCGATCCAAAGACACGGCCTGAAGACATGGCTAGACCCGGCCATGTCTTTCCTCTAAAGGCAAAACCGGGTGGAGTACTGCAGAGGGCCGGGCAGACAGAGGGCTCTGTTGATTTAGCAAAACTTGCACGGTTATATCCGGCGGGAGTTATATGTGAGATTATGAACGATGACGGCACAATGGCAAGGGTACCGGAGCTTATGGAATTTGCAAAAAAACGTGATTTGAAGATTGTTACCATAAAGGACATTATTAAATACAGGATGAGGACAGAATTATTTGTAAAAAGACTTGTGGATATAAAACTCCCAACTCTATACGGCGGTGAATTTAATATTATTGTTTATGCCAATGATATAGATAGCAATATACATCTGGCTCTGGTAAAGGGCGAGATAAAGCCTGAAGATGAGATTCTTGTCAGGGTCCATTCCCAGTGCCTGACAGGAGATGTCTTCGGTTCTGAAAGATGTGATTGCGGAGAGCAGCTTCATAAGGCAATGGAGATGATTAAAAACGAAGGGAAAGGCATTATCCTCTATATGAGGCAGGAAGGCAGGGGTATAGGCCTGCTTAACAAACTGAAGGCATATGAGCTCCAGGATAGGGGACTTGATACTGTTGAGGCTAATATCAAACTTGGCTTTAAACCTGATTTGAGAGATTATGGTATCGGTGCGCAGATACTTGTTGATCTTGGCGTCAGGAAGATGAGACTTATGACAAATAATCCAAAGAAGATTGTCGGTTTGGAAGGGTATAATCTTAAGGTAGTGGAAAGGGTTCCTATAGAGACAAAGCCAAAAGAAAGGAATCTCATCTATCTCAAGACAAAAAAGAAAAAACTCGGGCATATTCTGGACAGCGTGTAAGACCTGTCAGAGTTTTCTGAAGTGATTTTCTTTCTAACGGGTAAAGAGGGAGGGTTTTATGAAGATTATCGAGGGTGAGCTTCAGGCAAAGGGGTTAAAATTTTGCATTATATTGAGCAGGTTTAATGAGTTTATTACAAGCAAGCTCCTTGACGGGGCAAAGGATGCCCTTTTGAGGCACGGCGTTAAAGAAGAGGACATCGATATTGTTAAGGTTCCGGGCTCTTTTGAAATACCGATGATAGCTAAGAAGATGGCATTGAAAGGTACTTATAATGCCATAATATGTCTTGGAACGATAATCAGGGGTGCGACACCGCATTTCGAATATGTCGCTGCGGAGGTTTCAAAAGGTATTGCTACAGTCTCCATGGAGACAGGTATCCCTATAGCTTTCGGAATTATAACATCAGATACAATCGAACAGGCTGTTGAAAGGGCAGGTACAAAGAGTGGTAACAAAGGCTGGGATGCCGCGTTATCAGCAATTGAAATGGCACAACTCCTGAAAAAAATGTGAAGATATCCGATTTAATCCACAAGCCTGCAAAAAAGTCTTCTTCGAACTTCATATTTTTTAATTCCTGTTATTCTTATGAAACGTCGTAAGGCCCGGGAATATGCACTTCAGCTGTTATTCCAGGTGGATTTTACGGAAAGAAAAATTGATAAAGAAGGCCTTGAAGAGTTCTGGTCTGATAAAAAAGATAATAAAAAAGATGTAAGAAATTTTACCGAGGAAATTGTTTTCGGAACTTTAGACAAACTTGACGAGATAGACAAGATGATCGAGAAATTTACAGAGAACTGGGCATTAAAAAGGATGGCTGCAGTGGACAGGAACATATTGAGATTTGCAGCCTATGAAATAATTTACAGGAAGGACATACCTTCTGCCGTAACAATAAATGAGGCATTAGAGATAGCAAAAAAATTCTCATCATCAGAATCCGCCTCATTTTTAAATGGTATCCTTGATAGACTTGCAAAAGAGGCAGGAAAAGTCTGATGCTTTTTGCAGTAATATCTGATGTTCATTCAAATTTTGATGCCCTTGATGCGGTTTTAAAAGACATAGGAAGGAAGAAGATAATAGATATCTTCTTCCTCGGAGATTCTGTTGGATACGGACCTGATCCCAACGAATGCGTAGAAATGCTTTCGGAGACCTGTCAGATTCTTCTTGCAGGCAATCATGACTGGGGTGTCCTGGGATTGACAAATATTTCCTATTTTAATGAATATGCAAGATTTACAATCGAATGGACAAGAAAGGTGCTAACTGAAAAAAATAAAAACATGCTTGAATCTTTTCCTCTTAAGAAAGAATTTAACGATATGCTTTTTGTTCACTCTACACCAAAGGAACCGGAGGAATGGCATTACTTGTTCACGCTATGGGATGCTGAGATAAACTTCCGGTATTTTGATAACAAGCTCTGTTTTCTGGGACATAGTCATCAACCCTTCATTATTGAAAGGGTACCTTCGGGAGAGCTTGTTACATACAGGGGAAAAACCCGAATGAAAGACGGTAGCAGGTATATTGTAAATGCCGGCAGCGTGGGGCAGCCACGTGATGGAGACCCGAGGGCCTGTTATGTAATAGTTGAAGATAAGGATATCCAGATAAACAGGGTTCCATATGATATCGAGACGGTTCAGAATAAGATGAGGAAGAAAAATTTACCGGATTTGCTTGTAGAAAGGCTATCAGAAGGAAGGTAATCAAAATGAGGCAGAACCCGGGACAAAGAGCAAAGGGCAAAGAGAGGGCTTATGTATTGCTGATAGCTCTGTGCTCTGTGCTCTATATCCTGTGCTCTGCTGTAGCCTCTTATGCCGCTGATAATCCGCTGGAAAATTTAAGGGACGAGACGGTCTCCTATTTCAAACCGATGACGGGAAAGATAATTAAGGCAGAAGGAAATAAGGTAGTAATCAACCTCGGTGCAAAAGATTCTGTAAAGCAAGGTATGAGGTTTAACATACTCATAGAAGAAGCACCTTTTAGGCATCCTGTTACAAAAGAACCTTTAGGCCATGTAGAATTATTAAAAGGAAAACTCGAGATAAGGGAAATAAATTCCGATTCATCTGTAGGTGAAGTAATTCAAGGGGAGGCAAAAGAGGGGTATAAGGTTAGGATATCAGAAATCAGGGTAAATCTTATATTCTGCCAATCATCTGCTATAGACTGGTATTTAGCCGAATCATACTACAGAAGCCTCAAAGAAACAGGAAGATATAATATGATTGATACATGGCTTGAGACAGATGACCCCCGAGTGGTTGTTGAAGAGGCGAGAAAACGTGATGCGGATGTAGCCCTTTTACTGACAGCTAGAGTCACAGATTCTGATACTTATCTAAAACAGAGACTTTTCTGGGTGGCAGATGGTATTAAGTTTTTCGAAAAGGACGTAATAATCGATGCTACACTCACAAAAGAACTGAGATTCGGAGAAGAGTATTTTTCACCGGGTAGAGAAGAGGCACTGATGAAGATAGATTTACCCGGCGGAGCAAGGCTTATCGCAATGGGAGACATAGACGGAGATAAAAAACAGGAGATTATTATTAGTACAGAAAAAGAGGTCAGGGTCTACACATCTGGCGTTGACCTGCAGCCTGCACTTGGTGGAATTAAGATAGAAACCTCAGCCGGTAATATCTGGCTCGATTCAATCGATCTTAACAGAAACGGAAAAGATGAGGTCATAATTACATCTATGAAAGATGATGCTGTTATTTCTTATATTTATGAATTGAAAAACAGCGAATTCACTCTCCTGTACGAAGATAATTTATTCCTGAGAAGATTGGGAAATAAACTTATAGCTCAGGTCTATTCACCTGCTGAAGGATATGATGGCAAAGTGTTTGGTATAGTATACGACGGTGAGTATAAAAAAGCAGAAGAGATTAATCTCCCGCCAGGCGTCAATATATACGATTTCGTATATTTTGAAGACCCCTTAATGGGAAAACTAATACTTGCATATGATCACATGTCACTCAGCCTGTACGACGATAAAAATATAAAGATATGGAGAAGTGATACCAGTACGGGAGGTTTTCTTAAAACATTCAAAAAGTCATCCCCCACTGTTATGCTTGATAGGGGTGAATGGATTGTCAGAGACAGGCTCTTGCTCTTAGGAAACAGAAATGCGATTTTCGTCAAAAGGATTCCTTTGTTAGAGATGGTAAAGGGGCTTGGATACAAGAATTCCCAGATTAAAACCCTGTGGTGGAATGGACTTTCTATGGAAGAAAGTGTTTTAATAGATAATATAAAAGGATCTGTCCTTGATTATACAATTGAAGGTGACAAGATGTTTGTCCTGACAGCCCCCCTGTTCGGTATAAAACCCGGTAATATATTAAAAGGGGAAAATCCTTTGGGAACAAGGCTATATATATATTCTATTAAAGGGATATAAACAGGATGTTGCTGACAGGCCGCATACCAAGACATATAGGCATTATCATGGATGGCAACGGGCGGTGGGCCGAGTTACGCGGACTGCCGAGGATCGAAGGCCACAGGCAGGGAGTCGAAAGGTCAAAAGAGATCATCGAGATATCTGCAGAGCTCGGTTTAAAGGTTTTGTCACTGTATGCTTTTTCAATAGAGAACTGGCAGAGACCCTCATCAGAGGTAACCACTTTAATGAAACTCCTTGAATTGTATTTGAAAAAGGAGATCGAAGTCCTTTCGAAAAAGGACATTGTCTTTAAAACTATGGGGGATACACAGAGACTACCGGAGCATATTCAGGGAATCATAAGGGAAGCTGTAGACAAAACAACTGCGAATAGAGGGATGGTTCTTAATTTAGCTTTGAGCTACAGTGGACGTAATGAGATTCTAAGGGCAGTAAAAAAGATTTTACGTGCAGATATGAAACCTGAAGAACTCACAGAAGATGTTTTCAGTTCATATCTCGATACAGCCGGTTTGCTGACTCCGGATTTAATTATAAGAACAAGCGGAGAGATGCGGATAAGTAATTTCTTGCTCTGGCAGGCTGCATATGCTGAGTTCTATTTTACTGATACACTCTGGCCAGATTTCACAAAAGATGAATTTCTCCTTACGATACAGGATTATCAGCAGAGGGAGAGGAGATTTGGTGCTATATCAGTGAGGGTTGATGCACCTTAAAAGGCTTATTGTTGCTGCAGTTTTTCTGCCTGCTATTTATTTCTATATAATGTATCTTCCTTCAGGATACTTCCTCTTGATACTCATTCTTACGTCCTTATTAGCCATGTCAGAATTTTATCACATGTACCGTGTAACAGGAATATTGAGATACTCCTGCCTTTTTCTGGGGTCGTTAATCATTCTGGTTTCCTATATCTGGAAAGAATATACTCTTGATGTCATAATGTTATCATTGATTGCAGTGATGTGTGTAAGGCTGATAATAAAAAGAAATCCTCTGGCGGCACTTCATGACATATCTCCCCCTGCAGTAGGCCTCCTATATATTCCGGGATTTTTTACATTCCAGATGCAGATAAGAACACTCGGGCCTGAATGGATAATATTTCTTTACGCATCGGCATGGATGTCAGATTCGATGGCATATTATCTTGGAAAGGGTATCGGAAAAAGAAAGCTTTACAGAGAAGTGAGTCCTAACAAGACAGTTGCGGGTGCTGCAGGTTCACTTATCGGCGGTGTGATTGGAGCCCTGCTTGTTAATACGATTTTTATATCCTCTTTTAAAACTTTTTCAATAATATTGATTGGAATAATGATAGGAGCTGTTTCTGTAATAGGTGACCTTATTGAATCCATGTTTAAACGTGATGCAGGCGTGAAAGACTCAAGCCTTTTTATTCCAGGACACGGAGGTATTTTAGATAAAATTGACAGTGCCTTGTTTGCAGGGCCTGTCCTGTACTGGGTGTTAAAATTTGCAGGGATAATGAAGTATTAAATTATGAAACGTATAACTGTTCTTGGTTCAACAGGTTCTATAGGAAGAAATGCCCTCGATATAATTGCACGCCACAGGGATAAGTTTGAAGCCGCTGTTTTAACTGCAGGAGATAATATTGACCTGCTTGAAAAGCAGATAAAGACTTTTTTGCCAAAGGTTGTAGCTCTGGCTGATGAAAAAGCAGCTGAAACATTACAGAAAAGACTTCAGGGAAGGTATTCTTCGAGTTTGCAGATACTGTCTGGACAGCAGGGTATTTCAGATGCCGCATCATATAAAGACTCAGACTTTGTGCTTTCGGCTATTGTAGGTGCAGCAGGCCTTATCCCGACCATTTCAGCTATACGTTCGGGAAAAACAATAGGACTTGCCAATAAAGAGGCACTTGTAATAGCAGGTGACATTATAATCGAAGAATCTAAGAAGTCAGGGACAACTGTTCTTCCTGTGGATAGCGAACATAGTGCAATATTCCAGTGTATTGAAGGTTACAGAAAATCTGATATTAGAAGGATTATTTTAACCGCCTCCGGAGGACCATTTGCAGACAGAGATAAAAGCGATCTGGCCAGTATTAAACCAGGAGATGCGTTGAAACACCCCAGATGGAAAATGGGGAGAAAAATCACAATAGATTCCGCAACCCTTATGAACAAAGGTTTTGAAGTAATTGAAGCGCATTATTTATTTGGTCTTCCCCCGGACAGAATAGATGTCCTTATACATCCGGAGAGTATTGTGCATTCAATAGTTGAGTTCAATGACAGAAGTTGCATCGCACAGCTCTCAATTCCTGATATGAAAGGACCCATAGCCTACGCCCTTACATACCCGGAAAGACTTGAGGATGTATTGCCGGGGCTTGACCTTGCAAGTATAAGTTTTCTGAGTTTCAAAAAACCTGATACCAGATGTTTTCCCTGCCTTTCTTATGCTTATAAAGCTCTGGAGGCCGGAGGTACAATGCCCTCTGTAATGAATGCAGCAAATGAGGTCGCTGTGAATGCATTTCTTAACGAAAAAATCAAGTTCACTGACATACCTGTTATAATTAAGAAAACCATGGGGTTACATACAGTAATATTCGGTTCAGGTCTTGAAACCGTTATGGAAGCTGACAGGTGGGCAAGAAAAAAGGCAGAGGAGGTTGTTAATAGATTAACCTAAACGTTGCATTAAAAGGAGGCAGACATACTGAAAAACCCTTGCAATTCGACAAAATTTTATTCTTATACACATGACTGCATTCTTCACCTTATGTGCCTTTCAGCAAAAGGCTGGCTGGCCACATTAAGGTCTTTGTGGAGTCTCAGGGCAAGCCTTTTTCAGCATATCTGCCTCCAATATACGAATAAATTTTATGCAACTGATGGGTTAAGTTAATCATTGAATTACGGGGAATAAAATGACATTTTTATATGCAATAATTCTGCTCGGGGTCATAATATTTGTACATGAACTTGGGCATTTTCTATTCGCAAAACTTATGCGTGTCAGGGTATTAAAATTCTCACTGGGATTCGGTCCGAAGTTAATCGGGAAGAAGTATGGTGATACGGAATACCTGATTTCATCTATACCTTTTGGTGGATATGTAAAAATGCTGGGTGAAACACGTGAAGACGAACTTAGGGAAGATGAAAAACCTTATGCTTATAATAATCAGCCTGTGTGGAAAAGGTTTATAATTGTACTTGCCGGTCCGCTATTTAACATAATTTTTGCTGCAATTATTTTTTTCTTCATATTTCTGAAGGGTCTGCCTGTATTGATGCCCGAAATAGGAAACATAATGCCTGAATCACCGGCAGAAAGGGCAGGGCTCAGGGAAGGAGATAAGATTGTAGAGATTAACGGAATCAATATTTATCAGTGGCATGAAATGACGAGGATAATACACGGAAGTCCGGAGAGATTACTTGATTTCACAATAGAAAGAGCTAACGATACTTTTAAGATGACAATGGTTCCGGAGAAAAAGATAGTAAAGGATTTTTTTGGAGAGGAGAAAGAGATTGGGCTGATCGGAATAATGCCTTCCGGAAGTACTTTCATTAAACAGGACAGTGTTATCGAAGCTTTTGTAAATAGTATAACCAGAACATTGGAAATATCAGTATTGACTGTAGTTGCCATTGTAAAGCTTATTCAAAGGGTACTTCCTATGGACACCATAGGTGGGCCGATACTCATTGTTCAGATGGCAGGCGAACAGGCCTCTCAGGGTTTATTGAATTTATTTGTATTTATGGCCATTATAAATGTTAATCTCGGTATACTTAATCTCCTTCCCATCCCTATACTTGATGGCGGACATATACTGTTTCTCGGGATTGAAGCCATCAGGGGTAAACCGCTAAATGAGAAAGTCATCGCTATTTGCCAGAGAATCGGACTTGCCTTTATCCTTATACTCATGTTCTTTGTTTTATACAACGATATCATGAGATTAATTACAGGAAAAACATTCCCGTAATGAAACCTGCAGCCTTAAAAACTCAGGTCTCCTCTGGAGGAGTCATATTCAGAAGAAACAGAGATATTATAGAAATAGCAATGATATCGTTGAAAGGGGGCTCTGTATGGTGCCTTCCAAAGGGTGTCATTGATAAAGGAGAAAGTGCAGAGGAGACAGCACTGAGGGAAGTCAAGGAAGAGACAGGGCTTAAGGGCAGGATAATAGAAAGACTGGGGAAAATAACATACTGGTATTATTTAAAAGAAGAGAATGTAAAATATAAAAAAACAGTTCATTTTTTTCTGATGGAATATGAAAGTGGTGATATCTCAAATCATGACTGGGAAGTGGACAGCGTTTCATGGTTCCCAATAAATGAAGCAATAAAAAAGGCCATATATAAGGGAGAAAAGGAAATGATGGAGAAGGCAAAAAAGAGACTAACAAATAGTCATTAGTCAGTGGTCATTAGTCAATGATTTTTTTACTAATGACTATTGACCAATGACTAATGACTTAAAGATATGGGAAAGATACTAAACTGGAACGAGTTAAAGGATGTTATTGAAAGACTGAAAGCAGATGGCAAAAAGATTGTTTTTACAAATGGCTGTTTTGACGTTATACATATAGGACACATCAGGTATCTGAAAAAGGCAAAGACCCTCGGAGATATACTTGTTGTAGGTTTAAACTCAGACAGGTCGGCTGCGCTTATAAAACCAGGCAGGCCAATCAATACTCAGGATCAGAGAGCAGAGGTCCTGTCTTCACTCGAGATGGCTGATTATGTGGCCATATTTGATGAAGAGACTCCTTACGAATTAATAAAACTGATACAACCCGATGTACTTGTTAAAGGAGGAGACTGGAAGGAAGATGATATTGTTGGGTCAGATCTCGTCAGAGAGACCTACAGTCTACCCTATGTCCAGGGTATTTCAACATCAAAAATCATAGAACGTATCAAGAACCTTTAATTTTTAACTGCTTATAAACCTTCCCTTATCAAAATTGAATTTTTATGCGCCTCGAGTCCTTCTGCTTCGGCGATTGTTTTAACCGTCTTGGCAAGTTTCTTAAACCCGTCCTTGGTAAAATTCAACAAACTGGAACGTTTTACAAAGTCATACACACCAAGGGGAGATGAGAACCTTGCTGTCCCACCCGTTGGAAGAGTATGATTGGGACCTGCAGAATAATCACCTAATGCTTCGGGTGTCCATTCTCCGAGGAATATAGCCCCGGCATTATTAATCACTGGCAGGAGATTTTCTGGTTTTTTTGTCATAACTTCAAGATGCTCAGGTGCGATGAGATTTGAAAGTACCACAGCATCTTTAATATCTCTTTTTAATATAATTGCGCCGTAATTATCGATAGATTTTCTTGCGATGAGTTTTCTCTTTAGATTACCTAACTGTATTTCAACCTCTTTATTCACAGCCTCTGCCAATCCTTCAGAATTGGTAAGTAATATTGATGATGCAAATTCATCGTGTTCCGCCTGACTGAGTAAATCTGCCGCAACAACCGCAGGGTTTGCTGTATCGTCTGCAATAATAAGTATTTCGCTCGGACCCGCAATCAAGTCTATATCAACTTCTCCAAAGACCATCTTTTTTGCTGTTGCAACATAGATGTTACCAGGTCCTACAATTTTATCAACCTTCTTTATTGTTTGTGTCCCAAAAGCCATAGCTCCTATTGCCTGTGATCCTCCTATCCTGTAAACTTCGGTAACACCGAGCATTTTTATTGCAGCCATAACATAGGGATTTATCTTCCCTTTCGGAGTAGGAACACACAGGGCAATTTCTTTGACACCTGCTACCTGAGCAGGAATAATATTCATCAACACAGTAGAAGGATAGGAAGCCTTCCCGCCGGGTATATATACACCGACCCTTTCAAGCGGCCTTATCAACTGGCCGAGAATTGTATTACCTTCAGTGAATGACCATGACTCTTCTGTCTGCATTTTATGGAACGACCTTATCCTCGCTGCTGTTCGTTTAAGGGCTTTTATAACTTCTGTGTCAGCTTTCCCTGCATATTCTGAAATCGCATCTGGATTTATCCTCAAGCTGCTGAGTTTCAGGGAATCAAACATTCTGGTGTATTTCAGGACAGCCTTATCGCCGTTACTCCTGACATCATCAAGGATAGCTTTTACTCTTTGCTCGATTTCATAATTTATGCCGGATGCACGTTCTTTAAGAATTTTCAGGAAGGCTATAATATCTTTATCTTTTCTTATAATTCTCATAAGTAGTGATTGTAACCTTTATGCGCTGATTGTTCAACTCAAATGAGAAAGACAGGATGTTATTTGAGACGTTCAGAATTCAATCAAAGAGAGAATTCTTTCCAGAGTATTTCTTCCTCAACATATTTTGCCATTAATTCCTTTTCTGAATTGTATTTTTTATTTAAAGACAGCAGCCTCTCTGCATATCCCTCAGCTTTTATATAGCCTACCCTCCTGGCTTTTTCTATGAGTAACCAGTCGCCTGTCCCGAGAAATAAATGGAAAGCATCAGATATCTCAGGAAATATGATTTTTCTTAACCCCCCAAGGAATACAATATAAAAACCGAGAGAGCCTTCTTTCTGGTTTTCTATGATGTGTTTTAACATGCCATTTTCAGATGTGTCTGACAGGATATCTTTAACTGATCGTACAAATATTTCCGCCTTGTTGCGGGAAAGGGACGAGAGAATAATTTTATCTCCTACTTTTTCTTCCTCAATAGCTTCGCCAAGCTCATGGTAAATATATGTTTCTACCTCGGAGCGCGCAATCATATGTATACGTCTGTAAATATCTTCTGATGGCTCTTCTTCAGGTGAAATGCCATATTTTGAAAATGCGAATTTGAGTGCACTGTTCGAGCTTTTTAATCTCAATTCTTCAAACTTGCCCCAGATAAGTTGAATTGTCGGATCAATTCTCACATAGATTTTCTTGTCCTGTAGCATTGCAGGGTATCCTGAAAGGTCTCTTGAAAATTCTTCACCGGCAACATAAACATCAAATCTACCTATCTTTTCTTTAGAAATAAGCTCGCTGAGAAAAAAGGAAGGTTTCATACGAAGGCCATATCCTGCACCGTATATGAGACCCTCATTCTCCAGTTCAGCATTAATCTTTTCGATATCGAAAGGATTATAAAAATTCTGCTCAAGAGGGATGTCCTCTAAATCTTTATTTTCAAGTTCTTTCCAGAGGTTTTCCCTGTCTGATATCCATTCTCCGATTTCTTTCTGATCGATCTTCTCCCAGGGTTTAATCTTATTTTCAATGAGGTATAATTCTCTGAGTTTTAGCAGAAGGCTACAGATAGAATAGTAACCCCAGTGTGTCGCATCAGAGATGTTACAGTTTCTCTTAATATAAAAAGCAAGAGTTTTTATATCTACCAATTTTGACCTCTGAATTATATTTTATCAGAAGAAGCGAGGAAGTGTTTATACACCGAACGCAATTGCCGAAAAAATAAGTGTGGTGATAATATTGTAGAACATGAGAAAGATCAGACTTGTCATAGAGTATGACGGCACGGCTTACAGGGGCTGGCAGATTCAAAAAAAGGAATTGATGACTGTGCAGGGTATTATTGAGGACAGGATATCAGGGCTGACAGGTGAAAAGTTAAGGGTTATCGGGGCGAGCAGGACAGATGCAGGAGTGCATGCCTTCGGCCAGGTAGCTGCATTCAGAACGAAATCAAGACTTGATACCGAAACAATAAAGCGGGCATTGAATGCCTTGTTACCCCTGGATATAAGGATTATCGATGTTTTCGAAGCTGAGGATTCATTTTCCCCGAGATACAGTGCTGTCAGAAAGAGCTATTTTTATGTAGTTGCAAATCAGCGTGAATCAACAGCATTTCTTTTCAGATATGCCTGGCTTGTTCAACAGCCCCTTGATCTAAAATCCATGATAAAAGCATCAAAGGTTCTCATTGGAACACATGATTTTTCTACTTTTATGGGAACAGGGAGCAGTATTAAAAACACCGTCAGAGAAATATTCTCCTTAAATATAGAAAAGTTTAACCAGATTGATTTTATGACTGTTGGTATGACAGGTGAATTTATAAAGATATCTATAGAAGCGGACGGCTTTCTCAGGCATATGGTCAGAAATATTGTCGGAACACTTGTAGAGACAGGGAGAGGCAATTTTTCTGAGAGCAGTATGATGGAAATCCTTGCGGCTCGTAATAGAAGGCTGGCTGGGCCAACCGCACCGCCGAATGGGCTCTATTTAGAAAAGATTATTTATTGAGCCCCGAATATTTTTATCCAATCATCGAACTTTTTCAGTTTATCTTTCCCGTAACGTGCAATGCCTTTTCTTATCAATTCGAATGGTTTTTCTTTCATCAGAAAGTCCGAATCCTTGGAGAAGAATTTATCAGCAAAGCATATAATTTGTTCTTCAATGGAAACCGGCACCATATCCCTTTTTGGAACAGGAAGATTTTTTTCTATAATATCTTTAATATTCAGACCAACTCCAATGTGTCTCTCACATACAAGTCCATGTTTAAGCAGACCTTCTCTTTCCAGCAATTTTCTTCCGAGGTATCCATGGCAGATATATGGCTTGTCACCATAACATCCAATTTCGGGTTCGTTTGTTAAGAAAATTCCGATGTCATGAAGCATCGCAGCTTCTTCAATGAACTTTAAGTCAGGATTAAGATGCAGTACTTTGGTAGCAATATTCAGGGCTTTTTCCGTGACCATCCCGCTGTGTTTTATTAATAAATTGTATGCAATGGAATCAGAAGAATAATATTTTCCTATAATTTTTAGTGGATTCATGATTTATTTATCAGGAAAGGTCTCATAACAATTTTTCCCGGTAGCACAGGTTATGATTTTATTATAACAACTGTATGAAAGTTCTAAAAATCATCAGATTTTCAAATAGTGAATAAAGAATGATATTATAATCATCATAACATAATACTTGACAAGAATAGACTAAATTATGTTAGAATGATGATGGTATGACTCAGGAAGTGAAAGACTATTACAAGATACTTGGCGTAAATAAAGATGTCTCTCAGGAAGAGATAAAAAAGGCTTACAGGAAACTTGCGCGTAAATATCATCCTGACCTGAACCCTGGAGATAAGGCTGCGGAGCAGAAGTTCAAGGAAGTTAATGAGGCATACGAGATCTTAAGCAATCCTAAAAAGAGGGCTGAGTATGACCAGTTCGGCAGTTCACCTTTTGGAGCAGGTGGCCCGGGATTTAAGGGATTCAGAACATATGATTTCAGCGAGACCTTTGATTCCGGAAGCTTTGGTGACATTTTTTCAGACCTTTTCGGGACAAGGATAAGACCAGAAACTCAATATGCAAAAGGTCGTGATTTTGTAATGGGCATTGAGCTTACTCTTGAAGAGGCATTCTCTGGAGTAGCCAAAACAATAACATTTAACAGAGAGTTTACCTGTAAATCGTGTAATGGGTCAGGAGCCGAATCATCTCAAATATGTGATGTATGTGGAGGGACAGGAACTGTAAAAACTTCTAAAGGCTTTTTCAAGATGTCCCAGCCATGCAGCGCTTGCGGAGGTACGGGCAGAAGGGTTTTAAAGGTTTGTCCTTCATGCGGCGGAACAGGGAGGACTTTTCAAACAGAAACCGTGAAGGTCAAAATTCCAAAAGGCGCTGATACAGGTTCGAGGGTTAAACTGAGAGGTATGGGAGGTGCGGGAATCAGAGGTGGTCCACCAGGTGATTTATTCATAGAAATTACTGTAAAACCACATCCGATATTCAAAAGAAAAGGAGAAGATGTCTACCTTGATTTACCAGTAACATTTGCCGAAGCTGCTCTTGGAGCAAAGATTGAAGTCCTCACCCTAGATGGTACAGTTACTATGACACTGCCTCCGGGAACACAGGGCGGTCAGAGATTCAAGCTTAAAGGGAAAGGATTCCCTTCACCAAAAACCTCAGTAAGGGGTAACCAGTATGTTGATGTCAAGATAGCGGTACCGAAGGATATTAATAACAAGGGAAGGGAAGCAATAAAAGAAATAGAATCTTTATATAAAGAAGATCCAAGAAAGAGATTGTTAAGAAAATGATAGACACCGGAGATAAAAAACAACCTTTATTCGTGATCAGCGTGGTAGCGAAGATGCTCGATGTACATCCTCAAACATTGAGGTTGTACGAAAGGGAAGGGCTTATAACTCCATATCGTACAAAAAGAGCAAGGCTTTACTCCCAGGAAGACGTTGAGAAATTAGCAATGATTCTACGTTTAACGAGAGAACTCGGTGTAAACAGATCTGGTGTTGAGATAATCCTGAGATTACGAGACAGATTGGAGTTTTTTCAGAGGGAAATGGAAGAGATGATGAATTTTCTCGATGAAGACGTGAGAAGGAATTTTGTCGAACGTGTTAAAAAGATTCTTTTTGAAGAATAAGGAGGTTTTTCATGGATAAATTTACTATAAAAAGTCAGGAAGCTATACAGGAGGCACAGAAGCTTGCTGAAAGAAAAGGTAACCAGCAGATTGATGCTGAACACCTTCTGTGGGCTTTGCTAAACGATGAAGAAGGCATAGCTTCACAGATACTTAAAAGGCTCGATGTTGATATCTCTTTATTGAAACGAGATGTAGAAGAAGTAATAGACAGGTTTCCGAAAATAATCGGAGCAACGCCATTAGGACAGATTTATATATCGCCGAGATTGAAAGAGGTTTTTGAAAATGCCGAGAAAAACGCAACACATCTTAAAGACGAATATATCAGTGTTGAACATTTCCTGATAGCCCTTGCTTCAATAGGTGGGCCATGTTCTGATCTCTTAAAAAGATATAGAGTGTCAGCTGATAAAGTTCTTGCAGCAATGAGAGAGATCAGAGGCGCACAACGTGTTACTGATCCAAACCCGGAAGAGAAATATCAGGCCCTCAAGAGATACAGCCGGGATCTTACGGAACTTGCGAAGAAGGGAAAGCTTGATCCTGTGATAGGAAGGGACGACGAGATAAGAAGAATAATACAGGTCCTCTCGCGAAGGACAAAAAACAATCCCGTGCTGATAGGAGAGGCGGGTGTTGGTAAAACTGCTATTGTGGAAGGCCTTGCCCAGAGGATAGTTGCCGGCGACGTGCCTGAAACATTAAAGGACAAGAAAGTAGTTGCTTTAGACATGGGGGCGATTGTTGCCGGAACAAAATTCAGAGGAGAATTTGAGGAGAGGTTAAAAGCCATCCTTAAGGAAATCGAGCAGTCAGAGGGAAGGGTTATTTTGTTTATAGACGAGCTTCATACCATTGTTGGCGCCGGTGCTGCTGAGGGTGCCATTGATGCGTCAAACATCCTAAAGCCTCCCCTCGCAAGAGGAGATCTCAGGTGCATTGGCGCGACGACCATAGATGAGTATAGAAAGTATATAGAAAAGGATACAGCCCTTGAGAGAAGATTCCAGCCCGTACCCGTAAAGGAACCAACTGTTGAGGATACGATTTCAATACTGCGAGGTCTTAAGGAAAGGTATGAGGTTCATCACGGAGTCAAGATTAAAGACTCGGCTTTGATTTCTGCGGCAGTACTGTCAAATAGATATATAACGGACAGGTTCCTTCCTGACAAAGCAATTGACCTTATAGACGAGGCAGCTTCTAAACTCAGGATGGAGATCGACAGCATGCCTGTAGAACTTGACGAAATAGAGAGAAAGCTGCGACAACTCGAGATAGAAAAACAGGCAGTAATGAAAGACGGGACAAAAGATGCTCAGGAGAAACTTGAGAAGATAAAGAAGGAAATGGCCGAACTGCAGGCGAAACGCGATGAACTCAGAGCTCAGTGGATGAGTGAGAAGGAGATTATAGCAAAGATAAGGGAATATAAAGAACAGATTGAAAAGACAAAGATTGAATCAGAAAGGGCAGAGCGCGAAGTAGACCTTACGAAGGCGGCGGAACTGAGATACGGAAAATTACTTGAACTTCAGAGGGCACTCGAAGAAATAAATAAAAAACTCGTCGAAACCCAGAAGAGAAGGAAAATGTTAAAAGAAGAGGTTGACGAAGAAGATATAGCAGAAGTTGTTTCAAAATGGACAGGAATACCTGTGAGCAGGATGCTCGAAGGGGAAGTCCAGAAACTCCTTCATATGGATGAGCGACTGAAACAGAGGGTTGTCGGACAGGATGAGGCGATCGAAGCTCTATCGAATGCCGTCAGAAGGGCACGTGCAGGTATTCAGGACCCTAACAGACCTCTCGGCTCTTTTATATTTCTTGGCCCTACAGGCGTTGGCAAGACCGAACTTGCTAAAGCTCTCGCTGAATTTCTCTTCGATGACGAAAACGCGTTGATAAGGATAGACATGTCCGAATATCAGGAGCGGCACACAGTCTCAAGGCTTATCGGTGCACCCCCTGGTTATGTCGGATACGAAGAAGGTGGGCAGCTTACCGAGGCTGCGAGGCGCAGGCCATATTCGGTTATTCTCTTTGATGAGGTCGAGAAAGCTCATCCAGAGGTATTCAATCTTTTATTACAGTTACTTGATGACGGCAGACTTACAGACAGCCATGGAAGAACGGTTGATTTCAGAAATACAGTTGTTATCATGACATCGAATATAGGCAGCCCCCATATACAAGAAATGCTTGAAGAGAGAGCGAAAAGGCCGGCTGCCTATTGGGTTAGCAGCAATGCAGAATTGAAGGAAAAGATTATAGAAGACCTCAGGTCTTTCTTCAGACCTGAATTTCTGAACAGGGTTGATGAGACTGTAATCTTTAATCCGCTGACCGGAGAGCTTCTGAAGCAGATTGTGGAGATACAGGTGAACAGAATGAAAAAGTATATCAGAGAGAAGAATATTGACATAAGTCTTACAGATAGTGCAAAAGATTATTTTGCAGATATAGGTTTTGACCCTGTTTATGGTGCAAGGCCATTGAAGAGGGCTTTACAGAGAGAAATATTGAATCCACTTGCGTTGAAAATTCTTGACGGGACATTTCAGGAGGGCGATACAGTCCGGGTGGATTATGAAGAGGGCAAGATTACTTTTACAAAGGAGATAGTTGCTGAAGTAGAAGTTTAGCCTATTTAATTCATAGCGAACTCTGTTCCAATGGTTGATACTTTAAGCCGTCATTCCCGCTTGCCCTGTTAGAAATAAACTTTCTAACAGGGCTTGTCGGGAATCCTTCTGAATCCCCCTTAGTAAAGGGGGTTAGGGGGTTGTTCAAAGAAAGATTCTGGACAAGCCAGAATGACAGAATTGAAAATCTTAAACAACTTTTAAGATCTTTGAAGATTGATAACACAAATTTTATGAATTATCCGGGTTAGATTAGTCAAGTGTATAAAAATGTCTGTTTTGTCGTCATTCCGGACTTGATCTTTTTCACCCCGGCGAATCATTCACTTAAGCGAACCCGCCAGCACTTTATCTATCAATTCCTCGATACCTTTCCTATTCCCATTACTCCCGAACATATTCTAACCGCAAAATTGCGACAAGAGGTTTCCTCTTCTTTCGGTTCTTCCACTCCAGAAAAAATTTATTGATCGTACGCTGAAACATAATGTAATATTTTATAACCTATTATTCAATAAATTGGAATATGTCCTATGGCATCACAATGTTCCCCAATTGCTTTGAGCTCCTCAAGAAAACACTCAAAGTCCTGTGGGATCCATTCCCAAGACTCTGAACCTATTGAAAATGAAATCATCAAGAAGCCATACTTCCACACCACAACGGAAGGAGGTGGCTTATAATGAACTCTGGCAAAACCATTTTTGCACGAGTTATGGAGTTTCTCCCAATTCATGAATTTCGGAAATGCGTTAAGCTTCAAGCTCATGTCAGAGGCAAGCTCGTGCCTTCACACTGTTAAATGTTTACTATATAATAGGGTATAAAGGTAAAGAAATAATTGGCTCAACATGTTAATCTTTGAAGTACTCTCAAAGTTGAATAAGAAAATTAGACTTACTGAAATCCAATGGGCTCATATTGAGTCAAAACATAAGGAGTTAAAAAACCAAATTCAGAAGATGATAGCCACTTTAGAGAATCCTGACTTTGTCTATTATTCACCAACAGAGGAAAACTTTCATTACTATAAACGCTTTGAAGAAACTCCGGTGACTGAAAAATATCTTCTAATGGTTGCCAAACATTTCAACGATGATGGGTTTATCATAACTGCCTTTTTTGTCAGTAAAATAAAGAAAGAAGGCAAGGAGGTTATATATGGAGAAGAAAATATCCATAAGTTATGATCGAGATGTTGATGTGGTTTATCTTACATTTGGGGAACCGACTGAAGCGGTTGGAGAGGAAATAGAAGAAGGTATTTTCGCGAGATATGACCCCAAAACTGAAGAGCTGGTAGGATTGACCATTATTAATTTCTCCAGGAAATTTGGTGTCAAGCCAAAAGAAGTAGCTGTCCCTATATATAAATAGGGCTATTTAAGAAACTTGTCATTTGCCTCAATAAACTGGAATTTGCAGCCCCTGCCTCCATGGCTGCTATCTGCCATGCTAAATTGTCGCCAATTGAAAATTCTGCCAATAATCTTAAATCTTTTATAAAACAGTTAAAGTTTCAATCTGGAGATATTATTCGGGTTACAGTGAGAAAATTTATTATTTCACCGCATGTAATAAAAATTGCTTCTTCGATAATGAGGTGTGCTGGCCAGATTTTGGTTTGTCTGTTAAACCAAAAAAATAATCATGTACTCTTCAATTTGTCTTATCAGGAAAAAGAAACCTTCGTGTTGTACCTTTGCTTTCTATCCATCTTGTACATTCTTCGTTTGATGCTGCCGGTAAAACAAGCTTAACAAATATTTGTTCACCGATTTTATTTTTCTTCTCATATAGGCTCCAGATTTCTGATAAATCCACTCTTAAGTCCATCTGAGCAACATAGATAGCACTCTGATTGTTCGCCCTTTCATTAGCTATTTGTTTTTGGGGATGAAATATCAAATCATCGTGGTCTGAAGGTTTTTATGTCCAAGGAGTTCCTGAATTGTCCTGATGTCATATCCGTTTTCCAGAAGGTGAGTAGCGAAACTATGCCTGAGTGTTAGGACTGAACATTTTTTATGAGACTGACTTTCATCACTGCAATCTTGGGCGCTCGCCGGTGTTGTCTTCGATCATGATTTCTGTTCCTTGTACAGCGTATCAAGCGGACTCTGGGGAGCATTCGACATATTTCTTAGCACATGCGTATATACCATAGTCGTTTCGACATTCTTGTGGCCGAGGAGGCTTTGCACTTCCCTTATGTTAACCCCGCTCTGGAGAAGATGCGTTGCAAAGCTGTGACGGAGTGTATGAACTGAGGCATGCTTCGGTATGCCCGCCTTGCTCAACGCATTCTTTATCGAATCTTGTATTGCCGTATCGCTGATATGGTGGCGCCTAATCTTTCCGCTGCGAGGGTCAACAGAAAGCTTAGCCGATGGAAACACATACTGCCATGCCCATTCCTTTCCCATATTCGGATATTTGCGGCTCAGTGCATCGGGGAGAAATACCTCTCCGTATCCTTTGGTCAGATCATGCGCGTGCAAGGCTTTTACTTCTTTCAGATGCTGGCGCAGCTTCTCTTTGACCGCCGCCGGCAACACAGTCGAGCGGTCCTTGTCGCCCTTTCCGCTTCGGACAAAAATCGTGTTTGCATCAAAGTCAATGTCTTTCACTCTTAGTCGGGCAAGTTCCATAAGGCGCAACCCCGCACCGTATAGCAATTCGGCAATTAAAAGACTATTGCCAAACATATGGGCAAACAGGCTTTTTACTTCATCCACTGAAAGCACAACCGGCAGTTTCTTCCCCCGCTTTGCGCGTACCGTGTTGCTGAGATCGCCGATTTCTTTGCCAAGCACATTACGAAAAAGAAATACAATTGCATTGAATGCCTGATTCTGGGTTGAAGAAGAGACTTTCTGTTTTAAGGCAAGATGACTGATAAAGTTCTTGAAATCCTCTGCTGCAATATCAGGTATTTTTTCCCTCCTCATTGTTTGCAATGCATAATTAAAAAATCGTTCTATCCATTGAAGATATGTCCTCTCTGTGCTGTACGAATAATGTTTCAGCCTAATCAGGCGCTTGGTTTCCTTAAGTATTCCGGAAATATCATTTAAAGAAATTCCTGTAAAAAACTGTGCACCTTCCTTTCCAAGATAATGGAAATAATAGAGTTTTATCGCATCTTCGGCCTGACGAGGCTGCCAGTCAAGGACTCGCTTGTCTGTTCTCAGGATATCGAGAAATTCCATGACCGCTGATTCTTGATACTCATCAACTGGATATTCATGCTTTCGGGAGAATTCAAGAAACCGGCTTACCCAGTAAGCAAAAAATCGTATGTTTTTCTCTGGTACGAGTTTCCGTGCCAGAAGGAACTTCTGAAATTTGGGGAGGAGTTCCATCCCGTCTTTGGACACTTTTGCCATATTTTACCAGCTTGCCTTTTTATCCATATTACCACAAAATACCAAGTTATGTATTTTTATTTTGCTTGATTTTAAATACTTTTTTGTTTATCCAGACCCTGAATTGTGTTATAGTATCACTATGAAATCAGTAAAAGGCAACTTGGTATAATTATTGCTTAATAATTTCCAACCATACATTGTCAAACCCATTTACGCAAGCTATAATAATCCGAAGATGAGGGGATATGTTTTTATTTGAATGGGATTCAGACAAAGCAAGAAAGAATATCGAAATTCATGACGTATCTTTTGATGAAGCAAGCACAGCTTTCGGAGATGCTTTATCATTGACAATTCATGATCCTCTGCATTCTGATGAAGAAGACAGATTCATTTTAATTGGAAATTCTTACAAAAATCGTCTTCTGGTAGTTGTGCATACAGAAAGAGGAAATAAAATCAGGATAATAAGCGCAAGAAAAGCAACTAAAAAAGAAAGGAAGCAATATGAAGAGAATGCCAAAAGATAAAGACATGCTCGAAGAATATGATTTCAGCAAAGGCATTCAGGGGAAGTATGCAAAAAGGTATGCAGAAGGCACAAATGTTGTAGTTATTGAACCTGACGTTGCAAAATATTTCCCGGATCATGAATCTGTAAATCAGGCATTGAGATCATTAGCTGAAATTATTAAAAAGCAAAAAAAGACTGCATAACAACCGCATCGAGCCGACACGGTTTTAACGTGTTTTTACACAGGCATGTCCCGTGCGGCTCATGCGAAACGTTAAGCGGAAAAATTATAACAAAGTGAAATCAGCAGGTATCTGCGATATGTGTG
>JACUUX010000005.1 GCA_014859105.1 Nitrospirota bacterium
TCAGGCAAATCAAGGGCGTGAAATCCGTTAAGAGCAACTTGAAAGTGGAAGAGAAGAGGTAAAAGAGACACAAAGGTATAATTCCTGAGATTCAGGCTTTCAACTTATTGTCCTCTCCATGATTCTCTGCTGATTTATCGCTGAGGAAAGGGTGGAGGTGAAAAACAACAAAGTGGGTAATATGATCACATTAATAATCATGGTTATCATCATTGCAGTGGTAACGCTCTTTTCGGTACAGAATGCGATACCTGTTGTAATTTCTTTTTTCTTATGGAAATTCGAGGCGTCCCTTGCAATCGTTTTATTTCTCACTGGTTTGGCAGGTGCGGTTATCGGACTGAGTGCAGCATCTCTCTATAGGATGAAGTTTTCCAAGAAAAAATAAAATTCTATTAACCGAGCAAAGACACGCATGAACAGTAATCGAGCTCATTGTTTCGAAATGCTGGACATGAGCTGAAGGATTCGCATGTAACGGAGTAAACAATCAGGAGGTTTTATGGATAAATCGTCTCAATATATCAAGATGTCTGAAAGTGCAAAAGTGATACAAAAGCAATGGAAACCTGAGTTTGGAGACTTTTTTGTCTCGATGTCATTAGGCCTGACTTCACCATGTCAGTCAATTGTAAGTGATCTTGAGAAGAAGGTGTCTTACTTAAAAACAATAAAGGCTGTCTGGCTTCCAAGACAAGACCAGCTACAGGAGATGCTAATCGAAAAATATGCAACGTTCTGGGATTTAGCCATAGCATTCAGTAATGCTTTGATGGGCGACAATGCATCATACTTTGAAAAATTTGATAGTATGGAAAAACTATGGTTTGCTTTTATCATGCTTGAAAAATATAAGAAGAAATGGAAAGAAGGAGAGTGGGTTTAATTATGAACGATGTATTTAAAGACCTCGGTATTTCTTTGAAAGGGGAAAGGAGCGTATTCAATTTTCTGAGTAATGAAGATCTCAAAAATCTGTCTGCTTTTTTTGAAAGCAAGAATATACGGCAGGTGAGACACTCTGGAAAGAAGACGACACTTTCGATTACATAGCATTTATTGTTTCAGGCAGGGTGGAAATAAAGAAAGAGGTAGCGTTCCATGACAAGGGAGGCTGAAAGATATTCATTATGGCCTGCTTTTCAGCAACGCCTATTGGATGCTTGCCTGTTTTATGGTTATCACGCTGATAGAGTGGGATGGAAGGATATTTCATAAGCAGAAAAATGTTATGCCTCAACCAATTCCACTTTTATGTTATATCCAAGCTTATGAAGATAGTCATAGCAGTCATCCCAAGTGAGGCCAAATTCCTGAACGTCTCCAAGTCCAATGCGGGCAACGATATCCCGGATTAGTTCGAAATTGCTGCTATCAAAGTCAGATTCACGCATCATATTTTCTGCCCAGTCAACAAGGCTTGATAAGTCTATTTCCCTGTTTATGTACCTCATGAGCATATCCGCAAGCATCTTTTTTGTAATAACCATCATTGCTCCTCCTTTATTTTCTTGTGACCTTTATCGACAGGATATTTTTCATGTATATTAACAAGATTACCATTATTGCCATAAATTTCCTGATAAAATCTTACCGTCTCTTCCTGTGCATCCACTTCTTTAACATAGCGTGCTTTCCAGCCATGCCTTCCTTGAACATCAAGCCAATATCTCCTGCCAGTTACATGTAATTTTTCCCAGTTAGGGAACTTTTTCTCATTCAGTCTTCTTTTATCTTCACCCACTCATAAAAAATATAACATAAGCTGAGAACAGATGGAAGAACTAAATGCTGGATATGCCTACTATTCGGGGATTATGTTGTTTAAGTAGTGATGGAGGGTGGGCAAGATCTCAATCAATAAACGCATCCTTTAAAAGCTTACTTTGCCTTTCGAATGCCTGTCTTGGATTCCGAGGGTAAAATCATGGGATGATCGCATATTTTATTCCTTCGCCTTTTGACAGCTTATCGAATGCCTTTTGTATATTTTTTAGTGAATATCTCTCTGAAATAAGCTTCGAAACCTTAAGTTTTTTTGTTCGGAGAAGATCGTAAGCCTTCTGCACATCTGATGGTGTATAATGGAAAACGCATCTCAGCGTTATCTCATTATAGTGGAGCCTACCTGCATCATAGGTTACTTTTGTGCCTGATTTGCAACCGCCAAATAAGATAACTGTTCCGCCTCTTCTTACATAATTTATAGACGACTCCCATACCTCGGGCATTCCGGTGCATTCAAAGACGTAATCAAATCCAATGTTATTGGTGAATTTATTTAACTTAATATCCCCCTCACCCTTACCCTCTCCCACGAGGGGAGAGGGAATATATTCTTTGAAAAGTGACGATGATACCCTATCGGATATTATTTCGTTTCTCAGCCATGTGTGTCCTGATAAACTCCCCTCCCTCGATGGGAGGGGTGTAGGGGAGGGTGAATCAGTAATTTTAGAATTTATTACAAAATCCGCTCCAAGTTTTCTTGCAACATTAAGTTTCTTGCGATGTTTATCTGTTATAGTTACCCGCGCTCCCTTTTGTTTTAAAAGTAATAGATGTAGAAGTCCGATAGGTCCCGCACCTATAACAAGTGTGTTGTTATTTTTCTGAATATTGAGAGACTCTATGCCGTGAACTACACACGATAAGGGCTCGAGAAAAGCAGCTTCTTCAAAAGTTATATTTTTAGGTTTATGAAATACATTTTGTTTTAGAATATGTGAAGGTAAAACCATATATTCTGCAAAAGCACCGAGTATCTTTGTCTCCATTATCTTTTCACAGAGATTAGATGCCTTTTTTTTACAAAAGGCACACTTAAGACATGGAGCGCTATGAACTGACATTATCTCATCACCTTCTTTGAATCTTCTCACTCCCCTGCCAACACCAGCAACTATCCCGGAAAATTCATGTCCGAAAACCCCAGGCATAGGGATCACAGGGTGGCCACGTTTATAGGCTTTGAGATCAGTCCCACATGTCAGTGCTGCTTTGATCTTTACAAGTATTTCCCCGTGAAATGGTTTCGGAGTATTGATTTCCCGGAGTTCTATCTTACCCGGTTGAATAATGAAGCATGCCAGCAACTTCAGAGCTCCAGCTTTCCGCCAAGTATCTGTCCGATAATAGCAGCAAATGCAAAGAGGGGTATAAATTTTATGTCTATATTGGAGATGGTCCTTGCGAGAAGTATAAAGGGTATAGGGATATGTATATATAAGAACCATCGCAGAGAATATCTTCTTGTTTTTGCGCGTGCATATCCGAATATAAGATTAAGTAAAAGTGCGAATGCTAGGATTGTAAAAACAGCATAAAATTTATTATAAAAATCCATAGTGAAAAATACCTTAAAGATATTATATAAGTCAATTCTGTGGCAAATGTAGAGAATTTTGATATATTTATAATACAATTTATAGAATACTAACTCATTTTATTCATAGCGAACTCTGTTCCAATGATTGATACGTTAAGCCGTCATTCCCGCTTGCCGGGAATCTTTCTTCAAAGAAGGATGCCGGACAAGCCGGCATGACAAAAAACAACCATATTAAATAACTTTTACGATCTTTGGAGATTTATAACATAACAGTATGTATATTAATCATAAAGAGGCAAAATCCATCGGAGGTCGAAGACCGAGAATGAGCGAAAATACTATGTCGTGTCTTAATAAATAATCTGGGCTAATTATAAAGTAAGGATATCGAAGACAAAACGTTGGAAAACACTGAAGAAAAGATCAAGGAAATTCTTGAGAGCTTGCAATGTATTTTAACTGCTCATGAGAGTTGTGCAGAATTATTAGAGTTGAAAGATAACAAGGCGGTTATATATTGCGGAGGTCCATGTAAACAATGTGACAACAGATGTATCGAAGGGGCAATTAAAGAGCAATTACCCTACATCGAGGTTATTATACAATAAAATAGGGAGGAATTATGAATACGGTATTAAAGGCGATTGCTGAAAGAAGGGCTGTAAGAACTTATGAATCAAAGCCGGTTCACAGGAACATGATTAACAAGATTATAGAAGCAGCAAATCAGGCACCGTCTGCCATGAACAGCCAGCCGTGGAGGTTTGTTGTGGTTGAAGACAAAGAATTCCATAAAAAACTCACTGAAGCAGCAATCCCTCAGAGCCGGAAACGGCTTGAGTCTTTCAAGAATGCTAATCCGGAAAGATATGAGGCTATCATGAAAAGATACGATGAACTTGAGGATCCGATTTACTATTCATCTCCTGTGATAATATTCGTCATCGGGTCGGGCCCTTTTGCAGATCTTTCATGCCCGCTTGCATGTCAGAATATAATGTTAGCTGCATATTCACTGGGACTTGGAAGCTGCTGGGTACATTTTGGCTCTCTGGTTACAGATAATGAAGAAATAAGGAAAGAACTTGAATTCAAGGAAGACGAGAAGATATACGGGCCTATAATTATTGGTCATACTCAGAAATTCCCTGAACCACCGCCGAAAAAAGAGGCACATGTAAAGTGGATATAGTGATTTATTTATTTTAACATTATTAAAGTTATACCATTACCTCCTTCTTCGAAAGTTCCGCTCCTGAAGGATTTTACAAGAGGGTGCCCGTTCAAATGTTCATGTATAGCTTTCATTAGCAGTCCCTTGCCGATACCATGAATAATTATTCCCTCACGCAATTCAGCTAAAGCAGCATGGTTAAGGAATTTTTCAAGTCTTGATAGTGCCTCATCCACTCTTAAGCCAACGAGATTTATTCTCGATGAAACAGTCTCTTCTTTTTCTTTATCGACCTGAAAAGTGCCCTCTTTTACAGGTATAGCTTTATCTTTCTTGAAACGTATCTCTGATAACGGGACTTCAATCTCCATATTTTTAGCCAATATTTTTAGCCGGTTATTTTTCCTGTTAATGTCTATGACTGATGCATCGTATCCAAGAGGTATGACAAATACCACGTCTCCCTCTTTTATCTCATCTATTAAAGGAATGGCATGGTCTTCTGTTTCATATTTCATACGTTTTTTCTCGATCTCTACTTTATTGGATTCGTGTTGCTTGAGAATCTTACGGCTTTCTTCCTTTCCTTTTTTCTTCATTTCTTCAAGCAAGGCATTCATCTGCCTTCGTGTTTCTGAAACGATATCTGAAGCCTCTTTATAAGCATTTGCGAGTATTTCTTTTTGTCTTTTTTCCAATTCGGATACCCTTTGTCTGAGCAGTCTGTTTTTTTCTTCTATTTCTGCTTTCTGTTGTTTAAGTTCATTAAGCATTTTTTCGTATTGCAATCTTTTTTCGTTAAGATCAGCTATCAGATTGTCAAATTCAGATTTCATCGTCCCTAATAGACCTTTTGCTTCATTGATTACATTATCCGGCATGCCATATCTTCTCGCTATCTCAATGGCGTGGGATTGTCCTGGCTCGCCAATCCTTAATCTGTATAAAGGGGTAAGGGTTTTTAAATCAAATTCCATTGAGGCATTGATCATACTTTCTGTCCTGTGAACAAACCCCTTTATCTCTGACAGATGCGTAGTCGCAAAAACAAGTGCTTTTCTTTTTCTTAATTCTTTTAAAATCGCACACGATATTGCCGCACCTTCTTCAGGGTCGGTTCCTGTGCCGAGTTCATCTATGAGAATGACTGATTTAGTATCTTTGTTCTTCAGGATTTCAGATATATTTGATATATGTGCAGAAAATGTGGAAAGGTTTTTTTCTATCGACTGTTCATCTCCTATATCTACTAATAGATTCTGGACAAGCGGTATGCTTGATGAAGAGTCAGCAGGTATGGGCATGCCGGATAATGCCATGATAATGAGAAGTCCGATAGTCTTGATCGCCACCGTTTTTCCTCCTGCATTTGCACCTGTTATGACCATTACAGTATTTCCATTTCCCAAATGGATATCGAGGGGTTCTATACGCTGACCACTGCTTATTTTTTTTAGGGAGAGTTCAAGAAGAGGATGTCTTGCCTTTTCGAGCTTGATTATATCTGAAGAATTTACTTGAGCAGATTCCATCCGGAGGAAATCAGCAAACCTTGAAATACAATTAAGGACATCGATGTAGAGGATAGTTTTAAATTCTGCTTCTATTTCGTTTATTACTTTTCTTATCATCGAACAGATATTCCTTAAAATTCGGATCTCCTCCGCCTTTTGCTCGGCGATAAGATTTTCGAGTTCATTAGAGAGATTTATAATAGATAGAGGTTCAATAAATGCAGTTTCCCCGGATTTTGAAACATCATGAACAACACCTGGCACCATTCCCTTGGAGTCCATCCTGACGGGTATTACCCATCTTCCAGATCTTGTTGTGATAAAATCATCCTGCAGAAAAACAGAAATTTTTCCGTCTCTCACAATATCTTCGAGTTTTTTACGTATTCTTGCTTCGAGTTTTCTTACCCGGGCTCTCAAATCAGAAAGAAGAAATGAGGCGCTGTCAAGGATATTCCCCTCACTGTCAATGGATTTTTTGAGAATATTAAATATATCAGGGAATCCGGTAAGATTATTTGTAATTTTTTTTAAAAACGGCAGATCAAATCTGTCTTTTAGCTGTTCTGATATATCACAGGCGATGCTCAGTACCGGTATAAATTCAGAAAGCTCCTTTGCTTCAAGAACTGCCCCTTCGGGTTTTATCTTTACAATGTGCTGAGATATATCCGAAAAAAAAGACAGCTTAAGCGGGCTGCCATCGTGGGATGTTTTCCGTATCTCTGAGACCTGCTTAAGCCTATTTTCGATATCTTCTTTATTATTAAGAGGATAGATTTCTAAAACAGATTTTTTTGAAGCCTCACTGTTCGAATAATCAGCAATAAGCCTTAAAAGTTTATCGAATTCAAGGAGTTCCATGGAATTTATAGGAACCATCATGAATAATACCTACTTACAAGTGTCATTGACCCGAAAATGTATCCGCCAGTTTTATCATGCCGGCTTGTCCGGCATCTTTCTTCAAATCGCTAAATAAGGATTCCCGACAAGCCCTGTTAGAAATGAACTTTCTAACAGGGCAAGCGGGAATGACAGCTGGTATAGCATGTGTAAATATTGTTTGGGACATTTTAATATTCCTTTGTGCCGACTGGTCGGCATGTCGATTCCTGCGAAAGCAGAAATACAGAAAAATAGAAGTATCTGAATTCCGGGTCAAGCCCGGAATGACAGACTGATTATTATTTATTAAATGAGTCAAGGATTATAATACTTTTTTTTCTTTTTCAGATACTCCTGTTCAACATTTCCACCGAAATCATGAGGATATTTGTATCCGGTTCCGTGTCCCAGTTTCTTAGCACCGGGATAATGGCTGTCTTTCAGATGATCCGGGACTTCCATTGTTTCTTCAGTTGAAATATCTTTCAAAGCAGCTTCGATTGCTTTATAACAGGCATTGCTTTTGGGAGCTTTTGCGATGTAAATAGTTGCCTGTGCAAGAGGTATCCTCGCCTCAGGCATGCCGATAAACTCTACGGCCCTCAGTGCAGCTGTGGCTATGATCAATGCCATGGGGTCTGCATTGCCTACATCTTCAGAGGCACATATGACAATGCGCCTTGCAATGAATCGAGGGTCTTCACCTGCATAAATCATTTTTGCGAGGTAATAAATGGCAGCATCCGGATCCGATCCTCGCATACTCTTTATGAAAGCAGAGATTGTATCATAATGCTGGTCGCCTTTTTTGTCATAGACAACTACTTTTTTCTGAATCGATTCTTCTGCTGTTTGAAAATTTATTTTTATCTTTCCCTGTTCATCAGGCGCACTTGTTAGTGCGGCTATTTCCAATGCTGAAAGAGCCTTTCTCGCATCTCCGTCAGACATTTTAGCTATGTGTTTCAACGCTTCTTCATGAATTGTGATATCCATATTGCCCAGTCCCCGCTCTTTATCCTGTAGTGCGTAATTCAAGACTTTTAAGATATCTTCTTCAGATAAAGGCTTTAATTCAAATACCTGGCTTCTTGAGAGGAGAGCTGAATTGACATAGAAGAACGGATTTTCTACTGTTGCGGCTATAAGTGTGATATTACCTTCCTCAACATCAGGGAGGAGAGCGTCCTGCTGGAGTTTATTGAACCTGTGTATCTCATCAAGGAAGACGATGGTATTTATCCCTTTAGACTTTCTTGCCCTGGCATCCTTTATAACTTTCCTGATTTCGTCAAGCCCGATTGTAGCCGCATTGAGCCATCCGAAATGGGATTTTGTCTTTTCAGCAATCACACGTGCAAGGGCTGTTTTGCCTGTTCCGGGAGGTCCATACAGGATAACCGATGAAATCCTGTCCGCCTCTATAGCCCTTCTCAGTAATTTGCCCCGACCGAGGATGTGTTCCTGCCCGACGTATTCTTCGAAGGTTCTGGGACACATTCGAAAAGCAAGAGGCAGTGAAGAAGGAGAAAAGGCTTTCTCTTCAAATAGTGCCATGAATTATGTTTGCTTATATGGGAGAAAATTTTCAAGCTATAGAAGGCGTGATAGGAATGTTCAGGACAATATTTCCCAACATTGCAATAAAATTGTATTATTTCTAATAAAAGGCGAAACACAAATATTCAGAATAATACTTTATAGCTAATGTAATGTCTCTCAATTAAGTGGAGTAATCAAGGAGATGATTAGTAAAGCTGTTCTTACTCTGTCATTCAGGCTCGTCCGGAATCTTTCTTCCGTTTCAGAAGGATTCCCGACGCCCTTCGCTTGCGGGAATGACACTCGTGAGCTATTACTTATGACACATGAATAACTCCAGTCGTTTGTGAGACACTACACTAATCATATGCTGCGTATTTGATTTTAAAAGGTTAGAAAATGAAAAAAATATTGCTATTTTTCTTGCTTTTTTTATCTTCTGTAGCCTTTGCCCGGGAATTCTTAGATGTAACACCTGAATATAGAATAAAACTTCCTGAAGATTTTTATTTCAAAAAAGAGTACAGAGTCCAGTGGTGGTATTTTACAGGACATCTGTTTGACAAAAATGGCAGGGAATTCGGATATGAGCTTACATTTTTTGTTGTGAATGTCCACAAAACAAATTATAAATCTCAATTCGGGGTAAACACTATATATATCTCACATTTTGCGATCTCAGATGTGAACGGAAACAAATTTTATTTCAGTGATAAGGCAGATGCAGGTGCATTCGGCTTTGCAGGTGCAAAAAAAGATCAGCTTGAGGTGTGGGTAGGGAAAAACGTCCTGAAAGGTAACATCGATAAAATGAATCTCAAGGCTTCAGATGATAAGAATATGATTGATCTAAAGTTGATGCCTGCAAAGCCCGTTGTCCTTAACGGTGAAAACGGATATTCAAGGAAGTCGGAAGAATCACCGTTGATTTCTTCGATATACTTTTCTTATACGAACATGAAAACCGAAGGAACATTAAAGACAGGTAATCAAACGTTTAATGTGAAAGGAAAGAGCTGGTTTGACAGGGAAATCTCATCAAGGGGTCTGTCGGAGAATCAGGAAGGATGGGACTGGTTTGCGATACAGCTTGATGATGGAAGGGAAATAATGCTCTATATACTGAGAAATAAGGATGGCTCAATTGACAGGTATTCTTCAGGAACTTTTGTTTGTACTGATGGAAAATACCGGCTTCTTTCAATAGATGACTTTAATGTAAAAGTCTTAGCTTCCTATAAATCTAAAAAAACAAAGGCAAGATATCCTTCTAAGTGGGATATCCGGATTCCATCCGAAAATCTTGTCCTTCTCGTCACACCTCTCATCGAAGATCAGGAAATACTTGCTTACGGCACAACAGGTAATTATTACTGGGAAGGGGCATGTAAGGTTGAAGGGACAGCAAAGGGCAGGGCATATGTGGAGATGACAGGATACTGATATGTTCAATGATAATAAAAGCAGGATATGGTATTTTCGCTCATTCTCGACCCTTATAAAATCGGGGTCTGCGAGGCAAATTCTTTCTTCGAAAGAATTTAAATCCGCTCAAATACCATATCCTGCTTTTATGGATTACAAAATTAGGGGACAGGAATGTCCCGTCACAGGAAAAATGGAGAATGATAAAACTCGAAGATGTAGAAAAATATTACGGTAATAACAGGGTTCTCAAGGGAATAAACCTGGAAGTAAGAAGGGGTGATTTTGTCTCTGTTATGGGTAGTTCGGGATCAGGAAAATCCACATTGTTAAACCTTATAGGTGGAATGGACAGGCCGGAAAAGGGAAGAATCTTTGTCGATGGTTCGGAGATTTCGGCATATAATGACGAGCAGCTTACGCTCTACAGACGGGAAAAGGTTGGCTTTATATTCCAGTTTTTCAACCTTTTGCCGAACATCACAGTTTTTGAAAATATCGCAATGCCTCTGCTTTTAAATGGATCTGACGACGAAAAGAAAGTTTTTGAGTTTATAAAAAGGGTTGGCCTGGAGGGAAAAGAAAACGAATATCCTTATAAGGTTTCAGGCGGTGAACAGCAGAGGGTCGCTATCGCAAGGGCATTGATACATGAACCCGAAATCATTCTTGCAGACGAGCCGACAGGAAGTCTGGACAGTGAGACGGGCAAGATGATAATGGATCTGATTACACAACTCGCAGAAGAAAAAGGAAAAACGGTTATCCTGGTTACCCATGAATCATATATTGCAGAATACGCACAGAGGATAGTCAGGATAAAGGATGGGATAATTCTAAAATGAACAAAAACTTTTTAAAACTGATAAAACTCCTTGTACTAAAAAACATCAGGCAGGAGAAATTCCTTACCTTTCTGTCCATAATCGGCATAGCTCTCGGCATAGGACTTTTTGTCGGCGTCAAGGTTGCTTCTGACCGTGCTATTTCTTCCTTCGAGGCGGATATCAAAGGCATGAGTCCGCATGCCAATTACGAGGTTTTTGATATTTCAGGGATAGATTTCAGTGAACATATATATAGAAACATACGGGAACTAAAAGAAGAAAGCTTCCCTGTATTGAAAACTTTTGCTTATCTTCCCGCGTTAAAAGAGACTGTTGACATAAACGGTATTTATTCTGTGAAAGCTTTCCGTTTTCTAAATCTGAATCCTGATAAAAAGATTGATATCGAGAACTTTTACAGAAAGCTGAACGGTATTATCCTCACCAAAAAATTTGCTGAGAGATATTCACTGAAAAAAGGTGATATATTAAAACCCCTTGTTTATAACAGGGAATACACCCTGAATGTAGTCGACATCATTGATTCCGATTCCATCCTTGCAAATACGGTGATAATGGACATCGGTAACTTTCAGGAGTATTTTGATAAGACAGGTTATCTTACGAGGATTGACATTGCAACAGACGAGAAGACAGCCAATGAGATAAAAAGAATACTTCCTTTTAATCTCAGGATTGAAAAGAAGGAAGAAATATTTAAAAACCAGAAATCCATGATAGCATCTTTCCGTTATAACCTGCAGTTCATAAGTCTGGTTGCAATCCTTGTCGGAATATTTCTGCTCTACAATACCGTATTCATTTCAGTAGTAAAAAGGAGGACGGAGATAGGAATTTTAAGGGGCATTGGTGCAGATAAAACAACGATAATCATGCTCTTTATTATTCAGGGCATGGTATTGGGCTTTATCGGTTCATTAATCGGTGTCACGTTGGGGCAGTTAGCAGCCTATTTTTCCGTAATCGCAGTAGAAAAGACCATATCAACAATGTACAGCACAATATCCATTGCTGATTATCTTATAACAAAAAATGATGCTTTCATGGCGTTGCTCTTAGGTATGTTAGTATCACTCATAGCCTCGGCAATCCCGGCTTATGAAGCCTCGAAAATAAGACCTAACGAGACATCGAGAGAAGGTTCGTTCGAGGGCAAGTATAAGGGTTATCAGAAAATTTTTTTAGTTGCCGGAATCTTTTTTATACTATCAGGACTGATTTTATCTTATATTGATTATATTTATACTCCGTTTGATTTTCCTATTTTTTCATATCTTGGAATACTTTTTATCATTGCAGGTTTTACATTTATCTCCCCCTTTTATCTGTCCATCATTCTAAGAGCCATAAAAAACCCGTTAGAGAAAATATTCAGATCAACTGGGAAGATAACCCTTGGAGATATGAGAGGAAATAGTTACAGATTTTCTGTTGCCCTGATGAGTGTTGCCATCAGCAGCGCATTGATTATCGCACTTTTAACATTAATCTTTTCCTTGAGAGTGTCTCTGAAAGGGTGGATAAACCAGTACATAGTGGCGGACGTCTATATAAAGCCTGCCTCGTGCAAATCCAATTACTGTTTTTATCCGGTTTCAGAGGAAGTCTTTGAGACAGTGAAAAGGTTTCCTGAAGTAGCAGGAGTTGACAAATTCAGGGCTTTGCATCTGAATCTGTACGGAAAGAAAGTTATATCGGGTTTTGCTGATGTCGAAGTTAAAAGAAAATATTCAAGGAAAATATATTTTGAAAAGGAATATGAGGAAATTCTGAAGGAGATGGAGAGTAATGAGATGGTAGCAGGGATTTCAGATTACCTGAGCATTAAGTACGGGCTTAAAAAAGGGGACTTTATCGAGCTTGACACTCCGAGTGGGAAGGCGGCATTTCGAATAAATGATGTGTCCTCAAGCTATTCCACAACTTCAGGCTTTATATATATTGACCGGAAATGGTTAAAGAAGTTCTGGGGAATTGATGATGCGACACAATTCAGTATTTACCTGAAAGATGCTGTAGATATTGACAATTTCATTCAGAAATTGAAAGAAAAACTGTTGCCGTATTATTCTCTTGAAATAATGAACAACCAGGAACTGCGCCGGAAGATCATGGACATATTCAACAAGAGTTTTGCGATCACATATGCAATAGAACTCATATCAATCATCGTTTCTTTGATAGGAGTGATAAACACTTTGCTCGCACTCGTTTTTGAAAGGAAAAGGGAGATAAGCATTATCAGGTACCTCGGAGGCAGATGGAAGCAGATACGGAATACACTTGTCCTTTCTGCGGGAATAGTAGGGATTACAGGGATATTCTTAGGTACCATCCTCGGCCCCCTTATGAGTACAATATTTATTCATGTAGTAAATAAGATTTCCTTCGGATGGGAAATACACTTCCAGATACCATTCCTCTACCTTTCAGTCGTAATCTTTATTTTATTTCTCACGACACTATTTGCAGGATTTTTGCCTTCTAAAGTTGCTCAAAAAATTGATCCGAAGAGGTTTATTAGTTTTGAGTGAGGACAGGTTTCCATATACCCTAAACCTAAAAATACCTCGCAAGTCTTCTTATGGCATCCCTACAGCCTTCTCCTGAACATTGCAAAGAACTTTTCCTTTACCTTTTCGAAAAATGGACGTTTTATCCACTTATCAAGAGTTATTTCTTCTGAATGTTTCAGGTCTTCATCAAAAACTTCTATCATATTTCTGGCAAAATTTTCATCAATAATTCCGACATTCCCTTCATCATTTCTTCTGAGTGACTGAAAATCAAGGTTCGCTGAACCTATTATACTCCACATTCCGTCAAACACAGCGGTCTTTGCATGGAGTATTTCGCCTTGATAATTGTATATCTTCACGCCAGATTTAAGCAGCTTGGTATAAAACGCCCTGCCCGCATAATGAGCTGCCAGGATGTCCGATTCCCCGGGCAGCAGAAGTTTCACATTCAAACCCCTTATAACCGCATTTTCGAGTATCTGAAGCATCCTCCTGCTCGGTGTGAAGTATGCAGTAGTCAAATAGATACTTTTTCGAGCCTCATTAATGCTGTAATACAGCAGTCTTCTCATTTTCCTGCGCCCCTTTGCAGAGCTTGCAAATATCGGCAAAACAGGCAGGCCATCTTGAAAAGGTTCGACATTTTTATCAAAGATTATCGGTTCGCCTTTCCATAAATTCCAGCTTTTTCTGAATATATTTAAAAGTATCAGGGCCACAGGACCCTTAAGAAATATACCGGTATCCCTCCAGCCTTCTCTTCTTCTAAATCTGTAGTATCCCCTGTACTCGTCAGCAATATTCAGACCGCCTGTAAAAGCCTTGAAGCCGTCAACGATAATGAGCTTTTTATGATCCCTGTAAACATAGTTAAAAGGTGAAGTCCACTTAAAAGGCCGGGATGCCTTCACATGAACTCCTGCCCGTTTTAAATCTTTCCAGAATTTTCCTGAAGTACCGAATGAACCGAAATGGTCATAAAGAACATAGACATTTACTCCTCCTGAAGCCTTATGTTTTAATATTTCCGCAAGCTCTTTGCCAGTTTCGTCATTCCGGAATATATAGAATTCAAGGCAGATCAGCTCCTTTGCAGTTCTTACTGCATCGAAGATAGCCTGAAATGTTTCATTTCCCTTCCATAAAAGTCTGACTATATTGCCTTCAATAAAAGGGATTCCATATCCATAGATCTTATGCAGTTTTTTTTCTGTGAAATAAGGATTTATCTCGTTTGGCATAATAACATCATTACCGAAACAGATCATTCTGTCAATTAGAATTATCCGGACGAATCTTGTTCTGTTAATAGATATTTTTCTGAAAAATAAGTTACAATCAAAAAGTGTAATTTTAGAAAATAATGAATATTTATATAAAGAACATTACCGAGGTGAACTGTGTATGCGATGCCCTGATTCTGCCTTTTACAGAAGGAGATTCGGGGCTTTATGATCATCTTGATTCAAATATATCAGGGCTTGTTAAAAAATTATTTTCAAAAGAGTTCAGGGGCAAACAGAATGACCTTATCTTGATTCCTGCTCCTGAAAACATTAAGCCTGAACGGCTTCTGCTCGTCGGCCTCGGGAAGAAAGAGGAGCTTTCGAACGAACATATAAGGCAGGCTGCTGGTAAGGCAGTTGTCTATCTCCGGGACAGGGGTATGAAGAATATTGCACTTTCTTCACATGTTATATCGTCTTATAACTTATCTCCCATAGACTTCATCGAAGGAGCATTGCTCGGAGTTTATACTTTTGAAAAATATTTAACAGAAAAAAATAATAATAAAATTGACCGCTTGACTTTACTGTCTGGAGATGTAAAAAAACTTAAAGATGACCTTCATTGGACTGAAACGATAGCCACTTCTGTATGCCTTGCAAGAGATTTAATAAATACACCTTCTAATGATATGACACCTGCACAGCTCGCTAGTACGGCTTTATCTCTTAGAAATAATAATTTAAAAGTAAAAGTCCTCGAAAAAAAAGATATGCAGAAACTCGGCATGGGAGCTCTCTTATCTGTTGCAAAAGGGTCTCATGAACCTCCAAAATTCATAGTGCTCGAATACAAGGATGCTAAGGATTCTCCGGTCGTTATTATAGGGAAATCTGTAACTTTTGACAGCGGTGGCTTATCTTTAAAGCCTGCTGATGGCATGGAGAGGATGAAGGATGACATGTCAGGTGGTGCGGCAGTTCTTGGTATTATGAAAGCGGTTTCTGAAATGAAGATGCCAGTGTATCTTATTGGAATCTTACCTGCAACAGAAAACCTTCCCGGAGGCTCTGCTACAAAACCGGGTGATGTAGTGAAGTCAATAGACGGAAAGACCATAGAGATTATTAATACTGATGCGGAAGGACGGCTAATCCTTGCAGATGCTATAGGATATGCTAAACGTTTCAACCCGAAGGCAATTATTGACATAGCCACACTTACAGGAGCCTGTTCAATAGCTCTCGGAAACGAGGCAATAGCAATGATGGGAAATCAGAGGGAACTTATGGATAAAATAAAAAAGGCTGCCGATAAGACATACGAACGGGTATGGGAGATGCCCCTTTTTAAGGAGTACAAAGAATATCTGAAGAGTGATATTGCTGATTTAAAAAATAACAGCGGAAAAAGTGGTGCTCTTGTTACTTCAGCCTATTTTTTATATGAATTTGCAGGTAATATTCCGTGGGTTCACCTCGATATTGCGGGGACAGCATGGACAGAGAAAGACAGACCTTATATACCCAAGGGTGCTTCAGGTATAGGAGTGAGGCTTATTTTAAACTTAATAAAGGAGTTAAAATGAAAGTATTTAAGGTATTGATAATTCTTTCTTTTTTATTATTGCCATCTGCAGCATTTGCATGGGGACCACTCACACATATATATCTTGGGAATGAACTGTATTCCATGGGGGCATTACTCCCTGCAGGTCTGTATGAGATTATCAGGCGGCATAAAAAAGATTTCATTTATGGAAACCTGATGGCCGACATAGTTGTCGGCAAGAAATATCTGCCTGAAAACAAAAACTCTCATAGCTGGGATGTGGCCTTTGAACTTCTGAGAGCGTCAAGAACAAAACAACAGAAAGCTTTTGTATACGGATATCTGAGCCACCTGGCAGCAGATACAGTTGCTCATAACATTTACATAGTTAACAAGAAAAATCTTGGACATTCGATATTGGAGATGAAAGCGGATAGCATCATCGATAAAAAATACTGGTATCAGGCTGTAACAATCGATAAGAAAACGCAGGTAAGAAATGATATCTTCCTCGAAAAAGCCCTTGATAGATTTATATTTTCTTTTAAAACAAATAAAAGGATTTTTAAAAGTATGGTTTTTCTGACAGTTCTCTACCAGGAAAAGATAAATGATTTTATTGATAAAAATCTTATAACATCACTCCCCTTAAGAGAAACGATAGAGAAACTTCATGAAGAGTCGATCGATAAGATTGTTGACCTTTTCCAGAACTGGGAAAACTCTGAGGTCGTTAAGGTACATCCAGCTGGCAACGGATATAAAAAAAAGGAGCCCTTAATATGGAATTTATACATTCCTTTTTCAGATTATCTAAAACAAATAGGTTATGATTTTTTCACTTTAAGAAGAAAATAGAAATGTCCGAAAATCTATTTTACCTTCCGGCTTAGTTTATCCCTTCCAAAAGGTGAAAGTAGCCTGAGTTCTTTTATTATCCCCGGTATAATCTCAATGACTTTGTCTATCTCTTCTTCTGTATTGTATCTGCTCAAAGAAAATCTTATGGAACCGTGGATTGCCGTAAAAGGCACACCCATTGCCCTTAATACATGAGAAGGCTCCAGAGAGCCGGATGAGCATGCAGAGCCTGATGATGCACATATTCCATATTCATTGAGTCTCAGAAGTATAGCCTCGCCCTCAACATATTCAAAACTAAGACTCGTGGTATTTGGAAGCCTGCTGTTTACGTCGCCATTAATTCTGACATCAGTACATAATTTCAAAAGTGAAGTCTCAAGCTTATCCCTCAATCTTTTAAGATAAACGATTTCTTCATCAAGATTGTTCCTTGCCAGCTCGCAAGCTTTGCCGAGTCCTATAATAGAAGCCACATTTTCTGTCCCCGCCCTTCTCCCTTTTTCCTGATGGCCGCCTATTATATAAGGATAGAACCTTGTGCCTTTTCTCACATACAGCGCCCCCACTCCTTTAGGGGCATGCAGTTTATGGCCTGATAAGGAAAGCATATCTACAGGGAGTTTCTTTAAATCTACAGGGATCTTTCCAACTGCCTGAACCGCATCTGTATGAAATAGTATTCGTCTTTCCTTGAGTATTTCTGAAATCTCCTCGAGTGGAAAAATATTGCCCACCTCGTTATTTGCATACATTATTGTTACAAGTAAAGTATCACCCTCTATGGCTTTTAATAAATCGTTTATATCCAATTGGCCGTGATTATTTACAGAAAGAAAGGTTATTCTGAAACCTTTTCTCGCAAGATGTTTACAGAAATTCCTTACTGCCGGATGTTCAACCCTCGTGGTAATGATATGTCTTTTATTTGGAAATGACTCAACAGCACTCATGATTGCAGTATTATCGCTTTCTGTACCGCAGCTGGCGAAAATTATTTCTTCTGGTTCTGCACGAAGGAGTTCAGCTGTTCTTTCTCTCGCTTCTTCTATCTTTTTGTAAAGCTGCCCCCCGAAGGTATGCATGCTTGAAGGGTTACCGTAAAATTCCTTCAGGTAGGGAAGCATCTCTTCAATTACTTCGGGTGCAATTCTCGTTGTTGCATTGTTGTCAAGATATATTGTGTTCATTGTTCTTCTACGATTACTTCTCCGCTGACCAGCTCCCTGAGTTTATCCTGGATGCCACTTAGTGTTACACCTGACATGATACATCCTGTACACATACCACGAAGCGCAACGATTACCCTGTCGCCGTCAATATCAATAATTTCTATGTCACCGCCGTCAGCCTGCAACCCGGGCCTTATCTCTCTTTCTATAATCTCCTGTATAAGGGCAATCTTCTGCAGGTTTGTGAGCTTTTTAGTTTTTACAGGTTTTACAGGTTTTTTTAGAGACCAGATATCGCTTAGAATTGCTCCGATTTCCTCCCTGCATTCGCCGCATCCTCCACCAGCTTTTGTATAATTGGTAACCTCATCCACTGTTGTGAGATGGTTTTCTATTGCCACCTTTCTTATTTTTTCTTCCGTCACGCTAAAACACTCGCAGACAACCCTGCCCTCTTCTTCAACAACCCCTGGAATACCTTTATAATTGGCAACAGCAGCCTCGAGCGCCTCTCTTCCCATTACTGAGCAGTGCATTTTCTCCTTTGGTAGTCCACCAAGAAATTCTGCCAAGTCCTGATTTGTTATCTGCAAAGCCTCATCTACTGTTTTTCCCTTTATACGTTCAGTGAGGGCAGATGAACTTGCTATAGCGCTCGCACAGCCGAATGTCTGAAATTTTGCATCTATAATTTTATGTGTTTCCCTGTCGATTTTAAGGGTTAATTTTAAAGCGTCACCGCATATGATGCTCCCGACTTCTCCAACCGCATCAGGATTTTCTATCTCCCCGATATTTTTAGGATTTAAAAAATATTCTCTTACTTTTTCCGTATATTCCCACATACCTAATTAATTTAATCAAAGCCCCTAAAGAATTGTCAATTTCATATAGCAATAAAAAACATGATAGCTATTAAGTCTATATCTTTGTAAAATATATTTCAAATTCTTTATCCCTGAAGAGGAAGGAGGCAAACATGGCTTATTATGTAGTGTTAAGCACACTCACTGATGAGGGAAGAAAAACAATCAAAGAAAACCCCCAGAGAATTCTTGAGGTGAACAAGGAACTCGAAAAAATGGGTGTCACAGTAAAAGAACAGTTCGCAGTCCTCGGTCCTTATGATTTTGTTAATATCGTCGAGGCACCGGATAATACTACCATCATGAAAATGTCTGTAGAAATCGGGGCAAGGGGATCTGTACAGCTTCTGACACTCCCAGCTATACCAGTTGAGGATTTCATAAAGAAGATAAAATAAGAAGGGGCTATTTAAAAAAATTAATCAAGTTTAGAGTTTATAAACCCGTGCCTATTGAGGGGAGGAATATCCTTTTTTTAGAGTTACTAAAAAGAAAATAGATAATATCACATTCCTGTACCTATTTTGTCATGCTGCCTTGTCCGGCATCTTTCTTGAAGAAGGATTCCAGACAAGCTGGAATGACAGGCGATGTAGTATTACTTATAAAATCCTTAGTTAGACTCAATTTAGGAGATATTCATGAAAACCTGTGCCTTGTGTTGTAAACAAATCGAAATCGATAAATATTTTTCAAGAAAGTCAACCTGTCCAGAATGTGGTGGTGACCTTCATATATGCCTTAATTGTAAGTTCTATTCTGAAACAAGTCACAATAAATGCATCGAGCCAAAGGCCGAATTCCAGAGATCAAGGGAAAAAGCCAACTTCTGTGATTATTTTGTTTTCAGGGAAGGTCTTCATTCCTCTGAAAATGAAAAAGGAAAGACAAGAAGAATGTTAGATGAATTATTCAAAAAACCCTCTTGACATTTTCTAAATCCCCTTCTTTTCCTTGTAAGCCCTTACAATTGCTTTTAAAATTTCGGGGTTAGCAATCCGGTAATATAAATTAACTATTTTCTCTTCACCATAAAAAAGGTGAACAAAATCCTCGTCTTCCATTAAATAAAATCCTGGCGGCAGTTCCACTAATAAATTTTTGTCTGGCACTCTCCACATCATCATATTAATTGTATGATTTTTCTAACCTATTTATTAAAAGACAACCGCCTATAAGTCTGTATAGTTATATTTTTCACTCGAAAAATACCCTTTCCGACAGGCGAAACGCCTGTTCTACTTATATAAGTTTATCGCCCCCAAAGTGGTAGAATAGCTGTCTCGGCTGTCTTATGTTCAATTTTTATCCCCCATTGTGTCCGCTTGCCAGAATTCACATTTTATGTTCTAAAGCACATTTGTGTCCCGGTGTTATGTTGTTAGAGATATCTTACATACAATCCCATTTGATGTCAATAAAAAATGTAAGATATAATCAACATATGACTATCGGAAGATACTTCAAGGCAAAAAGAAAAGAGCAAAGATTATCTCTACGTAACGCATCTAAATTGTCCGGGATATCCCATGTCCATGTAAGAGACATTGAAAATGACAGAATTAAACCTGCATTTGAAAAGGTTATAAAACTTCTCAAGGCGTACAATGCAGACATACAGGACTTTCTCTCAAAAACAGGTTCTATCTCTCCACGGGATATTGAAACTGTTGAATCTGAAAAACTATACAAAATACCTGTTTTTTCATCGGTTGTAGCAGAAAAATCAGGAACGGCTTATGGTTCATCAAAACAGGATAAAGTTTCTGAATGGATTGGAAGCGGCATAGAAGATCATCGTGTCTTTGCACTGAGGGTCAGAGACGACTCTATGGTCCCCGAGTTTCATGAAGGCGAAATTATTATAGTAAATCCTCATATAAAGCCGGAGCATAACGATTATGTTATTGTTAAAAACGATCAAGGTGAGATTGCTTTCAAGCAGCTAAAAAAGTATGGCAAAACAACTGTTTTTCATCCTTTAAATCCTAAATATCCGGACATACAGTTATCAGCCAGACAGAAATACACGATTATTGGTAAGGTTGTGAAAAAAGAGAAGATATATTAAAAATCCTCTTATTTTTGTCTGAAATTGAAATATAATCTTAGATGTGCTATATTTGTGGCTGGAAATATGAGAAACAAGCGTCGGCATAAGCGGGTTCTAATGTCAGGAATTGCCACACTTAAATTCAAAGAGAAAGGCGAGAGCCACTTAATTCAAGCCGTGATAGCTAATATTTCTTTACAGGGAACCGGATTGTATTCCTATGATTCAATAAAAGTTAGAAAATGTGTTTCAATTACTATTAATTTCATATCTCTAAATGGCGAAATAAGAACTGATTCTGTTGAAGGTCGTGTTATATTTAAGAAAAAAATAGGTAAAACTTATTTTATAGGGATCCAATTTCATGAAGAAATAAACGCTAAAAATCAGCCCTCGTTGTTCGACCACATCCAGGGAACCATTACATGGGACGTATAATGATAGTTGTTACAAAGTGATTAACTGCCAATTCTGTTTTTACAAATGCAATAATTTCTATGTATATGACTCGGCATCACAATAAATTCATCTAATCCCGCATTCTCAAACAAAACAGGCAATTTATTCCACAGTACAAAGGCATAAGACAACTCTCAAGAAATCCCATGAGATCATTTAAGGAAATTAAGGACAATTATAATTTTACTTCTGATGAAGAACGCAGACTCATGAGGCTGAAACCAACCGTTTTTTGCCGGGCTTGACAAATAAGAATTAATACTATATAGTTACAACTATGTATAAGCGGGTAGCGAAAAATGAAATGATGGATGTCTTCTATCAACGTTCCAAAGAACATGGTCTTAAAATAACACCTCAGCGTACTGCCATTTATCAGGAACTGCTCAAGTCAAAGGATCACCCTTCTGCAGATATAATTTATAAAAGAATTGTAAAAAAGATCCCGAATATTTCGTTTGATACAGTAAACAGGACTCTCTTGACATTTACCAGGATCGGTATTATACATATTGTTGAGGGCTATGGACAAGCCAAACGATATGATCCTGACATTGATATACATCATCATTTCAGATGCATTCAATGTAACAACATAATAGACTTTCACAACAAGAGTTATGACAACATAGCCGTTCCTGAAGAGATAAATAAACAATTCACGGTGATACACAAGAAGGTTGTTCTCGAGGGTCTTTGCAATAAGTGCAGAAGACCGTAATAATTTTTTTTCCATTTAATAGTAATTATTACTATGTAATATGAATTGGCAATCTTAAGGAGGTGACAGTATGTTCTAAGATAATACTTTCCCAGGATTTAAATATTAAATAAATAACCGGAATAAAAAGGAGATTGCAATGGCAAAGAAAAAGACACTGACTAACAATTTTGGCATGCCAGTTGCCGACGATCAGAACACCCTGACAGCAGGCAACCCGGGGCCCGCTCTTATGCAGGATGTGCACCTTCTCGAAAAACTGGCACATTTTGATCGTGAGCGCATTCCAGAGCGCGTAGTACATGCCAAAGGGGCTGGCGCTTACGGTTACTTTGAGGTTACAAAAGACGTAACACAATGGACTAAGGCTAAGTTTCTCTCTAAAGTGGGGAAACGCACTGATTTATTTATAAGATTTTCCACCGTTGGTGGTGAGAAAGGCTCCGCAGATGCTGAACGTGATCCCCGAGGATTCGCTATAAAGTTCTATACTGAGGAAGGAAACTATGATATGGTGGGGAACAATACACCTGTTTTCTTCATCAGGGACCCCCTTAAGTTCGCTGACTTTATCCATACCCAAAAACGTAATCCGGCAACGAACTGTAAAGACCCTGATATGTTTTGGGATTTCCTCTCATTGACACCAGAATCCATCCACCAGGTTACTATCCTGTTTTCTGACCGTGGGACCCCCAAAACTTACAGGAACATGCACGGTTACAGCAGCCATACCTATAAATGGTATAACGATAAGGGTAAGTATTTCTGGGTAAAGTACCACTTCAAAAGCGAACAGGGCATCCAGAACCTTACCCGGGAAGAGGCGGAGATTATGAAAGGGAAAGACCCGGATCATGCCACCCGTGATCTCTATAACGCTATCGAACGTGGAGAATACCCCTCCTGGAGACTGGAGATGCAGATTATGACGCCTGAGCAGGCAGCAGATTATCGGTTTGACCCATTCGATGTTACAAAAGTATGGCCTCATGGAGACTATCCCCCTATAACGATAGGCCGTATGGTTCTGAACCGCAACCCTGAAAACTATTTTGCAGAGGTTGAGCAGGCTGCTTTCTCTCCTGGCAATTTTGTCCCGGGGATAGGATCTTCTCTGGACAAAATGCTCCAAGGACGTCTCTTCAGCTACCACGACACCCATCGCCATCGACTCGGACCGAATTACCATCTCATTCCAGTGAACTCTGCGAAGGGCTGCCCTATGAATAATTACCAGCGCGATGGTTTCATGCGTGTTGACGATAACGGGGGAGGCGCTCCGAACTATTACCCCAACAGTTTTGGTGGACCAGAACCAAATCCTAAAACAGGTGAACCGCCCTTTGAGGTTTCCGGTATAGCTGCACGCCATCGGTATACTCATCCCAATGATGATTTTGTGCAGCCCGGAGCATTGTATAACAAAGTAATGACTGATACTGATCGGGAACATCTTATCGGTAACATAGTTTCTCATCTGGGAGGAGCACAGAAGCGCATTCAGTTGCGCCAGACAGCCCTCTTCTATAAGGCTGCACCGGATTATGGCAATCGTGTGGCTAAAGGGCTCAATCTGGATGTGAAGGATGTTAAGCGTCTGGCTGAGATGTCTCATGAAGAAAGGGCACAAGCTACAATGTCAGAAGTCTAAAAACGATTAAATTCTCTAAGTGAATAAGCTGTGGCACGAAGTATATTGCATACGAGTGCCACAGCTTGAATGAAAGGAGGACAATATGCCACAGGAGTTTAAACCTGGTTGCGCACGACCTACCACCGGGGGAGTTGTAGGAGGTGAAAAGACACAGAAAGAAACTTTACAAACTGAGCAGGCAATAAAAAAGGAGGAAAAGACCATGCTTCTAATCGGTCGAAAAGCACCGGATTTCACAGCTCCGGCCTATCATAAGGGGAAATTCGTTAATTTACAATTATCAGAATATTTCGGGAAATGGATTTTACTTTGTTTTTATCCTGGTGATTTTACATTCGTTTGAGCAACAGAGCTTTCAGCAGTTGCTGAAAAGTATCCGGAATTTAAAAAGCTAGGGGTAGAAATATTTTCCATGAGTATTGACAGTGTCTTTGTACACAAGATGTGGAACGACCATGAGCTGTCAAAAATGGTGAGAGGCGGGGTACCTTTTCCTATGTTGTCTGATACCGGTGGGAAGGTAGGAAGTATTTATGGTATTTACGATGAGAATGCAGGCGTTGAGACCAGGGGGAGATTCATCATTGATCCGGACGGAATAATTCAGGGATATGAGGTATTAACACCACCGGTGGGACGAAATGTCAGTGAATCTCTCAGGCAGGTACAGGCATTCCAGTTGGTGCGGAAGAGCAAAGGGACAGAGGCGATTCCTTCAGGGTGGAGACCTGGAAAGATGACATTGAAACCAGGCCCGGAACTTGTCGGAAATGTCTGGAAGGTATGGAAGACGAAGATGGCATTTGACTGATTACCTTAACCCGGAAAATGCATTTAGTCCTGTAAAGCCATACAAGTATATGAGATGCTGAAATACCCTGAACTTGATTCACGGATTGTTTCAGAATACCTACCGGCATTTTTCGGGTTAACCAATAAACCCCGTTAGAAGACCTTTCGCCCTTCTAACGGGGTGAAGGATAGAAAATAAACTGATACGGATGTCTTATGAAACTGCCCGAGTATGTGACTCTGCATCGGAGGTCAATTTAGGTTCACTCTGGGGTCTATAATCTTTGAAGATGATAAATATTTTATCTCCGAATGCTTCTCCTCTTCCACCACTTTTCAATCTCAACAGCGAAGAAAACAACTGAAGACAGTCCAAAACACAACAATAACTCGGACAACGTAAGGGGGTTTGTTTTGAATATCGGGTTCAGATAAGGCACATATATTGTTGCCAGTTGAAGCAAGACAGTCAGTATAAATGCACCAATCAATGGCTTGTTAGATAATATCCCCTGTGAATAAAGAGATTCTTTCTCTGACCTGACTGCAAGGACATTGCCCATCTGACTAAGGCATAATACTGTAAACACCATAGTCTGCCAGTGCGTATTACCTGCATTGATTGCCATCGCCTGAGTAAATATAGAGACAGCACCCATAAGAAGACCGACCCAGATTATTTGAATCCACATACCTGTAAATATATTTTCCTGGGGGTCCCTCGGTGGCCTTTTCATAATATCTTTCTCTGCCGGTTCTGCCGCAAGTGCCAGACCGGGAAGTCCATCTGTAACAAGATTAATCCATAAAATATGGATTGGCAGAAGCGGAAGAGGGAGTCCGAGGAAAGGTGCAAGGAATATCGTCCATATCTCTCCTGAATTGCTTGTCATAGTATATCTTATAAATTTACGTATATTATCAAATATCCGTCTGCCTTCCCTGACAGCTTTAACAATAGTAGCGAAGTTGTCATCCAGTAATATCATGTGTGCTGCTTCTTTTGCCACATCAGTACCTGTAATACCCATCGCCACTCCTATATCCGCCCTTTTCAATGCAGGCGCATCATTGACACCGTCTCCTGTCATTGCAACAAACTGCTTCCTGTCCTGAAGTGCCTTGATTATCTTCAACTTCTGTTCAGGTGCTACACGTGCATAAACTCTTATATCTTCAACCTGTTCCTCGAATTCTTCTAATGGTAATTTCTCAAGCTCCATCCCTGTGATTAGCGCTTTTGAATCATCCTCAATGATACTGAGCCTCTTAGCAATTACCCTTGCTGTAATTGGATGATCACCTGTAATCATCACGGGTTTTATCCCCGCAGTTTTACATAATGCTACTGCCTCTTTAGCTTCTTCTCTTGGAGGGTCCATCATGCCTATAAGCCCTAAGAGGGTAAGCTCTGATTCAATATTTTCAGGTGACATATCATCTGGCAATGCATTCCAGGTTCTCATTGCAATACACAAAACCCTTAATCCATCAGCAGCCATTCTTTCACCTGCCTGTATTATTTCCAATGGATTGACAGGTTTTATTCCCTCTGCTGTAAAGATGCCCATTGATCTTTCAATAAGCACATCAATCGCACCCTTTGTGAAGGAAACAAATCCCCCCCTGCCCCCCTTTTCTAAAGGGGGGTGAGGGGGGATTACATGAAACGTGGTCATACACTTCCTGTCTGAATCAAAGGGTATTTCACTGACCCTTACAAATTTCCTTTCAAGCACTTTTTTATGAAAACCGTTATCTTTCGCAATATTATAAAGGGCAATTTCTGTGGGGTCGCCGATGACATTGCCCTGGGCGTCCATATGTGCATCGTTGCTTAAGGCAAGAGCAGTCATCAGTAAATCATGCGGTGATTGAAATAAGGATGCATGATGCATGATACCAGATGCATTATTTCCTGTATCCTGAGGCTTATATCCGGAATCCTGCACCGTGCATCTTAACTCCTGTACCTTGATCATCTTTCCATCCACCCGCAACTCTTCCACCGCCATCTTGTTCAATGTAAGTGTTCCAGTCTTGTCAGAGCATACGTATGTGACGGATCCGAGGGTCTCCACCGCAGGGAGTTTTCTTATGAGAGCATTCTGTTTGACCATCTTTTTAGCACCAATTGCAAGAGAAATGGTTACAACCGCAGGCAGTGCCTCAGGTATTGCTGCAACAGCAAGGGATACGGCTGTGAGAAGCATCAAAAGAGGGGGTTCTCCTCTAAATATTCCTATGCTGAAAACAATAGCGCATATGCCCAAAACTGCAATAGCGAGTTTCTGACCAAACCTGGCAAGCCTCTTCTGGAGAGGTGTCTTTACCTCTTTTTCTTCCTGAAGCAAGGTTGCAATCCTGCCCAGTTCTGTCTCCATACCGGTCATTGCAACAATACCTGTTCCCCGACCATATGTAGCGAATGTTCCCTTATACGCCATGTTTTTCCTGTCACCGATTGGTAAAAGCTCACCATGCAGTGGCTTAGTATGTTTTTCTATCGGTATGGATTCCCCTGTCAATGCTGCCTCTTCAATTTTTAGCTGAACAGCCTCCGTAAGCCTCATATCGGCAGGAACAATCTTTCCTGCTTCAAGGATTACAATATCACCCGGAACGACTTGAGATGCAGGGATATTTAAAAGCATCCCATCCCTCATTACTGTTGCAATGGGCGCTGCCATTTTTTTAAGGGCGGCCATTGCCTTCTCAGCCCTGTATTCCTGAACAAATCCTATTACGGCGTTTATGATGATAATCACCAATATTGCTATGGTATCTGCAAGCTCTCCGATTATTCCTGAGACTATTGCAGCAATCATAAGGACAATAATCATGAAGTCACTGAATTGATCAAGGAACATTATGAGAGGGTTTTTCTTCTTTTTTTCTTTTAATATGTTTAGACCATAATGCCCGAGTCTCCTCCTGGCTTCATCACTGGAAAGTCCGTCCGGCGAAGTTTTTAACTCGCTAAAAATGCTGTCTATATCTTTTTGGTGCCAATGCATATTATTTTTCATACCTTAAAAATAGAAAGAAAGGGCATATGCCTTATATCAATTGCATTTTTCGGGTTATTATTTTCGCAGAAGATTATTCAGCCACATGCTTATACATGGAAACGAAAATTTGAGAGACAGGGATGCCACGCCTATCGATAGACGGGATTTTCTAATCCCGTGATGGATCTACATTTTTTCAAGAACAAAGAGCAGTTGTCCTTCAATGACAAAGTCATTCAATTTTACACAGATTTCAGCAATTTGACCATCAAAAGGAGAAATAATTGCATTCTCCATCTTCATTGCCTCAAGATTGGCAATCTCCTCCCCCTTATGCACAATGTCACCTACCTTTAATGCACCTCTTTCAGGATTACCAATCCTCCATATATTCCCGTTAATGGGGGCTCCGATTTGGCCAATACCTTTAGCCATCCTTATCTCGGTCTTCTTGGCCCTTGGTGTTTCAACGGTATAAACTCTCGTTTTATTATTAACACGCATAACAACATGAATAATTCCTTCGTGTTCGGCACCAATTGACACAAGTTCAATACTGTAAGGTTTTCCCCAGAGTTCGAAATCTACTCTGTCACCTTGTTTTTTCAGACCTTCTCTCCAAACAGGAGTTGGTAATACAAGTGGCGATTCTCCGTATTGTTCTCTGAACTCAATCATCTCCAGGGCATCTTTCGGATGCATGAGGAAAAGGATAAACTCATCTTCTGTCGGCATTCTGCCGATATAATCAGACAGCTCTTTTCGAAGTTTTTCAAGGTCGTCATCCTCCAATGAATCGAGCGGTGAAAGTTCTATCCTTTCTTTAATTTTACGTTCCCACTCATCCCCGAAAGTGCTCTTGTATACCCACTCCGGAGGCCAGCCCATGGGAAGCTTGCCATAATGACCGAGAATGAGGTTTTTAAAGTCTCCCGGGGCATTTCTGAAAAGCCCCAAAAGTTCTTCCTGTTCTTCTTTTTCCATAGCTTCAAAATTCAATGATTTTTCATCAATAAATTTTGCAAGAAGCATAAGAAGGTATTTGACGCCTGCCTCACCTTTAGCCTTTGCATACTTGTTTACAATTCCGCTACATGTTACCCAGGTAATCTGCGAACCGGGAGTAACATCGAAATAGTGAATAATCCTGTTATACAGAGACATTACCTTTAATATGGCCGGCATCAGGTGAAGGAATCCTCCTTTATCTGCCTGTTCAAACGAACTCGGGAATGCCCCGCCTGGCATCTTATGATAAGTTACTGTATGATCAAACCCTTTAAACGGCGATTCAGCCCATTCATAGTAGCCTATCCATTCCCGCACTTTCCGTACAGCAGCCTCTGCCTCTTTCCTGTGCAGATTTACAGGGATACCTGATTCTTCAAAATAGGCTTGAACTCCCAGTATCGGTGAATGTCCGTAAAACCGGGCAAGAGAATCTTCCTCTACATCAAAAATCCTGGCTCCAGCCTGCGCTGCTGCAAGAAGTGCTGGTATTGCAAGTCCATCGGTTATATGTCTGTGATACTGGATGACAAGATCTGGATATTTCTGTTTAATGGAATCAATAAGACTGCTGATACTCTTTATATTTCCAACACCGGCCATGTCTTTAATGCATAGTATTATCTCATCAGTGCCTGAACAAAGATCTATGATTTCTTCAATCCCTTTAAGGTAGTAATCATTAGAAGCCCAGTCAGCAACAGTAAAAGAAATAGCGGGTTCAAAAAGCCGTCCCCTCTTCATTACGACTTCTGCAACAGTACGCATATTCCTTACATCATTTAAGAAAGAAAAACATCTCCATACATCAATATCAACCCTCGAAACAACATACTCTATAACATTCCTGGGATATGGTCTGTATCCCCATAGATTTGTCTCTCTCACAAGCGTCTGGAGAAGGACATCTGGCATAAGTTCCCTTAATATATTAATTTCTTCAAATGGGCTCTCTCTTCTGTTCATCACCCCGACATGCCATCTTGCACCTCCATGACATTCAGCGCTGAATAATCCCATGTTATTGTAATATGGCGCAAGGGTTGATAGGTCGTATATGCGATGGCGGTTTTTATAATCGGACTGCCCTGCATCACGCATACCAACTGAAGTAAAACAAACCCCTTTAAGACCGCGGACAGCCTTTATTATTTCCCCTGGCGACATGCCTGGTTTTACAAAAATATAATTATTTTCCATTTTTACAAAGATACTTTCCTTTACATCCATTTCTGAGGACCGAGCGCGGATATTTCTGCAACATACTTTGCAATCTTTAATACCTCATCCTCGCTGTTTTTCTCCTTGAACATTGAGATAAGTTCGTCCATACGTTCTTCTATGAAACGGGTTGAGAACTCTCCGGCTATAAATTTAGGGTGTCTGATTATACTTAGAAGAAGCGGTGCAAGCGTTTTCACCCCCTCAACCCGCAGATTTCTGCTGAGTGATCGATCCATAACCCTTATAGCATCTGCCCTGTCAGCACCTGCTGCAATTACTAACATGAAAAGTGAATCATAATACGGAGGTATATCTGCACCTTCATAAACACCTGTTGCTATCCTGACACCTGGTCCCTGTGGCACCTGAAGACGTGTTATTTTCCCGAAAGAAGGACTGAAAGTTTTTGGGTCTTCTGCATTTAACCTTCCCTCGAGTGCCCACCTGTTAGGCAAAATATCAGACTGTTTGAATGGTAGTTTATTGCCCATTGCGATATCGATCATTATGCCGACAATATCAAGTCCCGTAATTAGTTCTGTTATACCGTGTTCTACCTGTAATCGGGTGTTGACCTCCAGAAAATAGAAATTCTGTGAGGACGTATCATAAAGAAATTCTACAGTCCCCGCTGATGTGTAACCTATTTCACGCATAAGGCGTGTTGCTGTAAAACATATTTCCTGACGGAGAGCATCGTCAAGACTTGGGGAAGGAGCTTCCTCAATGATCTTCTGATTGCGCCTTTGAATAGTACATTCCCTTTCAAAAAGATGCGCAACATTTCCGTATTCATCTGCAACAACCTGCACCTCTATATGCCTGCCACGTTCTATGTATTTTTCTACCAGTACCCTGTTATCCCCAAAGGCCTTCATTGCTTCCGAACGGGCCTGTTCAAAAGCCTGGGGTAATTCATTCTTGCTTCCCACCTTAACCATCCCTTTTCCACCACCACCCGAAACCGCTTTAATCATTATTGGAAAACTGACATGCTGCTCTTTCATCCATTTTTTTATATGATCAATGTTGGTAACATCGATAATCCCCGGTATGGTTGGAACATTGGCCTTCTGTGCAAGCCTTTTTGCCTGAATTTTATCTCCAAGGGCACTGATGACTTCCGGAGACGGCCCGATCCATATAAGGCCAGCATCTATTACCATCTGTGCAAATTTAGCGTTCTCTGCAAGGAAACCCCATCCCGGATGTATTGCGTTCGATTTACTTTTAATTGCAGCATTTATCATTTTTTCCATGTTCAGGTAGGATTCTGCTGGCGGAGCTTCACCGATATGCACAGCAGTATCAGCCATGAATACGTGATGGGCAAGACGGTCCGGAGTACTATAAACAGCAGTAGTAGGTATCTTCCTGTCCCTGCATGTATGCATTATCCTGACAGCTGTTACCCCTCTATTTGCAATTAATATCTTTTTAATTTTTCGGCTCATAAAATAACTTGAATAAATTCGTAACATTAATTTTAACATAAAAAAGTGGAAGATGTAGCTGTGAATATTCTACTCCATGTATAATAATTAGAATCGAATCTCCTTCGGGAGGAAATATGACAATTACTGAAAAAATTCTTGCTGTACATTGTGGCAAGAAAAAGGTTTTCCCTGGAGAACTGATAAATGCAAAGGTTGACCTTATTCTTGCCAATGATATAACTGCTCCGATTGCAATTTCAGAGTTCAAAAGGATCGGGGCAAAAAATGTCTTTGATAGAGACCGTATAGCTTTTATCCCCGATCATTTCGCCCCCCAGAAAGATATCAAGGCAGCAGAGCAGTGCAAAATTTTAAAAGAATTTTCAAGAGAATATAAGCTCGGTCTTTATTTTGAAGTTGGAAGGATGGGGATCGAACATGCACTTCTCCCCGAAGAAGGTCTTGTTGTGCCGGGAGATCTCATTATCGGCGCCGACAGCCATACATGCACATATGGCGCACTCGGTGCATTCTCAACAGGCGTTGGTTCAACGGATGTGGCAACAGCCATGGCAACAGGTGAATGCTGGTTTAAGGTGCCTGAATCGATGAAATTCGTATATTACGGGAAACTCAATAAATGGGTTGGCGGGAAAGACCTGATACTCCATACAATTGGAGATATAGGTGTTGATGGTGCGATTTACAGAGCAATGGAATTTCAGGGAGAAGTTATAAGAAACCTTCCGATGTATGGAAGGTTAACTATGTGTAATATGGCGATAGAAGCAGGGGGAAAAAACGGGATTATTGTTCCCGATAGAATAACAAAATTGTATGTGACAAAAAGGGCCAAAAGACCTCCTGTATTTTATAATTCAAATAAAAATGTAAAGTACATTGAGGTTCGCGAATATGATTGTTCAAAGATCCCTCTAACGGTCTCCTGTCCACATCTTCCATCAAATGCAAGACCCGCAGCTGAATTGTTCGAAGTTGCCATTGATCAGGTTGTCATAGGCTCCTGTACAAACGGCCGTCTCGAAGATTTAAGGGAGGCTGCGGCGGTCATAAGGGGCAGAAAAGTGAATCCGAATGTAAGGATGATAGTGATACCCGCTACGCAGAAGATATACCGGCGGGCTATGAAGGAGGGGTTACTTGATATTTTCATAGAAGCCGAGGCAGTGGTATCAACACCAACCTGTGGCCCATGCCTTGGAGGTCATATGGGTGTACTCGCAAAAGGTGAAAGGGCTATTGCAACGACAAACAGGAATTTTATTGGCAGGATGGGACATCCTGAGAGTGAGGTATATCTCTCCAATCCGGCAGTTGCGGCAGTATCAGCAGTACTCGGGAGAATCGGGACACCGGAGGAATTAGGATTATAAAGTTTAAATAAGTATAAAATTATAATAACCGATTATTAGGAGTAACAGAATGTCCCCCGAAGAAAAACTCAAAGAACTTGGCATTGAATTCCCTGAGGCACCTTCGCCTCTCGGCTGTTATATTCCTTTTGTCAGAACAGGAAACCTTGTTTTCCTCAGTGGAATATTGCCCTTGATAGAAGGCAAACTTTTAAGGCAAGGAAAAGTTGGTGAGAATATAAAAATTGATGAGGCAAGGGAAGATGCAAGGATTGCCACAATTAATGCTCTGTCAATATTGAAATCGAACCTTGGCAGTCTTAGCAACGTCAAAAAATGCATTAAGATTACAGGTTATGTTGCATCGGCACCTGATTTTATAGACCAACCGGAGGTCTTGAATGCAGCATCTGATTTGCTTTTTGAAGTTTTCGGTGAAGGCGGCAGGCATGTACGGTCAGCTGTAGGGGTAAACGTGCTCCCTCTTAATTCTCCGGTGGAGATTAAGTTTATCTTCCAAATTATATGATTACTAAGGCGGCTATAAGTAAAGCTACATTGATGTCATTCCCGCTTGTCGGGAATCTTTCTGAAAAAACCAGAAGGATTGCGGACAAGCCGCAATGACAGAAAGTGATATGAATGTCGCCTTACTAATGACCGCATTAGTAATTAACAGATATAAAAAGAGAATGAACCATCTTTCAACTTACAATGTAAAACTTGGCTATCTCACAAGCAATCTAAAAAAGCGCGATCAGGCAACATATAACCAGGCAATTCAGTATTTAGAGGATATTTTTAAGAATCACGGTCAAAAACTGCAAGAGGTTAAAGAGCTTGCCTGGAAGATAAAAGAAGGTTTTGAAAAGATAAGCCCTCTCATTCAAAAATTCACCGGGGAAATTTGTCCTACCTGTAAAGATGTATGTTGTATAAATAAACATGGTTTTTATAATTTTGAAGACCTTATCTATCTGCATTCTCTCGGATTAAGTCCGCCTGATTATAAATTTCAAGGAGATGAGCTGGACCCCTGTCAGTTCCTCTCCTCAAGGGGATGCATTCTTGAACGTCAATTTCGTCCTTCCGGATGTAACTGGTACTTCTGCGATCCCCTGCTTGAACATATGGAGAAAATTCCGGAATATGAGGAATTTGATGGTTCCCTGACAGCGCTGGCCGAACTCTGGATAGAATTAATTGATCAATTCAGCAATGCTATTATGAAAATAGATTAAAATCAGATAACCTGTGATAAAAATTATTTGATACTCTATAATTATTCATAGTCTTTAAATAACAGATGGTTAATATGGAGGTTTATAATGAGTATTCAACCTAAGGGTGAAGATCTGAGAAAAGCTGTCAGATGGATATCTGATGAACTTCAATCCGGAACAGATGTTAAACTTTCCAGTTTAATTGAAGAAGCATGTATCAAGTTTAATATATCACCTGCGGATTCAGAATTTCTCTTTAACTTTTTTAGTGAAAAGGACAAAAAGGAAAGCTAATCCACTTATTTCTTTCTCCTTAAAACTAAATTTAACCTTAATGGTCAATTAATACAAACGCATTAAGTAAAATGTCATTGCGAGGAGCGCTAGCGATGTGGCAATCCCAAAAACGAGATTGCTTCGCTTCGCTCGCAATGACAATGTAAAGATATTAAGTGCGTTTGTATTAGTTGTAAAAATATTCAAAAATAATTTTTATGGCGAAACCAATTGTCGTTATAGTAGGCAGGCAAAATGTTGGCAAGTCCACGTTGTTTAACAGGATGACCCGGACATATAGTGCTATTGTAGAGTCTATCCCCGGTGTCACAAGGGACAGAAACTATCTTGATGCCGAATGGGAAGGCAAAAAATTTATCGTAGTTGATACCGGCGGTTTCTATGCAGAACCTCCCGGGGATATCTTTTCTCAGATTAAAGAACATGCAATGTTTGCGATTGATGAAGGTGATGTAATAATCCACCTGTTCGATGGAAAAGACGGTCTTACACCTTCTGATGTGGAACTTTCATGGTTGCTCAGGTCATCCGGTAAAAAAATACTCTGGGTTGTTAATAAAATTGACTCGCCAAAGCATGAAGAAAGGCTCTATAACTTCTATAAAATAGGTGCGGAGGAGTTATGGCCGGTTTCTGCCCTTACCGGATATGGATATGATGATTTTATGGATAAACTTGTTTCTTTATTGCCAGCCTGTGTCGAGGAAAAAATCGATTATCCGAAAATTGCAGTTGTAGGAAGACCAAATGTTGGAAAATCAACTCTGATAAATACTCTGATCGGGAAAAAAAGGATGATCGTGAGTCCTGTTCCCGGAACAACGAGAGATTCTGTCGACAGCATCTGCACATATTATGGCAGGAGTTATATGTTAATAGACACAGCGGGAATCAGAAAAAAGAACAGGGCTGGCTATTCAATCGAGAGATTCTCGGTTGCAAGGGCAATAAGGAGCATAAATAGATGCGACGTTGCTTTAATTGTTTTAGATGCAACGGAGGGTATTGTAGAACAGGATCAAAGAATAGCAGGCATTGTTGAAAATTATGGCAAGGGAGCAATATTTCTCCTGAACAAATGGGACATTATTGATACTCATGAAGACTCGTATAAGAAATTGACTGAAGAAATAAAAAGGAAGATGTGGTTCATGTATTATGTGCCGGTTCTAACCGTATCAGCTCTGGAGAAAAAACGAGTTGCAAAGATTTTTCCAATAATTGATGAGATAATTAAAGAACGAAAAACGAGAATACCAACTGCTGATTTAAACAGTTACTTCAGGGAAATTATAACCAAAATGTCTCTGCCTTTATATAAGGGTAAGCCAGTAAAGCTTTATTATATAACACAGGTCAAGACAGAGCCTCCTGCTTTTGTATTGTTTACAAACTATCCTGCTGCGATCAAGGAGTCGTATATGCGGTATATGGAAAAGGTCTTAAGGGATCATTTTCAATTTAAAGGAACACCTGTGAGAATATTTATAAAAGCAAGAGGACGGAAAATTCGTGAAAAAAAAGATTAAGCAGTTTATTTGATGAGATATTTTAAGCTCCTCATAAAAAGTTTTATGGATTTTTTTAGAGATGGCGGGATGATACTCGCAGGTTCTATCTCGTATTTTTTTATGATGGCTTTCCTTCCTCTTTGTATTTTTCTAATAACTATATTCGGATATATCCTCGGATATTACCATGGATTCTATGAATTCTTTTCTAACAGGCTTATAAATCTTTTTCCTGAAATTACATCAGAAATTACCGATGAACTGAGGAAACTTATAATATTCAGGGGTATCGGGACACTCAGCATAATTTTATATGGGATCCTTTCATATCAGGTTTTTGCCTCACTCGAAAATGCAATGAATACTATTTTCAAAGTGGGAAAAAAGAGGTCTTTTTTGTGGTCAATCATCGTTTCCCTGTCCATTGTAACACTCATTATCCTGATACTTATTATTTCGTTTATGGCAACATCTCTCATACCCTTTTTAAAAACTTTAAGGCATATTTTCCCTGAATTAAGGATGGGCATTATTACAGCATTTCTCATACGGTATGTGGTTCCTTTTTTAATGGTCTTATTCACCTTTTCTGTGGTTTATATCTTTTTCCCAAAAACCAAAATCAAAATTTCACATGCACTCACAGGTGCCCTTTTTACTACTGTTTTCCTCGAGATTGCAAAACATATTTTCACATGGTATGTGGGAAATATTGTACAATTTGGAACAATTTACGGGCCTTTGAGTGCATTTGTTATTTTTTTACTCTGGGTCTATTACTCTTCCTGTATCCTTTTAATAGGTGCGGAAATAGTACATAACCTTTCTGTTAATAAAAAATAGTTTCTACCAAAACAATAAAGCGGTATAATACTAAATGATCAAACTCAGGGAAGCCTCAGTTAAAGGAGCACTTATAACAAGGCAGCAATTGAATCAGGCCGTGGAGAGGCAGGTAATATTATGTGATAACAGAATTAAGGCTATTACATGCACTCGAAAGATATTACAGTATAAAACGTGACTTACGCTATGCAGGCTTAACCGATAGATTCAATCCTGAAACAAAAGTTGAAGAAAGCTTTATTGATAAAATCAAATTTGCATTTACAGAGGTTAAGGATACTGAAGAAATTGCAGGTATTCTGGTAAATGATGCGTATAAATTAGCTTCGAGAGCAGCGATCAGATTGAAGATACAAGGCACAAAATAATTGAGATTGCAGAGATGAAGGTTTAAGAAAATCAAAATGGCTGTCCTGATAATTAAGAACATAGAAACAGAGGGGCCCGGAACAATAGAGGATTATCTCAGGAGAGAAGATGTATCTTTCAGTATAATAGAACTCGGTTCAGGCGAAACACCCCCTTCTTTAGAGGAATTCGACACATTAGTTATTTTGGGTGGACCTATGGGAGTATACGAGATGGATGAATATCCGCATCTGATGGCGGAGTCACGTCTTATAAGGGAAGCTATAAACAGGGAATTAAAGGTGCTTGGCATATGCCTCGGTTCACAGATGATCGCCTACTGTCTCGGCGCTGAAATTTATCCTGCTCCCAAAAAAGAGACCGGCTGGTACCATATAGAACTCACAGGGGAAGGATTAAAAGATCCCCTTATGAGACAGCTTGCTATCCATCCGGGAGTAGGCGATTTCTGGAGGCGATTCAAGGTTTTCCACTGGCACGGTGATACCTTTGATCTTCCATCCGGTGCTTTTTTGTTGGCCAGTTCTATCCTTTATAAAAATCAGGCATTCAGATACGGAAATAAAGTATATGGCTTTCAGTTTCATCTGGAGGCCACAACAGATATGATCCTTTACTGGTCTAAAGGCTTGCCGGATATAGATAAGATGTCAAAAGAAACAGAAAAGATATATGAAGAATATTCAGGAAGGGCTTTAAGATTTTATAAGGCCTTTTTCGGAAAATGATGCATTAGAAAATCAGGAGGTAGGAAAATGCCCAGAAAGAAAAACAAAAACAATTTACAAAAATCAAGGGACAAGAAAGATGTAATGGAACTGATAAAAAAACATGATGTCAAGTTTATAAGACTATGGTTCGCAGACATTCATGGTCAACTCAAAAGCTTCGCAATACCCGTGGATGAACTAGAATTTGCCTTTAATGAAGGCATGGGGTTTGACGGTTCTTCAATAAAGGGTTTTGCAAGGATTGACGAGAGTGATATGATTGCGAGGCCAGACCCCACAACATGTGTAATACTTCCATGGCGGCCTAAAGAGAAGGCGGTCGCAAGAATGTTTTGCGATATCTATGAACCCGATGGATCACCTTACAAAGGTGATCCAAGATATATCCTCAAGCTAAATCTTGATAAGGCAAAACAGGAAGGTTATACATTTTATGTTGGACCTGAACTTGAATACTTCTATTTTAAATCAGATAAAAGCACAGAGCCACTCGATGAGGGCGGTTATTTCGATTATCCTACAGATGCAGCAGAAGACCTCAGAAGGGATACAATTCTTGCTCTGGAATCAATGGGGATAAAGGTTGAATATTCACACCATGAGGTAGCCCATTCCCAGCATGAAATAGATTTAAGATATGAAGATGCTCTTAAAATGGCTGATATAGTAATGACTTACAGGGTAATCGTAAAGGAAATAGCCAAACAGTATAATGTTTATGCCACATTCATGCCCAAGCCAATATATGGACAGAACGGAAGCGGTATGCATACGCACCAGTCCCTTTTTAAAGACGGCCAGAATGCATTTTTTGATCCGAAGGATCAGTATTTCCTATCGGACACAGCAAAGAAATACATTGCAGGACTCCTTACTCACGTAAAAGAGATTACGCTTGCTTTGAATCAATGGATTAACTCTTATAAGAGACTGGTCCCTGGTTATGAAGCCCCCGTTTACATATGCTGGGCAAGGCGTAACAGGTCAACCCTTGTCAGGGTTCCGCTTTACAAGCCTGGCAAGGAAAAAGCAACAAGGGTTGAACTGAGGTCACCGGATCCTGCCTGTAATCCTTATCTCGCCTTCGCCTGTATGTTGAATGCCGGGTTAAAGGGCATAGAAAGAAATTATCATCTTCCTGAACCAGTTGAAATGGATGTTTATCATCTTTCAGAAGAAGAAAGGGCAAAGTACAATATAGATTGCCTGCCGGGAAGTCTTAACAGGGCAATAGAATATGCAGAAAACAGTGAACTTCTGAGAGAGACCCTCGGCGACCATATTTTTGAGCAGTTAATAATCAGTAAGAAGGTTGAATGGGATGACTACCGAATAAGGATTTTTCCATACGAAATAAAGCGGTATCTGCCCATTCTTTAACCCAGAAAATGCAACTTTCAGGTTAAGAAATAGTTTTCATTATTGCTTCATTGTCTCTGGTTCTATGTGAACAACGATATCAACAACTGAAGGAAATTCTTTTTTTATCTCTTTTTCAACATCATCAGCTATAATATGTGCTTGTTCTGTTGAAAGATTCCTGTCAACAACTATGTGAAGGTCGAGATAGACAGAATTCATCGTGCCCCTTGTTCTTATCTGATGGCAATCTTTTACACCTTTCACCCTGTTGACCGAATATTTGATTGCATTATTATCTATACAAACTGTATCAACAAGGATATCTGATGCCTCTTTCAAAATCTCATATCCGATCTTCGCAATGAAAAAAGTAATAACCACGCCAACGATGATATCTGCATGGTAATAACCCATCTTTGTGAATATAAGACTTATTATCACAGCCAGAGATGCAAAAATGTCACTTTTTGTATGCATGGCATCAGCCACCAGGAATTCGCTGCCGAGCTGTTTGCCTTTCTTCGATTCATAGAGCATCACAAATACATTTACGCTCATTGTCAAAATCATAATAATAAAACTCAGATGTGTAACTTCTGGCTCATGAACATCAAATAATGAGAAATAAACCTTTTTCAATATCTGGAAACATGTAGCAAAAATCATAATACTGATCACAATCGTAAAAAGTGTCTCGTATTTCTTATGCCCGTAAGGATGTCTTTCATCGGGCGGGCGGGATGCTATCCAGATACCAATTAATCCGATGACATTCGAAATACCATCGAAGAAGGAGTGGAAACCATCTGATGTCATAGCAATGGAATCTGTTATATAGCCATAGAGAACTTTCGCAAGGGCAACGCAACAATTCAGAATTAAAGTGATAACAAGGACTTTTCTAACCCGTAATGTATATTCTTTATTGTCTAAAAAATTCCTTCCCATTTAGACTTGAATTCAGAGAATTTTCCTTTTATGATAGATTCTCTCATATTTCTGAAGAAATTAAAATAGAAGTGAAGATTATGCAGTGTATTCAACCTCATCGAAAGTATCTCCTTCGAAAGGAATATATGCCTCAAATATCCCCTCGAATAATTTCTGCATGTGTAACATTCACATCCAGGGTCGAGTGGCCTGCCATCAGATTTAAACTCTTCTCTCTTTATACTTACCTTTCCCTTGCTGGTGAAGAGTGTCCCGTTTCTTGCATTTCTCGTTGGCATCACACAGTCAAACATATCAAATCCTGCTTCAACTCCTGCAAGTACATCTTTAAGGTCTCCTATCCCCATTAGATATCTCGGCCTATCAGAAGGAAGAAGAGGAGCAGTGAAATATGTCATCTCAATCATATCCTCTTTAGGTTCTCCCACGCTAAGTCCACCCACTGCATAACCATCGAAGCCTATATTTACTATCTCCTCGGTGCTTTTTTTTCTTAAATCCTCACACATTCCCCCCTGCACTATTCCGAATAATTTTTGATCTGATGCCCGATGCATAATGCCCGATGCACGATTTTGTGATCCCTCTTTACTAAGAGTGGACAGAGGGGGGGTATCCTGTATCATGCATCCCGCATCCTGTATCTTTTTGTAATATTCCTTGCATTGTCTTGCCCACAGGGCAGTCCTTTTGATGGATACGGTCAAGTATTCATAAGATGAAGGATAAGGCGGGCAGTCATCGAGTACCATTGCAATATCAGAACCGAGACAAGATTGGATCTCCATTGCTTCCTTGGGCCCCATAAAATGCATTGACCCGTCAATATGTGATTTAAAGTGAACTCCGTTTTCTTCTATTTTTCTGAGTGCAGACAGGCTGAAGACCTGAAACCCTCCGCTGTCTGTAAGGATTGGTTTGTCCCAGTTAATAAATTTGTGAATGCCTCCGAGTCTGGAAATTATCTCATGTCCCGGCCTTAAATAGAGATGATAAGTATTACAAAGTAATATCTCGGCACCTAATTCTTTTAATTCATCAGAATAAATGGATTTTACCGTCCCCAAAGTTCCAACAGGCATAAAAACAGGGGTATTTATAATTCCCCTGCGTGTTTCAATGACGCAGGCACGGGCATTCCTGTCTGTTCTAATGATTTCAAATTTCATTTTGCATATGAAAGGATAAAACCAATGATAAGTGCATAAAAATGTCCTATGCCATGATAGTTTCCTTATCTGTCACTCCCGCTTGTCGGGAGTCCATCTTAAAGAAAGATTCCGGACAAGCCGGAATAACAAAATTGCAGTCAAGATAGGACATTCTTTTGCAGGTTTCAATAAATATATTATATGCGGATTTTATATTCTCTTATCTTCGACCTTAAGGTATTACGGTTTATCCCGAGCGTCCTTGCAGTCTTAAGCTGGTTAAACCCGGTTTCTTTAAGGACTATTGCGATCAGTGATCTTTCAACCTCTGAAAGTACAGTATTATAAAGATTACAGTTTTCGAGTTTTGTCATTTCTTTAATATATCGTCTAAGTTTTTCTTCGAGAAAATCTTTTATAGAGTATGAACTGATATCCTCTATCAGGAGGTCTTTCTTGGTTATAACAGGGCCGTTGGATAGAATCGCTGCTTTCTTCAGAGTATTTTCAAGTTCCCGTATGTTACCGGGCCAGTCGTATTTTTCAAGGAAGTCTATTGCATCTTTTGAAAGTTCTTTCTCTCCTGTATCGAATTTTTTAACCGCTTCTTTCAGAAGATATTTTGCAATGGGCAAAATATCTTCTTTCCTCTCTCTCAGATGCGGCATCTTAATATGCGCTGTATTGAAAATTTTATAAAGGTCCTCTCTGAATTGACCTTTATAAGTGAGTTCTTTTAGGTTTTTACTGGTTGAACCGATCACCCTGACATCCGAATTTAAACTCTCACCGGTGCCGGTATGATCAATCGCTCCTTCCCTCATAAAACGGCAAAGCTTTTCCTGGAGGTCAATATCCAGTTCTGATATCTCATCAATGAACAATGTTCCCCGGTTTGCCTCTTCTATCTTACTGTATCTCTTTTCGGCAGCTTTCGAAAATGCCCCTTTTTCATATCCAAACAATTCTAATCCGACTATCTCAATTGGAACGGATACCAGGCTGACTGCAATAAAAGGACCTTTTGATCGCAGGCTGTTATAGTGAATTGCCCTTGCTGCAAGTTCCTTATAAGTTCCATTTTCGCCTGTTATGAGAACTGTAACGTCTTTTCGTGATATTTTTTTAATCTCTCTGAAGACCTTAAGTATCTTTTTACTCTTGCCCATTATCTGTGGAGGTTGAACAAAAACATCCATGTCTAAACAGAACTCCGTTTGAATATCTCTATTAAAATTTACAAGAGGGAAAAATGCTTTATCGAAGGAACTACAAGTTCCTGTATACCCCAAAACTATGATGACTTTATCATAAGAAGGCAAATTTTGCAAGAAGTTACATTGACATGGAATTTATTAAACTGGTAAAATTACCATTGACTTTTTAACAGAGAGGAGGGGTATATGGATGCCCTATGTAAGGGTTCGTCAGGGTGATTCTTTCGAAAATGCACTGAAAAAGTTCAAAAAACAGTGCGAAAAAGAAGGAATACTTTCCGAGATAAAGAAGAGAGAGCATTATGAAAAGCCAAGCGTAAAAAAGAAAAAAAAGGCGATTGCTGCTCGTAAAAAGGCTGTTAAAAAAGTCAGAATGGCGGTCAGGTAATGCCCCTTCTTCAAACATTTGACGACGATCTTAAGTCTGCACTGAAAACATCGGACAACCTGAAGGTTTCTGTTCTAAGAATGCTTAAAGCAGCCCTGAAGAATAAACAGATAGATAAAAGGGGTGAATTGTCCGATGATGACATAATCTCTGTTAGAAATTCTTGAATATTGCGGCTTCAGAAGATTTAGTCGAAATTCTTAAAATAGAATGAATGAAAACTGACAGGCTACTCGATGAAATAAAGTCAAAAGTTGACATCGTAGAATTTATATCCGATTACGTCCCTTTAAAAAAATCTGGCCAGAACTATAAAGGACTCTGCCCTTTCCACTCTGAAAAAACTCCATCATTTATGGTCAGCCAGTCCAAACAGATCTTCCACTGTTTCGGATGCGGAGCAGGTGGCGATTTGATAAGTTTCTTAATGAAACATGATAATCTGACATTTGGTGAAGCAATACGGTATATCGCAAAAAAGGCCGGGATAAATTTAAAAGACTTTAAGTTCGATAAAAATAATACTTCTGAAAAGCGTGAAAAACTAATACAGGCAAATGAGGAGGCAATAAAGTTTTATTCAAGAAACCTTGCTGATTCAGAGACAGCTAAAACATATCTCAAAAAAAGAGGTATTGCGGAAGAATCTATTCTCAGCTTTCGGATAGGTTATGCAAACGATGAGAGAGACGGCCTTTTCAGACATATGAAGAAGATGGGATACAGCGACTCTTTGATAAAAGACGCAGGGCTCATTGTAGCAGATGGCAGAGGATACAGGGATTTATTCAGGAAACGTATCATTTTCCCGATATATAATCTGCAGAATGATGCAATCGCATTCGGAGGCAGGGTTACGGACGATTCTCTTCCCAAATACATTAACTCACCCGAAACCGGGGTGTTTAAAAAGAGCGAATCCCTTTTCGCGATAAGCCTTTCTAAGGAGGCTATCAGAAAGAAAGGTCTTGCCATTATTGTCGAGGGATATCTTGATGCTATTATATGTCACCAATATGGTTTTAAAAATACAGTTGCACCTCTCGGAACAGCTCTCACTCCGATGCACTTGCGCAGGCTAAAATTAGTTGCCAGAAAAGTCATTTTGATTTTCGATGCTGATGAAGCAGGCATTGCTGCTGCAAGAAGGTCACTGTCAACACTTGCTGAACTTGACTTCAGATCTAAGGTCATGTTATTGCCCCGAGGTGAAGACCCCGACAGCTTCCTCAGAAAACATGGCAACAAGACATTTAAGAAAATGCTTGCTGAGGCAATGTCGATGGTGGAATTTCTGCTTAAGACATCAAAAGGAGATAAAATTGACAATGTAAGAGAGACACTTGGTATTATTTCAGCTATGCAAGACCTGATTATAGCGGATGAGATGTTAAATGAACTTTCTGACAGATCAAAAATCAACGAGGCTGTTCTCAGAGAGGAACTTAAAAAGATAAAAAAGAATTTAAAGTTAAGTAGCCATGCAATAGAGATGAAACCAGTCGGGACACAAATTAACAGGGAAGAATGTATTCTGCTAAGCGCTATCATCTCCTTTCCGGAAAAGGCTGATGATGTACTTTCAAGACTGGTTATTGAAGATCTGACGGATGCAAATATCAGATCGATATTAAGAAAAATTGAAGCGGTTAAAGATAATTTAAACATAAGTACATTGCTTGAGAAGGCTGACGAGAAAGAAAGGGCACTGATTACAGAGCTTTCATTTAACCCGGGCTTTGATCCTGAACATGTTGAGAAAAATATTAATGATTGTCTGAATATCCTGAGACAACGAAAATTCGAGGAGAAAAGAAAAATCGCCGAGGAATACGGGGATATCTCACTACTTGATTCATTATTAAAAGAAAAACGGAGGCTTATTAAGAAGGAGCGATAATGAAGTATAATTCTGATTACTTTGATTATTTTGAATACTACAATAAGGAAAGAGACGATCTTGATTTTGAGGCAGAAGCTGAGGATGTCGAATTAGACGAAGAAATAAAACCCTCTTTTATTGAAAGTGAAAAAGACCCGGTCCGTATTTATTTAAGGGAGATGAGTACCGTACCTTTACTAACAAGAGAAGGTGAAATCGAAATTGCTAAAAGAATAGAAAAGGGAAGAGAAAAAGTCTACAGGGTAATATTTTCAATGCCCTTCGTGCTTAAAAAACTGATTATGATGGGAAAGCTGTTCAAGAGCGGGGAAGCACCGGTTACAGATATAATTCAGGTCAGCGAAGATGACACCGAAGAAGAGCTGCTCTCGTACAGAAAGAGATTTTTTGAGATTACAAAGGAAATAGACTATTTAAATAAAAAAAGAAGATTCTACCTGAAAAGATTTAAAGAAATTACATCCCTTATAAACTCAAAAGAAACTTCCAAAAATAAAATTACTAGGGAAAATATCAACATATATCAAAAATATATTACGATTCTCGAGGAAAACAGAAAACAGATATTAGAAAAAATCAGGGAGTTAAGATTAAAAGAGGATGTTATAACAGCATTTTCGGAAGAATTGAAGCGGACAGTTTCAGAATTGGACTCTATTCAGAAAAAAATCTCAAATTTAAATAAAAAATGTAAAATTGTTAAATTTGATAAAGAGAGAGAACTCCAGCAGTGCCTCAAGAAGATTAAGAAAAAGGAAATTGTATTTGGCATGAAGGCTTCCGAGATCAAAAAAGCATTGAAGGTTCTTCTGGAAGGAGAAAAAAAAGTATTCGAAGCGAGAAAAGCCATGATAGAGGCAAATCTGAGGCTCGTAATAAGTATAGCAAAACGCTATTTGGGAAGAGGGCTAAGCTTTTCTGATCTTATTCAGGAAGGTAATAGCGGGCTTATGAGAGCTGTTGATAAGTTTGAATATAAACGTGGATACAAATTCAGCACTTATGCAACCTGGTGGATCAGACAGGCAATCAGCAGGGCACTTGCGGACCAATCAAGAACTATAAGGATACCGGTACACATGGTTGAAACCATTAATAAAATCACAAAAGTGTCAAGGGAGCTTGTACAGGAACTTGGCAGAGAACCGGCACCCAGGGAGATTGCCGAAAAACTGAAAATGCCTGTTGAAAAGGTAATGGCAATTTTAAAGATATCAAAAGAGCCTATTTCTCTTGAAACTCCTATAGGCGAGGAAGACAGTCACTTAGTGGACTTCATAGAGGATAAAGCAATATTATCTCCGCTCGATTTTGCAATACAGGATGACATGAGAGAAAAAATCAATAAAATTTTATGCTCACTTCCTCCAAAAGAAGAAAAAATCATCAGAAAGAGATTTGGTATAGGCGTTGATCTGCCGCATACACTTGAGGAGGTCGGACAGGAATTCGACGTGACCCGTGAAAGAATAAGACAGATTGAGGTAAAAGCAATAAGAAAATTGAGACACCCATCAAGAAGCAAATGGCTCAGGGAATTTATTGAAAAGCCTTGACCAGATAATTAAAATATTTTTATATTATTATTTATGCATTATCGTTTGTAATTCTTATTTTGAGCTTTTTACAGGGCCCATAGCTCAGCTGGAAGAGCTACCGGCTCATAACCGGTTGGTCCCAGGTTCGAGTCCTGGTGGGCCCACCATTAACAGGTCATAGATAGAGAATAGAGTTTATGGAATATAATTAAAAATGACAGTTAAGCACCAACTTAAAAGTTTAATAGAACTACAGCAAATTGACTCAAAAATCTTTGATACAAAGAGAATATTAGATAAGATTCCATTAAAAATATCTGAAGCAGAAAAACCATTTAAAGACTCAGAGGCTGCTCTTGATATCATCAAACAAAAGCTTTCCTCCCTTGAAAAGAAAAAACGTGGCAAAGAAAGGCAACTGGACGATATAAATGAGAAGATTAATAAGCTGAAAGTCCGCGTTTCAGAAATAAAAACAAATAAAGAATATCAGGCCCATCTTAAAGAGATAGAATCCGTAGAAAAGGAAAGGTATTCAATGGAAGACGAGATACTCATTATCATGGAAGAAATTGATAATACTTCCAGACAGACGGAATCAGAAGAGGCAAATCTTAAAAAACAAAAGGATAAAATCGAAGTTTTAAAAAAGAAACTCCAGGAAGAAAAGTCAAAGGTAGAGAAAGAACTGATGACCGTCAAAGAAATGCGAACGAAGATTGTAGAGACATTAGATGAGGATTTGTATAATCAATATATTAACCTTATTGAATCATGTAATGGGCTGGCAGTTGTAGAAGCAGAGAATGAAATCTGCCAGGGATGCAACATGAACATACCGCCGCAACTTTTTGTAGAATTAAAAAAGAATGATGAAATCATTAACTGCCCTCAATGCCGAAGAATACTTTATTACAAAAATAATAAATAACACGTTTTTATAATACCTTTAAAGAATTTTTATAAAAATTCGTCCTCTTTTAAAAATTAAATAGTTATTATATAATAATAAAACTTTATTATAAGTCAGAGCAGGGAAGTGGTCGCTCGGCTTTGATTTTTAATCATAGCCGAGAGGAAAGTCCGAACTCCGCAGGGCAAGGCGCTCCGTAATACGGAGTGGGGGAAACCCTAAGGAAAGTGCCACAGAAAGGGAAACCGTCCCGACTTTGTCGGAATAAGGGTGAAAAGGTGAGGTAAGAGCTCACCAGTTGGGGTGGTAACACCTCAAGCTTGGTAAACCCCGCCTGGAGCAAGGTCAAATAGGTTCCGCCTTGAGAAGGGCCCCTTCGAATCCTGACCTGCATAATGGAATCAGGGAGGCGGAACGGGTAAGGACTGCAAGAGTCTGATGGCAACATAAGACCTTAGATGAATGACCACACATATACAGAACTCGGCTTACAGCCTGCTCTGACTTACAAAGTTACTGAGGAGTTCATATTTCAATTCAGTTTTGGGAGGGTATGAATGGAAGATCACAAGCTGAAAGTCTTCTGCACAGTAGCAGAAACAAAAAGTTTCTCCAAGACCTCTGAAATTATCCATCTCACACAACCTGCTGTAAGCCTTCAGATTCAGGCCCTTGAAGAGAAATACGAAACAAAATTATTTGACAGATCCTCCAGCACCGTTACACTGACTCCTACAGGCGAGATTCTGTATAAATACGCAAAAGAAATCCTTGCTTTATATGCGTCCGCTGAAAAGACTATAGGAAAACAAACAGGACTCGTCAAGGGAAGTTTAACAATTGGTGCAGGTTCGAATATTGGTAATTATATCCTTCCAAGTGTAATTACAGAGTTCAGGGCTACACATCCTAAGATAAAAATATATCTTATTGTTGGTAACACAAAAAGGGTTGTTGAATTACTGAATGCCGGCAATATAGACGTAGGCCTTGTTGAGGGTGATGTCTCGCGGCAAAAAATGATTGTTAAAAAACTTCTTTCTGACGAACTCATCTTGATAGTACCACCAAATCATCCATGGGCAAAGAAAAAGGAAGTTTCTATATCAGAATTAGTCAAAGAACCCTTTATCTTCAGAGAAGCCGGATCAGGAACAAGGCAGATCATTGAAAAATTTTTAGCCAGGCACGGCATTACACCTCACGACATGAAGATATCAGCTGTTCTTGGAAGTACAGAAGCGATTAAAGATGCTGTCGAGAATGGCCTGGCAATCTCAATAATATCACGCTGGGCAGCGAGAAAGGAAAGCAAATACGGTACATTACGGCTCCTCGGGTTAAAAGAGGAGAAGATGATGAGAGATTTTTCAGTCATTTTTAATAAAAATGCGGTTTCATCAAATGCCCTCGACGAGTTTTTAGCATTCCTGAAATCGTATCCCTTTGATAAGCTGTTACCTTAAGTTTCTGTTTAATCATCATTTTCACTTTTAAAATACCTATAATCGATTTTCTGGAATATATTATCTATGTCTTCTATCTCTTTGAGCTTTTCTCTTGAAATATTCCCTGTTATAATTGAGTGATAAAGATAATTGAATCTGCCTATATGTTCCGCAAAACGTTTTCTTGCGTATTCTGAAGTGTTGCCGGTCCTTATCATAAATGTCCAGTCACTCTGCTGTGATAAAAGAAGTTCCCTCGCAGCCTGGTTGAGCGTCCTTTTCTGAATATTATCTGCCTCAAAAAATTTATCTGCAAGATATATCATCCTTTCTGTAGCCTTCAATATGTGCGGATAAACATAGTCATTAGATTCATTCAACCAGACTTCACTGTAACCCTTATAGCCCCAGCTCGACATTGATGGCTGACAGGCTTGTAAATATTCAGTTTGATGCGTGTTCAGATGCAGATACTCTGATGGTGTTACGGTTTTAAAATTCCTGCGTGTCCGGGATATACCTCTAAAAAGAAAATAAAGCCATTCAGGCCCTTCAAACCACCAGTGACCGAAAAGCTCTGTATCATAAGTAGCAGTGATTACCGGTTTGATTTTTAGGGTTTGTGAGAGAAAATCAATCTGTAGTTCTCTGTTTTGAATAAAATTATTTGCGTGTTCAGAAGCTTTCTCTTTTGCCTGCTCAATTACATAAGGTTCTTTATGATCTGTCTTCCCGGTTATTCTGTAATACTTGAGCCCGGTGTAGGTTTTTGTTCCGAATTGATTAATAAAAGCTTTTATATGCCCGCATTCAAGATCATACCCTATATCCCTGTAAAAATCCCTGTAATCAAAGTCCCCGGGATAACCAAAAATAGAAGACCAGACCTGTTGAGAAGATTCAACATCCCGCCCAAAAGCAAAAACACCTGAAGGACAGACTACCGGGGCATAAACATTAAACCCCGGTGATGGATTTCCACAGGTTATTCCATGTGTTTCAAGGAAAAAAAACTTTATATCCTCCTCTTTCAGATAATTGTCAAAGCCCGGTTCATAGCCGCATTCAGGAAGCCAGATACCTTCAGGTTCCTTTCTGAAAAATTTTCTGTACAAAGCTGAGCCTATCTTTATTTGCGCTCTCACTGCCTGGGGATATTTCGATAATGTGGGAAGAAATGCATGGGTAGCAGCAGAGGTTATAATTTCTATTTTTCCTGTTTGCTCCAACGCCTTAAAGGCAGCAACAATATCTCTATGATACAGGTCCTCAAACAAATATCTTATTCTCCTGAACCTCTCATTATACATCCTTGTAACAGGCTCAAAATTGATATCCCCTCTTGTCCTGTAAACTTCTTTGTCTGATAGATCTATTAAATTCTCAATATGCCTTTTATATCTGTTGCGCAAAAGCCTGTCATTTAACATCTCAATAAGGGTTGGGCTAAGGGAAATTGTTATACGGAAATCTATTCCTTCATTTAAAAGTCTTATGAATACATCAAGGAGTGGTATATAAGTTTCTGTTATTGCCTCAAAAAGCCAGTTTTCCTCAAGGAAATATTCATATTCAGGATGTCTGATAAAGGGTAAATGGGCATGAAGAACAATGCAAAGATAGCCCTTATGCATTTACTATTATTTTCCCTGAACCTCTTTCAATCCTGCCAATAATATAAAAAATTCCACCACTGTTAAGATCCGACGGACCTAATTTCCCGGCTCAAACTGCTTTTTTAACTTTTTCTGTCATCTTGTATTTCAAAGTGTATTCTTGTTTTAATTAATGTTAACACATATCCTTTTACCTTATAGTACTTTATTCCGGAATTCTTTTGAACAGATAAATGGCAATTATTCCAAATATTACCGGCATAATCCACGCAGCAAGTAGTGGCGGGAAAATTCCGGCATAGCCCATCGAAAGCATCAGTGTATATCCAAGCCAGTATAAAAAACTTATAAAAAGGCCGAGGCCCGCTGCGAACAGACTAACCCCTACCCTGCCACTTACTGACAGAGATATACCAAGTAAGAGCATAAATAAATTCGTAAAAGGATACGAGACCTTTGAGTTCATATCTACTTTCAGTTTTGAATCTTTAATACCCATAGTTTTTAATTTTTCTGTGTATCTGTAAAGCTCAAAAATACCCATTTCTTCGGGCTTTTTAATCCTTTCTCCGAAGAACTCTGGCGATTCAAGATATGGATATCTCATCTCCGCCAGGCTTTTCACTGTCCCTTTTTCTATATCGTATACATTTACATTTTTCAATATCCATGTGTTTTGAGACCCGTTGCCATCTACCCACTCTGCTTCCTCCGCCTCTATTCTCTTTTTGAGCATCGAGTGTTTGATTGTAAATAGACTAATTTTTTTAGCAATTTTCTTTTCTGGTAAATATAATTCAATATTAACAAGGGCGCCTTCTTTGGCCCTCATCCATAACGTTCCTTCTTTAAATTTAAATTCCTCCTGCTTTTTTTTAAGAGAATTTTTTAACTCACGAGCCCTTTCTGAAAAGTCAGGCACAACAACTTCCCCTATAAAAAAGCCGAAGAAACTGAACAGCATACCTAAAAAAACAAATGGATAAAAAAGTTTCTTCAGTCTTCCACCTATCGCTTTCAATGCTATGAGTTCTTTGTTCCTTGAAGCCTGACTGAATACGAACAAGCTACAAATAAGTAAAGCCATTGGCAGAAGGTAATAGAGATATTTGGGAAGGTTAAAAAATATATACAAAGAGAAATTAATAATCGAGGGATTGCCCGCCATAAATTCATCTATTTTGTCTATTAAATCCAAAATGCTGAATATAAGTGCGAGTCCAAGGGCTATAATCCCGAGGATCTTGAGAAATTCCTTTATATAATAAGCCTGTATTATTCTCATTTCGAATATTCTTTTTTGAATATCAGAAAGGCAAGTACACCAAGTATAACAGATGGGCTCCAGGCACCGATATAATGTATTATCTTGCCCGCCTTTACGAGGTTCTCGCCATATAGTAAAAGCATGTAATAGAGAGTAAAGACTGCCAATCCCAGTGTTAATCCCCCAAGCCTGCCCGATTTTCCTGCTATCAACGCCAGAGGTGGTCCGAAAAATATAAGGATTATGCATAACAAAGGCAGTGAAACCCTTCTGTGAAGCTCAAGGTATAAACTTAGAGCATTACGTATATCCTCTTTTTTTATCTTCTGTATTATTTCAAAGGGAGTGAGTTCTGCTTTTTTTCCTGAAAAACTATCAGATTCGAGCCTTAATACCATATTATATTTTTTAAAAAATAATTCTGTTGTTCTGTTCCCCTTTACAATATTAATGTAACCGTCCTTGAGATAAAAGTTTATGTCAAAATCTTTCTCTGTGTATATTTCTCCTTCTTTTGCTATCAAAACCCTCGGTTCTTTTTTATCCCGATTATCATATATAAAAATCCCCCGTACGGTTTTATCAGAAACCCTTTCTTTTATATAAATTGTTGTGTCTTTGAATGATGAATTGAACCTTCCCTCTTCAATAGCAAGCGGAGTTCGAGCCTTTATAATATTTGTTATCTCTTCCCTCAGTTTTATGCTACTTTTAGGCCCTAAGTAAAAACTAACCGCCATATTCAAAAAAAAACATAAAGTGCCAAGTAAAACAACAGCCCTCGAAATATCTAAAAAATTCATACCACTGTTTCTGAGGATGATAATTTCATTATCGAAATTGAGACGGCCATAAACAAGAAGCGTAGACAACAGGAGGGCCATTGGAATGGTGAGCAAGAACAGCTGAGGCTGTATGTAAAAGATTATTCTGACCATATCCAATATAGATGTGCCAATGCCGGAAAGTAACCTGCTAAGCTTGAGCAGTTTCTCCATCATCAGAATAAAATTCAAAGAAGCAAGACTTAGGATAAATGTAAAGATTAATTCTTTTAATATCGATTTATGTATTATTTTCATGGATTGATAAGAATATAATATTTTATCATAATCATTCACTGTCCATTTATAAACTGAAAATCAGTCCGCAGGATGAAAGAAGAAAATTGTTTTATATGTGCATTCTGATATTTTCTGTCACGTTTTGGTCACGGTAAAAAAAGGTAAAAATATGGATAACACTAATGTATAACAAGAAAAAAAAGGTGTTGGATCAGACACATTTAGCAGCAATTCTCGGTGAAATTGAAAACCCTTGAGATTGCTTCGCTTCGCTCGCAATGACAAAACAATATTTCGTAAACAGTCATTGCGAGGGGCCTTATCCTGAAGCAATCTCCTAACTTTTTCGCCGAGAATTGCTGCACATTTATTTTCTTGTTAGTTTAAAGCTATGAAAATATGGTATTGTATGCTAAACATTAAAGTTAGAGAAACCTCAAAGCTTTAAGGGCTTTGAAATTCTTATTCAATCAAGCGAGGGTAAATATGGGCAAAAAACTGTATGTAGGAAGTATCTCTTTCAATGCAACTGAGGAATCTCTCCGGGAACTCTTCTCAGGCATTGGAGAGGTTGAATCGGTGAAATTAATAACCGACAGGGACACGGGGCTTTCTAAAGGTTTTGGCTTTGTTGAAATGTCATCTGATGAGGATGCTAAAAAAGCTATAGAACAATTAAACGGCAAAACATTTATGGAACGTGCTTTGATCGTTAACGAGGCCAGGCCGCAGCAGCAAAGGGAGAGACGGGATTTCGGAGGAAGAGGAGGAGGAGGCGGTTTTGGACAAGGAAGGGGAACAGGTTATGGAAGAGGCAGGAGATAAATTATTATAGAGATAAAAGTAGTCGGCAATGATATAGAAAAAGCCATTAAAACTCTGAAACGCAAAGTTCAGATTGAAGGTCTTCTAAAGGAGCTCAAGACGAGAAGTTCCTATGAAAAGCCTTCAGTAAAAGAAAAACGGAAACGAGCAGAGGCACGCGAGAAAAGGGCGAAGGCTCAGAAACACAGAAGGTTTTGATAAGATTCTAAAAAGACATATCGATTTTGATACATAATCTTTTCCTGTTAACATCTGATATTGCTGCGGATATTATCGCCTTCATGGTTTGCTGCATGGGCAGTTCGGGGCGCTGACCCGCAAAGAATACCGAGCAAAAGGAGAAACAAGCAATAGCTAATCGAAGACGAGTATTGCCCGGTAGGGTTGTCGATCGGACTCGCGTAAACGACCAGATCCGGATGATTAAAGCCAAGAAAATACGGGTCGTTGCCGATGAAGGGCAGATTGGCATCATAGATATTGAGTCAGCACTGAAGTTGGCCGGGGAACGAGATCTGGATCTTGTAGAAATCAGCGCCGATGCCGATCCGCCGGTCTGTAAGATCATGGACTACCAGAAGTTCAAGTTCAATAAGGGCAAGAAACTTCAGAAGTCAAGAAAAAAACAGGCGACGCTAACCCTCAAAGAAATCAGGATGCGCCCGTTGATTGGCACCCATGATTACGAGTTCAAGAAGCTTAATGCGAGGAAGTTTATCGGGCATGGGGACAAGGTTAAAGTGACAATCCGTTTTAGAGGGCGAGAATTGAATCGCCAGGAACTGGGGGAGAAGGTTCTGAACAGGTTAGCTTCAGAACTAAAAGATATTGCAAAAGTGGAATTACCGCCGAAGATGGAAGGCCGCCAGATGGTGATGATTCTCATGGCCTTGTAAGTCCCTTGATAGGTTTTTTGGATTCGCTCACTCTATGATAATAGATTAGCATCAGGTTCTTTCGTGCTATATCAAATATGCTTATTTTAAGGAGAATGCTTTGAAAGAAAGGGATATTTTTGAAGAGATTATAGAAATAGGCAAAAGGCGCGGAAAACTTACTTATGATGAGATAAACGATGCTGTTCCCCCGGAATATTTTTCCCCGGAAGAGTTAGAAGAACTTATGGACCTTCTGCACGATATGGGCATTGAAGTTGTAGATGAACAGGAGACTGAAAATGCTGAAGAAGTCTTAGCTTCTGAGGATGAAGAGGAATATGCTGAAACTGAGGATATTGTTCAAACATATTTCCATTCGATGTGGAATATTAAAATACTTACAAGGAATGAAGAAATAGAGCTTGCGAAAAAATTAGAGGAAGGAAAAGAGATTATTAAAGGGATAGTTACGGCGCTGCCTTTATACAAGCAAGTCGAAGTAAGTTTAAATGGTAAAGACGAAGAAGATTCGGACTATTCAGAGGAAGAAAAAGCCGATGAAGCTCTGGAAATGAGCTTGAAAGTGCTTGACAATCTTCTGTTGAAAGTAGAAATTGCAGAAAGAAAGATTGCAAGATATGGGACTTTAAAAGATTTAAAAAAAATAATAAATCAAAAAAAGAAACAAGATATCAATTCCATACAACTTAATACCATTGCAAAAGAAGTTCAGGATGAGTATAAGCGGGTTGCATCAGAGGTTGGGATCAAGATTGATGAATTGAAAACGAAGTGGGAGAGAATAACCAGGGCAAGAACCCTTATTAGTGAAGCAAAGAATGAATTGGTAACCCGGAATCTGAGATTAGTAGTCAATCTTGCCAAGCATTATATTGGAAGAGGTCTTTCCTTTCTTGACCTCATTCAGGAAGGCAATATCGGTCTTATGAAATCTATAGATAAGTTCGACTATAAAATGGGATTCAAATTCAGCACCTATGCAACATGGTGGATAAGACAAGGAATAACGAGGGCATTAATTGATCAGGCAAAGACTATCAGAGTTCCTGTACACATGATGGAATTTTATAACAAAGTTACCAAGGCTTCCAGAGAACTTATATCGTATCTTGGAAGACAACCGAGCAAGGATGAAATTGCCAAAAAATTGGAAGTATCAAATAGAAAAATCGAGGAAGTATGCAGGGCAATACAGGATACAATAGCTCTTCAAACTCCGGTAGGAGATGATGGTTCAACAATTGAGGAGTTTATTAGTGACAAAGAAAGTCCTTCTCCATACTCTAATGCAGAACAAAATGATATCACTGAGAAGATGTTAGAGATTTTGCAGACCCTAACCCCAAGGGAGGAGCAGATAATAAGGATGAGATTTGGTATTGGGGTTGATAGAGGCCAAACCCTTGAAGAAGTGGGAAGACATTTTTCCATCACACGAGAAAGGGTAAGGCAGATAGAAGCGAAAGCCATGAGGAAACTCAAACATCCAAGTAGGCTCAGAGCACTAAGGGCCTTAAATACCGCTTAATTATATATTTTATACAATAAAATTCCTTGATTTATGTATGGAAATAGGTAAACATATGTTGATTCTCCTGACCATTAGCATAACTTTTCTTGCTTGCAGTTCTGAAGTCAAGAAAGGGTTACCTCCTCTAAAGGTTGTTACTTTCGTTTATCTAAACCGGTACGCTGGAACATGGCATGAGATCTCCCGCTATCCAAACCGCTTTCAAAAAGGATGCGTTGGAGAACCCAGGTGTTGACAGAAATAATAAACCTCACCTGTAAGTGAGGCTATATGAACTGGGAAATAACGCACTAAAAGACGCACATGCAATAAAAAAATTTATGAGATAACAGATAGTGTAAATGCAAAAGATTAAAATCGGAATAAGTACTTGTCTTCTCGGCGAAAAAGTCCGGTATGACGGGGAACACAAGCTTGATAGGTACATAACGGATACACTCGGTCATTATTTTGAATGGGTTCCGGTATGTCCAGAAGTAGAATATGGTCTTCCTGTGCCGAGAGAATCAATGCATTTAATCGGTGATCCCGCCTCACCTCGTATTGTAACGGTAAAAACTGGCGTTGACCATACCGAGGGCATGAAAGAATGGGCTGGAGATAAATTAAGACAGCTTGAAAGAGAGGATCTCTGCGGTTTTATTTTCAAGAGTAAGTCGCCAAGTTCCGGGCTAAGCGGTATAAAAGTCTATACTCCTTCAGGGATGCTAAGAAACAGGGGAACAGGCATATTTGGTGGAGCATTCATGCGTTATTTTCCACTCATCCCGGTTATAGATAATGGAAGGCTACATAATCCGACCCTGAGAGAAAACTTCATAGAACAGGTCTTTCTATATAAACGATGGAAAGAATTTCTGAAGAATGGCATCAAAATCAGGGATCTAATTGCATTTCATACTAATCTCAAACTTTTAATATTATCTCATAGCCCAAAACATTACAGTACCCTCGGAAAACTTGTTGCTCAAGCAAAAAAATATCGGCCTGATGTGCTCTATTCTGAATACATAAGGATATTGATGGAGGGGGTGCGTATTCTTGCCACGATCAAAAAGAATACAAATGTGTTACTGCATATAGCTGGATATTTCAAAAAACAGCTAACGTTGGAGGACAAAAGGGAATTGCTTGAAGTTATCGAGCAATATCACAAAGGGTATATACCTTTAATAGTCCCGATAGTCCTTATTAATCACTATTTGAGAAAATTAGATGAATCCTACCTAAAGAATCAATTCTATCTGAATCCTCATCCCGTAGAATTAATGCTTAGAAACCATGTTTAAGAAAAAATACCGCTCCTAACCCGATGCTAAAGCCAGCAATGAAAAGAAAAAGTCCAACGATATCAATCCGGGAAAAAACTTTATTGTTCCAAATGCCTGAGTAAGCAAATAACTGTTCCATATTTCAGATAAAATTATATCAAGTAATAGCCAAATGAGCCAGCGTTTTGAGCTAACAGGGTTGTTAGTAGAAACTTAGTTTATCTGAAGTTCCTCGATTCTTCACAATATAAGATTATAGCTTCGTATCGCACAGCCGAGGAAATCCCAAAAGATATTCAGAATAACCGTCTTATCTAAAAACAGGTCGATCTTCTTAATCCAGTAAGCGCAGGGAACTTTTTACAAGGTCCTTAAATATGATTTATCTCATACATTCTTTAGGAGCAAAGAATTGTGAACAGCTCGATATAAAGCTTCCAAAATTCTGCGGGCAATGCTGCCAGGCAAGTCGGCATTAAAAAGATCCTATACCTTGGTGGTATCGTTCCTGACAGCCGGAATGCATCTTCTCGGAATGAAAAATCTTATAATCCGAATTCCTCTTTTTGCCGAATATCTATCCGCCCTATGGATACAATTGATAACCGGTTTGATCAGCGAGAATAAAAAGCTGAGCTTCTAGTAATTCTTTGGTTAAATTTACAGGCAAATAGAATAATGTAATACTTTAAATAGTCAGTATAATATATTGATTTTATGTAATTTAATTACTTGATCATAGATATGGCCGGCATTATGCCGGCCATATCTATATGCTTGAGTGGACTATTGTATCTGGAAGGATGTTTCCCTGGAGTCGCTTAATGTAGGCCCTTGAACAGTCATGATGACACTATATTTGCCTTTTTTTGCATCCATAGGCAACGTTAGAGGAATGCTCGAGGAATAGGTACCGTCGCTGCGTGAAACACTGATCTGAGGTTTGCCGTACATTTCGCCCTCGTATCTGATTTCGCGGGTTTCTGAGATCTCCAATTCCTTGCCAGGCGCAACACCCAACACCGCATAGGTCATCTTCATCTCTACCTTATCTCCTGGTTTGGCCACAGAAGGGCTGACGGAAACGTCTTCGATTCTGATCAGCGTCCCCTCTGATGGCTTGTAGTCATATTGTTGCGCTGTTTCCTCTTTGGTCTTTTTCTTATCATAAGCATAGTGTCCGATTGCCCCTCCTGCAAGTGCCCCGAGAAGGCCACCTACCACTGCCATCTCTGTCTTGGCCCCTTCTGAGCCCAATAATGCCCCGGCTACTGCTCCTGTTGCTGCACCGATTCCAGCTCCGGTTGTTGCGCCCTTGTGTTCTTCAGGAATGGACGCACAGCCAAAAACCCCGATAAGAAACGTCAGAATAACCGCCACGGAAATAATTTTTCGATACATAATTCATCCTCCTTTCATGATTTTAAGGTTTATTCTGGTGGAGCTGATCGGGATCGAACCGACGACCTCTTGAATGCCATTCAAGCGCTCTCCCAACTGAGCTACAGCCCCAAGTCTTATTAAAATAGCACATTTTTATATTCCATTGTCAATGTTATTAAAAATGGCTGGAACCCCTGAAATGAACTACCCCGCATCTGAGCTTCGATGAATTTTTTGATTAAATCCAGGTCACAGAGCTTGCATCGACAACAAAATAAAGTTTATGATTACCAGACTTACATGATTTATGGTATTGGCATAGACATCGTTAGAATTCAGAGGATAAAAGATGTAGTGGAGAAATGGGGAGAGAGTTTTCTTAAGCGGGTATTTACAGAAAACGAGATTCGTTATTGTTACATGAAGAAAAATCCCTATCTCTCGCTTGCAGTCCGATTTGCAGCAAAAGAGGCCCTTATTAAGGCAATAGGTTCTGACATCCCGGTTTCTTTTACTGAAATTGAAATTATAAACAGAGATAAAGGAATCCCTTCAGTAGAAATTCATGGAAGACTCGGAGATTTTCTGCAAGAGAAAGCAGTTAAAAAGATACATCTAAGTCTAAGTCATGAACATGATTATGGTGTTGCCTGTGTGGTTCTTGAGCACTATTAACTCAGTTTATTCTAAAATATTAACAAAAACCGTTTATATTTTGATCTCCGAGCCAATGCCTTCTCTTGTGAATATTTCGAGGAGCAAAGAGTGATGGACTCTCCCATCAACAATATGAGTTTTTGCAACCCCGCCTTCTAATGCCTTCAAACAAGCCTGGACTTTGGGAAGCATACCACCTGAAATCGTCCCGTCATCTATGAGCTTCTTTATCTTATTTTTTCTGAGTGAAGGAATTATTTTATTATTTTTACCCATGATACCTGAAACATCCGTAAGGAGTATTAACTTTTCGGCTTTCAATGCTGATGCTATTGATGCAGCGACATAATCAGCATTAATATTAAGTGTCTCTCCTTTTGGACCTACTCCTATAGGTGATATAACAGGGATAAAACCATCTTTTTTTAAAGAAACCAATATATGAGGGTCAACATGTGTTACTTCTCCTACAAGACCTATATCGATTATCTCATTAATGCCCGTCTCAGCAGATTTTTTTATTACTTTCTTCTTCGCTTTTATCAGTCCTCCGTCTTTTCCACTAAGACCTACTGCTTTTCCACCGAGGTTGTTTATCATAGAGACAATCTCTTTGTTGACAAGGCCACCGAGAACCATTTCTACTATATCCATTGTCTCCTTATCGGTAACACGCTGGCCCTGAATAAAGGTAGCTTTTTTGCCCATCTTCTCCATTGTGGCGGAAATCTTAGGCCCCCCGCCATGAACAATTGCAGTTCTTATACCTATGAAATTAAACAAGACTATATCCTTGGCAAAAGACTCCTTAAGTTCATCCTTTACCTGTGCCGAACCCCCGTATTTAATAACAAATGTTTTACCAAAAAAATTCTTAATATAAGGCAAAGCCTCTATCAATATCTCTGCTTTAGTAATGATATCTTTCATTTCATGCTCCACTAATTTCCCCTTACCCCTTCTCGAAACACGGAATGCACACAATATTCCCGTTTTTCACCCTTGCCTTTGGCTCCATCATTTTTTCATTGCAAATAGTACATCTAAGACTCGGATAAATTCTTGCCTCTTCGGGCAGACTCATTTTGCCTCTTGTTATCTTACAAAGTTCCTCATCCTTTATATTAAGTATAGCCTGAATCTTCTTTGCTTTTCTGTTATGGACAGCCCGGACAACTTTCTGAGAACGGTCTCCTTTCATATACCTGTCCCACATGTTCTTTTCTTCATCCGTCTCTTCAGGGGGATTCCAATCAACAGAAATCCTTATCCCTTCACCTGAAGGTCTTTTCATAAATGTATAGACCTGCTTTCCGTAATCTTTAAAAATCAGATTTCCCTTGCCGAAGGTACATCCTGTAACTACCTGGACTGCATCGACCGCACATGAATTGTTTTCAACAATCGCAACGAGTTCTTCATCAGATGCCCTCTTCCCGATTTCCTTCAGGGCAAGTATAGCTACCCTGTAGCCGAGTGCAAGTCCGGGGCATGTATGGCCGTGAAAATCAACAACGTCCTTGAAAGTTTTCATCAGAGATGATTTTAACTCAAAATAAGGAAATTTTGTAAATCAATTTAAACATATAAAGTTTCAGCCCAGATTATGCATAAATTTTCCGTCGTTTATTAATATTTTGTGAATTAACTGGGTTAGCAATAAAGGTGGATCGAAAAATAAAGAATATCCTGATAACAAATCAGCCTGAATAGGCAAAACAGCATCAGGCTATGTTAGTGTTAGCAATAGAATATTATGATCAGAGAAGATGGATGAAGCAGCCGGACCCGATCATAAGATGCTGCCCTTGGCCCGAATTGAGCGGTTCTTTTCACAAATCAATAACAGCAAAGAGGGCTGTCCTACTCAAAAGGTGAGAGCTTCAAGCCCGCAGGACGGGCGTCTAGCCTGTCTCTGTGGCATTATATAAGGTAATAAATCGCTCAATTTAATATAATAAGTGTTATAATCAATCAAGCAATGTTCAAGAAGGCAATTTGGATAGTCGTATCGATTATCGCAGCTGTTGCTCTCTCAGTGGTCGCAGGAATTATTACCCCCTCCGAAAAGATAAATGCATTGTGGCTTGTTACTGCTGCAGGATGTTTTTATATCATCACCTATAGATTTTATTCGTCTTTCATTGCTGCAAAAATCCTTGTTATTGATGAACAACGGACTACCCCTGCAACAAAACTTTATGACGGGATTGACTATTATCCTACAAACCGGTGGGTGCTATTCGGCCATCATTTTGCCGCTATAGCAGGCGCAGGGCCATTAATAGGCCCTATGCTGGCTGCCCAATTCGGCTATCTGCCCGGATTCCTCTGGATTCTGGTAGGTGCAGCTCTCGGGGGTGCTGTACATGACATGGTCATACTCTTCGCCTCTGTGAGAAGAAATGGCCATTCGCTCGCACAGATAGCAAGAGAAGAAATCGGTCCTGTAGGAGGCATTGCTGCAGCACTGGCAATACTTTTCATAATAATCGTTGCCCTTGCAGGTCTCGGGCTTGCTGTAGTTAATGCCCTGTCAAAAAGCCCGTGGGGGACATTCACTATTGCACTTACAATCCCTATAGCATTATTCATGGGAATATACCTGTATCGTTTAAGACCCGGGAAAATTGCGGAGGTAAGTGTAATAGGCGTTACCCTTCTCCTTTTAGCTGTTTTCACAGGCCATTATATCCCCGGTTCTTTTCTTGATCCTGTCTTTAACCTCACCAGAAATAATCTCATACTTTCAATCGTTATTTATGGCTTTGTGGCCTCCGTACTCCCGGTCTGGATGCTCCTCGCTCCAAGAGATTATCTGTCAACATATATGAAGATAGGCACAATTTTACTCTTAGCCATTGGAGTGATTATAATATCACCCGATATACAGATGCCCGCAGTTACAAGATTTGCTGAGGGCGGGGGGCCTATCATACCGGGGAAATTGTTCCCTTTTATGTTCATTACGATTGCATGCGGTGCTATATCGGGTTTCCATGCCTTAATCTCATCGGGGACTACCCCGAAGATGATCATGAATGAGAGAGACATACGATTTATAGGATATGGTGCAATGCTCATGGAAGGATTTGTAGCCGTCATGGCTCTTATTGCTGCAACGATACTGATACCTGGTGATTATTTTGCTATAAATACCAAATTGCCTGCAGATGCCATATCGGCTCTGGGATTTCCTGTAGAGAGGATTAACGAACTTTCAAAACTTGTTGAAACGGATGTCTCAGGGAGACCCGGCGGAGCAGTTTCACTCGCCGTTGGGATGGCTTCAATTTTTTCAAGTATTCCCGGTATGAAGGGCATGATGCCTTACTGGTATAATTTTGCATTGATGTTTGAAGCACTTTTTATCCTGACGACAGTAGATGCAGGGACAAGGGTTGCAAGATTCCTCCTTCAGGAACTCGGAAGCCATGTATATAAACCTTTATCAAAAACGGGCTGGCTTCCGGGAAATATCTTTACAAGCCTTCTTGTTGTCATGTCATGGGGTTATTTAATATATTCAGGAAGTATTTCTACAATCTGGCCGATGTTCGGTCTTGCAAACCAGCTCCTGGCAGCAATCGCTTTCGGGGTAGGCACTATGGTTATCGTAAAATCCGGGAAAATAAAATATGCCTTGGTAACTTTCATCCCCATGCTATTTATGTTTTCAACAACACTCACAGCCTCATGGCAATTAACGGTAATGTTCAGAGAAAAGGCAACATGTGCCTTATCACAGGCAGAATCGCTCACTTTCAAGATAGACGCCTTCCTTGTTGTTTTGATGGCAGCACTGGCAATCACTGTATTATTAGATTTTCTCTATAAGCTTTACCTGAATCTTTCAGGAAGGGCCGAAGCAGTCAAAAACTACAGGCGTTAATTATTCCTTCTCTTTTTTTAATTCTTTTTTTTCATATTCCCTGATTTTTGCCTTTAAATCTTCTGCATTTTTTCTTTCCTGTTCTAAATGTAACTTTAATTTATCCCTTTCTTCCATCGCCTCTTTTAAAGTCTTCTCCTGCATCTCTATCTTCTTCTTAAGTTCTTCAATCCGGATTTTAAAGGCATCATTTGTTTCTGCAGTTTCACTTATTTCAGGTTCTTTATGTGTTTCGATATGAAACTTCTTTATCTTCTCCAATTCCTCATCAACAAACGGAAGGAACGGACTTTCAGGAAACTGCTTTTTCATATAAGAGAAGATTTCTTTGGCCTCCACAAAAGATTTCGTCTGAATCAAAGATTTAGCAAGCCAGAACATTGCAGCGTCCTTAGCAGAACTGTCAGTAAATTCAGCGAGGAATGTTTTGAAGTCTTTTATTGCCTCTTCAGGCCTGTAAGAGATATAGTTTTCGTAAGCCTTATCAAAAAGCTCCAATTCACTGAAGGAAGCATCAATGTCTGTTAAAGAAAATAATAAAACGTAAAACAGTAAAATTAATATTAATCCTTTTGTATCTTTACAGAAGCCTTTTCCCATAATACCTCAATCCAGTTATTGAATAATTTTTCTCTTTTCTGCTCGAATAGATAATAATATATTTCCCTCTCTACTTCTTCAATCGGTTTATGAAGCCCGGTTTTTCGGTCAATTAGATGCAAGATGTAAACACCGTCACTAACCCATACCGGATCGCTTATCTCTCCTTTCTCCATAGAGAATACCTTTGTATCCAGGGGAGGTATCAACTCGCCTTTTGTAAATTCTCCCAATATTCCCTCCTGACTTTTTAGGGGCTCATCAGAATATTCATATACAAGCCTGTCAAAACTTTCTCCTTTTTTCAGCAAAGAAGCTATCTTCAGAGATCTGCGTTTCAATTCTGTAATTTCCGTAACAGAAGCGTCTTTTTCCACTCTGAGAAAAATTGCTCCTGCTACCACTGACACCGGAATTTTTATATAATTTTTTTTATTTTCACTGTAAAAAGCTTCAATTTCATCATCATTTATTACAACTTTTGAATCCATGTAAATATTGATAAGTTTTAAAGATATTATTTTATCTCTTGTAAGCCTCATGTAATCATTTAGATCCATTCCTTCTTCCCTGAGAAATTCTTCAAACTCCTCCTGAGACACTCCGTTTTCTTTTATGAACGCCCTCATCCATTCATCCACATCTTCATCGCTTACCTCTATCCCTTTACTTTTCGCCTCCTGAAGAATGATCCTTTCTTCTATCAGTCTTTTTAACAATGTCTCATCAACAACATCTTTATTTTCCATTTTTCCTGTATCTTCTATATTACCATCCATGCTTTTAACAAACTGTTTATAATCTGTCAGAGTTATCACATCATTGCCAACTGTGGCAATAACCCTGTCCACGGTGATAGCATAAGAAGGACATACTGCCAATGAATTTATCAAGAACATAAGGAACAGCGTAATATTGCGTATCATGTAACTTTTACTTTTCAAGCTGAACTTCTTAATTTCTCCAGAACCTTCTGTGCATCCTCCCAGGTCCGCCATTTATCTTTTGGGTTCCTGATTAAATAGGCAGGGTGAAATGTCGGCATCAAGAGAATACCCTTGTAATCGAAAAATTTGCCACGTATTGATGTTATTTTTAACTTGGGATTTCCTGTAAGGGTTAGTGCTGCTATCCTGCCCAGGGCCATAATTATTTTCGGCCTTATTATTTCTATCTGCCTTTCAAGAAAACTCCTGCATTTTTCTATCTCATCTGCTTCAGGCTCCCGATTCATAGGAGGTCTGCATTTAACTATGTTTGCAATATATACATCCTCCCTCATGAATCCCATTTTTTCTATGAGCCTAGTGAGCAACATGCCTGCGTCTCCTACAAATGGTTTTGCCTGTAGGTCCTCTTGCTTACCGGGTGCCTCACCAATAAACATAAGATTTGCATCGGGATTGCCTTCTCCGAAAACTATATTTGTTCTTTGGATTGAAAGCTTGCACCTCCTGCAATCATTAATCTCTTCTCTCAGTGCTTTCAAGGCTGCCTCTTTAATCCCCCCACACCCCCCTTTAGAAAAGGGGGGTAAGGGGGGATTTTGGTTCAGAGATTTGACATCTGTAATTTGACTTTTGATTTTTAATTTTATCGGTAGATGTTCAAATCCTAATGCCTGATAAAATTCGAGAATGTTTTTTATTTGCTCAACAATACTTGCCATTCTTAATTTTGAATTTTGAGTTTGAATTTTGAATTTCAAATTTTTTTATTATCGTTCCCCCCACTTTAATTTTGTTCTGAGAATTTTGAAATAATCTCTCTCGCAAGGAACGAAAAGTTTTGTTTTGAATTTGGATTTCTTTACTTCAACAACATCATCCTGTTTTAAAGAAAAACCGACCTGCCCGTCGAGTGTAAGAAAAACATCTTCATTATGTGACTTCAGGATTATTTCTACCAATATGTTGTCAGGCATTATTATTGGCCTGTTTGTCAGGGTATGGGGACAGATTGGTGCTATTCCTATACTGTTGAGCGTTGGGTAGAGAATGGGACCTCCTGCAGAGAGGGCATAAGCCGTCGAACCTGTTGGAGTTGAAACTATAAGCCCGTCAGCTTTAAATGTAGCGACATAAATATGGTTTATATAAGTCTCAAGGTCAATTATCCTTGCAAGTGCCCCTTTATTTACTACAACATCATTCATTACAACAAATTCAGCAATACATTCACTATGTCTGAAAACACATGCTGTAAGCATAATCCGTTCTTCAATAGAACATTCACCGGCAAGCACTTTTTCAAGAACTTCATAAAGTTCATCCTGATACACTGCAGTTAAAAACCCAAGCCCACCTCTGTTTACACCAAGAATAGGCAGAGCTTTATCTGCAACAAGTCTGGCTACACTTATCATCGTTCCGTCTCCCCCGAGCACAATAATAATTTCAGCAACAGATGGTATCTGTGAACGGAGGGTTCCTTCAATATTAAGTGTAGATGCGGTATCTATATCAATGTATACTTCATGTCCTCTCTGTCTCAGCCACGGCAGAAGATCTTTTAAGATTTCGGCCGGCTCGGGTTTCCCTTTTTTACAGATTATCCCTATCTTTTTCATATTTGCCCTCTAAGGTTATTTCTCTTACATTTTCATCAACAGGCTTAATTTTTACTTTTATCAGTTCTTCAGTTATTTCTTTTTCTGCCTTTTCGGCCCATTCAATAACAGCGATATTACCGGTCTTCAGATAATCCCACAGGCCTATTTCGTCGAGTTCTTCATCACTCTTGACCCTGTATAAATCTATATGTAAAAAGGGTGGAGAGGTATCATACTCGGTAATTATCGTAAAACTGGCGCTTACAACATCTCTTTCGTCTAAGCCCAATGCCCTGGCTATGCCTTTCACCATTGTGGTCTTGCCTGCGCCAAGTTCCCCGTAAAGACCCACAATATCTCCGGGGTTGAGAAGCCTGCCCAATCTGTAACCAATATCCTTTGTTTCCTCGGGACCTTTACTTATATATTTCCGCTGAATTTCAGAGGATACCAATAAACCCTCCCTGGCTTCCATTATAAGATTTACTATACCTGTAAGAATAGTATTTATTCGGATTGCAATATGTGCATTCATCTGAAATCCATATGTTTTTTTCAGGTATACCCATTGAACTTATCTGAAGCATATTTGCTGAAGTAAGGTCAAGGTAATACTTTTTTTCATTTTTCTTCCAATAATAAGTTTTCTCTCCGGTAACTTTGCATATGGCATCCTTTACCTCGCAGCCGACCTCGTAACAACTCCACCTGATACTCGGTCCAATGGCTATAATTATATCCTCAGGGAAAGAATTAAAAAGTTTATTCATTGACTCAATAGTCTTCTTGACTATCTGAGCTGCAGTACCCCGCCATCCTGCATGCACTGCACCAACAACCAGCCTTTTTCTGTCAAAAAGAAGTACCGGGACACAGTCAGCTGTCTGAACACCTATTAAAATGCCTTTTCTTTGAGTAATTACGGCATCAGCAATTTCAGGCTCAAGGCCGTTTTTCAGTACAAGTACCTCATCAGTATGCTTCTGTACCGGTAAAAAGATGTTTTCCTTTTTAAAAGATAGAATACTGGTAATTTTGTCTATTTCCACCCCTAAATGTTTGGTCGTAAAAAAAGCTTTTACCTGATCGTTAAATATATCCGGGCAGATTAATCCGTCCATTTTATTTAAGATTGCAAAAAACAGCCGGTATTTTCTCTATTATATCGGATGCGATTATGGAGTGCTGACTTTTTTCAGTTGCTGCAATGTCTCCGGCAAGACCATGCAGGTAAACCCCAAGAATACATGCATTTAGGGGATCTTTGTTCTGGCTTAAAAAGCCTGAAATCATTCCTGTAAGTACGTCTCCTGTTCCCCCGGTAGCCATTCCTGGATTGCCTGTTATATTTATAAAAACCCTGCCATCCGGTGTGGCAACAATTGTCGGAACGCCTTTAAGAACAACATAAGTGCCCGTTTCCTCAGAAAAAGATTTTGTGATATTGATTCGATCTTTTTCTATATCCTTAATATTCATGGTAATCCCCCCGCACCCTGCTTTTTTAGACCCCCCCGCACCTCCCTTTACCAAAGGGGGGATGGGAGGATTTAAAAGTCTTGACATCTCCCCGGGGTGGGGTGTAAGGATAATCGGTGCTTTAGCCTTACTGAAAAATTCTCTTTCTCCTCGAATCGAGTTTATGCCGTCAGCATCGATTACCATGGGTTTTGATGAATTCTGTATTAAAGTCTTAACAAGCCTTTCGGTATGAGGACTCACGCCGATACCAGGGCCGATGGACAGGATGTCAGCCTTTTTATCCAGAAAATAGAGTATCTCATCTAATGCCTTTGATGATAATGTGCCATCGCCCTTGTCAGGCAGAATTAAGGTCATTTCTTCTGTAACACGTGATTGAAAAATATCCGATAAGGATTCCGGGATGCCTATAGTAACAAGCCCGGCTCCGGACCTGAGGCATGCCTTTGCTGACATGAAAGCAGCTCCTGTCTTTCCTTTTGAACCGGCTACAATAAGTACATGTCCATAATCTCCCTTATGTGAATACTTGTATCGCTCAGGTACTATAGCTGAAATATAATCTTTTTCGAGTAATTCAACTTTTAGTTTTTCTGAATCAAGCAAGTCATTTGGAAAACCTATGTCTTCTATAAATAGTTTTCCAGAATATTCACATCCGGGATATAGAAGATGTCCTCTTTTCGGCAGTCCAAATGTTACGGTACAATTCGCTTTTACTGCCTCTCCCATAATCTCTCCGCTATCGGATGAAATCCCGGATGGGATGTCCACTGAAATGACAGGTACTTTTGATTTATTCATTAATCTGATTATATCTGATAACAAACCTGTAACTTCCTTTTTCAGCCCTGTACCTAAAATAGCATCAACTATTATAGAGTGGCAGACCAGAATTGAAGGGTAATTAATCAGAAGTTCTTCTGCGGGTCTTATGCTTACTCCAAATTTCGAAGCAGTTTTATATTGTGATACGGCATCGCCTTTTAAATTCTCCGGTTCAGATGTAATAAAAACCTTGACATCCCATCCTTCATTATGAAGATTTCTTGCGACTACAATACCGTCACCACCGTTGTTCCCACTTCCTGATACCACAATAACCCTCTTGCGGCCAAAAAATTCTTTTATCCTTGAAACAACCGCAAGGCCTGCTCTTTCCATCAGTACAAGGCCATGTATCCCGAGTTCATCAATAGTCTCTCTGTCAATATCCTGCATTTCCTCTGCTGTCACTACTTTCATGTTCTTCCTTGAGTTACAAAAGGTTATTTTAATTATACCATCATTTTTTAAAATCCAAATTAAGCCACTGAGACAGGCGAGACGCCTGTCCTGCGGGTTTCAAGGTCTCATCCTTAAAGTAGGGCATCTGTCCTGGCTATCTATGATTTGTCAAAAGAATACCTTTTGGGTAAAAATTATTCATAATATTTTAATTATTTATAGCCTTTTTCTTCAACTATTTGTTTGACAAAATTTTATAAATGTGATAGAAAATATGATGCAGTTTTCAAGTAAATCAATCAAAAAAAAGCAGCGTATCGGTGAGTTACTTGTAGAACATGGTTTAATTAATACAAATCAGTTAAAAGAAGCCCTGAAAAGACAGGCTCAGGCAGGTGGACATATAGGGTCTGTCCTCGTTGAGATGGGTTTTATCACACTTGACAACCTGCTTGGCTTCCTCAGCCAACAGCTTGGAATTCCTTCAGTAAATCTTTCCAAAATAGAGATATCACCTGAGACATTGAAAATCATGCCTGTGGAAAAGATTAAGGCAATGAAGGTACTCCCAATCAGTATTGACGAAGGTTCTGTAACCCTTGCAATGGTAAACCCCCGCGATATGCTATCAATCAGAGACATCGAGTTTTCATTAGGCAGAAAAGTTAATCCGGTTGTAGTTCCGGCTTCGCAGATGGAAGCTGCAATACAGAGTCTCATATTAAATCCTGAAAGAGGTCTTACAGGTGAAATCATAGAAAAGGAGGCACAAAAAGCCGAAACAAAAAAGCACCTCCTTTGATGTCACTCCTGAGATACCTTGCAAACTCACCAGCTACAGATATGCTTCTCACCGCAGGTGTCCCACCTTCAATAAAGCTCAGTAATGAGCTTAAACGTGCGGCTATGAATCCGTTAACCCCGGGCGACTGCGAAAGATATGCCAGAGAATTGATGTCCGAGAAAGATTGGGATGACTTTTTAGGGTTAGGAGATTACGACCTTGCTGTTACATATCCTGAAACAGGTCGCTTCAGGGTAAATTTGTATAAACAGAGAAATTCCATATCAATTACATTAAGGCATATTGTGGATATTCTGCCTTCACTTGAAGAGTTGAATTTGCCTTCATGGATAATTGAATATATTTTAATGCCTCATGGATTAATTATTGTCTCCGGGCCCGCAGGGCACGGTAAGACAACAACACTTGCTGCCATGGTTGATATTATAAATACCAGCAGAAAATGTAATATTGTAACTCTCGAAGACCCGATTGAATATCTTCATGAACATAAAAAGAGTAACGTAAATCAAAGGGAAATAGGACTGGACACAAAGTCCTTCGTAGAAGGACTTAAACACGTTTTCAGACAGGATCCGGATATAATAGTAGTTGGAGAGATGCGAGATGCTGACAGCTTTGCAATAGCCCTGCAGGCTGCTGACACAGGTCATCTTGTACTAACCACCGTTCATGCAAGCACTTCGGTATCAACGATAGAAAGAGCGATTAATATATTTCCACCCCATCAGCAAAACCTTATCAGAACAAGACTCGCTGATAACCTCCTTTTTGTTCTCTCACAGAGACTGGTTCCCCTGAAAAAAGGAGAGGGAAGCATCCTTGCTTATGAAAAACTCATAACCAGTTACAGTATTAAAAATTTTATCAGAGAAGGTAAAACACATCAGATAAAATCTCAAATGTTAAGCGGGACAGAAGAATTCACTTCTTTAGAGGCATCACTTGCACAACTGTATAATTCGGGCTTCATTACATTTGAAAACGCCCTGCTTTATTCTGAAAACAAACAGTTCTTTAAAGACATGGCTAAGCCTTCCGAGGGATCCAGAGGCTGATCTTTCTTCTGTCCCTAACAGATCTATACACTTTTTGTCACCCTGATCCATGCCCTGAACTTGATTCACGGGTCGTTTCAGGGTCTCGCTTCATCCTAAAAAAGCAAGATTCCGAAACAAGTTCGGAATGACAAGCTATTTACGTGACAGTACCATAGATTGGTCTCTTGTTTTATATCATTCACAAATATTAAAATAAACAATTTGAAGAGGCTATAAAGATTTGGAAGAAGTTAAAAATAATAAAATTACAGATAAAATATGGGATTTTTTTGCATCCGTAAAGCTTGCTATTATCATCTTCGCTTTAATCGCCATCACATCGATTATAGGAACAATAATAGAACAACGGGCCGAACCTGCTAAAAACATCGAAGTATTAACCAAACTTTTTGGTGAATCACTAGCACCGGGTTTATACACTATATTCGAAAAGCTCGGCTTTATGGATATGTATCGTTCATGGTGGTTTATTGCCCTGTTGGTTCTTTTTTCTGTCAATATAGTCATCTGTTCACTTGAAAGGCTGCCGAGAATATGGAAACTGGTGAAAGAACCGATCGGGCCAATGTCAGAAGAACAGCTGAAAAAATTTCCCATAAAGAGAGAGCTTATATTAAAGGGAAAAATAGACAAGGTCAGGGAGACTATAACAGGTGCAATAAAGGCCTCTGGATTCAAGAATTATAAAGAAAATAAAGAAGAAAAAAGTTTACAGTTCTTTGCACAAAAGGGAAATTACAGCCGGCTCGGTGTTTATCTAACTCATTTCAGTATTTTGATAATCCTTGCAGGTGCTATTTTAGGTATGAGTCTCGGATTCAAGGGTTATCTGAATCTTCCGGAAGGTGCGAGGTCAAATGTTGCCTTTTCATATAATGGTAAGGAAATACCCCTGGGTTTTAATATAAGATGCGACAATTTTGATGTTGAATTCTATGGCAGATCGGATATGCCTAAAGAATATAGGAGCTGGCTTACAATTATAGAAAACGGCAGAGAGGTTCTGCAAAAGTCAATTGTAGTTAATGACCCTCTCACATATAAAGGCGTCACTTTTTATCAGTCAAGTTATGGTCTTATAACCGAAAATTTTAACAGGGGCATCTTTATCTTAAGAATTGTTTCTGGTGATAGCCAGATCTCCAATCTAAATCTGAGAGCTGGTGATACTTTCCAGATTCCGGGAACCAGCATTTCAGGAAAAATTATTGATTTCAGTCCTGCCTTAAAAATTGACAGGCATGGACATGCCTTTACTTACGCTAATCAAATGAATAATCCGGCAGTATATATTGATTTCTCTGAATCCGGAAAGCAATTATTGTCAGGATGGATACTGAAGAGACATCCTGAGACATGGCAGTTGCCTGGAGGACACAGGGTTGAATTCCTTGATTACTGGGGTGTAGAGTTTACCGGATTACAGGTAAGAAAGGACCCGGGGGTATGGGTAGTGTATTTAGGGTGCATTGCCATGAGTGCAGGTCTTTTTATAGCATTTTTCATGAGCCACCGTAAAATATGGGTTAAGGCTATCGAGGAAAAGAACAATACAAGACTGCTCATCGGCGCATTTTCCAATAAAAGCAGCGTTGCTTACGAGAGAAAGATAGACAGGTTAGTATCAGTCATTAATAAGAGACAGGAAGGGGGAAAATAGATGGACAGTTCGTTTTTCTTCGGATTATCAACAATGGCCTATATTCTGGCTATGATTATATATATAACTTATATCGCATTTAAGAAAAACCAGATTGGAATACTTGCAACCACTGTAACTATTATTGGTTTTGTATCACAGACACTGGCGATTACATTAAGATGGAAAGAATTTGCAGATTTTATCGGTATGGGATTTATAAGGTCAGCCCCTCTCACAAACCTTTATGAATCACTTGTATTTTTTGTATGGTGCCTTATACTCGGTTATCTCATAATTGAATTCAAATTCAAAAACCGTTCATTCGGAGCATTCATCACACCCATAGCCGGTCTTGCCTTAGCCTTTATTGACATATCGGGTATGTCGAAGGAAATCCAGCCACTCGTTCCTGCTCTTCAAAGCAACTGGCTTCTTGCCCATGTTGTGATGAGTTTTATTGGCTATGCAGCTTTTGCCCTTTCCTTCAGTACCGGACTCATGTACCTCATCATGACTACCGAAAAAAGAAATGGCTCATCATATATTTTCTGGACATTAACCTTTGGTATTTTTTTAATTGTTCTCATTTCGATGGGTATTGATTTTCTCAAGTTTCACGTCGTGGTTAAACCGGAAATATTTATAAAAAGTTATATGTTCAAGACTTCGTTCTTAAACCCCTCATCTGTTGTTAAAGCAATAAGCTGGATAACAGCAATAATTATTTTTTTCATTATCTGGAGATACGGACATATACTGAAAACAGTCATAGAAAAATTCAATATTACTCCTGAAATGCTGGATGAAATAACATATAAAAGCATCGCTGTTGGTTTCCCTATATTTACTTTAGGAGGTCTCATACTCGGTGCCATATGGGCTGACCAGGCCTGGGGTGTTTACTGGAGCTGGGATCCGAAAGAGACATGGTCGTTAATAACCTGGTTCATCTATGCATTTTATCTGCATAGCCGGATGATAAGGGGCTGGAGGGGCAAAAAAGTAGCTATTGTTTCAGTAATAGGGTTTATGGCTGTAATATTCACATATCTGGGAGTAAATCTTCTGCTTTCCGGATTACATTCCTACGGATCAGCTTAGCCCAAATTTTTCAATAACTATTGAAGATAGATATCCAAGACCGTGACTGCGAGTTTTCAATTTGAGCTTGACTCTTAACATCCTCTTTGCTCAAAATATTGATACTTTATGAAGGCTCTTGTAACAGGGGCTACCGGCTTTATAGGAAGCCATTTATGTGAAAACCTCATCAGGAGAGGATATGAGGTAACCTGTCTGGTAAAAAAGACCTCAAACCTTAAATGGATTGAGAATCTGGACATTAAACTTGTTTTTGGCGACTGCACAAATCTTGAATCCCTTCAAAATGCAGTTAACGGGTTCGATTTCATCTTCCATCTCGCCGGACTTACAAAATCCTGCTCAGAAAAAGATTTTTTCTTCATAAATACAACCGGCACAGAAAATCTCATGAAGACAGTTTTAGAAAAAAATCATAAGATCAAAAGACTTATATATCTGAGCAGTCTGTCCGCAACAGGACCGAGCAGGAATGGTAACCCCTTAAGAGAAGATTCTGAACCTTCTCCTGTGTCAAATTATGGTAAAAGTAAACTCGAAGGTGAAAAGGCAGTCCTGAAATACAGAAATATGACACCAATTACAATTCTCAGACCTCCTGCTGTATATGGGCCGAGGGATAGAGACCTGCTTATTTTTTTTAAAATGATTAAAAGTGGAATTTTCCCTGATTGGGGAAAATCTTACTATTCTTTGCTATACGTTGATGACCTTGTTCAGGGTATAATATTGTCTGCAGAGGAAAGGGAAGCTGAGGATAAAATATTTTTTTTATCGGACAGTAAATTTTATTCGGGCAAGGAGATTGCTCTGGAAATATCTTCAGCGCTTAATATAAAAATTACACCTTTAAAGGTACCGAAGTTTGTCATGCCATTTTTCGCTTTTTTAGGTGAAAGGATCACTAAGAATAGTATTTTTAACAGGGATAAAATGAAAGAGCTTAGACATTCTCACTGGATATGTGATTCAATAAAGGCAAGAAAAGAAATTGGCTTTACAACAAAGGTTGGACTAAAGGAAGGGATAAAATGGACAGCAGATTGGTACAGGATTCACAGATGGCTGTAAAAAAATCATCAGACATATTTGATAAGTGTTACAGATTCAATAAGGCAAAAGTTCTGATGTCTCAGGGACTGTATCCTTATTTCAGGGTTATACATAGTGCACAGGAACCTGAAATCATAATGAATGGTAAAAGAATGATTATGGTAGGTTCGAATAACTACCTTGGCCTTACGAACCATCCAAAGGTCAAAGAGGCTGCAATAGAAGCTATAAAAAAATATGGTACGGGCTGCGCTGGTTCAAGATTTTTAAACGGAACACTTGATATCCACGTTAAGCTTGAAGAAAAACTTGCCCGTTTTATGAGGAAACAGGCAGCCCTTGTGTTTTCTACAGGCTTTCAGGTCAATTTAGGTGTTATCTCCGCTCTTGTAAGTAAAGAAGATGTGGTGATAATAGATAAAATGGATCATGCAAGTATCATCGATGGATGCAGACTCTCATTTGGTGAAATCAAAAAATTCAGACACAATGAACTGTCGGATCTTGAAAGGATTTTAAAGGAATACGAAGATAAAGGAAAACTGATAGTCATTGACGGAGTTTTCAGCATGGAGGGAGATATAGCAAAACTCCCTGAAATCGTCCCCCTTGCAAAAAAATACGGAGCCCGTTTAATGGTGGATGATGCGCACAGCATAGGTGTGCTCGGAAACACTGGCAGGGGTACGGCTGAACACTTCGGTCTCGAAAAAGAAGTTGATCTTTTAATGGGCACATATAGTAAATCTCTTGCATCAATCGGGGGCTTTATTACGGGAGACGAGAAAATAATTCACTACATTAAACATCATGCGAGATCCCTGATATTCAGCGCAAGCCCTCCTCCGGCATCAGTCGCATCTGTCAGTGCAGCCCTGGATATTATTGAGAATGAACCTGAAAGAAGAGAGAAGCTATGGAAGAATACAACAAAGATGCTGAGCGGGTTTAAGGAGCTTGGTTTCCAGGTGGGGTCCAGTCAAACACCGATTATTCCTGTCATAGTAGGCGAAGACGAAAAGGCATTCGTTATGGCAATGATGCTACAGGAAGAAGGGGTATTTGCAAATGTTGCTGTAACCCCGGCAGTTCCTAACGGAAAGGCACTTATAAGGACAAGTTACATGGCAATACATACAGATGAGCATCTGGATATTGTACTTTCCGCATTCAAGAAAGTAGGTAAGGCACTGGGGATAATTTAGATGTCCCTATTTAGTCATTGGCCAATGGTCATTAGTCACTGGTCAATGACAAATGACTAATGACTAATGACGATTGACTAAGTGTACCGTTTCATAATTACAATTACGTATTATACATGGCGTCATAAATCACGACAAAAATGTGTCATTCCCGCAAGCGAAGCGTGTCGGGAATCCTTCTTCAAGAAAGATTCCGGACAAGCCGGAATGACATCAAAAAACGAATCAGTACCATATGGCCTGTGGAATATGTTACCGAATTTATGAAACGCTGTACTTAGTTATTGACTGATGACTGCCGAAGGCATAGAAATCATCGAGGTTAAGTCAAAAAAAGAACTTGATGATTTTATAAGATTACCCATTTCAATATATTCAAAAGACACACTTTATGTCCCTCCCCTTATTACAGAAATGAAGAAGAAATTCTCTAAAAAAAATCCCTTCTTTCTTCATGCAAGTGTTAAATATTTTTTAGCTAAATATAATGGAAAGCCGGTGGGAAGAGTAACTTCTATCATTAATCACAGACATAATGAATTTCATAAAGAAAATACCGGCTTCTTTGGATTTTTTGAATCCTTCAATAATCTGGAAATTGCTTTTGCACTGCTTGACAGGGTCTCCGAAACCTTTAAAAAAGAGGGTATGAATATAATACGAGGGCCTATGAACTTTTCAACAAATGAGGAATCTGGTTTTCTGCTGGAAGGTTTTGACCATCCTCCCATGCTTATGACTCCCTATAATCTCCCTTATTACAATGAACTGATGGAAAAATACGGCATGAAAAAATCGAAGGATCTTTTTGCTTATATAGTGGACGTTCCTGAAGAGCTTCCAGAAAAATTTCAAAGAGTTGCTCAAATAGCCGCGAGAAGAAAAATAACGGTCAGACCTTTTAATGTAAAAAAATTCAACCAGGATATGCTTATATTCAAAGAAGTATATAATTCGGCATGGGAGAATAACTGGGGATTTATACCAATTTCAGATGAGGAACTTTTTTATCTCGGAAACAGCCTGAAAACAATTTTAGTGCCCGATTTAACCCTGATTGCAGAAAAAGATGGCGAACCAGTAGGTTTTATGGGCCTGCTGCCGGATTTCAATTTCGTACTCAAACAAATGAATGGAAAAGTCAACTTAGTAAGCATTTTGAAAGCATTATATTATTCAAAAAAGATAAAAGATATGAGGCTTCTTCTTTTTGGTATAAAGGCAGAATACAGGAATAAGGGAGTAGACGCCCTCTTATTCAGCGAAGGGTTCAGAGGTGTAAAAAAAAGAAACTATAAACGCGTCGAGTTTTCGTGGATACTCGAAGACAATATCTCTGTTCAGAGGCTTATCGAGATCATAGACGGAAAATTGTATAAAAAGTTCAGGATTTATGAAAAGGAATTATGAGTTTATATTTTTGATTACTCGTCCCCGATAATATAGACTCTGTTCCTGCCTTTATCTTTTGCAACATACAATGCATTATCAGCCCTTTTTATAAAACTGTTAATGTCTTCTTTACCTGCATCGAATTCAGCTACTCCAATGCTTACTGTTGTTTTAATAGATTTATTCTTGTTGAGTTTTAAATTAAAATCCTTGATGATAAAACGAATTCGCTCTGCTATCTCCTTCGCCCCTTCCATGGACGTCTCAGGGAGGATGAGGAAAAACTCGTCTCCTCCGTACCTTCCGATTATGTCGGTATTTCTTAAAGAACTCTTAATCAGGGAGGAAATAATCTGTAAGGCTTTGTCTCCGATATCATGACCGTATGTATCGTTTATTTCCTTAAAATAATCAATATCACAAATAATGAGGGCAAGTTGGGACCTGTATCTTTTAGCTCTGTTAACCTCTTCCTCCAATTTTTCAAGAATAGCTCTTCTGTTTAATAGACCTGTAAGGTCATCGATTCGTAAAAGATATTGAAGTCTGTCCACCAGAATATCCCTTTCTGCCTCTGCTTTTTTACGTTTTGTAATGTCCCTTGTATATTCGATAACCCCTGTTATTTTTCCATTTTCATCAATTATCGGATATGTAAATATCTCTATCCATGTATTTAAGCCTGCTGGCAGTATTAAAAGCTTTTCTTTAGTGAAAGGTTTACCCGAATCAAAAGTTTCTCTTACAGAACAATCTTCACAAATTGTGTTCCTGTTATATAAAACTTCATAACAGCGTTTTCCTATTATTTCATAAACTCTCTTTCCCCTCATCCGGGCATACGACTCATTGGCTCTTTTAATTCTGTAATCACTGCCTACAATATTAAAAGGGTCGTTAATACTTTCGAATACCATGTTGAGAAATCTTTCTGAATCCCGCAATTCGACCTCTCCCTTTTTACGCTCCGTGATATCAACAGCAATCTCCATGCGCACATATCTTCCATCAGGCCATTGTATAGCTTTATCTATACAATGATACCAGCGTCCGGTTTTTGTGTTTCTGAAATCCCAGATAACCGGTGGTCCGGGCTTGCCTTCAATAATTAGACGATCATTTGTACAGTAAGAACACGGGCCATCCTGTAATTCCTGAAAAATTTTATAACACTTTTTACCAAGAATATTATTTCCATAATGTTTTTTAATATATTTATTGACACGTAAAATTCTGTAACTCTTCATATCAGAAACATAGACAGCGCCTTCAAGCCCGTCCAGTATTGCAAACATTTCATCTACTATCTCTTGAGCAGCCTCTATTTCGAGATTCTTAATTCTTTGCTGTAAGTTCTTTTGATATAATTGCAAATCCTCTCCGGCTTGCTTATATTCAACCATAATTCAATCCCTCATTTTTATTAAAACGTCCGCCTGTTGGTCCTGCGTCCATCAGGTGCAGCGTTATCATCCGAGCCATGAAAATGACAACAATTGCAATTAATAGGATTCCTCGAGACAGTTTCACAGCTCATGCTTTCACCACCACCTCCTCCTCCATCACCACCACTATGGCAAAAGCCGCATTGATTTAACGGATAAGGTCTATCAGTACTTTCATGGTGAATATAGCACCATTTATTGGCAGTTCCACCAAATGCATCAGCATCATCCATATGGCATCTATTGCAGAGATATCCCAATTCCTTACTGCCCGCAGGAAATGGTGGAGTGCAATCCCCTGCCGTTGGTGTAACTGAAGATATGGTTCTGTAAAGTACTCCGCCATTAACCACTTGTCTTATCAACATTACATTTGGTGCCCCATGAGGCTCGTGGCAGTCGGTACAGGCAAGGACAAACCCGACACTTATGCCGAGCGGTGATGATGCATAAGGATTATCTATATCAATGCCGTTGGTGGCGTCGTTTTTCCCATGTTTGTCACCGCCCGTTTCACCACCGGGAGTAACCCAATCAATTGCTCTTAGATATCTTCCAAGAGCTGTGCTGTATATAATATTTGTGTTATTGTGACAATCAGTACAGAAAGTATTGTAATCAGGAAGATTTGATCCGTCATATACAGGCGAGTTATTAGGCTCATAATTCCATGACCCGTACCAGTATGGTGACTGATAATATGAAGTAAAATTAGTTTTTAACCTCTCAATGTCATCATCTCCCCATAGACTGTCATGACCGGTGGGCCTTGATATGGCAGATTTAGTCGGGTCATAAGATCCGGCCGGCTTGCCACAGCTTTTTTTTGCAATATGGACATTATGGCAACCGGAACACGGGTTACTGTCAGCAGGAAAATTTGGGAACGACTTACTGCCGGAAAGGCCGGCAATAAACCTGTATACATCATACAGGTTATGATAGGATGTGCTGTTGAATGTATTGAAGATATTATTGGGAGTAGCATCGGGATTCCCTCCAAATGTGATACTGTAACTGTAATTATTAAAAGCCGGGCTTTGAAGGGTACCGGATCCATAATGGCAATAAAAACAGACTGAGTCACTCTGAATATAAGGTATTACAGTTTTTCCGCTGAAATTAGGAGACATAAGCAGAAATTTATCAGGGCCACCTGCAGGGTCTGGCTCTGCCCCTCCAATACTTGCATGCTGTTCATGGCAGTGTGCGCAATTTCCTTTTGCATAATCTGCAGGAAATCCTGTAGCGCTTCGTTTGACCCCATATGAGGTATTGCCATGCGCGGAATCGAGATAAGGCCCGCTGCTTGCCCTGTCGGGATACAAAATCCAGCATAAAACCATCCCGCACAGCAAGATGGATATTAGGATTATGTTCCTTCTCATAGTCAATCACTCCTTTAAAATCGTCTCACGGTAACGGCTACGAGGCCCGTTTCGTTCAACGGTCACGTGTATCGGCTTTTCTACGTAACCGATATACGTAACCGATACGGGCTTCTTTGCCGTGACCGTAGCCGAACTTTCCGATACGGGCCTCGTTACCGTTACCTTAACCGTTTTTAATTCTTGCTCGTATGGCATACATTACACCCATTTGTCGCGCCACTTCCTGGCCAGCCCCTGTAATCCCACCTCATCATCTTAAAGTAAGGAGATGCATGTGCCCTGTGGCACGAAAGGCACATGACCATGTCTCCATGTGTACCCGATACCATACTGCTTGGGCCACCCTCCCAGTCAAAGCTGCTGGGCCTGGCTACCGGTACCAGCGGATCATATGTGGTATAAGCAGCATATTCCCCTGAAGTCGGCAATATCTTATCCGATGGATGTCTAAGCCAGGGGCTTGCAGTTCCCTGGTTATCATGAAATACTCCATGGCAACCAGTACAATAGGCAGTCATTGTATTGCCAAGGCCCCCAAAACCATAGCCGCCAGATACTTGAGAACCCAGGTACTCATTATGGTCGGTTGAACTATAGGTATACTGCCAGTCGTCATCTTCAATCCCTGCAACTCCGTGGCCAGAACCACTCATATGCCCTTCAAGAAAACGATACCAGCCTTTCTCTGCGGTATCTACGTATTTTGTACCTGTCCCATCATCTTTATGGTGAAAACCTTTAGGCCCAACAGTGTTTACCATGTGACACTTGGTACAACCTTGCTTTCCGTCGAGGGCAGGGTTTCCCGTACCGGAAACAGCGAGGTGAAAGTTAGTATGACAATTATTAGTACCACAACCGCTAAAACCCATATCCCCGGGTGCAACGCTAAGTTTGCTATCTTGAGAAAATATATTATGGCCTTTTGTATCTTCTGTTTGTACCCAATAGAAATTGCCTGCAGCCAGTCCTTTTGCTTCATTAAATACAGGCTCAGAAGTGTTGAAGACAATAGGAGCTCCGGTGATAGAACTCTTCCATGTAGATCCATCAGTAGCCGTATGGCATCCTAAACATGTCCCGCGAAGGAGTGCCCCCTTTGGCCCTATGTCTTCTTCTCCCGGAGCCAGATATTGCATATGCGCTCCTTGCTGGCTATTGTGCATAGTATGACAATTACTGCATGGACCGGTAACCTTAGCATCAGCGATTCCATATGTTAAGACGACAGTCAATAGAGCAACGAGACTTATTATTATTATTGTCTTTCTCACCTTACTGGTCATCAGTCATTGGTCAATGGTCATTAACTTAGACATTGGTCATTGACCAGTGACTACTTCTTATGACACTGGATACAAAGCTGCCTCTTTCTGTCAAAATAGAGCATAAAACCTGCCCTGGCCGAATGCATGCTATGACATGTCTTACAGGTAACTGGCTTGCCATTTCTGGGATCTCTTACATCTGGACCGAGTGGATGGGTAACCCTATGCTGGGCTTCATGACATTGTGCACACGTCATAATCTCATCTTCTCTGAAATATAGCTTATCCAGAGAATGCGGTGGAATATGACATTCAAAACATTTTCTCTCCTTCACAGGAACACATCTAATAGATCTTAATGCTCTTTCCATAAGAACAGTTCTTTTTTCGGTATCCTCGTGGCATCTTATGCAGGTTTGAGACTCTTTAACTGTCAAATCCGTCTTCTTCGAAGCATGGTAATTATGGCATATAATACAGCCGCCTTTTGATTCGTCTAAATGTACATCGTCGTCCCTGATAAATACAGGATCTTTTTTGTGACAATCAAGGCATAGAGACTTACCCGACATCCTAATTGTAATCTTTTTATCAGGCAAAAATGGGTCATGGCACTTCTCGCACCTTTTATCCAAAAAGTCTGAATGTCCATATGGGCCGAGTAACCCTTTTGTATTTGAAGCATGACCTCCGTGGCAGGACGTGCAATCCAGTTTATCTGTAGAATAAGTTATAGATACTCCTCCAGCTTTGCATCCCGGTGAATGGCATTTCTTACATAGTGTATTTGGTGAACTAATCATCTGGTCCTCGTTAGAAGATGCATGAGGATTATGGCAGGATGAACACTCTCCATCCCTGAAAGGGATGTGGACATTTGTCTTTTTCAGTTGTTCTTTTAACGGTTCATGACAGCTCCAGCACAAATCCTTCTGTGCCTTCACCAGTAGGTTTTTATGCTCTCCGCTATGGCTATTATGGCAATCCGTACATGCACCCTGTTTGAGTGCACGATGTATAAAATCCTTTTTCAGTGCCTGTTTAATGCTCTCATGGCAGTTCATACACAGACTATTGATATTTTCCTTTATCAAACCTTTGATTTTTCCTGCATGAGAATCGTGACAGGAAGTGCATTTACCCTGGCTGAACGGAAAATGTACATATGCTTTTGAATGACTTTCCTCCAAATTTGTGTGACATTTGTAACATAAATCCGGGATTTTCTCTATGAGATCGCCGCTCTGGGCATAAGCAAGACCACTAAAAGCCAAAACAACAAGTAGCATAGAGCAAAGAGCGTAGAGTATAGAGTATAGAGTAATAATCTCCCCTCGCCCCCCTTTATTAAAGGGGGGATGAAGGGGGGTTATCTTTTGCACTTCTATATTTGCTCTGGTTCTATTCATGACATTCTATGCAGTCCCCTTTTGCAAAGGGAACGTGTTTAATCTTTCTTAACATTCCCGGCTTTTCTGTGACATGCGGTTCATGGCAGTTCAGGCACTTTTTAATTTTTATCACCGGCCTCAGGTGAATTTTTGAAAGCCTTTCATCACCTTTATGGCATTTAACACACAATTCTGGATCCCTGGCATTCTGCAAATAATTTAATTCAGAAAAATGTGGCAGGTGACAGCTCAAACAGTCTCCACTTTCCATGGTGATATGTCCTTTTCTTGCAGTTGTGGTAACAATCCTCTCATGGCAGGAAAGGCAAAGCTCTTTGGGCCTGTTGAAAAGTAAATGTTTGATCTTAGTCCCGTGAGGACTATGGCACGTTGTGCATTTTCCTTCTTCCACAGGCAGATGCCTGTTGTTAACCGAATTTACACCAGACTCCATATCCCTGTGACATCCATAACAGAGTTTTGGCATCGATATTATGGTAATTGCAGGATATTCACTCGCGTGAGGGCTATGGCAGGTTCTGCACGACTTTTCCTTAAATGGCTTGTGGACAACAGCATCCTCAAGCTGGAGAAACATGTCGCCGTGGCAGCTCACACAGAGCTGATCCGGCGGATTGTTTAACAATTTCTTATAAAGGGAAGCATGAGGTTTATGGCAGGAAATACATTTTCTGTTGTTTACAGGATTATGAATATATGTTTTAAAGAATTCCTTTTTTTCTTTTCCGTGGCACGAATAGCATAGATCAGTAACCGGTATTTTCAGCATGGAAATATTGTTGCTGCCGTGAGAATCATGACAATTTTTACAATCTATCCCTGCAAATGGCATGTGTGTATATTTCTGTTTTAATTCTTCTTCAGTCTTTCCATGACATGTGAAGCAGATCTGTTTTTCTGGTGCCTTTAAGTAAAATCTGTCCTGAGAGGCATGCGGGTCATGGCATGCCGTACAGCCCCTGTCCTTTATCGGCATGTGCAATCTGCTCATTTTCAGCAGATCTTCCTTTTTCTTATGGCAGTTCAGACAGAGATAGTTCTTATCCATAAGTGTGACCTTAGCGTAATCTGTTGCATGCGGGCTATGGCAATTCTGGCACCTTCCTTCATCTGCCGGGCGGTGTCTATGTAACTTTTTGAATTCTTTCTCTTCTTTTTCGTGACATGTATAGCATAGTTTGCCATCAGTGGCAATGACATTAAGTGGTTCCGGGTCATTTGCAGGCCTGTGGCACGAACTGCATTGACCGAGATCTAACGGTGCATGAACTGCCTCCCTCAGCAATTTCTCATTTGTTGAGCTGTGCGGAGTATGACAACCTGAACATCTGCCATTCTGAACAGGATATCCCTTATGTGAATCTTTAAATCTCTTTTCTCCAAAGTTATGGCATGACTGACAGAGTTCTGTCTCAGGTTTTATAAGATTATCTCCGTTTTGAGACCCATGTGCTGAATGACATACATGACACCCGTCGCTTAATGGCTTGTGCTGTTTATGGCGTGTAAATAGAGCCTGATTATGGCATGTAAAGCATTGCTCATTCCCGATCTTTCTCTGAAGGAATTCATTATCAGAGGCATGAGGATTATGACAGGGGAGACATTTACCCTGTTTTAATGCGGTGTGAACATAAGTTGTTTTTTCGATATTTTCTGACATTTGAGCATGACAGAGAAAACACAATTTCCTTTCTTCTCTTTCCTTAAGCGACAATACAGCGATCTTACCGTGGCGCAAATGACAGGACTCGCAATCCTTTTTTGACATGGGTGAATGGACATATCTTTTCTGAAACTCATCTAATTTATCTTTATGGCAGTCTAAACAGGGCTTTGCAACAAAACCCCTTCTTACTGATGTCTCAGGAGCACAGGTAAAAAGGAAGCTGAAAATGACAAGAATGAGAATGAGTTTTAACAAATTTCGTACTTTAATGTTAATCTTTCCTCCTGATGATTACCGTAGCCGCAGGCTTTTGCCTGTGTTTATGAGTTAAAAACCACGCACCTGAAGGTTGCGGTTACACTCTTTTTATTAAAAATCCTCCCTTAAATTATTACTTTAGCCTTAGCTTAAGTCAAGTATAATTTTATCCCTGTAATTTTTCTTCAAGGGACTTAATTTCTTCGTTATAAATCTTTATCTCGGCCTCTTTCTTCAGCTCATTCACGTATTTTTCTAAAAGGCTATCCAATTTCTCATTAAAAAGGGCTCTTGAAACAGCATCTTTAACCTTATCAAATTCCTCAACCTCATCTTCTGTCCTTCCTGTCAGTTTTATAATCCTGTAAGAAGACTCAAGATCGATTACAGGGCTTATATCAGCAATCTTAAGGTCATCAATGCCTTCTCTGAACTGCAGGGGCAATTCTTTTTTTGTCACCCAACCAACGTCTCCACCCCTTGATGAAGCGGAATCAGAAGAGTATCTTTTTGCCAGCCACGAAAAATCTGCGCCGTCCCTGACGGAATTCAATATTTCCATAGCCTCATCCATTGTCTTTACAGTGATCTGCTGGATTCTATAAAGCCGGGGCTTCATAAAGTCTTTCTGATTGTTCAAATAATATTCATTAAGTGCCTCTTCTGTAATACTGATCTGTGGAATGATAACTCTCTTTATAAAGGTATTCTTGAGAAGTTGATTCTCATATCGCCCTATCATTTTTTTGAAGTCAGGATCATTTTCGTAATGGCGGTTAACAGCTTCATGGTCTACCAATTTTCTCTCAATCCATGCATTGACAACATCTTCCTTCACATTAGCTTGTGAAGGTTTGAACATAGAAATGAAATCGATTGCTGTCAGAACCGAACCATTCACACTGGCCACTACCGTTTTATCGTTCGCCCATTTCCGTCTCTCTTCTTCAACGCCATTCGGGTCAATAGCCTCGAGGAGCTCCCTGTCAATCTTTACATGGTATTTTTCACGAAGGTATTTCAGATACTCATCACTGCGGTCTTTTTCCTTCTGTTTCCTGATTTTCCTTTCGATTCTCCGTTTCACACGGTCAAATTCTTCAGTAGAAGCATAAATTTTCTTATAATGTTCTTTAATTTCTTCTTCTGTTACATCCACTTTTTTAACAATCTCTTCATCATGAAGCCTTACAACAGATTCTCTGAGGATATAAGCCTGAACAGCCTGTTGAACCTCAGGATATTTATCCATGCCGGCATTGCGTGCCTCGTTGATAATCAATCTGTCATCTACCATTCTTTTTACATACCCTGATAAATCCAGCTTCCCTGCTGATGAAAGGTCTTCCCTCCGGTGGGATATTGTTAAGGCGTATTTAATGTCCCCTTCTGTAACAGGCTCACCATCAATAACTGCCAGAACCAACTCTTTCTCCCTTATCGAAGCACAACCACACAAAATAGTAAACAGTAGACAGTAGACAGTAAACAACAAGAGACACGTCAGTCCGTTAAGGTGACAAGGCCCGTTTCGTCCTGACTGCTTCGTTATTCGGTTATGGTCATGATGCCCGTTTCGTCTATCGGCAACGTCATTCGGCTTTCCTACGTAGCCGCTACACGTTACCGATACGGGCATCGTTGCCGTAGCCTTAACCGTATTTTGCTCTTTGCTCTTCGCTCTTTGCCGTTTAGTGCCATTTTGCCTTGCTTATCTCCTTCACAAGTCTTTTAACCGATTTGAAAGCTACATTTTCAGCTGACCTTATTCTTCCCCAATCGAGAACGATGATATCATCATCACCCTTAAAATGGTCGAAATCAGACCACAGAATTCTGTTTTTTCTTGCATCTATCAGTCTGGCACTGATATTCGTTTCAGGCGGTGAGACACTTTCCAGTCCTTCTTTATAAATCTCTACGGTACCAACTATTATTCCATCAACTCCCGATAAATCATATATTGCTTCTGTATTTTTAAAATTTATTTCGCCTCTTTCCCTGACCCTTAAATCCACTATTAATCGCCTTACCTCGCCAAATTCTATAGGAATAAACTTTTTATTTTTAAACAGTTCTACAATAAACATGTTCGTAACCACCATTCCAATGTTTCTGATCTTTGTTTTGTTATAAAATGGCATCACTGCAATCCTGTACGTTGACTCTATTTCTTTGTCAGACGGCATAATGCTGAAGGATTTGAGTAATCTGTCAAGAAGTCTATCAGCGAGTTTTTCAATGGCCTTTACCCTGCCGAGTCCCAGAATAGTTGTGAAATCCTCTCCTGTGGCAGCCGCATGATTGGCCCATATAATGGTGCCGTCTGAAGCGTTAATAAGTCTGGCTGTAAAACCAACTTCCGGGTCAGTTTTTTCGGAAAATGAATTCACAGAACCGATCAGGATAGCACTCACCTGCAACTCCTCATGCATTTTTCTGGACATATCCCAGGAAATGTAACCCGTAGACCTTATTCTTTCTTTTAGTAAAAACCTGTTCAGGCTTTCTTCATCAAGCAATTTGAATCCTTCAGCTTCCAGCTTGCTTCTTAATGCAGGCATAACAAAAAGCAGGGCATTTTTATCTTCGCTGAAGTTTTCAAATGGCAAAATAGCGATTGTCTCTTTGGGATTTTGAGCATATCCTGAACTAATACCAAACAGCATAGAAAACAGAACGCATAGCATAAGACTTGGCATATAAATTTTTGACCTCTTTGCTCTTTGCCCTCTGCCTTTTGCTTTTACTAAGAAGTTCATAATTAAAACCACATCCTTAAGTCAATTTCTGTCATTCTGGCTCTTATCCCTGCTTGTCAGGGATAAGTCCAGAATCTTTCTTCAAACAACCCCCTGACCCCCTTTAATAAGGGGGAATCAGAAGGATTCCCGACACGCTTCGCTTGCGGGAATGACAAAAACCCTTGTCCTCACAATGTCGGGGATCTGTCTAGTTTCCTACATAAAACCCAAGAGAATCTTTCGATCTTCATAACCCGATAAACTGTGTAAACTCAATGAACTCAATAAACTTTTAGTATTCATAAAGCGTATGTATCGCCGCCCTTACTACCTTTAACACAGCCTCACTCATAGTATCTGCCCTTGCACCAAAATGTTTTGCCAGGAAACTCGCGCCACCGCGCGTTTTTGTGACTGACCATATAATACTGCCGGAGCCTGTATCAGCCATCATCAGGGTAATACTCACTTCCGGTGCAGATATATTGCCTTCCCTGATCTCACCATATTTATTGACAGCGCCCATAATAACTGCCTGAACATTAAGTGTTTTACCCACAGTCTTAATCTGCTCTGCATTCGGTGATTGACCCGATTTAATCTTCAGTGTCTCAAATGCTGTATTAACATCTCCGGGACACACAACATCCACAAGTCCTGAAGCCAGAAGCTCGCTGATTACTACTTGCCTTACTGCCTCTCCGGCAAATTTTTCGTTTGTAAAGTTTTCCAGAGGCAGAACCGCTACTCTTTTAAAGAAACTAAAATCTATATCCTGGTTTATATAAAATGAAGGAGACCCTCTTCCACCACAGGCGGAAATTAATAAGAAGATAACGCTTAATGTAAATAATTGCTTTAAATATCTCATATGTTGACACCTCTCATTAGTCATTGGTCAATAGTCATTTGTCATTATAGTGACCATTGACCAATGACTGATGACCAGTGACTTTTTTAAAACAATGTCCCGACAGCTTCTTTCACCACCTTTCTGGCTGTCTCACTTAATGAAGGCCCTTCTGAGCCAAAGTGCCTCATCCAGAAATCAGGGCCACCTGAAGTATGTCTTATTGACCAGATAATATTTCCTGAATCTGTTTCAATCAGTCTTAAAATGACAGCAACTTCAGGATATGTAACTGAAATACCTTTGCTTAAGCCAAAAGCTTCTACTGCGCCCATCATTAACGCATCAACACTTAGTGCGGTCCCTAAGCCCTGTATTTCAGTGTTCTTCATCGAACCGATAGATTTTACTTTTAACTCCTGGAGTTGTCTTGTTACCTCGCCGGGCTCTATAATATCAATACCCTTTTCCAACAAATCGGTGATTACTATCCTCCTGATCTTTTCGCCGGCATATACATCAGATGTAAAATTTTCAAAAGGCAATACAGCTACTTTTTTTATATTTTTAATATCAGTCTCCGGCCTCACAAAGTGCTTCCGAGGCCCGCACCCATAAAAAACAAGAAGAAGGCATAGAAAAAAAAACATAATTACTAAGGAGTTCATAAGCAAAATCACACAATTTGTCATTCCCGCTTGTCGGGAATCTTTCTTTAATAAGGATTGCGGACAAGCCGCAATGACAGGAAAGAAATGGGCATATGGCCTTACTTTTGGTCTTATTAGTAACGTTAATTGGCTACGGTTAAGATGCCCGTTTCGTCTCACTGTCATATTGCTTGGCTCCTTACCAATTTGTCACTGGTCAATAAAATACGGTCATTAGTCAACAGTCATCAGTCATTTTTAATGACCAGTGACAAATGACCATTGACTGATGACTAATGACTTATTATAAATTTACCAGAACCTGCATGTTAAATTGCCGCCGAAATTATAAGTCTCCATCTTTTTTTCGGCCATATCACGTGAATACCTGTATATAAACTGTACATCTATAAACTTCTTAACGTACCATATGATGTACCCGTTGAATGTATCAATGGTTTTTTCTTCCTTATCCAGGTTCTGGTGTTCGTAACCCAGATTCAACCTTACAGTTGGTAAAAAAAGCCAGTCTGCAAAGATGCCCTCAGATGTATTTACATCGCCGTCTAACTCTGAAATCTTAAGGCTGCCCGTAAGATTTATAAAACGCCCCGGCCTATATGTAATAACCAGGGCACCATCACTTGAAGTAGATGGTTTATCACCCGATATACGGCTGAAACCATATATCAGATTGCCGTATAGCTTCTGGGTAAGGCTGGCATCAATCGTTCCCCTGATATATCTGTTAGTGGAACTTGTGCTTTCGTCTGCGGTTGTAATGGAAGTATCTGTTGCATAAGTCTCTGATTTGATATATCCGATATCGGTGATCATGTTGACGTCCCTGAAAAGCTTAGAACCTATTGTTATAAGGTATAGATCATTCATTGATTGTTTTTCATCAAAGCTATAACTGTAAGTTCTGATTAAAGATAGCTTTGTATCGAGCGTAGGAAGAGGTGATGAGCTGAAGTCCAGAGAATAAGTATCAGACCTGAAATCCGTCTCATATTTATTATCAAATGCCTCATTTCTCTGAAAACGGGCAGTTGTTGTTAGAAATCTGTGAGTTAGCCAGGTGGTGCTTGCACCGTAAGTTCTTGTTATATTGCTTTTAAGTTTTTCCTGGATTTCTGCCTCAGGCTTCTCAAATATATTTGAAAAAGCACCACCGACAGAATCTACAAATGACTTAGGGTGCTGGTCTGCCCTGTTTAAAAAATAATTAAGCGCAAAAATAAGCCTGTTTAAAGGTCTCACGCTGGTGCTGAGATTAATCCCCTGCGTAAAGAATGTAGATGTATCAATAATCCTGCCCGATTGCGGGACAACATCTGTACCATATGCCTCGATTTCTGTTACTAAAACATCATTTATTAAGGCATTCTCCATATTTATTGCCCTGAAAAATAAGGCGTTCTGAGTTGCAGAAAACCTTATTTCATAACGGAATATATTATTCAGTGTATCGAACACCGAGACAGTCACACTCTGGATGGTTATTTCAACCCATGTGCCCGGCAGATTGAAATCACTCGTGTAAACCCTCCAGTTTACCTTACTGGAAAGATTTATATCTGAGGTGATATCTTTGTTTACATAAATGTATAAAGCATCAACCGGTCTCTCAGAGGAAAATAACTGGATGCCCATGTTATGGAATCTGTCACCATTCTGACCGATGTTGATCGTCCCTGTAAGGGCAACTGCCGGATTGTTGTAGACATTATCACTCAGGGTTATTGTTGAAACTAATGTATCCACATCAGGTTTAAGCTGAGTGCCAAGGCCGTGCATCCCTGATGAAGGCGAACGTTTAAATTCTACGCTGCCTGTCTGCCTTGCGTATTGCTCAATTTTGTTTCGTACATAATTACCCTGGTACCCGGCTGATATACTGAAACCACCGTCCCAGAAAGACCTGTTATAACCAATGTTATATAAACCGTTAAAACTACTGTTTACGGTCTTTTCTATAGTCTCATCTGCCGGGGTCTTATATTCATTTCGTGTATAAGTAAGGTTGTACGATAGCCTTAATCCTTTGTACAGTAAATCATACCAGTTACTTCCGGAATACCTGTTATTTGTAGAATCTGTGTCTCTGGGCGACAGGTAGTCATAATCCCTCTGCCTGTCGAATTGAAGGGATAAAGAAGGAAGTTCATAAGGTGTGATATCAAATCGCGAATAATAAAACTCTGTTGTTTTCCTGCTCTCATCCCTTAAGTGTGCTGTAGACCATTTCTCAAGGCGGCGATACCCTCCGGTCAGCCTGTAAACAGGGTTCCGGAAAAAGACATCCATTGCAGGTTCTACAGCCCTTTGATAAGTGGTTGTTTCCCTGCCTGTCATATCAGTATGATGTGAATTTATCAGGTTTGTTCTTAGATATAACTGATAGGAAAGCATGGGGGTTATTGATTTATTAAACCGGAAATAATAATTTTGAAAAAGGTTATCGGAAGATTCAATCCTTTTTTCATCTTCATATTGTTTTAAGCTCATATAATTGATGTTAAGCCACATACTCGGACCCTCTGCAAAGGCAGATGAGTAATAAAAAAGCAAACAGCATAGAGCTAAGAGTAATAATCCCCCCCTCCCCCCTTTAGAAAAGGGGGGCAAGGGGGGATTTGAGCAGCGGTTACGATGCCCGTTTCGTCCTGACTGCTTCGTTATTCGGTTACGGTTACGCTGCCCGTTTCGCCTGTCGGTTACGTTTTTCGGCTTTTTTACGTAACCGCTACACGTTACCGATACGGGCTTCGTCACCTTAACCGTTACCGTCTTTAGCTTGCCGTTTGACGTCACCGATACGGGCCTCGTTGCCATAACCTTAACTGTATTTTGCTCCTCTGCTCTTAGCTCATTGCTAATACAAACGAATTTAATAAATTAACATTGTCCACCCTCCCCTTTATCCCCTCCCATCAAGGGAGGGGAAACACACCCCTATACCCCTCTCAAGAGGGGAAGTCCCCTATCCCCTTGTGGGAGAGGGTTAGGGTCAGGGGGTAGATAAACTTACTTAATGCGTTTGTATTAAAAAGGAAACATAGCTATCCCGTATGGCCTTTTGCCGACAGGAATAACTTTCTCCTGCCTCTTTGTGGTTTTATCAACCACTGACACAGTATTTGAACCTCTGTTGACCACATATATCTTTCTGCCTTCAGGGTCAAGAATTAAGGACCTCGGGGATTTTCCCACAGGTATAGTATCTATTATAGGAGCCATTGCCATTGCAGTCCTTAAAGGAGTAAAAGCCTCTGCAAATAATCTTACAATCATAATTTCGCCGGTAAGCTCCTTTAATAGATAAAGCCTGTCGAGGTCAGGGTCGGCAACAACTCCTGTAACAGAAGTCCCGGTATTTGTAATGGTGCTGACCGCACCGTTTATATTCCCTCTGATTATCTGAAGGATATCTATTACAGAAATATTGTCAGAGCTATAGTTCGCCACATAAACCTTACCTCTCTGGTAGTCTACTGAAATGGCAACAGGATTCCATTCAACTTTTAAATTAATTACCTCGTCCGGCCTGTTTGAAATCCTGTCCATTTTGATCACAGAAACATCCCTTGAATTCTTATTTGCCACATAAATATTGAAAAATTTTTCACGATAGCTTCTGAGGAGGTTAACATCTTCGAAGCTGAGAAACCTGGTGACAGAAAGGCTGTCAGCTGACGGGTCTGCAGCCACTGCTACAGGCCCGCTTCCGACGCTTATCTTTTCGACCTCCTGATAAGTCGCGGCGTCAAAAACAGAGATATTATCAGAACCATAATTCGCTACAAAAATAAGCTCTTTTTCAGAAGATATTCTTGCTACTGCTATCCCCTCCGGTTCCCTGCCGAACCTTACCGGAATCTCAATCTCGACCTCGTTAACAGTAGAGTCAATCACAGAAATGCTGTTAGAGCCCGAATTTACCGCATAAACCCTTGGATATTCCCTCAGAGAACTTGCAGCGATTCCCCTTGGTTTTTTGCCTGCCATGATTGTTGCAGCAATATCCCCTGTTTGCCTGTTAATTACAGAAACATTGTTCGACTCTTCATTTGTCACATAAATAAGTAAAGAACTGAGTTCGGGTATCTTTTCTCTGATAGAAAATACAGGACTGAAAAGATAACCATCCACAATAGAGGCATCAGCATCCCAGGTTAAAAATAATGTCGTGTTATGATTTCTTATTATTGAAATATCAATACTGACCTCAATTCCTTCAGGTGGCAGTGCCATGTTTGCTGTCCTGTCTTCCCTCTTAATTGTTGCCTGTTTGACAATAAACTGCAGGCCTTTATATCGTCCTTCAGGCAGGTACCGCTCACTCAAAAGTATCTGCTTGCCGGTGATGGAAACAGATTTAATAGTTACCGGGCTGTCCATTATCTCTCTGGCGATACCATCTTCTGTTACAATATTAACCGCCGAGAGTATAAAAGTCATATCTATTGAAGTTTTTTCGTGACCTTTGAGGAATACGGTAAGCTGGCCATGAGATACATCCTGCGGCTCTACGTACTCTTTAAACGAAGCACAACCCACCCCAAAAAATAGCAAATAGCATAGAGCTAAGAGCAATAAACGGCTACGGTTACGATGCCCGTTTCGTCTGACGGCTACGTCCTTCGGCTTTTCCACGTTACCGAACCACGTTACCGATACGGGCTTCGTTACCATTACCTTCACCGTCCATCCTTTTTAAAACTCGACCATGCTTCCGCTAATTTATATAGTTGCCTACCAATTTTATCGTAACTATCTATTAATTCAACAAAAGATACCCCTTTCATTCTTTCCCCATAAATATCATTACACTGCTCTAATCCAACAATAGTTTCATTGCATTCAGCCATTGCATCATCAATATATTTCTGAAATCCCATTCTTTGATGCCGTTTTGCATAACCTTCTGCAATCAGACGTGGAATAGCTTTAGTTGAACGGCTTAATTGATCTTTCAGATCATATCTTTCACTTTCTGGTAATTTAGGCAATATTCCCTTTATCACTTCAACACAAAGCTGGTATGCAAGTTTATATACTTCTAAGTCCTTAAAACTTGTTATTCTATTTTTTTCAGCCATGTTTTATCGTCATTCGGTTACGGTTACGATGCCTGTTTCGTCTTGATTACTTCGTCATTCGGTTACGGCAACGAAGCCCGTTTCGTTTATCGGTTACGTTGTTCGTCTTCTCTGTAACCGTTACCGTTTGCCGTTACCGAAACGGGTCTCGTTACCGTTACCGTTTTTATTTTTGCTCCTCTCCGGGTAGAAAAACCTGTATTCTATCATTAAATGTATCGGCGACAAGAATCCTGCCTTCCCTGTCAACAGCTATGTCCTTTGGATACTGAAACCACCCTTCCCCCCATCCAAGTCCGCCGAATTCTGTCAGGTATTTACCATCTTTGTCATAAACAGAGATTGTATGACGCATGTAATCAACAACATACATCTTTCCGGTTCTACTATCCACACCAACTGCCTGCGGGCGGCTCAACTTTCCGGTGCTGCCACCTTTTTCGCCGAATTTAAAAAGGAATTTCCTGTTCTCATCATATACATAAATGTGGCTTTGCTCCTCGCTTACAAGATATATTTTCCCTTCTTTATCCAGAGTTACATAATTCAAATTAGCTCTTCCGTCCCCCTCATCAGGTGAAATTACTTCAATAAGCTTCCCCTCGTCATTCAGCACCAGAACACCCGGATAATGATAGCTCGCCACATAAATATTTCCTTTTTTGTCCAAAGCAAGGCGGTAAGGGACAAATGAATCAGCCCCTTCAAATCCCTGTAAGTAAATATCCTTTGTCCATTTAAGGCATGCATTATAGACCGAGATCCTGTGTCCTGGATTGTCTTTTGTCCCGGCCTGGGCAACATAAAGATTGCCTTCCGCGTCAATATTTAATCCCTGAGGCATAAAAACCCCATCTGATTTACCGAGAGTGAAAACCGGAAAAAAATCTGACGTATATATGATGACCCTGTTCTTGCTGTCAATAACATAAATTTCGTTCATTACAAATTCTGAAAACACAAAAGAAGGGAATGATATTTTTTCTCCTTCTTCATCTTCAATAATGCTATCAATATATTTTGAAGGGGGGGTCTGCAGCTGGGCTTTCAATGTATAAGGTATTACTATTAAAAGTAATCCAAAAATTATGAAACTGATGAGTCTTATCGATTTCATTTTTAAATTTTCTGTAATAAGTAATAGACCATAAGTAAGGTCACATTTCTGCAACTATCTTGTCATGCTGGCTTGTCGTTCCCCCGACTAAGCGGGGACTGAAGCCGGAAGGATTCCCGACAAGCTGGAATGGCAGTTAATGTGGTTTTACTTATGAACTCCTCAGTATAATGATCTTCTTAACATGCATACCACGTAAAAAAGGCAAAGGGCTTTTCATCCCTTTGCCCTTTAGATTACTCAAATAAACAGGTTAATCCTTCGTTGTATGGCATCTGAAGCATCCTGTACCGTCTGCGCCACCGCCACCGGCCAGCATTGTGCTGTAATCCCATCTAAGGATATCATCATGAGGGCTTCCATGCGCCCTGTGGCATGAGAGGCATATGACCGGGCTGTCGCCCGCTGTAACTATTTGACGTGGACTAGCAGGTATATTTACATATCCAACAGGGGCTTCAAGACTATATGTGCCAGCAGCGACTACATCATTGTAATTTGCATATTCGCCACCTTTGCCCATAACATCAGTATCTGTGGGATGCCTTGTCCATGGGCTTGACGGAGGGGTCTGATCACTTATTTCAGAGTGGAAATAACCATGGCACTGACTGCATAAATAGCTGATGGTTTTAGTATCGGTCTGAGTTATTGCCCCTTTATACTCATTGTGGTCATCGACAGCAGCACTTTGTTGCCAGTCATCATCTTCAAGACCTAAAACACTATAGGTAGATAGAGCACTGCTGCCTAAGAATCTAAAACTTGCTGCTACAGTTGAACCGTCTATCGTTGAATCATCTCCATGATGTGCTCCTTTAATAGCAACAAAACTGGCGGAAAAACCATCAGTATAAGTAGACCGGTCAACATTTCGATTTCCGTGGCAGCCGTTAGAGCCTGCACAGGTTAACATATAGGAATCGGACCATCTAACAGTAGAGGGATCACGGGCAGTTTCATAGCCAGGGGGATTGTTTTCCAGGAACGCATCTTGATTATACATGCCATCAATATTATGCCCTCTTGAGTCAGCGATAGATACATAGAAAAAATTACCCCCTGCAAGGTTATAATTAGCTCCACTCCATGACTGAGCAGTCCCGGGGTCAGTTGTACCGCCTCCTGTATTCCAGACTACGGGGATACCACCTGTCTTAATAGTAGCGGTGCCTGTATTACTATGGCAACCCATACAACTGCCTAACAGAAGAACCGGCCATGGTCCATCAGGTTCAGCACCTGCAGGTACTTCTCCATTCTGGCTGTAATGCATTGTATGGCAATTGGAACACTGACCAGTCACTGCTGCAAAGGCAAAACCGGCTGTAAGGACAAGAGAAAGAGCAACTATAAGACCCGAAATTAATCTTTTCTTCATACAAATTCACCTCCTTTCTTTTTTTAAAGTCATTTTAGTCACTCGTTAATCGGCTACGGTTACGATGCCCGTTTCGTTCTACGGTTACGTCTTTCGGCATTTAAAGCCGTTACCGTTTGCCGTTACCAATACGGGCTTCGTTGCCGTAACCGTTGCCATTAGTCACTCGTAACTTGGTTTAAATATTCACAAAAATTAATAAAAACACTATTTTGCTTATATTAAAAATTATAAATGGGGTGTTTGTCAATATTTTTTAATCTAATGCTAATTAAGCTTATGGCTATTGACTAATACAAACGCATTTATTTTTTTTACGTTTTTTGTCATTCCCGCTTGCCCCGTTAGAAAGCTTATTTCTAACGGGGTTTGTCGGGAATCTTTCTTTTCCAGAAGGATTGCGGACAAGCCGCAATGACAGCGTAACAATATTTATTGCGTTAATATTATTGACCATATGGCTATTGACCTTTTTTTGTATGGCACGTGAGGCAACCCTTACCAGATGTAACTTTACGGGTATCCATTTCCGAGTGACCCTGTCTCAGCGTACCGGGAAACGGACTTGCGTGTGCTCTATGATCCGAATAATCCCATCTCAGCATACTGGGAAACGGACTTGCGTGCGCTCTATGACATGAGAGGCACATGACTATACTTGTAGAGTCGACAATGACCTCATTGCCCTTCGGTTCGGTAAAGGCAACAGGTGCCTCAAGGCTATAAGTGATATACCCCTGATATTCAGAGTCTGCAAATCCTCCCTTCACGCTATCAAATGCTATATCAGTCGGATGTCTGTACCAGAGTGAGTTATACACCTGGCCGACTTCTGCTCTTCCGCCAAGATTCGGATGGGGATGGAATTTAGCATGGCATCCACCGCATAAATAACTTATCGTATCCATGGTATCATGGCTGATATTGCCCTTATATCCATTATGATTATCAATAGTGGCAAGATATTCCCAGTCCTCGTGTTCTTTCCCTGTTATTCCGTAAAGGAAACGATAGCTTCTGCCGACTGTATAGCCATCAATTTCGCTGTCATCACTATGGTGAGCCCCGTGCATGGATTTATAAGGGTCTTCTACTGTCCTGTTTCCATGACATCCCCATGTACCTGAACATGTCAGTTGTTGCACTGACGGCCAGTATGAAGGACCCGTACCGCCGGTGATTGGAACAGCCTGTATAAAACCGGGGGGCACATCCATGGGTGGATTCTGTCTGATAGAAATGTCCAGCACATTATGACCTTTTGTATAATCAGGGGTAAAGCCATCCGCAACATAATAATAATTTCCGCCGGCAAGGTCAGCGCTCTTCATGTTATGAAGCACCTGAGGTACTTTTGCCTTTCCCATAGATATAATATTCTGTATTCCGTTAGGCTCCTGGCCGTGGCAGCCGACACATCCACCCTTTGTCAATACAGGAAATGGCCCCTGACGGTCTCCATAAGTAACCTCTTGACCTTCATGACTATAATGCATGCTGTGGCAATCCTTGCATTTTCCTTTGACTCTGGCGTCCGACATACCAAAGGCTATGAAAACAGATAATAGAATTATAAAACTTATGATCAGGTTCTTTTTCATTTCAAGGGGGTAAATTCCCCTCCCTTGACGGGAGGGGTCAGGGGAGGGCGAGATAAACAATTTTCTCTTATCTTTTCTAACACCCCTCCTATATTTTTAAAAACATCGTTATTCCAGAACCTTAAAACTTTAAAACCATGTTTTTTAAAATAATTATCTCTTTCAATGTCCTTTTCTTTATCTGCCGCATGCTGTCCACCGTCAACCTCTATGATTATTTTTTTATCGAAACATACAAAGTCTACTACGTAATTATCAATTGGCTGTTGTCTTCTGAATTTAAATCCATCTATTTGCTTTGACCTCAAATATCTCCACAGCAACTTTTCTGTTTCTGTAGGTCTTTTTCTGAGGAGTCTGGCTATATTGTTCAATCCTTAATCACCCCCACCCTAACCCTCCCCCGTCAAGGGGGAGGGCATTATATAAGTTACCTGCTCATGTGAGAAAAAACCTATAATTATCCCCATTTAATAACTATATTCCAAATCATATCTGATAATTCTTCTGACAATCTATAAACTTCAAGATCTTTCAGTTCCATGTTCTTTAATGACCAATGACTTTATTTCAGTGACCGTTGACTGTTGACTAATGACCGTCTTTCATTAACAAGTGACCGATGACCAATGACTATTGACTGCTTCATTTCCCTGTATGACATATTAAACATCCGCCTTTACCTTCTTCGTGAGCGTAAATGTTGTCATAATCCCATCTCAGTATAGATTCATATGGACTTGAATGCGCAATATGGCATGAAATGCAGATGACCATATCTTCACCTAATTTGACCTCTTCACCCGGTGCTTTCAGAACCTTCTGCCTTCCAACAGGTGCATCAGGATTATAAATCCTTACACCGGGCATTCCATCAGGCGGGGAAATATCCGGATTATACCTTGCATACTCACCGGTTTCGGGCAGCACAATACCTACCGGATGCCTGAACCACGGGCTTTTCTTTCCATCTTTATCTCTCAGGTGGAATTTACCATGACAGCTTGCGCAGAGAACATCAATTGAAGGCGAATACTCATTATGTTTATCCGAGGTACTGTTTCTTCCCCAGTCGGCATCCTCAAATCCAACGACACCTTTTATCTCGTCTGTATTTTTCAAAAATCTATAACTCCTGGCCGTTGTAGTCCCGTCTACAGGTTTATCGACAGCGTGATGGGCGCCTTTTATTGCATCATAGGGGTTCTTAATATTTCTATTGCCATGGCAGCCGTTAGAACCTGCGCAATTAAGCGGTTTTTCTGTGTTATACCCCGGTATGGAAGGATCAAAATCTCTGTAATAACCTGGAGGTGCTCCTTTGAATTTTGAATCCATCGATGCAATGCCATCCACATTATGGCCCTTCCGGTCACCTGAAAATTCTGCTACATAAAAGAAGTTCCCGCCAGCTAAGGGATTTTCAGGCTTTACTTCATTGAAAACCACAGGTACCCTGCTTCTTCCAATGATTTTTACGGTATCTTTGCCGTCGCTCGAATGGCAATTTATACAGAGAACATTTGTCGAAACAAGCTCACCGTGCAGAGTCTCATCTAATAGCCCGGGGAAGAGCTTATGACATGCATCACAATCTCCTGATACTGTAGCCAGCGTATTTTCTGAAAAATAGAAAGTGAAAAATGTATATGACACAACTATAATAATTATGCTATTAATCCTCAAATATCTTAAAAGTTGTTTAAGATTTTTTTTTGTCATTCTGGCTTGTCCAGAATCTTTCTGCTGTAAAAAGGATTCCCGACAGGCGGGAATGACAGCCTAACGTATCGGCCATTGGAACAGGGTTCGCTATGAATCTTGTATGTCTTATTCGCATAAATTATGCAACCTTTCGGAGGTCTTTTGGTTAAAGCTTAAGCTTAATTTAGCAGAATATATAATGCAAGTCAAATTTTACTGTTTATATCACAAAACTTTTACAAAAGCAGTTTTCACATATTCCGATTCGCCATTTTTTCAAGTGGCAGGCTCACTGTCAAAGCAGTCCCCTTACCGTGGATACCATAAATCTTTACTTCACCCCCGAGAAGATAAACACGCTCTCGTATTCCGGTCAGACCATAGGACCTGGCATTTGAAATTTGATCTTCTGTAATTCCCCTTCCGTTATCTCTTACTTCCAGAATGATATTATTTGTTTGTTCCTTTAAAGTGATATTCATTTCGGTTGCATTAGCATGCCGAATTACATTATTGAGCGCCTCTTGAAGAATCCGGTAAATAGCTGTTGAGACATCCTTATCTAACACAAGATTTTCTGAAAAATTCAAATTCAATTCGCATTTGATTCCTGTCCTTTTGCAGAATTCACAAACTTGCCATTCAATTGCTGCTGTGAGTCCGAGGTCATCCAGCAATCCAGGCCTTAATTCTACCGAAATCTTTTGTGCAGTCTTCATGGCAACATCAATCAATTCTAACATCGACTTTATCTTCATCACAATCGCTTTCTGGTTCTTCTGGATTCTGCTATTCAACCAGAATAAGTCTATCTTTAAAGCCGTAAACAACTGGCCCAGTTCATCATGAATATTTCGCGCGATATACGTCCTTTCCTTCTCAATCGCAGATTGCAGATAAGCAGAAAGATAACGTAACTGTTCACGTGATTTCTTCAATTCCGCTTCCGCCCTCTTTCGCTCTGTAATGTCTTCAAACACAACAACAATCCCTTTCTCCTTCAATTTCTTTCCTATTACAGAGGTACTCACCGTACAAAGAATATCCCTTCCGTCCTTGCGGCGATAGGGAAACTCTTCAGAAAACTTTTTTTGCTTTTCACTGATGGAATAAAAGCGTTTGCCTTTTTCTTCATATTCTTCGTTGCTTCTGTGTAAAATTCTCGTGCTCTTGCCAATTAATTCCCCGGGGCTCCATCCAAAGACTGTTTCTACTGCTTGATTGGCAAAAAAGATTTGACGTTTATGTAACCCGAGAACTGCATGAGGGATGGCGCTCAATATGGAAGACTTCAGTGCTTCCAGCTTTCGAAGTGAATCCTCTGCTGTTTTTCGTTCTGTAATCTCTGTGTATATGCTTTTAATTGTTTCATTTGTAACTTTCTTTAACGAGTCTAACAGTTCAATCTTGGACCTGCTGGTCACCCGTGCGTCAAGATCCCCTTTTGATACCCTGTGCAATACATCAAAATGTTCTGCAAGACTTATTGCAAACTCGTGCGATTGATCAACGATCTCCCCGATATTTTCTGCTGTCAGGTTAATCATCTTTTTCAATCTCGCTATCAATTCAATTTCAGATGTTTCCGGAATCCTTACCTCGGGGTCTCCTGAAGAAATCTTTTTCAACGCCTCAAAGACCTCAGACACGGACAATGCCAGTTCCAGACTCATATTCTCCAGTTCCCTGTCTCTCTCCTGAACGACTTTCCTGTATTCCTTTACCTGTTCATTGAAAACTTTACAGGTTTCAATCATTGCATCCACATCCATGTTTTGTTTGAAGATCTCACATTCGAGACACATTTCTACCTTATCCAGAAACTTCCCCTGTATCTCGTTACGGCAATGTGTTCCGGTAAAGAGCCAGCACTTCAGGTTTTGGGACTTAAAAGCCGGGCATTTTGCATCATCACAATGAAAAACTTCCCAGCACTTTGCTATTTTCCCTTCAGAAACAACATTATTCTTTCTGGCATTCAAAATATGCATGATTCTTTTTTTAATAAGACAACGTTTTTATGATTATAGCAAATGATTAAATTAAAAACCACCATTTAACCCAATTGCCAGCAATTCACGGCGAATCATCCCGGAGACTTATATTACATCTAACATTATCAT
>JACUUX010000085.1 GCA_014859105.1 Nitrospirota bacterium
GTTGGATGAAAAACTTGGATTGGATGTATTCCCTAAAAAGCAGAGTTAAGGTTTAGAATTATAAATTTCATAATCTATACATTTTTCGAATGCAATGATATTTTCCATAAATCGTATCCTATATCATGTTTTGGCAACAAAAGACTTCAGTTTGATTGATATCCTGACCGTATTTCAATTATGAGGCATGATACATAAACACTTGACGAAAATCGGTGTTAATTGTAGATGTAAAGGAGAGGTGGTTGGCGATGAGATTATTATTAAAATGAAGAAGAAGGCAACAACACCGGTTTTCAAATCTAATGGGGTTTTTCAGAAATCGTATGAATTACCTTGGTTAGGCAATAAGAGAGTTCGATTTGATTGGATGGCTTGAATTGAGTTCAATTATGGGACATAAACTATTGACGAAAATCGGTGTTTAAAGTACTAAATCCACGTTAAAAGACATTATGAAGCCCTATCATGCTATGAAAAACAAATAGCAATTCAAAATGAGATACTTCCAAAAAGTAATGGAGAATGGATCATTAAAGGAGATGCTTTAGGACATTTGGGGAAATATGAAGAAGCAATAGCATGCAGTGAAAGGCCTTAAAGATACATCCTGGACTTGCTGTAGCATGGTATTAACAATGTTGAAACATAAACAATCTCATGATATTTTCCATGTCGTAATAGGTTTACTTTTCCTAATAAGTATCCTATGCTGGCTCGCTTTCAAGTCAGAAGGAAATCTGCTTCCGGGAAATACCCTGTCTGGAAGTTTCGCGCAGGATATGCGCCATGCTCATTAATATTAACAAGTACAGAAGTTCCATATGTGTGAAGTCCCTAGCTTGTCATCGGGTTTTCCTTTACCTTACCCAGGGCCGCATTAGTGCGTTCATCTCATCAGACCTTGCTATTGGTCCTTTTTCAGACCCATAAACAGCTATGGCTTTAAGTTTCTTGCTCCCCATGACAGCGCCAGCTGCTGCCCGGTACTTTTCATTGAATTTTCCCGGGTCTACATTTCCAATCCCTTTAAAAATATCTCCGCTTTTTCTTCACCATACTTCATCAAATCTTGAATAAAAGAGGGGGAACGATCAAGTTTGGAGGAATAGTCCAGCTGCAGGTCAAGTTCAATTTTCTTTATTTTTACATATTTATATCTATCAGTTGAGAAACGTCCCTCCAGCAACCATCTGTTGAAAGATTCAATAGAACTTATTTCCTGATTGAGTGATAGGTTACCAGCAAGTTCATTCCGTCGGTCGAGTATGTCTTCGACAGTTTTTGGTTCTTCTCTTCTTATTTGCGGATTTATCTGGATTATCCATATTTCGTCTGTCTTGCATTCATTTTGATCAAGATCATGAACAAAACATTCAATAGGAGGATTATGGGAAAGAATACCATCCCAGTATGACAGGTCACCAATCTTGACAGCCGGGAACAAAAGAGGCACAGCCGCTGAAGCGAGAATGACTTGAGATGTAATCTCAGCATTCTTGAAAATTTGGAATTTACCAGTACAAACCTCCACCGAACCAACAAACAGGGATGGATGTGATGGTTTTTCAAGCAATTCCTGGATTTTATTAAAATCAACCAGCTGCTCAAGTATTTGCTTTAAGCTATCCTGTCCATAAGGGGGGTATTGATAAGGACTTATTTCCGGCAATGGGAAACCACTGCTGCGAAGTCTTGTCAATGTCGTCACAAAATAATTTAATCCTGCATCCCATGGTGTATTTGCCTTAATTTTTTCCCAGAAAGAGTCCAGCAGCTCGATGCTTTTTTTCTCATCTTTTTGAAGCAACCCATACCAGGTGAGCAAAGCGCATATTGCACCGCCAGAACTCCCACTAAAATCAATGATATCGTAACCATTCTTTTGCAAATTTCCGGATTCCTTCAAAATTTTCTTGAGTACCCCGGCGGTAAAAGCAGTATGAGATCCTCCACCCTGACAGGCAATACCTACTTTCCTTATTGAACATTCTTTTTGCATAGTAACCTCCAGTTAATTTATATATTGACTAAACTATTCCGATATGAGCCAGGATCAGGATAACGAATAATGCTAAAAGCGGGATGAATATGTTCACCACCAGTATATCGAAATAAGACTTTTTATGAGTTAATCTGGTAATGGCAAGCAAGGTAATTATAGCACCATTATGAGGTAATGTATCCAATCCCCCACTTGCGATCGAAGCAACCCTGTGCAGTACTGCGGGATCGATCCCATCCTGGACCGCCCAGTTTTGAAACTGGTCTCCAAATATACCTAGGACAATAGCCATTCCTCCTGATGCAGACCCTGTCAGTCCCGCGAGCACCGTAGTTGAAAGAGCAGTGGCAATTATAGCATTCGGGGAAATTTCGATCAATAAATTACTGATAATAGCAAATACAGGCAATGCAGCGATAACTTTGCCAAAACCTACTACAGAAGCGGTATTGAATATTGGAAGCAGGGAATCTGCTGCACCATCATCCATAGTTTTGATCAAATCAGCCCAGCATTTGAATGTCCGGGCATAAAGCGCAGCGGTTGTCAAAATTGCAATAACAAGCGCGATGATCAAGCTCCACATTCCAATAACATTTTGAGGCGTATCGAACATGGGAAAGATCACTCGTGAAAGAATAAGGAAAGTTACGGGAATTAGGATTATCGAAATAACCGCCCTGGAAAAACTGGGAATCCTCGTGTTGTTTACGGTTTTGTTATCCACAACGTCAATTTCCCCATAACCTTCACCATCAGCCCTGGCTTTCTTTGCTCTTCTTTCTAACCAGAACATTCCCAGGCCGAACATGATGATCGCAGCGACAATACCCAGCATCGGGGCAGCAAATAAATCCGTTTTAAAATACGGCATGGGTATAGCGTTTTGAATTTGTGGCGAACCTGGAAGGGCTGTCATGGTAAACGAGAACGCTCCCAGGGCAATGGCTGCCGGCAACAGTCTTTTAGGTATTTGCGCTTCCCTGAAAAGATGCGCAGCAATTGGGTATATGGCAAAAACCACAACAAATAAAGAAACTCCACCATAGGTGAGTACAGCGCAGGATAAAACCACTGCAAGGATGGCTTTTTCTTTTCCTAATTTAGTTGTAATATAATTACCAATAGCCCTGGAACAGCCTGTTACTTCAATCACCTTCCCAAAAATAGCACCCAGTAGAAAGAGGGGAAAAAAAGCTAAAATAAACCCTACTGTGCCATTCATATAAGTTTCAGTAAATACCTCCATCGGATGCAGTCCGGGACTGAACGATGCCGCCACAAGTGCAAGCAATGGCGATATTATGATGACACTGAGTCCTCTATAAGCAAGATAAATAAGTAAACCAAGAGCAAGTATTATTCCAAATATTTCGAGAATCCTTAACACTCGATCCTTACATTATTTTTAAATGATAAAAGCTCTTCGATAATTTCGGCACATCGAATTCGGTTTGAAAATGGATATGTAGAGTCAAAAAGTTTCGGAGAAGTCAAGTAACAATAAAAAAACAACAGAACCTAAATCGTCTCTTCACCCAACTTCTGCCCAACAACATTAAGATCCAGCACATTCACAACTCCGTTTTCATCCACATCATAATATGGATATGGAGCATTAGTAACTACAGAAAAGTTCTGCCCAACCATATTAAGATCAACAGCATCAACAATACCATCCCTGTTAACATCATATCGTGGAGGAATGATCTGCCATTCAAATGTATGTTCAGACCAGGCACCTGTATAAGTAAATGAAATAAAACCAGTGGAATTCGCGGTTCCATTCACATATTCTTTTCCAGCCACTACAAAAGATATGTTCTTATCTGCAAATCGCGGCACTGAATTATTGAACACAAAATATTCCTGCTCATAATCAGAACTCGCATTCAAGCCCCTTTTCCGTGGCATTCCTCACCAGTATCGAGCCAACGAACTTTTTATGATTTTCTTCCAACCAAGCGTAGAGTTTTTCATATGTAGGAGTGCAATCTTCATATGGCCCTTTATGAATAATATTTGCCATTTTCCCTCCTGGTAATTCATAACACCATCAATGCCTTCTTTGCATTTTGAGATCGGAATTGCTACTTCAACATCAGCATTTTTTGTTCAAACGCCTTTATGACTTCTTTTACAGTCATTTCATGGCAAACAAATATCGGAGGACCTATCATTTCAATATTCTTACCATCAACAAATTCACATAATTTTTTTATCATAGGTGCAATTTCTTCATAACCACCAATTTTGCGCATACCAAGAACTATATATTTCAGGGAAATAGCGCAAATGGTTAGATACACCATATTCGTAGTGGCCTGGGTTTTGCAATAGGCGCAATTACCACAACCGTAGTTCTCCTGGTGCTATAAACAGCAAATTCTTTCATTCTTTTGCACCACTTTATTTATTTTGAAAAATTTAAATTATGTATATTATGATGATCATATAAGAGCAGATATATAAACAAGAGGAACATCATTTGACCGAAGGAGGTAGACTATGAGGAAGAGGCATAAGAAAGGACAGAATATAGGATTGAGATTCATGGTTTTTGTACTGCTGGCAGTACTTGTTATTAGCTATACCTACACGATAGCTCCAAACATAACAGATGGGCAGCCAGAAGCAACAGTAACACCTACCCCTGTAATAATCACCCCTGATAGTGATAGTACAATCAAACTGGCTGCCTTTAATATCCAGGTATTCGGTGTAACAAAGGCAAACAAACCCGAAGTCATGGAGGTACTTTCCAAGATTATCAGGAACTATGATATCGTCGCAGTCCAGGAGATTCGGGATGCTTCTCAGACAGCTCTCCCAGCTCTCGTAAATGCCGTAAACGCAATGGGAGGCTCACAGTATGACTACGTCGTGGGCGAACGACTGGGAAGAACCGTCAGCAAAGAGCAATACGCCTACATTTACAATAATCAAACAATAGAGTTAATCGGGAGTCCGTATACATTTCCTGATCCAAGTGATATCTTCCACCGAGAACCATACATAGCGAATTTCAAAGCCAGGGACGGTAACTTTGATTTTGTGTTAATAACATTACATTCAGACCCAAATACAGCGACTCAAGAGATTAACGACCTGCCAATAGTGGTTAATTACACGAAGAGCCAGTTTCATGATGAAGGCGATTTCATCATTTTGGGCGATTTAAACGCTGACTGTAACTATTTTAAAGAGGATGGTCCGTCGCCTCTTATGAGCGATGAATATTATTAGGTAATAAATAACAGCGTTGATACAACCACGAAACCGACAGACTGCACGTATGATCGGATTATAATCACAGCGCCAGCAATACCCGATTTTACAGGAGATTCAGGCGCGTTCAGGTTCGATGAAGCATACAATCTGACGTATGAACATACAATAGCCGTGTCGGATCACTACCCGGTTTATGCGACTTTTTGGAGCAATCGGGATACGGATTGACTAAGTGCGTCGCAGAAAAGTATTTTCAAGCAGAGCGTCCAGAAGATAATGCTGTTCCAACACAGCAGACAGGTGCAACATCCACAAGCAATCCCCCAGGAAGGGCCTTTTCATCTTTTTTGCGCCCTTCCTCACCCTCTTAAAGGCACTGAGGACATTCTGATCAGCACTAGAACACCACAGGGGTAAGCTGGAAACAACACAAGACAGCGATGGGTGTGTGCATGCTTCCATCCAATTCCAGCACGGGCAACGACTATTTTGCGGGCGGCACAGGGAAAAGTATTTTCAAGCAGTGCTCTTTTTTCGAACAAGCAATAAATTATAGAGGCTATATAAAAATGTCATCCCTTAAAATCTCAATACTCGACAGTGGATATCTATTATCGCACATAACGCCAACAGATCACAAACGGTACGCAATAGAATCCAAGACCACGCTCATAAGAACCATCCATGAGCTGCTGGGTATAGACTCAGCCACTGACGGGGCTGCGGATCAGCAGTCGGATGAGCGGCGCAAGCACCTGTTAACACCCGCCACCGAAATATCCTGCCAGCAGTCCGATCCACTACTACCACAACAACCACAGCCCGAAGCGAAAGCGAACCATTGGTGGCCTTGATGATTGGCGACATTCCCGTCACAAATGGAAGCCAGGGCAGGACATAATCATCTGGGTGGTTACGGTCGGTTGTGACAAGAAAGCCATATCATGAATTGCAGTAATGCCACTCCTTCCATCCGGAGTGACCCTACTGTGGCATGCATTATCAGTAATGAGATTGTGTGAAGCTCATAGGAAAATGTGGAGAACTCTGGAAGTCTAATCCAGATAATCTGCTAGGGTAACAAATACTATGAAGAAGTGAAAGCTGAACCATTGTAAGAGTCGTCAAATCAGACAAGCGAAAGTAGACTGTTTACGCTTAAACCAAAAGGTACAGAACCAGACCATAATGGCTCCGATTACATTATGGGGAATGAACAAAGAGTTCTCGGCTTATAGATGGCTTCTAAGGTTTACATAATTATTCGTAGTATAGAACTTGGTAAGGCCTATGCACTCCAGTATTTGGTAGGAAACCTGCGAGGGTGACGATGGTGCAGAGGTTAGAGGAATTGGTAAAAAGCGAAAGGCAACTTGTAATTAGTTGCATAGAGGTTCAAAATTTGCCTTAATCCGAAAGGATGCAGACTTACTATTGGTGTTCCATTGTATGAACGGAGGCAAACCGATTGAAATGTAAGATACTCAACGACGCTTAACAGCGAGAGACTTACAGACGTTTAAAAACGTTAAGTGGCTGCAGACCGGAATTACAAAAGCAATTATCGAAATGATACTGCTGCCCGAAACATAAAGGGTTATGGAATGCTTGAGCCGGATGTGGTGAAAGTCGCAAGTCCGGTTCTTAGAAGAGGAAGAGCGGGTAACCGCTCTTTCTTATTCGGCGAGGCGGAGGCTGCAAGGCCTCTGCTTTACTCTACCAACGATAGGCATGTTTCATGCTCCCGAAAGGCG
>JACUUX010000006.1 GCA_014859105.1 Nitrospirota bacterium
ATGGTATCATATTAAATACTTAATCCAAAATAATGCATTTTCCGGTTAATGAAAGGATATTTCTATGCACATGAACAGATCAATACGCCATATAATTACAGCCCTCTGGGAGCCGGTCAGGGATGTCCTTCCCATAATCATAGTTGCTATAGTTTTTCAGATATTTGTTTTACAAAAACCCTTCCCCGATATAATATCCCTTTCCGCAGGAATCTTTCTCATAATTACAGGTCTTTTCCTTTTTCTCAAGGGTTTAAATATGGGCGTCTTTCCGCTGGGAGAAGGTCTTGCCTATCAGTTCGTCAGGCGCGGGAATCTTTTTTATATCCTTCTTTTCGGGTTTGTCATCACATTTTCTGCAGTAATTGCAGAACCTGCCGTAACAGCTATTGCCATTAAGGCAGAGGCTGTCTCGGAAGGTCGCATTAGCAACCTTGGCCTCAGAATAACCGTTGCTTCTGCCGGGGGGCTGGCTGTTTCACTGGGGATACTCCGCTCTACACTCGGACACCCTATTCATCTATATCTCATCCCTGGCTACATACTGATAATTATCACTACGTTTCTTGCGCCAAAAGAAATTATAGCTCTTGCTTATGACGCAGGAGGTGTCACTACATCAACCATAACTGTCCCGCTGGTGACAGCTATTGGCGTGGGGCTTGCCTCAAGCATCAGGGGGCGCAACCCTTTAATTGAAGGTTTTGGTCTGGTAGGCTTTGCCGTTATGCTGCCTATAATTTTTGTAACAGGTTACGGGATTATGGCATATTATTCGGGCGACACGGTCCCAACCTCAATTTATACTGCTTCTGTGGTTGATAAAACATCAAAGACAGACCTGAACGGTCTTTTAATGATAAAAGATATATTGATAAACTTTGCCCTTACTCTAAGGGACATTATGCCACTCGTTGGAGCAATATTATTTTTTCAACTGGTTGTTTTAAGGAAGGCCATCCCTGACGCAGGCCGCATAATAACAGGATTCTTTCTGGTGCTTTCAGGGCTTTATCTGTTTATACAGGGTCTGAAACTGGGATTATTTCCACTCGGTGAGTCCATGGCATATTATCTCACACAGTCAGGTTCATTATACTGGATATATATATTCAGTTTCCTTATAGGTTTCTCCTGTACTATTGCAGAACCGGCGATTATTGCCATTTCATTAAAGATACAGGATGTGTCGGAAGGCTCGATAAACAGCTGGAAGCTCCGTCTCGTGGTAGCAGCCGGTGTGGCAACAGGAATAACTTTAGGCTCACATCGCATAATCACAGGAGCCCCTATTTACATATATGTTATAGCAGGATATTTAATTGTTATAGTCTTAACCCTGTTGTCGCCGCGGTATATTGTCCCTATTGCTTATGATACAGGGGGAGCAACGACCAGTACAGTCACCGTACCCCTTGTTACAGCACTCGGCATCGGACTTGCTTCCAATATCCCGGGAAGGGATCCATTTACGGACGGCTTTGGTCTGATTGCCTTTGCATCAATATTCCCTTTAATCACGGTGATGGGATATGGTATTTTATCACGTCACCTTTTAAGGAAAGGAGACCATAATGAAGTTTGATGTGGTTTTGGCCATAGTGCCTTATGAAAAGGAATCAAAAGCTGTCTGCACTGCAAAAGAAGCAGGTGCCACAGGCGCAACAGTTTTTTCAGCGCACGGAACAGGGATCAAAGAAGCAAAAACCTTCTTCGGTCTGACAGTAGAATTAAAACAGGTAATACTATTAACACTGGTTGAGCGGCATATTGCACAAAGGGTTATGAAATCTCTCTATGACGAACTGGATATGAAATCGCCGGGCAACGGTATTATTTTTTCCTTTCCTATTGATGCGGTTATGGGCCTTGAGAGCCAGCTTTCTGTCATTAAGAGAAAAGCAGAAGAGGAATACTCTGAAGAAGGAGGTCTGGAATGCCAGTAACAGGAGAATTAATGAAAAGGGAAGTTGTAACCATACCTGCAGGTGCAACCATAAGAGAGGCGCTGACAGAGATGAAAAAAAGGGGGATAAAATCCCTGGTTGTTGAAAAACGCAAACCATCGGATGCCTACGGGATTATCACATTTGATGAAATAGCCAAGGCTGTTATTGCTGAGGGTGCAAATTTAGATATGCTGAATGTCTTTGATATTGCATACAGACCGGCGATACAGGTATCGGAAAATCTCGATGTCAAGTATGCCGTCAGGTTAATGGTTAACCTCGGTATCAAGAGGCTCCTGGTGATTGACAACAACGAGCTTAAGGGCATGCTTTCGCTGACGGATGCCATATATCATTTTATTGATGCGAATTAGCCCTTTTAATTCATACGGACTCTGTTCCAATGGTTGATTCATTAGGTTGTCATTCCCGTTTGCCGGGAATCCTTCTGAATCCCCCTTAGTAAAGGGGGTTAGGGGGTTGTTCAAAGAAAGATTCTGGACAAGCCAGAATGACAGAATAAATCTAAAACAACTTTTAATATCTTTGAAAATTAATTCATAATTTTATGAATAATCCGGGTTAGCTGGCGACGTGAGAAAGGAGTACAGTAATGGGTGAACTCATACAAAACTGGAAATCCCTTGTCTATAATCTGGGCATTATAATCGGGGCAGGGTTTATAGGTACTGTCCTGCATTTTATTCTTTTCCGGATATTTAAACATCTGAACAGATTGACCTCGGTTTTGGTATATGATTCTTTAATAAAACACTGCCGCCGGCCACTCGGATACATCATCCCTCTTCTGGCCATAAACTTTGCTATTCCTATCGTAGAACTTCCGCAGAATATTTTCTACATCTTTGACAACGTCTTCCGTTCACTCTTTATTGCTTCGGTATCATGGCTGATAATCCGTTTAACCGTGGTTGCAGAGGATATAATACTGAGCCGTTATGACATAGGAGACAAAGACAACCTTCAGGCAAGAAAGCTGTATACCCAGATACAGACAATAAGAAAAATACTGACTGTGGTTATTGTAACTGTCGCTGTAGCGCTGATACTAATGGGTTTTGAGAGGTTCCGCCAGCTCGGTACCGGCATCCTTGCTTCAGCAGGCATCGCAAGCCTGATCATCGGCCTGGCCACGCAGAGGATATTTGCCAATTTTCTTGCCGGCATTCAGATAGCATTTACACAGCCAATCCGCGTGGACGACGTCGTCATTGTAGAGAATGAATGGGGCAGGATAGAAGAAATAACCCTGACTTATGTAGTGGTGAGGATATGGGATTTACGGCGTCTGATATTACCGATAAGCTATTTTATTGAAAGGCCGTTCCAGAACTGGACAAGGATATCCGCTGACATCCTCGGCACGGTTTTTATTTATACTGACTATACAGTGCCGGTTCAGGAAATAAGAGAAGAACTCCATCGCATTTTAAAGAACTCTGAAAAATGGGATGGCCGTGTATGGGTGCTTCAGGTAACAGATGCAACAGAACGCACGATGGAATTGCGCGCACTTATGAGCGCCCCCGATGCTTCAAGTGCATGGGACCTTCGCTGCGAAGTGAGGGAAAAGCTAATCGAGTTTATCCAGAAAAAATACCCTGATGCCATGCCGAAAGTGCGTGCTGAATTTCACAAACTGAAAGATTTTTAAGCCGTTCTATGCACTATAATCAGGATAAGCTGATTCCGATAGCGCCTTGATCCTGTCATCGAGGTCCGGGTGTGTAGAAAAAAGCGCTTTCAGTCCTCGCTTCCTGCTGCCCGAGATACCGAAGGCTGCCATCTGGTCAGGCAGATGGGGCTGACGAATTGAGGCCTTCAATGCATCGAGGGCTCCGATCATAGGTTTTTTGCCCACAAGGGCAGCAGCCCCGCTGTCAGCACGATACTCCCTCATCCTCGAGAACCAGAAAACAATAATCGAAGCCAGTATAGCAAGGAATATCTCTGCCACAATAGTAGTAACCCAGAAACCTATTCCGTGTCCCCTCTCATTTTTGAATATAACTCTGTCAACTGTATAACCGATAACACGTGCAAAAAAGATAACAAAAGTATTTATTATCCCCTGAATAATCGCAAGTGTTATCATGTCTCCGTTTGCGACATGCGACACCTCATGCGCCAGCACAGCCCTGACTTTATCCCTGTCCATGCGGCGGAGCATTCCGGAAGAGACTGCCACGAGGGCATTGTTCCTTTTCATGCCTGTAGCAAATGCATTCAGGTCATCTGAAGGGTAGATTGCAACCTCGGGCATTCCAATCCCCGACCTCTGTGCCAGCTCGGATACTGTCCCTACCAGCCAGCCCTCGGTCTCATTTGACGGTGTGCTTATAACTTTCGAGCGTGTAAGCCTTTTTGCTGTCCATTTGGATAACGCAAGGCTTATAAACGCCCCTCCCATCCCAAAGACCGCAGCAAATATCAGCAGTGACTGATAGTTTAATCCATATTCTGTAAGATAGGGCTGAACGCCCAGCAACCTCAGTACTGTGCCAAGCACTATTAAAATCGCCAGGTTAGTAATCAGAAAATAAAATACTCTGCGCATCCTAACCTCCTTTTCTTTTCCGGTTTGCACTGAACTGCAAAACCCTCAATGGAAATAAATCTTTTTAAGTTATTGAACGAACTCTGAAGGAGACCTATAGAAATATTATACAAATTTAACACAACTTTTTCACTGTGATGCACTATTTACTGCACCTGCATCTATGCTCCTGAATATTTCGACCACGAGTGCAAGAACTGCCATTATCATAGGGCCCATAATAAACCCTATCAGTCCGAACAGTTTTATACCACCGAGAACACTGAAAAACAGCAGGATAAAAGGCATCTTTGTTCTGGTGCCGATTATAATTGGCCTTAAAAGATTATCTATCAGGCTAATCCCGAATGCACCGATAACAGCAAGGATGATTCCTTTGAGTATTTCGCCTTTAATAACCAGATAGACAGAGGCGGGCATCCATATAATAAAGGGGCCGATTAAAGGTAAAAAAGATGCAATTGCCATGGCAAAACCCCAGATAACAGGTGATGAAATCCCCAGCAGGGCAAATGCAAATCCTCCCACTGTCCCCTGAGCAAGCCCCACAACAACACCTCCATACATAGTAGATATCACTATATCCTTTATCTTATTAACCAGCCTGTTCTTCTGTTCGTCATGAAAAGGCATATATTCAAGAACTCTTTTAAGAAAACCCGGCCCGTCCTTAAGCAGAAAAAATATCGAAATAGCCATGAAAATAAAATTTAAAAGTCCGGTTATAATTTCACTTATGCCTCTTCTAATCCCTGAAAGCAGTTGCCTTCCCAGTTGCGTCATATTTTCACTGACAGTCATATGTAGTTCTTCTTCTGTTACATTTAGTAAAGATGTTATTCGCTCAACTAAAGTCTTGATGATCGGATGCCGGGTAATATTTTTTATTGCCTCAATTCTTTCAGCATCTGCATAACCTGTTAAAGCACCCAGTTCCCTTACGAGCAGGAATGAGAGATATGATATGGGTCCTATAATTATCAGGAGTATTACAATCAGGACAAAAAAAGACGCCGCCGGCTTCCATCTGATATATCTGAGGATTACGGTATAAAAAGGATAAAAGAGTATGGAAAGCACAATAGCCCATGCAATCGGGATTAAGAAAGGTCTGAATATCAGATAACTCAGATAACCAAGAATTAGCAAAAGAACTATCATCAATGTTATATAAAATCTGTTGGTACCCATTTCTTTAACTCCCGTTAACGTACTAACCCGGATTATTCACAAACTATGTTTATCAAGACAGGACATGGTATTTTCGCTCATTCTCAACCCCGATGAGATCGGGGCTTCCGAAGTATTTTGCCTTTTTATTATCAATATACACACTGTATGAATATCGGCAAAATAAATCCGCTCAAATACTATGTCCTGTCTATACCTGAGAAAATTTATAAATAAAATAGACTAATTATCTGCAGTATCTCCGTCCCCGGAAACGGCCACACCATGGGGAATATGGCATTTCGTACAGCTTTTATTATTCCAGCCAATGTGCTTTAAAGGATACGGCCTCGTACCTTTTATTCCATGACAGCTATCGCAAATATCCATCCCTTCAACCGGATGAGGGACTGCCATAGCGGCTGTCACTGCGGTGGTTTCAGGGAACTTCAGCATTTCAGGGGACTGGATTAAGGCAAAGACAGCAGTTAATATAATGATAATAATTCCTGTTGCAACCGCCAGTTGTGTAGAATATAACTGTCTCATAACTGGTCTCCCCCTCTGTTAAACAAAATTAAAACTCTCCGATTCAACATTTTCCAATGACAATCCTAAGTTGCCGAGTTCATTTTTGATAGCCTTTTGCATCGGGTCAGGTCCGCAGATGAAGTATTTATACCTCATCCTGTCTGCCGGCAGATGACGTGCAATCATTTCTGCATTTATGCGTCCGCGTTCCCCCTGCCATCCCTCCGGAGCATCTCCTGTAATGATGTAAACAACCCTGAGATTTAGCTGCTTCTCAAGCTCGTCAAGATCCTCCCTGAAAGTCATTCCCTCCCAGGTTTTGTTGCTGTAGAACAGTAACACGGGACGTCTGTCATTCCTGTCTGCCATGGTCCGCAGTATGCTGATTACAGGTGTTATGCCAACACCCCCTGTTATAAAGATGTACCCCGGTGCAACATGTCTGTCAACTGTAAATGTCCCGTACGGGCCTTCGATATATGTACGGGTACCCGGCGCCACTTCTCCAATCCTTGATGTAAAATCTCCCAGTTCCTTTACCGTCACCTGCATACTGTCGGTTTTCATTGCACTTGAAGAAAAAGAAAAAGGGTGTTCCCTGATAGAAAACGGTGACTTCCCTATAGTCAGCCATGCAAATTGCCCGGGCCTAAAATTCATGCCCTTGTGCCCCTCAGGCCGGAGTGTCAGTGTCCACGAATTCCCGCGTTCTCTTTTAACCTTTTCTATTGTGTAAGGACGTCTCAGCATAATTATCGGTTTCATAACACGCACATATACAAGAGCAAGGAGCCATGCAGTAATCATTGTAATCCACAACCCCCGCTTTAAATATCCTTCCACATAGTACCCGACCCCGATAATATGTGCAACAGACAGAGCTACTGCAACAACTGATATATAACCGTGAATGAGGCGCCAGTGTTCATAACAAAGGCCAAACTTAAGACGGTAAAGGGAAGTTACAATCACTATGGCGAAGGCCAGCAGACCGGCTACGCCTACAATCATCCACCATGGAGAGATGACCGGGTTCAGCAATATAAGGGTTTCAGGGCTTGAAATGAAAAGGATAACAGCATGCAGGAAAATAAACAGAAAAGCGATTAATGAAATATTGCGATGGAAGTGGTATACAACATCAATACCGTAAGGTGAAGTTAATCTCTGGAAGCGCCCTGTCAGAAAGAACTGCAGTCCCATCATCGAAAGTCCTACGAAGCCAAGACCGATAGAGCACTCCCTCCAGAAACCCCGCCCCGGTGGCGTCGGATCTGTCAGCATGACAAAAAGAGGAGCTATTGTCAATGTGAAATATACTCCGATCAAGTAAGCACTCCTCAGAAAATGCCGCAAGCTCATCTTAGTACCCTTTGCTTATCTTAATAAACATCCATTCCGGTAATTTATCAACCCGCACGACGGTAGACCTCTGTCGATCTTGCTTCAACTTCTATCTCTGCACCGGCCTCGTAAATCTTTTCGCCCTCACCCACAAATGATTCATTTGTATCGAGAACTTTGCCCCACTGCCTGCCATATTCCTGTACAGGCAGTTTAAAAGTAAGCGGCTCATGGTGTGCATTGAATATCAGATAGAAGCTATCGTCGACCATTCGTTCGCCTCGAGAATCGGGGCTGATTAAACTTTCACCGTTTAAAAAGACCGCAAATGACTTGGCAAAACTCTCTTCCCAGTGTTCATCGGACATTTCAACGCCATCAGGTGTGAACCATCCTATGTCAGTCACTCCGGTACCAAATATCGGCCTGCCCTGAAACCATCTGCGTCTGCTGAAGACAGGGTGTTTCTTGTAGAAATGGATAAGGAGTCGGGTGAACTCGAGAAGGCTTGCGTCAACATTATTCCAATCGAACCATGATACTTCATTGTCCTGACAGTAGGCATTGTTGTTACCATTCTGGGTGCGGCCAATTTCATCTCCGCCCAGAAGCATGGGAACACCTTGAGATAAAAATAGTGTGGAAAGAAAATTACGCTTCTGACAATTCCTCAGTTTGTTGATCTCAGGTTCTTCGGTAGGTCCCTCGATACCGCAATTCCACGACCTGTTATCGTCCGTGCCGTCCCTGTTGTCTTCTCCGTTAGCCTCGTTGTGTTTCTCGTTGTAGGAGACGAGGTCATGCAGAGTAAAGCCATCGTGGGCTGTAACAAAGTTTATGCTGGCATAGGGTCTCCGTCCGGTACTTCCGTAGAGATCTGAACTACCTGTAATACGATAGGCAAAGTCGGAAAGTGTTCGATCAGCACCCTTCCAGTAGTCACGCACAGTATTCCTGTATTTTCCATTCCACTCAGACCAAAGAGGAGGGAAATTTCCCACCTGATAACCTCCCTCGCCTAAATCCCACGGTTCTGCAATGAGCTTCACCTGACTGATAACAGGGTCCTGCTGGATGATGTCAAAAAAGGCGGAAAGGCGATCCACGTCATGCAGTTCACGCGCTAATGTAGCAGCTAAATCAAAACGGAATCCGTCCACATGCATCTCGAACACCCAGTATCTCAACGAATCCATTATAAGCTGCAGAACATGTGGATGCATCATATTCAGGCTGTTGCCTGTTCCTGTATAATCCATATAATATCGCAAATCATCGGGAGTCAGGCGGTAGTATGCTGCGTTGTCAATACCCTTGAAACATAACATGGGACCAAGGTGGTTGCCTTCGGAAGTATGGTTATAAACGACATCGAGTATTACCTCTATACCTGCCTTGTGCATGGCCTTAACCATCTCTTTGAATTCCTTCACCTGATGTCCAATCTGCCCGGAAGATGAATATTCGTTATGTGGAGCAAAATACCCTATCGTACTGTATCCCCAGTAGTTTCGAAGACCCTTTTCCACAAGATGTGTGTAGTGGATAAACTGATGAACAGGCATGAGTTCGACTGCTGTAATACCAAGATTTTTCAGATATTCAGTCGATACAGAATGTGCAAGACCTGCATATGTCCCCTTTAATTCAGATGGGATTTCTGGATGCGTCTTCGTGAACCCCTTAACATGAGCTTCATAGATTATGGTTTTATGCCATGGTGTCTCAGGATGCCGGTCATCTTCCCAGTCAAAAGACTGATCAATTACTACGGATTTTGGCACAAAGGGAGCACTGTCCTTTTCATTCAACTCGTCAGGCTCGTCAAATTTATACGGATAAACTGCCTCGTCCCACTGCACCAGTCCCTCTATGGCCTTTGCATAAGGGTCAAGGAGAAGTTTCGCAGGATTGCATCGCTGGCCATTTTCAGGTTTCCATGGGCCGTGCACACGGAATCCATATCGCTGGCCCGGCTCAATACCCGGGATATAGCCATGCCAGCAGAAGGCAGTAACCTCCGGAAGGTCAATACAGGTTTGATTGCCTCTTTCATCAAAAAGACAGAGTTCCGCACGCTCTGCCACCTCTGAAAATAACGAAAAGTTAGCTCCCTTCTTGTCAAATGTAGCGCCAAGCGGATAAGGTTTTCCAGGCCATATACCGGTCTTTTGCATAAAAAAATCACCTCCTGTAATACAGATATTGCTCGTAAAACCATCAGTTAATGGTACACTTCAGTCATTTCTTCTACTCCTTCGGTTTGAAGCTCTTGAATAATGCCACCAGCAGGCCAAGGGCGAATCCCGCGCCTGCTATGAGTAGCAGCAGCAGTATGTGCGGCATCTCTAGTGTAATGAAAAGAAAATGTGTCCTGACCGGCGCACGGTTTTGAATGATAACCGCACCGAGGGCAAACACCAGTGCCAGTATCCCTATGAGTTTAATTGTCTTCATAGTGACCTCCTGATGAAGTTTGTTATAGCCTTACCAATGATTCATAAGTAAAACCCCACCCGCTTTTATGATATAACTTAAAGCACATCTTCTCAACTCGCCAATGCGCGGCGAGCATAAATAATTCCTTCATCTTCACATCGAGCTACTCAGTATTATTTTTCCCTCCGGATTCAGAATTCGACTTCTTAACCGGGACCTCAAGGTTATGTACTAACTCGGCGCCTATCAGAAATATACACGCCACATAAAATATCCAGAGAAGAAAAATGACGATGGCGGTGAGGGGTCCGTAAATATTCCCGAGTTGCGAGACTTTGGCTATAGCGTACAAAGTGAAAATATGTTTGGCCGCCTCGAGGAAAAGGGCATAGAAAAGAGCGCCGGCCATGGCATGCCGCAGCTTTATCCTTTTCGTGGGCAAAAGCAGATACAGGGCTGAAGCGACCAAGAACGAAAGAAGCACGGGTACGATATAACTTATTATAATCCGGGTCATTTTACCTATTTCCGGCACAGGGACATATCGCGAAAGAGAATCGAGTATCGGGATAAAGGACGCCGCACCGAAGGATATGGTAATAAAGACGACAGTCAGTATCATGACAATCAGCGAAAGCATGATTGAACCAAGCTGCGACCTCTTTTCTTTGAGGCTCAATATAATATTTACCGAGCGATCGAGGGAATAATATAGCTGGTAGGAAAAATATATATATACTACCGTCGTCAGAAGACCAATCCCCCTGTAGGTTATCAGCTTGCCGATTTCATCCGATATCCCGCGGGTGGCCTCCGGGAAAAAACCGACAAGCTTCCTTAAAAGAAAATCGTAGAACTCCCTGTTTTCACCCAGCAAATACCCGAATACCGATACGAGAAGCAGGAAAAAGGGAACGAAGGTCATCATAAAAAAACAGGTGATGGATCCGGCTAATACCGGACCATCATGACGGAAAAAATCAATAAAACTTCTTAAAAGTATTCTCATAGATAACTCACCTTAACCTTCCGTAAACGCGAAAACTGCATTTCAATTCATTTCATGCACTGCCTGTTCCTGTGCTCCGGACTATACCCCGAAGAAGCCGTCCCAGAACATCGGCCCCAGTAATGACACGTTTGTTTTCACCCCACAGTAATATGACATCCTGATCGATAACATCATCCTGGCTGTAGCCGGGTTTCACCCTGAGAAGGGAAATAACATCTCCTATTGTTGTCCTGCCGTTCCTTGCGATGATGGGACGATGGCAGTGCCAATACGGGTTAAACCGGTCGGATTTGAACAACGCATCGCAAATAAATTCGTCAGAATCGATCACAAATTTCGGTTCATTCTCCGGATCGACAAGCACGATCCACTTTTTACCTGAGATGTGAATACGTCTCAGGAACACATCAGAAGTGGACGGATTTATTTCAGGGAAAACGGGCCTGTTATTCTGGAAGTTCAATTGCACTATGCCTCTGGGATGAATAGGTTCGCCTTCGTCTGACAGAGGGACGTCATCAAGCGCCAGGAAATTGAGAGCCCCCTGACCTTCCACCTTTTCGATATCGCTTTTCGAGGAATCCATATGTAATTTAATGAGCTGCCGGATATCTTTTTCCCTGAAATACGTTATTGCCTCAGGGCCGAGCCATCTGTCCAGCACAAGTGCAGTGGGTTTGGCTACGGGAAAAAGAACGATCTGATAAAAACGGAGACCGGGTGAGAACATGGAACCAAATCGCAGAGCGTGTCTTGAGAAGTAAGCCTGCGGAATGATTTCCCCGAAAATGGTAATTATAACGGTCGAAAATAAAAAAGCCAGGACACCAGTAAGTACCGAGCCGGACAGCAATGCCAGAAGCACATTGACTGCCACGTTTGCCCACAGAATCGTAACGAGGACGAAATTCGCATCTTCCCTCAGCGACAGAACACGGCGGGCATGTTTGTTATTCTTTGCAACTTCTATTTTAAGTTCCAGCTTGCTGATGGTAAAAAAAGCAAGATTCAGACCGGACAACATCGCTGATTGTGATATGCAGATCGCGATCCCTATCCATGTAGGTAATGTCATAGGCCGTAACCCTCCATCCTTATGCCTTTATTTATCGAACTGTAATTATTCTCAGCAAGTCGACACCATTCATATCGTCAGCGGCTGTGCCCTCGACAAAAATCACTCTGTCACCTCTTTGGGCTATACCTGAATTATCTATGAATTCCATGATCATATCAAGCCTGCTGCCCGTTTTATTTTCCATGAAGATAGGACAAACCCCATACGACAGGTTGCGAAAATTGTTCGCTTTTTCGTTGTCGCCAAAAGAAAGTATCCAGCAGTCTGGTTTGAATCTGGAGATAAGGCAAGGGGCGCCTGCGCTTTGCGCAGGAACGATTATATAATGAATATTTAATGCCCGCGCTGCTTCAACAGCATTAAGCGAAATGATATCCTTAATGGTAGTTTTACCGTAGCCCTCACCCTTCCTGAAGTAAGCAGGCAAATCAGACAAGGCCTTTACGGCTTCCCATTCCCGCTCAGCAGAGGTTGCGATTTTGGCCATCATTTCCACTGCTTCGACAGGATACCTTCCGATCGCTGTTTCTTCAGATAGCATGACGGCGTCTGTGCCATCCAGAATCGCATTCGCCACATCGGACACCTCGGCACGGGTCGGTCGAATGTTCTCTGTCATGGATACCAGCATTTGTGTCGCTGTTATCACCGGACGTCCCAGAAGATTTGCCTTGTGGATGAGTTTTTTCTGTACGGACGGTACATCCTCGAGAGGAATCTGAACTCCGAGGTCACCGCGGGCTATCATGATCGCATCTGCTGCATCCAGTATTTCGTCGATGTTTTTGATTGCTTCCGCACGTTCAATTTTTGCCACCACATAAACAGATTTTCCTCTTTTTCCTGCAAACTCCCTCACTTTCATGATGTCATCCGCTGTTTCTGCAAATGAAACGCCAAAGGTGTCAATGCCTTCCTCCAACGCAAAGTCGACGAACGTGAGATCACTTTCCGATACCACATCTGTAAATATTTTTACACCCGGAAGATTTAATCCTTTATGGGAAAGTAACGGGCCGCCGATAATCGTACGGCAGAAGACTTCATCTGCCAATATCTTTTCCACCTGTAATTGTATAAATCCGTCGTTGAGGAAAATAAGGCTTCCCGGTGATACGCTTTCAGGCAGTCTCTTGTATTCTACGGGTATGCGGTCAGGAGTTCCAAGGATGTCTCTAATGGTCAGAATTACCTTATCCCCTTTTTCCAATAAAAGTGAGTCATCCCGGAGTTTTCCTATGCGGATCTTTGGGCCGGGAAGATCAACCATAATCAGACAATAACGCTGGAGCTTGACCGCTACAGCGCGGATACGCCGGATATCCTCCTTATGCGTTTTTAGAGTACCATGAGCGAAATTGAGCCGTGCCACATTCATTCCCTGTTCGATCAATTCCTCCAGAACAGCCTCAGAACGGGAGGCGGGCCCTATGGTACAGACGATCTTAGTTTTATGATCCGGTAAGTTCATAGCAAATCCCCCTTGTTGTTAATTCCTGCTTTTCCTTCGGTTTAAACCTGTTAAACACAAAAAGTCACGAAGGAATTTTCTGTGCCAGTCATCTGGAATTGTCCAAAAGGCTCCAGTGTCATTTCTTCCCTAACCGGCATTTTTCTCAGCGGCTAAAATAGGCATTGAGCACATACTCCTGCACCATCCTGTGGGTATTGAAAAACGAACCATTGATGGCGATGGAGTATATCATCACGTCGATGAACCGTTCCCGGTCGTGGTAGAAGAGGGGAACTATGGCATGTTCCAGCTTATCGTAAAGCGAGGGAGCATCCAGGGAGTGGTCCCGCTCGTCTCCCTTTCCGTGAGTCGGCTCGCCGATGGACCAACCGGTCAGTCCCTCGATATGCCCCTCGATCCACCATCCGTCCAGAACGCTCAGATTGGGAACGCCGTTCAATGACGCTTTCATTCCGCTTGTTCCCGAGGCCTCCATCGGGGGCTCCGGGGTGTTCAGCCAGATGTCTACCCCGGCGGTGATCATCGCCCCCAGGGTCATATTGTAATTCTCGAGATAAGCGACCATAACATCATTTCCGAGGGCCTGCTGGGCCTGAAAAATCCTTTTGATGAGCTCTTTTCCCCCCTGATCCCGGGGATGAGCCTTGCCGGCGTAGATCACCTGGATTTTGCCGGTTTCCGCCGAGATCCTCCTCAGCCGCTCGATGTCATGGAACAGGAGGTCGCCTCTTTTGTAGGTCGTGGCCCGCCTGGCATAACCGATGGTCAGAACGTTCTCATCCATCCCGGCGCCGGTTTCCCAGTTGACAAAGCCAATCAGGCGTTTCTTGACTTGCATATGGGCATCCCACACCTCCGGCTTCGGAATGCTCAGAGCATAGCGGAGGCTGAAATTGTCCTGTTGCCAGACGGGGATATACCGGTCGAAAAGTCTTTGGAACGGCTCCGATACCCAGGTAGCCGCATGGACTCCGTTGGTGATAGCCTCGATGGAATAGCCGGCGAACATCAGCCGGGAGACCTCTCCATGTTTTTGGGCCACCCCGTTAATATAACGGCTCATATTAAGGGCCAGGTAGGTCATATTAAGTATGTCTTCCTCATAAAGAACCCCCTTCAGGGCAAAGAAATCCTCCCGCGGCCCGATCACCCTCCGCGCCAGTTCACAAGGAAACTTATCGTGCCCGGCAGGAACAGGGGTATGCGTCGTAAAGACACATTTCTCCCGCACCGCTTCGCAATCCTCCTCCGTTATTGATTCCCTGCCGGCCCTTTTCGCCTCCTCGTCCAGCAGCTCAAGCGTCAGGAGAGCAGCGTGCCCTTCGTTCAGATGGAAACTTTGGATGTTCTCATGGCCTAAGGCGCGAAGCATCCTGACTCCGCCGATGCCCAGAATCACTTCCTGCGACAGTCGGTAGTGTTCGTCACCGCCGTACAGGGATTGAGTCAGTTCGCGGTCCCATTCCGAATTCTCGGGCAGATCGGCGTCCAGGAAATAGATCGGTACTCTAAAGCCGCCAACCCCCTTGACTTCATATCGCCAAGCCCGCAGGTGAACGGTTCGACCTTCCACCATGACCCATACTCTCCGGGACTCCTCCTGGAGTAATTCCTCGACTGCCCATGGAGCGGGCTCTTCACGCTGCCATCCATCCTCTTCCAGCCTTTGCCGGAAGTACCCTTTACGGTAGAGGAGGCTGACCGCAACCATCGGCACCTTGAGATCAGCCGCTGAGCGGATCGTGTCTCCAGCCAGCACCCCCAGTCCTCCGCTGTAAGTATACATTCGCTCGTCAATCCCTATCTCCATGGAGAAATAGGCTACCGACCGCTGTTCATTCGCTGTTTGTCCCATATTGACCTCCTGATTCTTCATAATAAAAATTATTCAGCCTCTGAAACCATTTTTTCATACAACCGCTCGGCATCTTCCCTCCGGCACAGCTCTGTGCCCGGAGTCATGACAGCAGCGGCCCCGGCTGCCACCCCGAACAGGACAGATTCCCGCAGCGTTTTGTCCCGGGCAAGACTCAAAACCACACCGGCCACCATGCTGTCCCCGGCCCCTACCTTACTGACAATCGGTACGGTAGGCGGCAATATATGTTCGGCGACATTCTCCGAAACCATCAAAGCGCCTGCGGCGCCGAGAGAAATGACCAGCACTTCGCACCGGCCGCTTTTTACCATCTTTCGAGCCGCCGCCTTTATCTGCGATTCCTCTTTGATGTCCTGTCCTGTGATTTCTCTGAATTCACGGACATTGGGCTTAATGAGATAGACACCTTCCTGCAGCGCCCGCTCCAGGGCTTCTCCGGATGCATCGACGATCACTTTTACCCTATTGTCCTTGCCGGTGCGCGCCACTCGTGCATAAAAGTCAGCCGGCACACCCTGAGGAAGACTTCCGCTGGCGACCAGGTAATCGGGTTTGGGACTGATCGCAGACAGCTCATGGAGACATCGTTCCCATTCCTCATCACTCAGAATCGGACCCGGCATCCCAAAACGAAATTGTTGGCCGGTGGATTCCTCCAGAATAACAAGACTCTCCCGGATCATTCCCTCTATTGGAAGCGGTCGCTTGGTAATGCCTTCCCGGTCCAGGAGGTCTTTCAACCTGTGTCCTGTCAGTCCCCCTGCGGGAAAGAGGAGTACCGATTCCCCTCCCAGCTTTTTTATCGCCCGGGCAACATTAACACCCCCACCCCCCGGTTCAAAGCGCGGAGCTTTACAGTACAGCTTCCGTTCTGCAATGACATGATCAACACTTGAACTCTTGTCGATTGCCGGGTTCATCGTAAAAGTAACGATTGTTTTCATTGAACAAGCCTCCGTTCATTTGTCTTCCACTTCAGTTTATCGATCTTAAGTAGACACTCCTCTAATTTTACCTGCAGTTTCTGTTCATACTCTCGTTTCATGCTCATAGTTTGTATCCTTTTTGATTTTTATTGAAGATTTACCTCTGCTGTGAAATGTTTTTATTATTAAGCTTTTGTTCATTTCCTTCCTCTGGATTCCCTGGCCAAGAGGCTGTGTCGCAATCGCTAAAGGTGTCATTTCAAGGAGTTTGCGACGAGAAATCTTGCAACAAAAACAGTGAGTTAAAGATTTCTCACTTCGTTCGAAATGACAAAAAACAAAATTGCGACACAGTCTCCAAGTCGGGCAATGACGATCAAGCAATATGAATCTTATTCAAGGTTGATGTAATGTTTTCTCTTACTCCTTGGGTTTGGACCTGTTAAACAAAGCCACCAGCAGGCCGAGGGCAAATCCCCCCCCCGCTATGAGAAGCAGCAGGAGAATATGCGGCATTTCTATGGTGATGAAAAGCAAATGTGTCCTGACCGGCCCGCGGTTTTGTACTATCACTATACCAAGGACAAGCACCAGAGCCAGTATGCCTATTAATTTAGCTGTCTTCATAAGAATCCTCCTTTCAGGTGTTTGCTTATTTCATAGCCAGGTTTTATACAAAGAATTCTCCATGCTATGCATCGGGGTTTATACTTCCCTCTTCTGTCATTCCCGCCTGTCGGGAATCCTTTTGAGAAGACATCAGAAAGATTCCGGTCGAGCCGGAATGACAACTTTTCATTACTCCCCTTCAGTCCCCTTCACATTCTTCCCCCGCTGTCTGCCATATACACCAAAGCGTTTCAGTATCTCGTCGGCAACCCAGATCGAGCTCGACACCAGGGTGATCGAAAGCCAGTCCATCAATGAAAGCCCTGTGGTACCAAAGAGCAAATGACCCACAGAAGTATGCACCGCCCCGAGTTGGAGCACGATTGCGATTCCCACGCCAAGAAGTACCCATTTATTGCTGAACAGTCCGATTGAGAAGACTGACTGGTAATTTGACCGGGCATTGAATGCCTGGAACCACTGGAATCCCGCGAGTGTGGCAAAGGCAACAGTCCGGGCGTAATCCAGTCCTCCATTTTGCTGTGCATGCCAGAACAGGCCGAGTGTGCCCGCGGCCATGATAGGGGTAAGCAGCGCCATACGCAGCGCCACTCGCCGGTCCACGATGAATTCTTTGGGATCCCGGGGCGGATGTCTGAGCACATCAGCGTGCCGCGGCTCGACCCCGAGAGGTACAGTGCAGGCGCCGTCAGTCACCAGGTTAACCCACAGGATCATAACCGCTGTCAGGGGCAGGTCCAGACCGATGACCAGGGCTACAGTAAGGGTGAGAATCTCACCAAAGTTGGTAGCCAGCAGGAAAAAGACAACACGACGCAGGTTGCTATAGATGACTCTGCCTTCTTCCACTGCATGCACGATCGTGGCAAAGTTATCGTCGGTCAGTACCATATCGGCGGCTTCTTTGGCCACCTCCGTGCCCGCCCGTCCCATAGCCACACCGAGATCCGCGCCTTTCAGGGCCGGGGCGTCGTTCACGCCGTCACCTGTCATTGCCACTATGTGCCCCTGCTCCTTGAGCGCCTCCATGATCTTGAGTTTATGTGCCGGCGTGACGCGGGCGAATACGCCTCCCTCAAGCGCCGCCTTTGCAAGGGCGGGCTTCTCCATCCCGTCAATCTCCTTGCCGGTCACCGCCTCGCCGTCCTCAGCAATGCCAACCTGACGGGCGATAGCAAGGGCAGTCACCGCATGATCACCAGTGATCATGACCGGATGGATGCCTGCTGTCTTTGCATCTCCGACTGCCTGAATGCTCTCCTCACGCGGCGGGTCGATCATTCCCCAGATTCCGGCAAGAATCAGTCCCCCTTCCACGTCTGACTGCTCCAGTTTTCCCTGTCCCTGCGGCATCTCGCGATATGCGCCGGCCATTACCCGCAGCGCGTTCGAAGCGAACTCCTCGTTTATCCCTGCGATTTCATTCCGAAGCTTCTCATTCAGTTCCATTGGCCGGCCGTCCTTCAGCACGTGGGAGCAGAATTCCATTATCCGTTCCGGAGCTCCCTTGACGTATGCAACGCTGCCATCGCCGTTTTTACCCGGATGGAGGGTTGCCATATATTTGGTATCGCTGGAGAACGGTATCTCCGCGAGCCGATCACCATCTTTTCGCATCCGGCCGATCTCAAAGCCGGCCTTAATCGCCACGACAAGCAGCGCCCCTTCACTGGGATTGCCCTCAACAAGCCACTGTCCCCCCTCCTCTTTAAGGTTGGCGTTATTTGAAAGCATTCCGATACTTAACAGCCGTTCAAGGGATTCAGGCAGTTCTCCAATTTTTTCACCGCCTGTCCTCTGTAATTCGCCCTCCGGCCGATAGCCTTCGCCGCTCACCTCAAAAGTTTCTCCACCCGCCCAGAGCATGCGGACAGTCATCTGGTTTTTGGTAAGAGTGCCCGTCTTGTCGGAGCAGATTACGGTTGTAGAACCGAGTGTCTCAACAGCCGACATACGCCGTATGATCGCGTTCCGCTGGGCCATTCGCTTTACGCCGAGGGCAAGTGTCACGCTGATGACAGCAGGAAGACCTTCGGGGATTGCGGATACGGCTACGGCGACAGAGAACATCAGCATCCCGACCAGTTCATGACCGCGAAGCATGCCCAGCCCGAACACCCCTGCTGCCAGCGTAATGCCGGCAACACCGAGCACTATACCCAGCTTATGCATGCGCTTCTGCAAAGGTGTGCTCTCCCTGCCTGTTGCACGAACCTCTCCTGCAATCCGACCCATCTGGGTCTGCATTCCGGTCTCCACCACAACGGCCCGGCCACGCCCTCCGGTCACGCTCGTGGACATCCAGACCATGTTCTTGCGGTCGGCCATCGGCGTACCTTCGTCCACCTGTCCGGGCTCCTTGGCAGCCGGCTGAGATTCACCTGTCAGGGCCGACTCGTCCAATCGCAAATTATCGCCGGAGAGCAGCCGCGCGTCGGCTGCTACTCTGTCGCCGGTCTCGAGGACCAAAACATCCCCGGGAACTACCTTATCAGCTTCGATATCAGCCGGATTCCCTACACGCAAAACCCGGGCATGCAACGCTGCCATCTGACGCAAAGCATTAAGGGCGCCCTCGGCCCGCCACTCCTGAAAGAACCCAAGAAGGCTGTTCAAAACAATAACACCTGCTATTACAGCCGCATCCACCCGATGGCCGACAAGCAGGGACAATACTGCCGCTCCTGCCAGCAGGTAGATCAACGGGTTATGAACCTGTCGCGCCAGCAGGCGCAGGGGACTGATGCCCTCCTCAACCTCGAGGGAATTCAGCCCTGTCTTTTCGAGACGTTGTTTGGCCTCGTCCGCGCTCAGGCCGTCCCTGGAACTCTCGAGCCGTTTGAGCACCTCATCATCATCTAAAGTATGCCAGTTAACTTCCGGCGTCTCATCGCTCATGTATGCGTCACCTCCCTCTATCAGAATCACCGTTCTGCGATAAACCCGGCAAAGTCAACAAGCCGTGCCGAATACCCCCATTCATTGTCATACCAGGCCAGCACCTTGACCACCCGCTTTCCCATCATCATGGTAGACTGGGCATCGACGATGGAAGAATGGGGATCGCCGACAATATCCTGGGATACCAGAGCTTCGTTCGTAACCCTGAGGATTCCTCTGAGAGATGGCTTCTCTGAAGCCTTTGTCAGGGCTTCATTGACTTCTGCCGGAGTTACGTCTTTCATCAGGGAAACCACTATGTCCGTCACCGAACCATCAGGCACCGGAACCCTCATGGCCATACCATTGATCTTTCCTTTTAGTTCCGGTAGCACTATCTCGGCTGCTTTTGCCGCTCCTGTTGTCGTAGGAATAATCGACAGTGCCGCTGCCCGTCCGCGGCGCCTGTGGCGTGCAGGAGTATCCATCAAAGACTGGCTTGAAGTATAGGCATGAACGGTTGTGAATACGATGAAATCAACCCCAAAAGCATCGTTGAGCACCTTGGCGACCGGGGCAAGGCAGTTGGTAGTACAGGAAGCCATCGAAATTACCTTATGGGCTTTTGGATCATAGCTTTCAGCATTGACCCCCGGTACAAGCGTCGCATCGGCATCGTCGGAAGGGGCTGAAATGATCACTCGCCGCGCCCCTGCATTGAGATGTCCGGCCGCCTTTGATCTGCTGCGGAGTGCTCCGCTGCACTCAATGATTATCTCAGCCCCCAGGTCTTTCCAGGGTATTTTCTCAGGATCAGGACTGGAGAAGAAAGGAATGCGCAGTTTATCCACCCGAATAGCCGACTCATCGGCAGCAACTTTTCTGGAGTACCACCCGTGCACGGAGTCATATTTCAGAAGATAGGCTAGATCTTCGATACCACTCAGATCATTGATCCCCACGACCTGGAATTCCTCTCTCTCCAGGAACTGCTTGAAAGCTGAACGACCTATTCTTCCGAAGCCATTGATTCCCACTCTGATAGTTTTCTTTTTAGTCATGATAGCTCTCCTTTCTTTGTTCAGTGTCAGTGTATAAACTAACGTTTTGTCATCCTCCGGCTTGACCGGGGGATCCAGTTCCATTCTCTGGATTGCCCGATCAAGTCGGGCAATGACACAAATGAGGAAGCAATTTATCCCTATCGCTATTCAACCAATGTGCGGCGAACATACATAATAATGATCAAAATGACCAGGGTCATCAGCCATACGAAAAGATAGTTCCTCATGGCGCGCCTGGCTTTTTCTTTCTCCCACCATCTTCGCGGGCGGACACCCTTGACAAAAAAGACAACCTTGGTAGCCAGGTTCACGCATACCATATTAACAGCAAACAGCAATGCCGCGCCGGTTGCAAGGCCGAACTGACCATGTCCCAGCATCAGGCCGGCAGCCACCGCGGGTGGAAGCAATGCCACTGCAACCATGACCCCCACAAGTACGCTGGAAAGCCCCGTGGTAAGTGACATTGCCGCGGCTGCCCCCGATGCAAGGGCAAGGGCGACCGAGTCCAGTCCGACAACTGTGCGGGATATGAGTTCATTACTCGTGTAATCAAACGGCAGAAAGACACCAATAGCAATAGAAAAAGCCAGGGCGAGTCCGATTCCTGCGATATTCGTCTTAAGAGACTTTCTCATCAATGAGATATCACCGATCGCTGTACCAAAGCCGAGGGCAAGGTTGGGGCCGAGCAGCGGTGCTATCACCATCGCACCGATTACCACTGCTACGTTGCTCTCAATCAGTCCGATTGCAGCCACAATGGTCGAAAGCACAACAAGCACGAGGAAATTGAGATTCAGCAGCACGCTTTTTTCCATTTCTTCATAGAGCTTCTCGCGGGCGGCGGATGCAGAATCTTCTTTGGCCCGCTCATCTTCCGGTGGCAGTGGCAATGCCACCTCAAGTGGTACGACAAGAATCTTCGCATACGGCTGGGCTCCCAGAACACCCTGCAATGTGTCAAGCACTTCCTGAACTCTATCATCGAGCACGAGAAGTTGCATTGCCTGCCTTCCGTCCTCTCCAACAAAACCCGGACGGAAATCATATGCCTCATGCTTTTCTGCAATTGCCGATATTGTGGCGGCGCTGCTTGTATCTGCGATAACCTCTATAATCTTCATCAGCAACCCTCCTTACCCATATTGCTACAGCAATTAAAAAGTGTAAATCCCCCCTCACCCTAACCCTCTCCCCCAAAGGGAGAGGGAATATCCCCTCTTGTTCGCCCCGGCGAATCCGCCTGAGTGCGGAAGATGGATGCAGGGGTGTGTTTCCCCTCCCTTGACGGGAGGGAATGAAGGGGAGGGTGAATATTATAGTGCCTTTCACTATAACTGTTCACTTCTTCTTTTCCATCGCGGCATTAAGAATTGCAATTCCTTTTTGTGATTCATCAATTGATCGCGTGAGGGATTCCCTTGCTGCTTCAGGATTATGGAAGCCGTCCGAGTTCTCCGCAGTCCACCACTCCCAGAGGATATGTGCCCTGAGATGCTGATCCTGTGCCTTCTTTATTGCCTCGTTATCAATCCCCTCCTTTTTTGCTTCAACAATTTTATCAATCAATTCAGAAAGCCAGAACTCAGCCTTCCTCATCCTTCCCTTTGTATATGCCTTTATAGAATCAATCGCATATTTTGCCATCTCTTCTGTCCATTCTGAATGGCATTTCAGGCATGTCTCTTTCAGTTGGACCTTCGGCGTTAAAGGAACGTGTGACGTATATACTTTCCCCGTCTCCATGTCTTTTATTTTTGGTACGTGACAGTCATTACATCCAGCACCTGCCCCGGAATGTTTTGAATTGTAAAACGTTTCGGATTCAGAGTGTTGTGCCTTCCAGAGAAGTCCTCCGGTGAGTGCATGCCTGAAGTCAAGGAAACTGATTTTATTTACATAATGGTCATAAAGGTCAAAAACCTCTTTATAGGGAATGTGGTTTGTCCTACTGTCTTCCATTGTTACAGTGTATTTAGAAGTATCAGGATTTTTTAGATCATATCCCGGGTTGCAAGTATATTCAACGTGGCATTGCCCGCATTGAAGCTTTGTGTCATATCTCTCGAGCAGGGCTATCTTTCTCACATAGCCCCTCATGCCCATCTCCAGAAGATTTATCTGTGTTCTGCCGGAATCCTTGTGCCAGAGTGTATCTTTATCCGGCCCGGTCAGGGAATCTATCAGTGCATCCCTGACAATCCTTGGCTTTGCAGCATGGGGGTCATGGCAGTGAAAACAATTCGCCCCGTGCTGCAATGTCCTCGCGAGTTCAACAACATTTGATGTCCGTGACCATTTCGCGCCCTTACCGGGGTCTCCCATGTATGCCCAATCAAGAATGTGGTCCTGGGACTTGCATTGGAGACAGACAGGATTTGCGGCTGCCGCACTCTGCGGAATGAAAGGTTTATGTTCATTGGAATCAGGGTATCTGTCCACAAGCACATCCCATGCTCTGCCTTTTTCAAAAATGTATTGCCATCCGTTCTTCCCCTGAAAACGCCCGCCATATGCCCTGTCAACAATAAGATGATCAATAAGCATCCACGGATGGGGCCGGGTCAAAGCATGTTCTATGGTAAAGCCATGTCCCATCATAAGCTTGTCCCAGAAGGGGTTCGGCGCCCTGTTTGTAAGCCGGGATTTCTCGTCTCTTGCCGGTCTGTGATAAGAACCTTTCATAAAACTGCCATACTGTTCTTTATGACATTGCCCGCATGCCTCCCATGAGGTATCTGTTACCGGCCTGTTAGCAGGTATTGGGGCACCGGGATGTTTCTCAAGTCCCCTGTGACAATGAGAACAATTGATCTCTATATGCTTGCCCGATGTATGGAGGTTCTTGATTATGCCGTGGCAGCTATAACAAATGCTGACGTCTACTGATTTTTCCGTTGGTGTTGGCTGTTTGATATCCACATTTTCAGAAGGCTTCATCTTCTCCGCATGAGCACTGAAATAACTCACCCCTCCAACAATCAAGAAAATAAATGTAAGGATTAGATACCCTTTCCTGCTCATATGCCCTCCTTTTCTGTCAATTCGCATTGTTGAAACATAATAACAGAGAAAACAGAAGAAATCCCTGTTTTCCGTCATTCTCCGACCTTCCTTCTTAGCCCCTATTCTTAACCTGTTTAATTCATAGCGAACTCTGCTCCAATGGTTGATTTATTTTAGGTTGTCATTCCCGCCTGTCGGGAATCCTTCTGAATCCCCCTTAGTAAAGGGGGTTAGGGGGTTGTTCAAAGAAAGATTCTGGACAAGCCAGAATGACAGAATTGAAAATCTTAAATAACTTTTAAGATCTTTGATGATTAATCGCATAAATTTTGCAGATATTTGCAGATACAGTATTTGAGCGGGTTTAAATTCTTTCAAAGAAAGAATTTGCCTCGGAAGCCCCGATCTTATCGGGGCTGAGAATGAGCGAAAATACTGTATCTGCAAATAATTTTATAAATAATTCGGGCTAAATATCAAAATTCAAAGTGTCCCCGGGCTTAATTTCATATATCTTTCCGCGGAAACAAATCTTCGCTATTATGTCTCTGTATCTGCTTGAAGTAATGGCCAGTACCTCCGGTGTTATATTGATGTCAAACCAGTTTCCCCTGTACTTAATCTTTAACATGAGTCTTTGCAAACCTTCAGGAATTCTCGGATTCAGATGGAGCAGCTCTTTACAGAATTCCATGCCTATATAGCACCTCTGAAGAATATCAACGGTCCCGGACATTGCGCCCACATGTATACCTTCGTGTGTAGTGCCTCCCTGAATATCCGAGATATCACTTTCCAATGCCTTATTAAAAAGATTCCAGGAGCGCGGGCGGTCTGACCTGGCAAGAACCCACGAGTGGACAATATTGCTCAGGGTCGAACCGTTGGAACTCCGCTTTAGATAATATTCTATGTTTTTAGGTATAATCTGCGGATCAAAATCGTACCCCATCTCTTTAAAGAGTTCGTGCAGTTCCTCTGAAGAAAAGAGATAAAAAAGCATGAGTATATCAGCCTGCTTTGAAGCCTTATAACGGTTGGTGGTGTCTCCTTCGGCCTCGAGAATACGGTCAAGACGCTGTATATTGCCGTATTTTTTGAGATAACCCTCCCAGTCGAACTCCACTAACTCATTGTATCCCTCGAACTGGCTGATTATGCCGTCATCATGAAAGACAACCCGCATCTTATGGATAATGTCCTGCCACTGGTCGATCTCGGGTTTCTCTAATTCAATGGTTTCCTGAAGGTCATGCCTCCTTTTCGGGTTCAGCTGGTTGAGGGCTTTAATAGCAGTGCGCAATACCCAGACAGTCATTACGTTTGTATAGGCATTGTTATTCAGCCCCGGTTTTTCAGAGTCCGGGTATTTATCATGATATTCATCGGGTCCCATGACACCGAGGATTTCGTAGCGGCCTAGTTCCCTGTTATAAGAGGTGATACTTGCCAGAAATCTGGCAATTTCAAGGATCATTTCTGTACCATATGTGGCCATAAATTCCAGATCGCCTGTTGTTTCGAAGTATTGCCAGACGTTATAAGCTATGGCTGCATTGACATGACGCTGGAGGTGAGTGTTGTCAGGAAGCCAGCGGCCTGATTTGGGATTAAGATGAAGCTGCTGTGTTTCCTCCCTTCCGTTGCTTCCGCTCTGCCAGGGATAGAGAGCGCCTTTAAATCCCGACTCTCGGGCTGCAAGTCGCGATCTGTTTAATCGCCTGTATCTATAAAGCAGCAGAGATCTGGTCAGCATAGGAATTCTCAAATTGAGATATGGAAAGATAAACAATTCATCCCAGAAAATATGACCCCTGTATGCCTCGCCGTGCCAGCCCCTTGCAGGCACTCCTATGTCAAGATCAATCGAGTTTCTGGAAACTGTCTGGAGCAGATGAAAGATGTGCAGACGGAGAATCATCTGTGTACGGTCATTGTCCGATACCTGAATATCGCATCTGTCCCAGAGATGATCCCATTCCATAATATGGCTATCGAATAATCCCTTGAAATTGCCGGTGTGCTTGAGAGCCTCAACAGCATCCAGAGCAGGTTCAGAAATGGAAAAGTCTTTAGATGTATAAAAAGAAACAACCTTTTCAATAGTTACAGGTTTATTCTTTACCAAGTCAATAAAAAACTCATGGGCAATATATCCGGGCTCCTCAATAAGCTTTCTTTCAACCTCTATCTGTTCACCCTCAAAATAAACACAGGTTCTTGCTGCCTCTGCTATGCAAATGAGGGACTGATTGGTTTCCACCAGCAAATAAATTATGTCATCATTGACTTCTCCGCTCTTCACAGGCTCAAGATGCTTGCTGTTTAACTGCCTATAACGTTCAACCCCTGCATTGATGACAGTTCCATCCAGGGCGGAGAGTATTTGAATGCGGCCTGACCAATTCTCAGGTATGATTGTACTTTCAAGTGCTGCAAGATGCATATTTGCCATATGTACTAAACGCCGTTGAATCAAGGTTGATTCACGATTTTGTCTATCTCTGAATCTCACTGTTCTTGAGAGAACGCCATCTTTCATGTTGAGTTCCTTGCGATAGAAAAGAATGTCAACAGACATCAGATTAAACCAGTCACCGTCTTCAGGCCTGAATTTCGTGAGTAACCAGTTTGGCATATTAACCAGATCTTCATTTTCGACCACACGGCCTGCAATATCTGTTTTCAGCCGGTTATAACCTCCCGCGAGATATGTGCCCGGATAATGAATCTCGTCAGCCTCGGATTCCGGCGCTGCACCACGTGTCGCGAAATATCCGTTTCCAAGTGTGCAAAGGGCTTCCCTTAAATTCTCTTTTGCAGGGTCGAAATCTTCATATAAAAGTGTCCAGTTATTCATAACCACCTCCTTTACATAATGGAACAAGTTTCAAAAGGAATTCGCGGACCTCTTCCGGATTCTTAAGACTATAAGAAGCTGCTGTTTCATAAGGTTCATCCCAGACAACAATTCCTGTACCACGACCTTTGAGTGCCCTGAATGCGTCTTCATCTGTTACATCATCTCCGATATAAAAAGGCAGAACTTCACCTCCATCTAGTTTCAATTCGCTGAGCAAGGTAAGCAGCGCCCTCCCTTTATGCCAGTCAATATCCGGCTGGAGCTCGAATATCTTTTTGCCGTATGCCTTTCTAAGTTCAGGATAGCCTGAAGCGACTTTATCCACGATCTCTTCTACAAGTTCAATCTTCTCCGGATTTACGAGGCGATAATGAATTGCAATGGCGAATTTTTTCCGTTCCACAAGCATTCCTTCTATAAAGCGGAGCTTTTCAGAAAGTTCTTTTTCTGCTTTATCGAGAACAGGCAGGAATTCTGTTCCTGCCTGACTCTTTATATTTAATCCCTCGGGCCCTGAGATATCGAAGCCATGACTGCCGGCATATACTATAGAGTCTATATTCACCATCCGCTGAACATCTTTGAGGTCACGTCCGCTTATTATTCCGACAGTGCAATAATGGGAAAGTTTTATCACAGCTTCCCGCATGTCTTCTGAGATGATAGCCCTGTCAGGTGTTTCGACTATCGGGGTGAGAGTTCCATCATAGTCAAGAAAAACGGCAATGCGTTTACCCATTGCCTGATTGGCAATATCATTAACGCTGTCCAGTGCGGAAGGCAGGGTATGAATTACTTCAATATCATCCTTCACGCCGATTTCGGAGAGGTCTTCGACAGCTGCATCAGCTCCGTTTTTCAAAAGGGATTCTTTGTCGCCTGTCCGAGCCACACCGATCACAAGGCCGAATTTACCGGCACGCCCTGCCTGAACACCTGAAATTGCATCTTCAATCACAACTGCACGTTCGGGTTTCACCTTTAGCTGTCTTGCTGCCTCGAGGAATATATCCGGCGCAGGCTTGCCCTTAATGCCCAGAACTTCAGAATCAACGCCATCTACCCTGACATCAAACAAATCGGAAAGGTTTGCCGAATCAAGGATCAGGGCACAATTTTTACTCGAGGATATTATGGATGTTTTAAAGCCGTGCTTCTTCAGGCAATGTATAAGATCAACTGTTGATCTGTAAACTTCAGCTCCATGTTCCTGAATGTACTTCAGAAAATAGTCATTTTTCAGATTTCCGAGGCCATTAATGGTTTCTGTGCCGGACAAATCATCTGATTGCCCTTCAGGCAGTTCAATGCCCCTTGACTGAAGGAAGCTTTTCACGCCGTCAAAACGCGGTTTTCCATCAACATAAAGGCGATAATCTCTGTCAATATCAAAAGGTTGAAAAGACAAGTTCTGACGGGCAGCATATTGAGAGAGAAACTCATCAAACATCCTCTTCCACGCCTCTGCATGCACGGTTGCGGTATCGGTGACCACTCCGTCAAGGTCAAAGATGACGGCATCAAAGGCTGTCTTTGATATTGTGTATGCCGTTTTTTTGTAAACCATTTCGCACCTCCGTGAATCATGAATTATTGGACGCTTTTAAGATAATTCCCCATGCTTCCTCTGCAGTTTCAACATACTGGAAGAGATTGACATCTTCGGGAGAGATGGTTCCTTCCTCGACAAGTGCGTTAAAGTTTATGATTCGCTCCCAGTATTCCCTTCCAAATATCAGCACCGGTATGGGACTGATCTTCCTTGTCTGGATAAGAGTCAATGTTTCAAAAAGTTCGTCGAGAGTGCCGAAGCCTCCTGGAAAGACAACAAGGGCCTCTGCCCTGATAAGGAAATGCATCTTCCGGATCGCAAAGTAATGGAATTGAAAACAGAGTTCAGGGGTGATATAGTCATTGGGTTTTTGCTCAAAGGGAAGAACGATATTGAGGCCGATACTTTCAGCACCCGCTTCATGTGCCCCGCGGTTTGCCGCTTCCATAATGCCAGGGCCCCCGCCTGTCACAACCACAAACTTAAAATTGTGTGATGCTTTATTGGCTTGAGAAATAAGGTAAGAAAGCCTTCTGGCATCATCATAATATTTTGAATTTGCTGCAATTCTGCGCAGTATCTTCGCCTTGCGTGCAAGCATCTCATCGGCCGGCTCTTCCCGGGCAGGTGCCTCTGCTTCTGCTAATTGTTTTTGTGCAACCTCCGGCTCCGGTATTCTAGCGCTTCCGAAAATAATAATGGTACTTTCGATCTTATGCTCTTTCAGTATCAACTCAGGTTTCAGTAATTCAATTTGCAGACGAACAGGTCTGAGATCATCCTTGAGCAGAAAGTCGGTGTCCTTATAGGCCAGCCGGTACGAAGGCGAAAGAGTCTGAGGGGTAGGCACATATAATTCAGCAGCCTGAGCATCTTCAACAGCTGTAGGGAATATCTCTTTTTTCTTTTTCTCTTTCATAATCACCTCCTTCTGAAAATTTTGCGTAGCGGCTATTGCACCGGCGCCAACAGACGGGCGGCCCTCACAGCCAGACGGAACGGAAAACTCCTTTTATACACTCCTTTTCCTGTGCGCGCATCTTAAACGTTAGCGGCTCATGGTGTGCATTGAATATGAAATAAAAACTATCATCAACATATGCCCCTAATCCTTGAATTTCGATGCAGCGTCGCTAAAAGCCGATTTCAACGACTTCCAAGCAGATTCCACACCCTCCTTGATCGACTCCCATGCCTCGTCACTTGCCTTTGCAAGCTCTGACAGCTTCATTTTGCCTTCTTCGATCTTACTTTCAAGTGCCTCAACCTGCTGGTTCATCTTCAATTTAGTGTCTGCACTGGCTACTGCTGCCTTCGCCTTTAGTTTGTCAAGCTCCGCCTTCCATTCATCCAGCTCAGCCTGCAGCTTCTGCTGATACACTTCTTTGTCACTCATATCATTCTCCTTTCGGTTTATGGTTTGGATTTGACGCCACTCCCCAACCTCCTTAAGATAAGTTACTTGTAATGCTATGATTTTGTCCTTTAATCCAGTTAATTCATAAATTTTCCGTGGCAGACGGGGGATATAGTATTAGAGCGGATTTCAATTCTTTTGAAGAAAGAATTGCCTCGCAGGCTGCCGATGTATCGGCAGCCGAGAATGAGCTAAAATACTATATCCTCCGTCACTTATTAATATTTTTTGAATTAACTGGGTTAAGCTTTGTCTGCTTTCTCGACTTTAGCTACATGTTTTATAACTTCGATCACGCTGTCCGGATTTAGTGATATCGAATCTATACCTTCTCTGACTAAGAACTCTGCGAAATCCGGGTAATCGCTCGGTGCCTGTCCGCAGATGCCTACTTTGGTACCTGTCTTATGTGCGGATTTGAGCAGATTTGATATGAATCTCAAAACAGCTTCGTCCCGCTCATCAAACAGTTTTGAAAGTTCAGCCGAATCGCGATCTACACCAAGTGTAAGTTGAGTGAGGTCATTAGATCCAATGGAAAAACCGTCAAAACGTTCTGCAAACTGTTCAGCAAGAATCACATTTGATGGAATCTCAACCATAACATATACCTGAAGGTCTTTTTCGCCCCGCTTTAGACCGTTTTCAGCAAGCACACCAATCACCCGGTCAGCCTCTCCGATGGTTCTGCAGAAAGGTATCATAATGATGACATTCATAAATCCCATCTCTTCACGGGCACGTTTAATTGCCCTGCATTCAAGGGCAAAACCGCCTCTGTACCTTTCGCTGTAATAACGGGAAGCGCCCCGGAAGCCGAGCATCGGGTTTTCTTCATCCGGTTCGAACTGTTTGCCACCAATAAGATTTGCATATTCATTTGTCTTGAAGTCGCTCATCCTTACGATAACCGGATGCGGATACTGTGATGCAGCTATTTTTGCAATTCCCCGTGCAAGGTGTTCTACGAAGTATTCTGTTTTGTCACGATACCCCGAAGTAAGCTTCTTTATCTCATTTCGCGCTTTTTTATCTTTCACTTTTTTAAAATGTACGAGGGCCATAGGATGCACCTTTATGGTGTCATTGATTATAAATTCCATACGTGCCAGCCCGATACCTTTGCACGGCAGTCTCCACCATCTGTATGCAGCATCAGGGGAGGCGATGTTCATCATTATCCTGGTTCTCGTCTCCGGAATATCCTCTGTATCGACATCCGAGATTTCGAAATCAAGTATCCCTTCATAAATATAGCCGCGGTCTCCCTCAGCGCATGAGAGAGTGATTTCCTGTCCGTCTTTAAGAACCTTTGTTGCATTCTCCGTGCCCACTATTGCAGGCACTCCGAGTTCCCTGCTCACGATCGCTGCATGAGAAGTCCTCCCTCCGTAATCCGTTACAATGCCTGCAGACTTCTTCATGATCGGCACCCAGTCCGGGTCTGTCATGCCGGTAACGAGTATCGACCCTTCCTTAAATCTTCCTATCTCCCTGGAACTTTTTATTACCATCGCCCTTCCAGTAGCAATTAAATCACCTATAGCAAGGCCTGTTACAAGTCTTTTCCCTTTTTCTTTCAATTCATATGTTCTGAACGTCCCTGCACCCTTCCGGGACTGAACTGTTTCAGGTCGGGCCTGTACAATAAAGAGTTCCCCTGTTTTACCGTCTTTTGCCCATTCAATATCCATGGGTTTTCCGTAATGCTCTTCGATGATGCCCACCCATTTGCCCAATTTCAATATCTCATCGTCACTGAGTACAAAAGACCGGCGTTCTTTTTTTGTTGTTTTTACATTTTTGGTAGTGTTCTTTCCCCGTAATGTATATACCATCTTCTGTTCTTTTGTTCCCAGTTGTTTTTCGATAATAGGCTTGAAATTGTTTTTCCCTGTCAGAGGCTTAAAAACCCTGTATTCATCAGGTGTGATCTTTCCCTGTACAACGTTTTCACCCAGTCCCCATGCGCCATTGATAACCACAATATCAGGAAAACCTGTCTCGGTATCTATGGAGAACAAGACTCCCGCACTTCCTTTATCTGAACGCACCATTTTCTGCACCCCGACCGAAAGCGCTACTTTCATGTGATCGAATCCGTGATGCTCACGGTAACTGATTGCCCGGTCCGTGAACAAGGAAGCAAAACATTTTCTGCATGAAGCGAGCAATTCTTTTTCGCCCTTTACATTGAGAAAAGTTTCCTGCTGACCTGCAAAACTGGCTTCAGGTAAATCCTCTGCTGTGGCGCTGCTTCTGACAGCCACGTCAGCTTTTTTTGTTCTGTATCTTTTGCATAGTTCCCTGTATGCATCACTTATAGCATTAGTAATCTCTTCTGAAAATTCTGAATTCAGAAAAAGCTGCCGTATAGATTTCCCGGCTTTCTCCAGAGATTTTTTCCTTTTCTTGATGTCATTCAGAAGGGATTGTATCTTCTCTGTAAGATTATTTGCTTCGAGGAATTCCCAATATGCATCTGCTGTAATAGCAAACCCATCTGGCACACGGATTCCCTCCTCTTTCAGTGACCGGATCATCTCTCCTAATGAAGCATTTTTTCCCCCCACAACCTGCACATCTTCAGAGCTTAAATCTTCAAACCAGCGGATGTATTTATTTTTACCTGCCATAATCCCTCCTTCACTTATTTATCATTGCCTGTAACCTCAATGCATCCTGTGCTGCATATCCTGCCTCATCGTTGTCAAAATAACAATAAACTTCTTTTTTCTGGCCGGCTTGTTACGTACAAACATTTTTGGGATTTCCTTCTATAAATGAACCGATATTGTCCAGAGTGGTATAAAGAATTTTTTGCACGGCTTCACGTGTATAAAAAGCACTGTGGGGTGTAATAAAAACATTTCTCAGACGCAACAGAACATGGTTTGCCAAAAGTGTTTCCATATTATGCTTCTTCTGATAAATGGAACGCAGTAGTTCCGCCTCCTCCCGCACAGTTGGTTCCTCTGGAAGCACATCTAAACCAGCTGCTGCAACTTTACCTTCAGAAATGGCATGCAGCAAAGCCTGAATATCTATCAAAGTGCCTCTGGCTGTATTGATAATAATTACACCGTCCTTCATTTTTTCGAATTGCTCCGTGGAAAGAAGATGATGGGTAGCTTTAGTGGCAGGCACATGGAGGGTAATAACATCCGATTTATTGAGCAATTCATCCATCCCGACATAGTGAAAATCCAAATGTGATGCAAATTCTTCATCAGGTTTTACATCGTAGGCCACAACATTCATACTGAATCCCTTCGCGATTTTAATTACGCAACGGCCTATGTTACCAGTACCAATAACTCCCAAAGTCTTGTCGCACAGGTCAAATCCTTCCAGTCCCTTCAATGAAAAATCACCTTTACGCGTCCGGTCAACCGCATCGACGAGTCTGTGACTTATTGTGAGCAAAAGACCAAAAACATGTTCTGCCACTGTATTATCCCCATATGCCGGCACATTGCACACTGTTATACCTTTTTTCTTGCAATACCCGATATCTATATGATCAATACCCGCGGAACGTGTCGCTATAAGCTTCAGATTGCTGAATTTTGCAAGGACATCTGCGCTTAAATCCGAGTAGATAAAAGGAGATATGATATCAGCATCTGCATATTGACCGGCATTATCTTCAGCCGGCCGTTCATCTGTCATTTTGAATTCGTGCTCGTTTTTTAGAATCTGACACGGTTCACATTCCCATGGTTCTGTTTCAAAAAAAATAATCTTCATCTATTAGCCTCCTTTGTATAGAAAAACTTCATGGCTTAATCTCTCTAAATGAATTGCGTCGAAGCAGAGCTTCGATAGATTCTTTCAATTAAAACTTACTCTGTAATTTTTGAACCTTCCGAGCCTGCCGGATATTCCGCAAGCGGCACCTTATCCTGTGACCATACCTCGAGGATGGGCTCTACAATTCTCCATGATTCTTCTGCTTCGTCATCACGTATAAAAAGGTTCTGCCTGCCATCCATAATGTGCAGCAGAAGGCGCGCATATGCTGACAGACGCTGAGGGGTAAGTTTCCTTGTAAGTTCCGTGTACTTGAGGTCCAGGGCTTCGCAGGGAGTAGTGATATTTACACCCAGAGCTATACGGTCGGGATTAAGCTCCAGCCTTATAATGTTTCTCCGGACTGTATCTTTGCCGAAAGCGAGATGTGGTAAGGGTTTGAAAGTAAGAATAATCTCCATGCGATCTCCGGCCAATGCCTTGCCCGTACGAAGGATAAAAGGGACACCTGCCCATCTCCAGTTGTCAATCCAGAGGGTGACTCCGGCAAAGGTTTCTGTTCTGCGTTCGGGATCAATACCTTCCTCATCTATATAAGCAGGTACTTTATGTTCTCTGATACGACCTTTACTGTAACGGCCGCGCACAGTCCATCGCCTGACCTCCTCTTCTGTCAGTCTCCTTACAGCACGCATTACATCTACCTTTCTGTCCCTGAAGTCACGCTCTGACAGGGTGCATGGAGGCTCCATAGCTATAATGCAGAGCAACTGGAGGAGGTGATTCTGGATCATATCTTTGAGTGCTCCTACCTTATCATAATACGAGGCACGGCCTTCAAGCGTCAGGGTCTCGTCCCAGATTATTTCTACTTTTTCAATATGTAGACCGTTCCACAGAGGTTCAAATATGCGGTTGGCAAACCTGAGTCCGAGTATATTGTGAACGGTCTGTTCTCCGAGAAAGCTGTCAATGCGGAATACCATATGTTCGGGGAAATTCATATGGAGGAGGTGATTGAGGGTCTGTGCAGAAGAGATATCCTCGCCAAAAGGTTTCTCTATCACGATAGCGCTGCCTTCAGGTATGTTCATTGCGGCAAGGGCTTCAACTACAGGCCCGAAAAGACCGGGCGGGAGTGCGAGATAAAAAACAGCAGGTTCTTTAACCGGGCCGAGGGCTTCAAGAATGTCTTCCCTGATAGAGGCATCGGCCTGCCGGTATTCGAGCATATCCAGCATGGCCTTTCGGGATGAAGAAGTAATACCCGGAGACAGCCTTTCAAGTTTTTCATCGATATGCCTGCGGAAGGATTCGGTATCCCAGTCCTTGCGTGCTACACCAATGATGCTGAATCCGTCAGGAAGGTTATCCGCATCGTAAAGTTCTGATAAGGCAGGTATAAGATACCTGAAAGTAAGGTCGCCTGTTGCACCAAAAATTATGAAATGCCTTTTCATTTTTTAACCTCTTTGATAAGACGGGAAAGATTTATACCACTGGAGATTAATCCCACATGACTGAACGCCTGTGGAAAGTTTCCAAGGAAAGCACCGCTGCGGGGGTCGATTTCTTCCGGAAGCAGACCGAGGTGATTTACTCTACTGCAGAGCGAATCATACAGATACATCGCTTCGTCGAGACGGCCCTGTTTTGAAAGATTATCCACCAGCCAGAAGCTGCATAGCAGGAATGCTCCCTCATGTCCCTGCAATCCGTCCGGTGATTCATCGGGAATGTAGCGGTACAGAAGTCCGTTGCCGGCGCCGAGGCGTTCCATGATGGCATTTGTTGTAGCCACCATTTTTGGATGGTCAGCCTGAATAACACGCCTTAGCGCCAACGCTAAAAGACTGGCATCCAATCCTCCACCTCCGAGGTGTTCGGTTATTGAACCGACATCCGTATCCCATGCCTCCTCAAGAATAGTCTTTTTAATTCGTTCCGCCTCGGCCCGCCAGCCACTGATATCACCGGGAAGGCTTAACCGCTCAGACAGACGTGCACCCCTGTCAAGTGCGACATGGCACATTGCAGCGGAATATGTAAACGGGCGCCCTGCTGTCCTTACCTCCCATATACCGTGGTCAGGGTTTTGCCATTCCATCCGCGCGCGCTCGACAAGACGTTGAAGCCGCGACCATAATGTCTCATCGAGTTCCCCTCCCCACCTTGTCCACTGGTAGGCGCAGTCAAGTATTTCACCGTATACGTCATGCTGTTTCTGATCCGCAGCAGCATTTCCCCAGCGGACAGGGGAGGATTTCCGGTACCCTTCGAGGTCAGAGTCTTCCCTCTCAGGAGGCGGCTGATGGCCGCGCAGATCGTAAAGCACCCGGGGACGTCCCTCCCTTTCAATCGCGTCGAGGACCCAGCCGAGAAAACTCGATGCCTCCCGGCTCAATCCGATCCTTTTGAGGGCATATACGGAAAAGGCTGCGTCGCGGATCCACGCATATCGGTAATCCCAGTTACGCTGCCCGCCTATGGCCTCTGGCAGGGATGAAGTCGGCGCCGCTACTATAGCACCTGTCGGAGTATAATCAAGGAGTTTAAGAGTAATTGCGGAACGGCGGACCAGCGCTTCCTGCGGCCCATTATACTTGAAATGCTCTATCCATCTGTGCCATGCCCTGATGGTTTCTTTCAGAATTCCTTCCGGTGAATAAAAGTGGTATCTGTGAGTGCCTCCTTCCCATCTCAAAATCGTATAGAAGTGTTTCCCTGCCTTAAGTTCAATGGCTGTTTTCAGTCCTTTCAGCGGGACCGAAGAGAAAAGATAGATATCCATTTCAGGCTGCAAAAGCCATTTGATCTGCAATCCTCCGCCGTATCTCTCTATTTCAGCGCCTCCCCTTGGTTCTATCTCAACACTAAGTTTTACATTCCCCTGAAGCACCTCCGCCATCCTGATGAGTTCCGATCGTCCGGCCGGTGCATCCTCTGTAAGATCAGTACCTGAACGAAGGGTCAGAACATCGGTAATCTTCACCAGCCCCGAAGAGCTCCTCATCTCCGTAACGAGCACACCGGTGTCAGATTCATAATACTGGGAGGTCTCAATGATGCCTTCGGGAGCTATACTGAAAGCCCCTCCCTTTTTTGAATCAAGTAGACTGCAGAACATCGGTTGAGAATCAAAGTAGGGTATGCACATCCATGATATGGCACCGTCAATTCCTACAAGGGCTGCGGTGCTGCAGTCGCCAATCAGGCCATGGTCTTTTATAGGTACATAGCCGTCAATCCTTTCTACTGGCTTAAAGGTTGCTTTCATAGAAAGGCTCCCTTTTCTTTCCAAGCACCGCCCTTGCAGGGGCGCCGTCACTGTTGAGAATCTTCAGCGGAAGACATATAAGTTCGTATATTCCCCCTTTAACTTCCGATAGGTCAAGACCTTCTATAATCCAGATACCTGCTTCAAGGAGAACACGGTGCACTTCTTTGCCATTTTTCCCATATCCTCCTACTGAGAGATAGTCAATACCTACTGTCCTGACAGCTTTTTCAGCAAGAAAATGTGCTGCTCCGGTAGAAATGTATATAAAGTCCTCGATGAAGGAATCGGTCTTCCAGCACCTTTCGGAATTTCCGGTCTTGAACAGTATCCTTTCCCCACTGCATATGCTATGAGCTACAAGTTCTTCTGGTTTGATGGATTCATGATCAAAAATTTCTATTACCCGTGCAGCACCTATTGTTGCATCAAAAGGCATCTCATCGAGCCCTTTACCTGTTTGTATGAAATGAAGCGGTGCATCCATATGAGTCCCGGAATGCGAACCCATAGAAATAGCCGAGAGATTAGCCTTGTCTCCCCGTTCCATGTCTAAGGTCATTTCTATAAGAAATGGCGGGTCGCCAGGCCAGTGAACCATTCCGGTCTTTAATGTTACTGAAATATCGATCCATGCCCTTTCCTCATTCAACACGCCTCAACACCTCCATTTAAATCTTTAACCCTGATGATCTTATGGTGTCTTTCCATTATTTCTCCTTTCTCTTCATTTACTCTCCTTTACAACATGCAGGGGAGGAGCCTGCCCCTGCTTGTCCTGCCCCATATATAAAGTCACATGCGGAAATGGGATCTCTATGTCTCTCTCATCGAATCTCTTCTTGAGGCGGCGGTTGAATTCCCGGCCCACACGCCATTGCTTTATAGGAATTGTCGTGGTGCGTGCTCTGATTATGATTGCCGAGTCAGCAAATTGATCCAGTCCCAATATTTCTATTGGCTCGAGTATATCATCTTTATACGCCGGGTCATTGCGCATTTCCTCGTCAACTTCCTTAATAACCTCAATAACCTCATCCACATCCTCCCGGTATGCAACGCCTATATCGAATACATACCTTGAATAGTCTTTCGTCATGTTTGTAACAACATCGATCTGACCGTTCGGTACATAGTGGACATTACCAGCCAGATCCCTGAGAATTGTCGTTTTAAGATTTATCTTCTCGACCAAACCGCCTTTCCCGGCTATCTGGACCACATCGCCTACTCTTATTTGATCTTCCAGAAGGATGAAAAAACCACTGATTACGTCTTTCACCAGACTTTGTGCACCGAAACCAACTGCCAGACCGACTATACCTGCAGCAGCGAGGATTGGGCCGATCTCTATTCCGAACTTCTTTAACACCATCATTGACGCCATAATAATAATCACTATGCTCAGGACATATTTAAGGATCGAACCGAGTGTCTGGGTCCGCTTCTGAAATTCCGGGTCTTCTTTCTTTCTGATAACTACAGTTATAAGCCGTATTGAGAGCATCTTTGCAGCCTTCAACGCCACCAGGGTTAAGATTAATGTAAAGACGATTTGCAAGCCGTTTGTCAGTGACCAGCTTATCAATTTCTGGAGATAAGTATTGATATCCATATGCTTCTCCTTTCCTGAATATAAGTTTTATAGGTATCTACTTCTATTTAGTGTCTGTCTACAAATTCCTATTTTGTCATTGTCCGGCTTGACCGGACAATCCAGAAACTACTGAAAAGACTGGATTCCCCGATCGAGTCGGGGAATGACAGATTAGGTAAATCATACTTTATGGACAGAAACTATTTGACAGCCCTGCACTCATTTCACTGCATCCCCAGAATAAGAGCAGCTATCCAGAAATATATTAACAGTCCGGAAACATCTGCTATTGATGTAATCAAAGGGTTGCTCGCCATCGCCGGATCAAGTCGCAAACGCGTCAAAATAAATGGCAGGGCTACACCTACAAAGTTAGAAATAATTACAATTGCTAACATCGCCAGAGACACTATCATTGCAATCTCAAATCCGCCCCTGTACAAACCGAGCATATAAACTGACAGTCCCATGGTTGCTCCTAAAAGCAACCCTACGCCTATCTCCCTGCTCAGTGCCCATAACCACTGGCTCAGTTTGACGTCACCTGTTGCTATGGCGCGAACCATGAGAGTAGCGGCTTGGGCCCCGGCATTTCCTCCAGTGGCGATGAGGAGCGGAATAAAAAATGCCAGTGCGATAGTGGAAATAATCAACTCTTCATAAGCAGCGATTACACCTGATGCAATCAGGTTCACGCCAAGCAGCACCGCAAGCCAGATAATCCTCTTTCTATATAAAAGTGACACGCTTGACTCCCTGTAGCTTGTTTTTAAAGGTTCGACTGCTGCAACTTTATGAAAGTCTTCTGTTGCCTCTTCCTGGGCCACATCCAGAACGTCGTCAACAGTAACAATGCCGAGTAACACACCCTCTGAATCAACAACAGGCAGGGCATCGAGGTCATAATGCTGGATCATCTGAACCGCTTTCTCACGGTCTTCGAAAGCCGAGATGCTGATAAAGGAATAGTCCATTATTTTTTCAACTGTATCTCCTTGTTCTGCCAGAATAAATCTGCGTAATTCGAGTGCGTCAATGAGTTTCCATGATTCATCCGTTACATAAATTACATTAATGGTCTCACTGATTTTCCCTCTTCTTCTTATATGTTCCAGGGATTTCTCTATTGTCCAGTCCGGCCTGACCGCAACGTAATCCGGGGTCATCAACCTCCCGACACTTTCCTCCGGATAACCCAACAATAAACGGGCTTCCCTCAGATCTCCGGGACTCAAGAGGTTGAGCAATCTCTGTGTTGCCCTGCCCGGCAGCTCTTCAAAAAAATCAGTCCGGTCGTCCGGAGTTAAATTAGCCAATAATTGACGGGCTTCTTCATCTGTTAACTCTTTCAAAAGTGTGTCCTTGTCGCCTGATTCCAGATATGAAAATACCTCTGAGGACAATTGTCTTGGCAATAAACGAAAAAGTAATATACGTTCTACCTTTTCCAGACTCATAAGCAGCGTAGCTATATCGGGTGCAGGCAGGTCTGTCAAGGACTCGCGTAAAGCGGTCCATTCTCTCTGTATAATCATGTTTTTGATTTTCTCGGTAAGTAAATCAATATCTACCATGACTTTCCCCTTTTATTAACCCGGAAAATACATTTACAAATAAAAAGAAAGGGCATATGTGCAGAAAAAGCTTTCATATCGCCTCCTTTGTAAGACATAAGCATACCGGTAAACCTTTCATGTTTTCATGCAAAACAAAGGCATTACACATATTGCCGGATTGCGATTCTGAAAGGTTTTTATGTGCATGTGCCTGATATCAAATGCATTTTTCCGGTTAAATGGTTTTTCCCATGTGCCCTTGAATAAATCGCCGTTCATGATTTTGCTATTCGCCTCCTCCGGATCCATTTATCTACCTCAACAACAAATACTACTGTCAAGGCCATTAACCCTATCTGCAACCAATCACTTACGTTCAGAGACTCGGTTCTGAATACCCATTGAAGTGCAGGGACATATACCACAGCAATCTGAGCAAAAAAGGCAGCAACCATACTGTAAAATAGGAAAGGATTGCTAAATAGATTGATTTTAAAAACAGACTGCAGTTCTGAACGTGAATTCCATGCCTGGAAGAACTGGAAAAAGACCATGGTTGTGACTGCAACGGTTCTTGATTTTTCAAGGGTCTCACCTGCATTTAACTCGGTGACAAAGTTATAGACTACGCCGGCAGAAATTATAAAGGCTACGATTATTGTCCTCTCTACCAGAATCCTTGACATTATTCCTTCTTGAGGGTCCCTGGGCGGCCTTCTAATTATTCCTTTTTCTCCGGGTTCGAAGGCAAGTGCGACATCCTGAAGCCCATTCGTAACAAGGTTTATCCACAAAATCTGTGCAGGCACATAAGGTATGGGCACACCTAAAAAAATGGTTGCAATAATAGATAATATAGCAGCGATTCCTGTCGGGATCAGGAAGAATGTCACCTTGCGTATATTGTCAAAAACTATCCTGCCCTCCTTCACGGCATTAAAAATACTTGCAAAGTTATCGTCTGTAAGGACCATGTCGGACGATTCCTTGGCGACATCGGTACCTGTTCTTCCCATAGCGACTCCTATATGAGCTGACTTGAGGGCCGGAGCATCATTTACTCCGTCACCGGTGACAGCGACTATGTGGCCGTGTTTTTTTAGTTGCTGAACTATCCTCAATTTATGTTGCGGTGATACCCTCGCATAAACAGAAATATTCTTAACTTTTTCAAAAAGCTCCGGGTCGTCCATTTTTTCAATCTCCCTGCCGGCAAGTACTTCTTCACCTACATCTGCAATCCCGAGCTTTTTGGCAATGGCTTTTGCAGTAACAGCATGGTCACCTGTTATCATTACAACCCTGATGCCTGCCTTTTTACAACCATCAATTGCTTCTATTGCCTCCGGCCTCGGTGGATCTATCATGCCCTGAAGACCCGCGAAAATAAGCCTTTCTTTCAAATCAGGACATTCAACATCCCTGCATGTCAGTTCCTCTGAATCGTGTGGGGCTTGCTTGAATGCAAAGGCAAGTACCCGCAGGCCTTCTTTCGCAAAGTTGGCGGCAATATGGAGGATCTCTTTTTTATTAATTTCGTTGCCTGACATGTCTTCGGTACACATATCAAGAACTTTTTCCGGTGCACCTTTTGCAAAAATAAATTTCCTGTCTCCATGTTTATGGAGCGTTGCCATAAACCCGCGCTCGGACTCGAAAGGGACAATTGCTATTTGTGGATAGTGCTCTTCTTCCGTTTCCCGACTCAGACCGGCCTTCATCGCAGAAACTATCAAAGCTCCCTCTGTAGGGTCTCCGTCGACTTTATACTGACCGTCCTCCTCATAAACATCCGATTCATTGCAGAGGAGCCCGATCCTGAGAACCTGTAAAAGATTTTTCCTGTCTTTTTTCTCTACAGGCATCCCTTCAAGGAGAATTTCCCCCTTTGGTTCGTAGCCGCTTCCTGTAATCTCGTAAGAATGTCTACCATCATAAATTAGCTTTACGGTCATCTCATTTTTTGTTAATGTCCCTGTTTTATCCGAACCTATAACCGTAGTACTTCCGAGGGTTTCCACTGCATGCAATTTTCTGATAATTGCATTCTGCCTTGCCATCCTTGACACTCCTACAGCCAGCGCTATAGTGACTACTATCGGAAGTCCTTCAGGTATTGTTGCAACAGCAGCAGCTACAGCAATCATGAACATGTCCTTTACACTCTCACCGATGAGCAGACCTATAACAAAAAGCAATGCAGAAGCTGCAACAACAATGATGCCGATCACCTTCGCAAAGTGATTGATCTTTTCCTGCAGCGGTGCCTTTACAGGACCTATTTCTTTGACATCCAGGGCGATACTGCCAAGAACGGTCTTCCCCCCTGTTTCTACTACAATACCCTTTGCCCTTCCGCTAACCACTATCGTTCCCATAAATGTCATATTATTCTGGTCACCTGGTGTCAGCTTGTCCTGCTTTAACGGCGCTGTTGTTTTTTCAACCGGTATCGACTCACCTGTAAGCATTGCTTCGTCAGTCCTTAACTCAATCGTATGCATAAGGCGGAGGTCTGCGGGGATCCTGGTGCCCGAGGTAAGCAGGACAATATCGCCAGGTACGAGTTCCTCGCTGTTTATCTCCTTTTCCTTACCTCCACGTATCACTCTCGCCCTGGGGACAACCATCTTCTTCAGTGCCCTGACGCCCTCTTCTGCCTTGTACTCCTGAATAAATCCGATAATTGCATTGAGCACCACAACTGCGAAGATGACGCCTGAATCAATGTATTCCCCGAGCAATATTGCTACTATTCCTGCAATAATCAGGATATAAATAAGGGGGCTTGTAAACTGATGAATAATTATTTTGAATTTGCTTATTTTTTCTTCTTCGGCAAGCTTATTCGGTCCGTAGTGTTCAAGACGGTTTTTGACTTCAGCTTCATCAATCCCGTTTTCTGATGTTTTAAGCTTCTCGAAGACTTCCTTTACACTGAGCTGATACCAGTTCATTATTCTTCTCCTTTCATTATAAATCTCAACAAAACGGGTGCAAACAATGTTGTTAATGCGACAATAAATACAACAACTGCATAGATCAAATCATCAAAAATTCCGCTCTTTTTTCCTATCTCTGCAAATATCAACCCTACTTCTCCCCTCGGAACCATTGCAGTACCGATTGAAAGCTTTTTTCTGAAACTACCTTTAACCCATATGCCGCTGACCATTTTTGAAATAATAGCGACAACGGTCAGCACCCCTGCTATCTGCCAGAAGGTTACAGACCCGAAGTCTATGACCTTGAAATTGATAGAGGCCCCGACAACGACAAAAAAAACAGGCACAAAGAGGTTGATAATAGGTTTCATATTCTCTTCTATTTTTTCCGCCAGGTCATGACTGTAGTGTTCTATAGTTGAGCCAAGAGGAAGGAAGAATCTCCTTGCAAGGGCAACTCCGGCTGCAAAAGAGCCCAGAATCTCGGGAGCCCCGACTTTATGAGATACAATAGCAAGCAACAGAATCAAAGAAACTATAATTGTCGGTATCATACCCTTTGTACGTCTGCCGGAATATAATTTATGTATCAAAGGGACAAGAAGCTTTGTAAGTACCGGAGCGATTACTAAAAAAACTACGATAAATCCCAATACCTGCGCAGTATTCATTATACCAACCTCTCCTGTAACAGCGAAGTCATATAACAGTGCAAGGATAACAACTCCTGCAATATCATCAATCACTGCTGCACCAAGGACAATCCTGGAAGTTGTTGTCTGATGCTGCCTTAGATCAACAAGAACCCTTACAGTTATACCAATACTCGTCGCAACAAGAGTGCCTCCTATGAAAAGTGAGACTAAAACAGGCAGGTTCAGAACATGATTGCTTATCCAGAATCCCAGCAATGCCGGAGCCAAAATTCCCGTGACAGCAACGAGTGACGATTGAATGCCTAGCTTTACAAGCTGCCCTATATCTGTATCAAGACCTACTTCAAAAAGAAGCAGCAGTATTCCAATCTCTGCAAGGAGATAAAGAGTGTCATCAGGAATGATGATACCTAAAATGCTCGGCCCTATAATGATTCCCGCAATAACTTCGCCCAGTACAGAGGGAAGGCGCAGATGTGCAAAAATTTCTGCGAAGACCTTTGCAGAAACTAAAATTGCCAGAAGCTTGAAGAAAAATGCAGATGCATCCATGGCGAATTATTTCAGAATTAAATGCTCTTTTGTTATTACAGATGATTTTACTGTGACAGTCAGAATCGTCCACTTCCAACCCTTATATTGAGATTGTTAGAGATGACTGATATCGTCTTTCTTTTCTTCTCCCTTTAACTTCTTCTCAAGATATTCTTTTGCAATATCCCTGCCTCCGAGACCGAAGGCTATTGCAAGTGCAAGCACAACGCCTCCAAAAATTATTGCAAAAGTAATAACAATTGTTCCTCTGCCTATGGCGAGCTGTTCAAGGGCCATCGTAACTGCAAGCAGAAAAATGGTTAATTTTACCAGTTTTCCAACAAGTCCGGCCACCTTCAGCCCTGCATTTACAGAAGTAATCAGAGCAGCACGCCCGATAAAGTTGCCGAGAAGATAACCAATAAATAGAATTACAGCCGCAATAAAAATATTCGGCAGATACAGGAAAAATTTTTCGAGAATCCGTTCAATCGCAGGGACATTGAGGGTTCGAAGTGCAACAATAGAAAAGATGATCATCGTCAACCATCCGATCAGTCTTGAAAAAATATGAGAAGCGGGTTCTTCTATTCCGCCCTTCTTGAGCATTTCGACAAATCCATACCGCTCGGTAAATCTATCCAATTTTATGGTATTGAAAAATCTTAAAAACAGCTTTTTAAAAATCAAGCCGAGCACAATCCCTGAGATAAAAATTAAAACAGAGGTAAGTATATCTGGCAGAAATTGTATAACCCTATTCAAAAACCTATCTAATGGTTCCACCATTATTCTATTAAAGAGATCATTCATGACATACCCCCTTTGGTTACTGCCAGTTCTCTATTATAAGATTATTTTTGTTTTCAAAAGTAATGCATAATTTCTCTATCTTTTCCTCAACTTCTATAGCGCTGCTATCCCATGCCTCTATGACAAATGATGCAATCTTTCCTATATATAGCGGGGTTAACGACTTGAGTAAGTGCTCTCTGTTCATAATCTTCCTGTGCGATGCAATTGCAAAATTGTAAATAATGTCGACCCAGAGCTCATCAGGCAAATAAAAGTCTTCCTTTGAAAGCTTCGCAGCCCTGTGAATAAAATCCATGATTTCAGACGGTATAAATGTTTTCCATAATTCTGACAATTCCTTAACACCGAGTCTGAACTTTTCGATCATCCTTTCAAGATTGACAGAGACAGGCTCTAACCCCACATCATACCGGAAACCGAAAGTCGGCACAGTTTCAGAGCCTTTTATCACCTTCCAGACTTCATGGTACGTTTCCATAAGATCAAAGGTTGCTCCGACAACCTGAAAGAGCATTGAACTCAGGTCCGCACCCGGATCCTTCGGATCATGGATTTTTGCACCAAGAAACGACTGGCAAACTTTAAAATTATTTGCAATGGCTGTAGTTGTCATCCATATGTCTATTCCGTATTTAGCAACATCCGTTTCCCATACATTTTTTGTCAGGTAGAAACCGGCCAGATTGCCTGAAAAACCAAAATCGCCTCCTATAGGCTGCCTGACCCGCTTCCCGTATAGAGCTCTCGTTAAGGGATAAATTATACTGTTTGTAATTGTCCCGTCAAATTTATGTCTGTGATAAAGCGGAGCAACATAATCAAATCCCCCTTCCATCACCGGCTTGATGAGAAGTTCAATCCACTCAGGTGAAATGCTTCTCAGATCTGAATCAACTACTGCACACACTTTGACATTGAGTCTCCCGGCTATTTCAAATATGGTTCTGAATGCACTTCCTTTCCCTGGAATCCCGTGATAAGGGGTTGCTATTTTCAAAACAGGCTCAACTCTGTGATGTAAAAGTACCGATTGAAAATCTTCGATCTTTGTATCCCGGACAACATCCATTGTCCCGTCGGTTGAACCTCCGTCTGAATTTACAAGCACAGCCTTCTTATCATGAAAATATTTCATTATACCTGCCTGAACAGCTTTTACAACATGACCTATAGTCCGGGCATTATTGTAACTTGGTATCCCTATAAGGATATCCGCCTCTCTGATCTTATCGAGTTCGTCATTGATCTCTTTTCTGAAAATAACACTTTCCATAATCAATCATTAAGCCTTTCCATAACGGTTACAGGAAAATTTAAAAAGACCTCGGAAAGAGCTAAAGATGTAGCATTTTTATAATTCCGGGCAGTTAGAGTTTCACCGGTAAATATATTGCAGTACTTTGTTCCGTCCTCTGCAAAAGGCACTACTATAAAAGAATCATTCCAGACTGCCTTGCCAAGTGGAAGGTCCTCCGGTTGGGATATGAGCTTTGTAAAAAATCTCGGAGCAGCAATTACTATTTCTCTATTCGCTATCCTTCTCGCAAAGGCACATACATTGTCTGCCTTCCCTTCCATAACCTCGAGGGGCAAATACTCTCCTCTGTCAAACAGGGCCCTTTTTTCCCTGCGATAATTGAGAGACTTATAAAGCAAATAAAGCTTTATCATCCCGTTTTCCCTATTTATGGTTAATTCCCTGGCCAGATCCTGAAGAGGGATTTCTGACTGGCGACTCCTTAATTTTTGCAGCATTTTCTTTCTGACTTCATAATCGACGGGCCTGCGGTTGTCCGGATCAACGAGACTGAAATCCCAGATGTCGGTGCCCTGATAAAAATCGGGGACACCCGGGGAAGTTATTTTCAGAAGCGTCTGTGAAAGGGAATTATATAAACCATAATTCGAGATAATTTTCTGAAAGCTTGTGAAATCTTTAAGGAATTGGTTGTCGGATTTATTATTCATAATTTTATTAATGAAAATCTGCAGAGCATCTTCATAAATGGTATCCGGATTTATCCAGCTTGTATTTACCTTTGCTTCCCTTATAGCCTTTAACATATAACTTATGATTCTAATTTTAAAATCTTCATATTCTTCTTCATTTTTGATTTCTATTGGCCATGCGCCAATAAGTGTTTGGTATAACAGATACTCTTCATTGCGGTCAGGCACAGTCCGTCCGTCAACAAGTACTTTTGCTTTTTTATTCAGACGGCTCCAGTAAATCGACCTTTTTTTCCACTCATCAGGAATCTCTGAAAGAACATTTATCCTTGCCCTGACATCCTCGCTTCGTTTAGAATCATGTGTGGAAGATGCTATTAATGCATGCGGCCAGAATTTCAATCTCTCTATATTCATTCCATGAAATGCTTCAAGGGATATACCGAATCTGTCGGGACTGCCTCCCACTTCATTGAGTGAAACCAGGCGGTTATAAACATAAAAAGAGGTATCCTCAAGCCCCTTGGCCATAACCGGGCCTGTAATCTTCTGCCATCTCATTACAAAATCAAGCCATTCATTTTTTTCGTCATCGCCGAAATTTTCGGGAAATTTAAGCAAAAGTACATCCTTCAGGAAATCAAAGATCAAGGTACTTATGGCCGGATTGGTTCTTTTTGCTTTTGACACAGCAGCCTCTACATACTGTCTATCTTTATCTTTTACTTTCATTGAATTTGTATAGGTTCTGTAAACAGGGAAAAATGCAATAACTTCTATAATTACGCTTGTAAGACTGTTTAAGGTAAAGTCTCTTGTATGCCTGTTTTTCTCGGAAATCCGGTTGAGAAAATGCCCGAGAGAATTTATCTCGCTTGACATGGCTACTTTCATTATTAACTTCTTCTTCTCATATACAACATCCTGGAAATTTATCTTCAACTTAGTGAATTTTGAGTATATATCATCAAATGCTTTAGCACTACCCGTTTCAACAAAAATACCATTTAAGGCATTCAGAAAGACATAACCCGTAGTGCTGAAGATAGGCCAATCTTCAGGCATTCTCTCGCCTTTTGAGAGTATCTTCTCGCCTATAATATAGAAAGGTTTAAATTGCGGATCTTTAGATAAAAATTCATCATACTCATTAAGTATTTCCTCTTCTAAATCTGAGTGTTCATAAGGTTGCGAAATCTCCTTTTTCACTCCCTCAGAATAACTGAGTCGTGTCTGGAGAAAACACTTGCGCTGTAATTTATGAAAGTACCCGGATGGATCATATAAGCCGTCAGGGTGATCTATCCTTAATCCGGTTACCTTTCCCTCCTTGATAAGTCTCATTAAAAGTCTGTGCGTATCCTCGAATACAGCAGGATTCTCCATCCTTATTGCTGCAAGACTGTTAATATCGAAAAATCTTCTGTAATTTATCTCTTCTGTAGCAACACGCCAATAGGATAGTCTGTAAGCCTGTATATTGAGGAGTTCGTCGAGGAGGTCGAAGCTCCCCGGATCGCCTTTTATTCCGTTAAATATGCGGACATTTTCATTAATAAAATCTTTTATTTCGGAGCTTTCATTATATAGAGTCCAGAGTCGCTTTTTGATTATCTCTTTTTCCCTGCATCTCTCTACAACTTTTTCCGGGTCTGTTTCCATGTATGGGGGAAGATGGTCGAGTGCGGTTATAATGCTCAGGAGTTCAACATAATGAGGGTTATCAGAAGATAAAATATTTTCGAGTTCGTCAATACGATGTTTCAATATAAAAATATATGTCTTGGGGATTATGGGGAATTTGTTTTCAAAATAATAAAGAAAAAATGCACCCTCTTCAAAAGCTAAACTCAATTCCTGTGCCTCAAGTATATTTCCATACTGGTCGCCCAAAACAGGCAGAAGTATCTTGTTTTTGAGCTCTTTCTTTAATGGACCCCAGTCGATATCAAAATAATCTGCGTAAATAGAACTTGGACCATTCTCAAGTACATCCATCCACCAGATATTATCCTTACTCTCGATACACATGTGATTTGGAACTATATCAATTACCTGGCCCATGTCATATTTCTGAAGGTCTGCGACTAATTCATTATATTCTTCCTCTGTGCCGATCTCGGAATTTAGAGAGTTATGGTCAACAATGTCGTACCCGTGGGGACTCCCCGCTTTTGCCTTAAAATAGGGAGAGGCATAAATATCACTTATGCCAAGATCATAAAGATAACCGATGATGTTCCTTGAATCGGGAAATCTGAAATTTCTATTGAATTGTAATCTATAGGTTGAAGCTGGAATTCTTGGCAGTAAAAGGACGTCTTTTTCCACCTGACACCTCCTTTTCAATCTGCTGGCAGCACTGATGAAATATTAAAAAACAACATTTCCCCCAGATATTTGAACGTTGCCACCCATATTTTTGCATTCTCGTCACCCTGCCTTGATTTGAAAAGAAAGTCCCTGTATGATGCCTTCACAATTTTGTAATAGACATTCTGGCTCTGCCAGTAATTTATTTCAATAGGTAATGATTTAATCAGCTCCAGCATTTTCTGTATATCAAAAAGCAAGTTAATATCAGATGGATTTTGATACAGGTTATCCATCAACTTCTTTACTCTGCCCCTCACCATAAATTCAATTTCAACCGAATCCAGAGGTACTTTCCATTTTTTCATTTCAATAATTATATTCTGAACCCTCTCCACATCTATTACTTCATCCTGAAAAGCCTTTTTAATATCAATATTGAGTATGAACTCTGCTGCTGAATAAAATGCTTTTTTTACAGGCATTCCAATATCCTGCAGAAAACCCATCAAAATCCTGTTATTCTCATACATTCGGCGATATATATCCTCAAACTCTTCGAGTGTCTTGCTGATGAGAAAATTAAGGATGTTACGTTGCTGATCCTTGAATAAATTTATAAGAGAATAACTGTGTGTGCCAAAATGTGCATCCATAAGCCTGACAATGTCGGCAAAAGCACCTTTTTCAAACGTTGCAATAATCTCCTCTTTCATCGATTGATAAGCTTCGGGTCCGATAAAAGTACGCACACCACCGTTTAAGGCATGTCCACCGAAATGCATAACACAGAAACTTGTCAATTCTGATTCACCTGTTATATTGGAAGAGACCGAGACTTTCCCCACAGCAAGTTTTGCAGTGCCGGCCTCTATTTTCTGATAATCTTCTCTTTTAACACAATAACTGTAAATAGTTGTGTCATCAATATATTCTTCGAAAAGGGAACTCAAAGCATAATGAGCAGCAACTTTCTTGAGATCAATCATAGCCGGTTTTACAAACTTTTCGAATATTTTAGCTCCGTTTTCATACTCAGGAATATTGCTTTTTGCTATCGAAAGCCGCATTTTAAAGGCATCCTCAAGGCCGTCTTTGTATAGATCATCCGATAATTGTATTGCCCTGCCTGCATATTGCATCACCTGTACTGTTTCAATACCTGAAAGCTCATCAAAAAACCAGCCGCAGCTCGTATACATCAACATTGCATGTCTCTGCATTTCAAGCAACTTTAATACATTGACCCGATCTTCTATAGAAAGGTTTCTCAGGGAGTGCTCGATGAGAAATCCCTTTACTGAGTTCTCGGAACGGTCGAGGGTTACATAAATATAATCATCCCTTGCTTTCCACGGATCTTTAAGATATTGCCTGGCGAGCGTTTCGTAGATAGAAGACAAGCGGTCCCTTAGCCAATCAAAGGCTTCACGGAGCGGCTTTCTCCATGCCTGATTCCATCCTGAATGACCGCCGGAATTACATCCGCAGTCGCTCCTCCACCGTTCAATTCCATGTATACAGCTCCATGAAGAATTCTCAAAGATCTGGACTTCATGTGTCGGAGGGTGCTTTTCGAGATATTCACCATAACTCGCAAGCCTTGCCATTCCGTTCGTCTCCATATAATTAAGGGCATAGGCGAGTGCCATATCACCGAACCTATAATGATGTCCGTATGTCTCACCATCGGTTGCGACGTGGAGGATCTGCGGCCAATCCATCGAGTCAGAAAAACCGGAAAGAAGACGATGTGCAAATTCTTCCCCTCTTTTTAAAAGATCATGGAATGCAATCGCCTGGGAAATAGGGCCGTCATAAAAGAAAATATTTATTGCCCTGCCGGATGGCAATCTGCAAAGATAAGGCCTTGTAGGATCGACCATCGAATCGCTGACGTCTTTCCATCTGCCGGTGCCGATTTTCCTTGTTAAAGAGGCCTGTCGCGGAGCAAGAATGGTGAACTTAATACCGGATTCAGCGAGAATCTCGAGCGCCTCGATATCTACTGCAGTCTCCGGAAGCCACATGCCTTCAGGGAACCGCTTAAATCTGTGTTCGAAATCTCTGATACCCCATATCACCTGTGTCCGCTTGTCTCGCGTATTAGCTAAAGGCATAATAAGGTGATTATATGCCTGTGCAATTGCATTACCATGACCTGAACGCCATTGGATACCCTGTCTGTCTGATTCAAGTATAGCCTGATAGATTTCCGGTTTATTCTTTTCCATCCATGAAAGCAGGGTTGGTCCGAAGTTAAAGCTCATTTTCGCATAATTGCTCACAATATCGAGTATCCTGCTTTCAGCATCAAGTTTTCTGGCTGCGGAGTTCGGGGCGTAACATTCGGCATTGACCCTTTCATTCCAGTCATGATAGGGATATGCAGAATCCTGTATCTCTATAGCCTCAAGCCATGGATTCTCCCTCGGAGGCTGATAAAAGTGCCCATGTATGCAGACATATCTTTCCATATTTTAAGACTTAAATAGCATACCTATAAAATGTCATTCCCGCTTGCCCTGTTAGAAAGTTTATTTCTAACAGGGCTTGTCGGGAATCCTTTTTAAGAAAGATTCTGGACAAGCCAGAATGACAGAAATATAGAAACCCTGTAAGCAAGCTAAAGGGGGAATATCAAGTTAAACCTTTTCTTTCATATATACTGCCAGACTCTGCCCCCTTAGGTTTATCTCCTCGCCTTGACCTATTTTTCCCGGTAGAAATGTTCCAGGCCCGTTCCATTCTTTTTCTGACGAATCAAAAATTTTCTTCCAGACCCCTTCCGGCAGAGAGAAGTTAATAATTCTCCTGTCATCCCTGTTAAAGTTCGACATTATGAATACGTGGCTTTCTTCCTTCCATCTGCTGATCAGTAAAATCCTGTCTTCCCCGAATCCATAAGCATCAAGCCTTTCTCTGTCAAGAGCCGAAAGGGCAGGGATTTCTCTTCTCAATCTTATTAGTGATTTATAAAAATTTAATAATACTCTGTGATTGCCTGAGTTTCTCTTTTCCCATTTTATTCTGGATTTCAGAAATGTTTCCTCACTCTGGGGGTCCGGCGGCTCTGCCCTCCATTCGAACGCCTTGAATTCTTCTTTCCTTCCTTTCCTCACGGCTTCGATTAAATCAGGATCAGAATGACTTACAAAATATAGAAACGGTATGTCTTCTCCGTACTCCTCACCCATGAAAAGAAGCGGTATATATGGTGAAAGCAAAACTGTACCGGCTGCAAGTTTCAGCGACTCAAAAGAGACAAGATTTGTTAACCTCTCTCCAAACATCCTGTTTCCTGTCTGGTCATGATTCTGAGAAAAGACAATAAATTGCCGGGCAGTCCTGTCCTTCGAAGAATTGCCGTGGTTCCTCTTTCTGTATTCAGAATATTGTCCTGAATAAACAAATCCCTCCATTAAAGATTTTTTCAGGTTATCCATTCTGCCAAAATCAATATAATATCCATTTTTCTCACCGGTAATAAGCGTATGTAATGCATGATGAAAATCGTCACACCATTGAGCATCAAAACCATATCCACCCGATTCTTTCGGTCTGATAACTTTTGAATCGTTTAAATCACTTTCTGCTATCAGGTAATATATCCTTCCTTCACTTAATGAAAACTCCCTGACCCTGTCTGCAAGTTCCTGCAGAAATGGTGTGGCACTCAGATCCGAGATGCCATGTATTGCATCAAGCCGCAGGCCATCCATATGGTAATTTTTAAACCAGTGCAGGGCATTCTCTATGAAAAAGTTTCTTACCTCATTACTGTAAGCCCCATCAAAATTTACAGCCATACCCCATGGTGTTCTGTATTTATCAGTAAAATACGGTCCGAAATCCCATAAGTAGTTGCCCTCTGGTCCGAGGTGATTATAAACAACATCAAGTATAACTGCCATACCCATCCTATGACATTCATTAACAAGTTTTTTAAGACCATCAGGTCCTCCGTAGGAGTTTTGCACGGCAAAAAGATAGGTGCCGTCATACCCCCAGTTTCTTTCACCCGGGAATTGTGCTACAGGCATTATCTCAATAGCATTTATTCCTGTTTCTTTAATATCGGGAAGGCGGTTGATTATGGAATCAAAAGTGCCTTCAGGAGTAAAAGTGCCTACATGCAGTTCATAAATTATCATTTCAGAGAGTGCAATTCCTCTCCAACTTCCATCTTCCCAGTGAAAAGAGTTATGGTCGATTAATTGAGAAGGGCTATGCACTCCCTGTGGTTGATAGTGAGATACAGGGTCAGGTCTTTCAGTTTGATTATTCAGATAATAGAAATATAAAGTGTCCGGGTAAACCCCTTCTGCAACTTTCTTCCAATAGCCTTTCCTGTCTTTTTCCATTTGAATAACGTGCTGTTCGGGAGAGGCTATTTTTAATTTAACACTATCCAGAAATGGTGCCCAGACCACAAATTCACACCTCCCGGTATCTGTGTAATTTGCCCCGACTTTCATTAATTACGACCCTCTTTTTTAAAGAAAAGTACTCCTAGTGGAGGTAAAATCAGGGATAGCGAGTAGTATCTTCCGTGCGCAGGAACCGGCGATGCCTCAACACCACCGGCATTTCCGTGTCCGCTTCCACAGTATATTGTTGCATCACTGTTCAGCAACTCCCTCCAGAACCCCCCTTTTGGAACACCAATCCTGTAATTATACAGAGGCACAGGTGTAAAATTGCAGACAACAAGTATAATATCTTCCGTGCTTTTACCTTTCCTCATAAAACTTATAATGCTTTTCTCCCAGTCAGAAGAGTCTATCCATTCGAACCCTTCGTTACTTAAATCCAGCTCATAAAGCGCGGGTTCATTTTTATATAAATGATTCACATCCCTCACCCATCTCTGCGCCCCTTGATGGAAAGGGTATTGAAGGACATGCCATTCAAGGCTTTCTTCGTGATTCCACTCTTTCCATTGAGCCAGTTCTCCTCCCATGAAGAGAAGTTTTTTACCGGGGTGTCCGTACATGTATCCGAACAGCAGCCTTAAGTTTGCATGCTTCTGCCATTCATCCCCTGACATTTTTCCATAGAGTGACCCTTTACCGTGCACCACCTCATCATGTGAAAGAGGCAATACGAAGTTCTCAGAAAATGCATACCAGATGCTGAAGGTTAGCTGGTTGTGGCGATATTTTCTGAAAACAGGGTCTTGTGAAATATAATCGAGTGTATCGTGCATCCATCCCATATTCCACTTCATACCGAAGCCGAGTCCGCCCACATATGGAGGCCTTGAAACCATGGGCCAGGCTGTCGATTCCTCGGCAACAGTAAGAACATCAGAAAAATTTGTGTAAACCATTTCATTGAATCTTTTCAGAAAGGATATTGCCTCTATGTTTTCTTTCCCTCCGTATTCATTCGGTATCCACTCACCATCTCTCCTCGCATAGTCAAGATAAAGCATGGATGCCACGGCATCGACCCTCAGGCCGTCAAGATGGTATCGATCCAGCCAGAAGACTGCGCTGCTTATAAGAAAGTTCCTCACCTCATGTCTTCCATAATTGAAAATATAGCTGTTCCAGTCAGGGTGAAATCCTTTTCTCGGATCCGAATGTTCATAGAGGTGTGTGCCGTCAAAATAGACGAGTCCGTGCTCGTCACCCGGAAAATGAGAAGGAACCCAGTCTAAAATAACACCGATTCCGTTCTGATGCAGATAATCCACCATGAACATAAAATCCTGCGGCGTTCCATATCTGCTTGTCGGGGAAAAGTAGCCAACCGTCTGATATCCCCACGATCCATAAAAAGGATGCTCCGTTACAGGCAAAAACTCTACATGTGTGAATCCCATCTCCTTTACATAATGTGCAAGATAATGGGCCATCTCCCTGTATGTAAGATATCTGTTATTCTCTTCAGGTACACGTCTCCATGATCCGGGGTGTACTTCATATATAGAAATAGGAGCATTCAGTGCATTTTTTACGTACCTCTTTTGCATCCATTCACTATCTTTCCATTCGTAGTCCAGCTCCCAGACAATAGAGGCTGTCCGGGGAGGAACCTGCCAGTAAAAAGTAAACGGGTCTCCTTTATCAACTTTATAATTATTGTACCTTGAGACAATATGATATTTATAAATATTTCCCGGACCGGCATCAGGGATAAATCCTTCCCATATCCCTGTTCCATCCTCTCTCACTTTCAACGGATGGGACTTTTTATCCCAGTCATTGAAATCGCCGATAACAGATACTCTCCTGGCATTCGGGGCCCAGACCGCAAAGAGTGTACCCCTTTTATCCTCAACCGTTAACGGATGGGAACCGAGTTTTTCGTAAAGCTTGAAATGATTTCCCTGCTTGAAAAGGTATACGTCATCATCCGTAAGAAGGCTTATATCATGCATGATATGTTGTTCTCTTTTTTCTTTTTTTATACCCGACATTATTATTCCTCCATAAGCTGTAAAATACCTTTTAAGGATATTATCACCCAGTCCGGCCTGTTATTCAATTCATAGCCGACTTCATAGACTGCCTTTTCGAGGAGAAATATCTTGAGAAACATGCCGATGTCATCTGTTCCATCAGGAATGAAAGAAGCTCCTTTCGCTGTATCAAGGTATGATTTGATGAATACGCCGCCGGCACAAGCATACCAGAGGTCGGCCCATGGCTCGAGGCTGGAAATGTCATCTGACCTGAAAAGAAAATGCCTGAAAAGAAAGGTATACGCTGCATAATGGAAAGATCTGACCATGCCTGCAATATCCACAACAGGTGACCTCTTCAACCTCCTTTCACTTAAGGACCTGGCTGGTTCCCCCTCAAAGTCAATTATAATAAAATCATTTCCGGTATAAAGGACCTGGCCGAGATGATAATCCCCGTGAATTCTTGTCTTCACAGCGGGCAACTTCTTCCTGAGCAAATCTTTGAAACGCTCCATGATTTCTTTTTCGAAACCCAATACCTTATTGGCAACCTCCCTTGCATCGTCGGGTAAATTCTTCAGATTCTTCTTCAGTTGCTCGAATACCCTTTTCGTAAGGCTCTGCATGGACTGATACAAAGATCTCTGATAAATGACCGATAAGGGTTCCGGGGAGAAGTCCGGATCATCATGGTCAGACGACAGCGACAGGTGCAGTTCTGCGGTCCTTCTGCCCAAAAGGGAAACCATTTCGAGATAGTCGCCCCCTATTATCTCCTGCAGTACAGATGGCATATTTTGAAATTCCACCTGTAAAAGCGAGGCCGGCACCTTCGGTATTTCCTGTATTTCTGTTTTTTTGGAAAGTACTCTCTCGAAATATCTCTCCACCGAATCAAGCGTATAAGTCCATGCGTCTCCATGGTTCGGGACAAAAGACTGAAGTATCCCTGCAACTACCGGTTCAGAATCTGGCATTTTGTATTCGACCGCACCTGCAAATTGTGCAATGTTTGAGAAATGAGCTCTTTCAGTAAGGAACCTCCCGATCTCAAGATCTGGATTTGTTCCTTCGCCGAGCCTTCTGAAAAGTTTCAAGAAAAGTTTATTCCCGTATATAATTGACGTGTTGCTCTGCTCTGCCTTGAGAACATTGGATTTTTCGGGTAAAGGCTCATCCCCTTTAATCTTTTTAAAAAACCTTCCCGGTTGGGCAACAAGGACCCCTTTCATGCCCTTTATACTCTGTCTGCCTGCTATCAGACTGAATATGTCTTTATGGAAATTCGGACTGTACACGCCATCATACAGAATCCCCTCTCCTTCCCCGCACCTTATACGGGAGACTATTATATATGGCTTTTCCTCAATGACCTTCTTGGCGTCTTCGCTGGGCAGAAAAGAAAGCGGCATAAGATAGACGTCCGGCAGTCCTTCGTTGTAATAGACCTTTAAAAAGATGAGCCGCGTTTCTAAAGACGACTTGCCGACAGTAATGTTTTCTATGATTTTTGTGCGGTGCACCCTGCGGGCTTTACTGCCAAACCACCTGCATCCTGTTATATACAAGGGGAAAACTTCATTCTCGAGTTTCTCTTTCGATTTCCCGAGAAAAACATTTTCCCAGCCACCGGCCACATTCAATTCAGGGACTGGTGTGAATAAATCTCCAAAACGTATTATCTCCTCTTCTTTCTGCAACGAGAACCAGAAGTAGTCATAAAAACCCATGGTGAGTACATAAGGGGAATCCTTGATAACAGGGAACTTGTTTCTGCTGAAGATCTCCTCGGGTGTATAACCGGAAAACCCTGACAGATCGAGCTCAACCACCTGGGAGTATCGTGACAGGTTAACAACCACGAGCATGATCTCTTCACCATACTGACGGATAAAAGCGAGGACCTTGGGATTTTCGGGCAAGAGGAATTCAATTGATCCCCTTCCAAATGCCAAAAATCTTTTTCTCATCGAAATAATCCGCTTCATCCACCATAAAAGGGAAGACTGGTTCCTCTCTTGATTCTCCACATTGACGGTCTCATAGTGATACTCGGGGTCTATTATGACAGGAAGATAAAGTTTCTGGGGGTTTGCCCCCGAGAAACCGGCGTTTCTGTCAGCACTCCACTGCATCGGCGTTCTCACACCGTTTCTGTCACCGAGGTAATAATTGTCTCCCATGCCGATCTCATCTCCGTAATAAATTACCGGAGTGCCCGGCAGTGAAAAAAGCAGGAAGTTCATGAGTTCTATCTTTCTCAGATGATTACCGAGCAGTGGAGCCAGTCTCCTGCGTATGCCGAGATTTATCCTTGCAGTAGGGTCTTTAGCATAGACCTTATACATATAATCCCTTTCTTCATCGGTCACCATTTCAAGAGTGAGCTCATCGTGGTTTCTTAGAAAAAGAGCCCACTGGCATATATCCGGTACCGAAGGGGTCTGCTCAAATATATCGATTATGGGAAACCTGTCCTCCATCCACAAGGACATGAATATTCTGGGCATTAATGGAAAATGAAAAGCCATATGGCATATATCACCATTTCCTAAATAATTCACAGCATCCTCGGGCCATTGATTAGCTTCTGCGAGGAGTATCCTGTTTTTGAACTTTCTGTCTACATGCGCCCTCAGTTTTTTCAGGAATGCATATGTTTCGGGAAGATTTTCACAATTTGTATTTTCCCTTTCGAACAGATAAGGCACTGCGTCCAGCCTCAGGCCGTCAACACCCATCGAAAACCAGTAGTCTATTACACGAAGGACTGCTTTTTGCACCCGGGGGCTGTTATAGTTAAGGTCAGGCTGATGTGAATAAAAGCGGTGCCAGTAATATGCCTTTGCGACAGGGTCCCATGCCCAGTTTGACGTCTCGAAGTCATTGAAAATTATCCTTGCATCTTTATATTTTTCAGGGGTATCACTCCATACATAAAAATCCTTCCATGAGGCATCGGCCTTTGACTTTCTCGATTTTTGAAACCATAGATGCTGGTCTGATGTATGGTTCAGGACAAGCTCAGTTATCACCCTGATCCCCCTTCTGTGGGCCTCGCGAAGGAACTCTCTGAAATCCCTCAATGTACCGTAATGGGAATGGACATTAAAATAATCAGATATGTCATAGCCGTCGTCCCTTAGCGGGGACGGATAAAACGGAAGCAGCCAGAGAACGTTTATTCCGAGTCCTTCAAGATAGTCAAGTTTTTTTATAAGGCCATTCAAATCACCTATGCCATCGCTGTTATTGTCATTAAATGCCTTTATATGAATCTCGTATATTATGGCATCCTTATACCATAGGGGCGTATCTTCCATGTATATTTCCCTTTTAGGCATCTAAAGTTTTCCCTCACATGAAATAGTCAAAATCCATTTCCCTTTTTAATTTCTTTCTGAGTCTTAAAATATACGCAGGAGAAATATACGGATTTATCTCTACATAATTTCTCTCACCCTGCCATATAAATTTGTCATCACCGAGCAGGTCGTGAACTAAATATGGCTGATGCGGCTCTATGCCGAATTTATGAACAGGGATTTTCACCCGGCCTGAATGTACATGGAACGGGTCGAGGTTAACTATAACAAGGATGATATTTGAAAAGTCATCGGTATACTTTCCATAAAAGAAGAGATTATCATTATCCACCTCATAGTGTTCAATATTAAAAGTACTCTGAAGCGCGGGATTTTCCCTCCTGATTTTATTCACCCTTGCTATGAAATCCTTGAGATTCCCTTCCCTGTCCCAGTCCCAATTTTTTAACTCATATTTTTCTGAATTCAGGTATTCTTCTTTTCCTTGAACAGCTTCGTTTATGCACAATTCAAAAGCAGGTCCATAAATACCGTAATTGGAGGAAAGTGTCGCAGCAAGCACAAGTCTCATCATAAAAGCATTCCTGCCACCGTACTGGAGATGTTCAGGCAGTATATCAGGGGTATTCGGCCAGAAATTGGGCCTGAAATATTCCCACACGTTGGTCTTTGCAAGTTCATTGATATACTGTGTAAGCTCCCATTTCGTATTTCTCCAGGCAAAATAGGTATACGATTGTGTAAAACCAAGTTTTGCGAGATGATACATAACCTTTGGCCTTGTAAATGCCTCTGAAAGGAAAATAACATCCGGATAATCTCTTTTTATTTCCTTTATAAGCCATCCCCAGAATGGAAACGGCTTTGTATGCGGATTATCGACTCTGAAGACTCTTATACCCCTCTCAATCCAAAAGAGAACCACGCTCCTGAGTTCATCCCATAAATCCCTGCAGTTTTCCGTTTCAAAATTAAGGGGTAGTATATCCTCGTATTTTTTAGGTGGATTCTCGGCAAACTGTACAGTGCCGTCAGGCCGCCATTTAAACCATTCAGGATGTTCTTTAACATATGGATGATCAGGAGAACACTGAAATGCGAGATCCATTGCCACTTCTATCCCGTAATCCCCGGCTCTCTCTATCAGTCTTTGAAAGTCTTCCATTGTTCCGAGTGCCGGATGGATTGACTTGTGCCCTCCCTCTTCCGAACCTATTGCCCAGGGGCTGCCTACATCATCCGGTTCGCTATCAGGTACATTATTCCTGCCTTTGCGGTTTGTTTTACCGACTGGATGAATGGGAGGTAAATAAAGTATATCAAACCCCATTCTTGCTATCTCCGGTAGAACAGTTTCGCAATCTTTTAATGTTCCGTGATTACCGGAGCGATACGGACATGACCGCGGGAAAAGTTCATACCATGTGCTGAAAAGTGCTTTCGGCCTGTCCACAACTACAGAAAGTTCCTTATCATATCTTTTCGCAAACCGTCTATCAGGATACCTGTCCATAAGTTCACTTAATCCTCTGCTGAGACTGATTGAAACAATTTCTTCTTTTTCTGATTCAGCCCTGAAAAAATGTGCGATCTCCTGAAGTCTTTTCCGGTCTTCACCTGATGACCTTTTTGAAGCTTCTTCGATATATTCAGCCCCCATCAGTATATCAACACCGATGTCTTGACCTGCGCTAACCCTCTTTTTTAAGTCATTCTGCCAGGTCTTGAAATGGTCAACCCAGCCCATAAGCGTATAAGTATAAATACCTACTTCCTCAACAATAAACTCTCCTCTCCATCTGTCATTCTCTATGAAAATCATGGGTGCTTCTTGCCATTTTTCATTATGCGGTTTTTTATACAGGAGTCTTGCCGTTATTGAATCATGTCCGTCAGCGAATATATCAGCCTCTACAGCAACCTTTTCTCCGACAGCCCTTTTGACCGGAAAATAGCCTGAATCAATTTCAGGGGCTACAGATTCAATAACAACTCTTATTCTTCCTTCGATTTCCTTCATTTAACCTGTCTTTTTTAAAGATACGTTTTGAATGTAAAAGATGTAAATTTTAGTGGAAAATTAATGAAATTTAATAATTTTTCGTAATATTGTATAACATTTATCTTCTTAAATCAAATTAGCGAGAAATTCTCAAAAAATTCCCGGTAAAAAAAGAGGCAAGATTCCTCAGTCGCTTATGCTACTCCGCGAGGAATCTTAAAGCTTCACAAATTCACCGAGAATTGCTGGAAATTCTCAAATTATCTGTCATTCAAGCTTGTCTGGAATCCTTCTTAAACAACCCCCTGAATCCCCCTTTGTTAGGAGGGACTAAAGAAGGATGCTGGACAAGCCAGCATGACAAAATAGTTACAAAAATGTACCTCTTATTTATATTATTGGTTCTAAATCAAAGAAGTCTCTTTCATTCAAATTATTCACCCATTGTTCGAATAAATAGTATAATATCCTACAAATGACCGTCCTTCAATACAACGCTGCTGGAAATTTATTTTATTAAGGAATGAACACATTTATCCTGGAAACTTTAAAACGGGCTAAAAGGCTTATAATCGGTGTAATTGGTACCACTGTGCTTTTGATAGGGTTGGCGCTTGTTGTATTACCCGGGCCTGCATTTATTGTTATTCCGATAGGATTGGCGATTCTTGCAACAGAATTTGCATGGGCAAAAAGATTGTTGAAAAAAATAAAACAGCAAATCAAGAGAAAAAATTCCTCACATAAATAATCAACTAACCTGAAAAAAGAGTCTATTTACATACCCTTCCTTGATTGCTTCTATCTTGCCGGCAAATGTCCGGGTATCTGTAACATTTATCAATATCTTTTTCATCTGACTATCTCTTCTTTGAAAAAAATATTTCATCAAATACTTTAATCAGGAAACAATCTTTTACCCGATTTCTCATCAAAGACTATAACTTTATCTTCCGGAAAATCAACAAAAGCCTCCTTCCCTTCTCTTAAGTCGGAACCTGCTCTCGCAGTACATTTCATTTCTATATCATTCCATATCACATCAACCCAGTTGAATGAACCTGCCGGTTCTACAAGAGATATAAAGACCTTAACCTTTCCTTCCGGCTTTCTTTCAGAAACAACTATATCTTCCGGCCTTATACCTATAATTAATCCCCCCTCATCCCCCTTTAATAAAGGGGGACGGGAGAAAATTATAGTTGAAAGTGTTATTCCGTTACAATCTATCTGCAGGGGTTCTAAACTCTTTACCGTACCTTTAATAAAATTCATAGGAGGGCTGCCGATAAACCCTCCGACAAATATGTTTGCAGGTTTAGTATAAACTTCAAGGGGTGTGCCGCATTGCTGTATCCTTCCCTGATAAATCACGGCAATCCTTTCTGAAAGGCTCATCGCCTCTGCCTGGTCATGTGTTACATATACAGTGGTTATCTTTAATTCATGATGCAGTTTCTTCAGTTCTGCCCTCATCTCAATTCTCAGCCTTGCATCAAGATTTGACAGTGGTTCATCCATTAGGAAAACCTCCGGTTTTCTTATCAGTGCTCTGCCGAGTGCTACCCTCTGCCTCTGTCCCCCTGAAAGTTCCTTTGGTTTCCTCTGAAGCATATCACCCAGACCAAGAAGGGAGGCAATCCTTTTGACTTCTTCATCAATTGTTTTCTGTTGAACTTTTTTCATCCGCAGAGGAAACGCTATATTTTCATATACTGACATATGCGGATAAAGGGCATAGCTCTGAAAGACCATTGCAACATCCCTGTCTCTTGGAGATAAATCGTTAACTAAAGTATCATCAAAATATATCTTGCCGTCCGTAACAGGTTCAAGTCCTGCTATTATGTTCAATATTGTAGATTTACCGCAGCCGCTCGGGCCAACGAAGGTAAAGAACTCCCCGTCATTGATGACAATAGTAAGGTCCTCAATAATAGAAACATCTCTAAATCTTTTTATTACATTTTCAAACTTTATTTCAGCCATAAATCAACCCTTAACAGCACCTGAAGTGAGACCCTCCACAATCCTTTTCTGAAAAGCAAAAACAAGAACGATTAAGGGAATAGTAACCACTACAGATGCAGCTGCAATTTCTCCCCACGGAACCTCGTGAACTCCCGGGAATAAAGCAATGGCCACAGGTATTGTTCTCGATGAAGTTGTTGAGGTGAATGTAAGAGCAAAGAGAAATTCATTCCAGGAAAAAATAAAAACCAGTATGGCTGTAGTGAAGATTCCGGGTATAGAAAGCGGCAACATTATCTTATAAAATATCTGAAAGGGACTGCATCCATCAATCCTTGCTGCATAATATATCTCGTCAGGTATCTCTTTAAAAAAATTGGTAAGTATCCAGATAGAAAGCGGTAAAGAAAAGGTAGTATATGTAATTATGAGAGCCAGCCAGGTATCTCTCAACCCCAGTTCCCGGATGATAATATAAAGCGGGCTGACAGTTGCAATCGGAGGGAACATGGATACCGAGAGGACAAATCCGAGAATAAAAACCTTATATCTTATCCTCATCTTCGCCAGAGCAAAGGCAGAGAGAGACCCGATAATAAGAGATAAAACAGTTGTGCAGGATGCCACAACAGCGCTGTTTAAAATTATTCTTAAAAACGGACGCTCTTTAAATACGGATATATAATGAACAGTTGTCGGATTTTCGGTTATGACAGGGGGTATAACTGTCAGTTCATAATCGGGTTTCAGACTTGTGGCAATTTGCCATAAGAGAGGGCCTGAACAGTAAAGTAAGACTAACATCACTAAAAGATAAAAACCTGTTTTTTTAATCATTTTACCCCCATAAATTTTGGTTAGCCCGTTTTACCCTGATTATGCATAGCGAACTCTGTTCCAATGGTTGTCATTCCTCCGCCTAAGGCGGATCGGGAATCTTTCTTCAAGGAAGGATGCCGGACAAGCCGGCATGACAAAAAACAACCATATTAAATAACTTTTAAGATCTTTGAACATTAATAACATAAAATTATTTGCAGATATAGTCCCGAAAATAATTTTTGACAGGCGAGACGCCTGTCCTGCCCTATAATTTTCATGCCCCTTTGTACCCCGAAAGCGTCCCGATCACTTTATACCTTTACTCAAAAGTTTTATATAAAAAACGCTTATGCTGCCAATACATAAGAAAACGACAACCGATAGCGTAGAACCATAACCGAACTGAAGCGTCTGGAAAAGAACCTTGTAAGCGTATATAGACAGGGTTTCTGTAGTATTCGCAGGCCCCCCTCCGGTCAACACATAAACAGCATCAAAGACCCTGAATGCATCAAGAGTTCTGAATAGCAGGACAACGAGTATTATCGGCTTTAAAAGCGGCAGCGTTATCCTCCTGAAAATTGCCCAGTTTCCGGCCCCGTCGACCTTCGCTGCCATATAAAGTTCCTTAGGTATAACCTGTAGCCCCGCTATAAGGAGAATAGCAACAAAGGGTGTTGTTTTCCATACATCCATTAATATGGCTGCATGTATTGCCCAGAAAGGGCTTCCGAGCCAGTTTATCTTCGCACCTAAAGTGTAATTCAGTATCCCGAAATCCGTGTTGTAAATCCACTCCCACATCCTTGCAGAAACTACTGTAGGAACTGCCCATGGAATCAGGACAACAGCCCTTGTTACCCCCCTGAATCTGAATGACCTGTTTAAAAGGACAGCAATCGAAAGTCCTATCGCTAACTCCAGCGAAACAGAAACCGATGTAAAATAAACGGTATTTTTCAGAGCGTTCCAGAACCTGTCGTCTCTTAAAAGAAATAAATAATTATCCAATCCAACAAATTTTGATATATCAAAGATGAGAAGTCTTCTGTGAAAGCTGAGATAAAATACATAAAAAACCGGATAGACCGTAACAAGGAACAGAATTAGAAGTGCCGGGAATATGAATCTGTTTCCGCTCTCTTTTTTCATAAGAAATACCTTATTTCACCATAAATTAATCCATCAGTTGCATAAATTTTATTCGTATATTGGAGGCAGATATGCTGAAAAAGGCTTGCCCTGAGACTCCACAAAGACATTAATGTGGCCAGCCAGCCATTTGCTGAAAGGCAACACCCCCCTTAATCCCCCCTTAATAAGGGGGGACTCAGGGGGGTGTTTGTCATGTGTATAAGAATAAAATTTTGTCGAATTGCAAGGGTTTTTCAGCATGTCTGCCTCCTTTTAATACAACGTTTAGGTTTACCCCGTTAGAAGGGCGAAAGGTCTTCTAACGGGGTTTACTGTCATGCTGCTCCGAATCAAGTTCCCGGTAGAATTATTTCATCTTTCTGCTGCGAGTATATAATCAATCTGCCTTTGAGCGGCTTTAAGCGATTCTTCAGGCGTCTTTATTCCAGAGAGGGCAGCGCTGAACTCAGGCTGCGTTACCTGTGTTATCATCATGTAATAAGGCGTCAGTGGCCTCGGCCTTGCATTCATAAAAACATCATAAAGGCCGGCGATAAAAGGTTGTTCTTTAATCAATTCCTTATCGGAGTACAAAGACCTTCGAGCCGGCTTGTAACCCAGAGTAATGGCAAGAATTTTCTGGGATTCCGGCAAGGCAAAAAATTCAACAAGTTTTTCAGCTTCCTCAGGATGCTTCGAGTATTTATTCACTCCAAGCTGCCATCCACCGAGGGTTGAAGCAGAAGGCCCTTTTGAAAAAGACGGGAGCAAAGTAACACCCACCATACCTTTTACAGGAGAGCCTTCCTTTTCGAAAATATTCCATGCATACGGCCAGTTTCTCATGAACAATGCCCTGCCATTGCCGAATATATGCCTTGTAGACTCTTCTATGGCTGTGGTCACTAAAGGAGGTGTTACTTTGTACTTTATGATTAAATCTCTAATAAAACGAAGTGCATGGATATTTTCATCACTGTAAATAACAACCTTTCCGTCCCTAAGTATATCTCCTCCGTTGCCCCAGAGATATTCAAGAACATTACATACAAGTCCCTCATACTGTTTTCCCTGCCATATAAAACCGTACAATCCGGGTTCTCTTGAAATTATATATTGAGCTATACGGATAAGTTCCTCCCATGTCACCGGTGGAGAGAAACCATACTTTTCAAGAAGATCTTTACGATAATATAAAAGGCCTGCGTCTATGTACCATGGAATTGCATAGACTCTGTTATTGTAAGTAACAGCCTGCATCGGACCGGGGAAAAAATCATTTCTATCCTCTCCGGAAAGCATATGTGTCAGGTCTCGCAGCCATCCTGCCCTTGCAAATTCATGTACCCATATCACATCCATGCTCAGGACATCGAAATCCGAACTCTTGCCCTCAAGGTTTATAACGTAGAATTGATGCTGTTCATCTGTTGAAGCAGGAAGCATCTCGTCCCGTATTACAATACCGGGGTTTTCATCCTCAAATTTTTTCAATAATTTTCTGAATGGTTCAGGATCGCCTGCGATCTTTCCGTGTTTAAAAACGACCACGGTGAATTTATCTTTCTTATCTGCGGGCAAACAGCAGACGATAAACACGCATAATAGGAGCAAGACTGACTTCATAATCAATTTTTTTTCAAGCCTCCGGCAGTATGGGATGAAGACATGGTTAACCCGAGAAATGCAATTACAACGGAAAACCTTATAATTCGATGACGTTCTTTCCTTTATTTTCCAGTGAATACCAGATTGACAGATAATCCCTTATCTGTCTCGTAATAAGAAAGTTTTTTCTTACAAATTCTCTTCCTTTCTCTCCCATCCTGTTTGACATTTCAGGATTATTCAGCAGCTGCCTTATCCTGAATGCCGCACCCTCCACAGAATGTATAAGAAAACCTGTAACACCGTGCATTATCTGCAGTGGAATACCTCCCACGGCACCACCAATTACCGGCTTTCCCTTCCACATAGCCTCCGAAACAGTAAGTCCAAACCCTTCCTTAAGAGACTTCTGAAGAACTACAGCTGCTGTTCTCTGAAGGGCGTTGATATCCTTATCGCTGAAAGGCGGTAATAAAAGAATAAATATATCGGGGTCGTTTGCTGCATATTCCTTCACTTCATTTAAAACCGCCTCTCCTTCGGGATCATCTGTTGCAGGACTTCCCGCAAGGACAAGGATACAGTCGTTATATTTCTTCACAGTGCGGAAAGCCTTGATGACACCGAGCGGATCCTTGAACCTGTCGAATCTCGATACCTGGAGAATAATCGGTCTATCCCTCGGTATCTGAAATTTATTAAATGTTTCGTCTATCTCATCTTCTGTCAGCGCTCTGTTTTTTTCACTGATCGGGTCTATAGACGGTGAAACAATGAATTCATCTATACCTATTGACCTGGCGAATTTTGAAACCGAGAAAATAGCTGCATCATATCTCTGACAGTATCTGCAGAGATAATCGCTGACTTTCTGGTGGGGGTTAGACAAATCAATATGGCACCTCCATATCCATGAACCGTTTTTTTTAAACTCGATGAGTGCAGCAGGCTGGGGATCATGTATCAGAATTGCATCTGCCTCGAGACTGATCTTTTCTGCATTTCTCCTGTTGACCTCGAAGTGATACTGCCACATGTCTTCTGTAACATCCTCAGGATTGCCCTGCAAGGCATTGTGAATCTTTTTTGTTATTTCAAAGAAATTCGGGTCTCCCTCTATAACCTCCCATCTCGCCTCGATTCCCAGTTCATTAAGTATGGGTATCATCCGCTGTAAAATTTCAGCCACCCCGCCACCTTCACGGGTCGAATTAATGTGAAGGAATGATCTTTTATTCAATTTTTCACCGAGCATCTGTAAAAGCAGCAGGTCGCCCTTGGGAGATATGCCTAAATACTGGTCAAACACCTGTCTATAACCTCCATGTCTTTCCTTACCTCTTCTTCAACAGCCTCAAGCAGGTGCTCCCTTATCCCTTCTATGTTATGCATTAAAGGATCTATGGCCCTGATTTTTTCTGCCAGTTCTTTCTTTTCGAATACATCTTCAATCCATCTTGAAAAGTCATCCACCCCGCCTCCAAGTCGAATTCTTGCCTCATAGAAGTGATAATATACAGAACCCGTATCGACAAATTTTATTGCCGTGAGAAATTCTGCCAGGTTTTTCACCCTTATCCCGACCGGGAATATGAGTGTTACCGTCTCATTAAAATAGAATTCTTCACCGGGTATAGCTTTTCTTGGTTCCGGAAAAATTTTAAGATACTCATCTATTACAGCAATTATCTTTTCCCTCAGGTCGTTGATATTCCTGAATTCATATGGATCTATATTTGAAAGGTGTTCAGCGAGCGCACTTTCTTCCAGGCTCTCACCTGCCCATTGAGCAAAGTCGTTGGTATATTCAAGAATGTGACCCTTCAAAAAATATTGATAAGTATGGTGGAAAATGCACTCATCACTTATCACTGCGATTATATCCGTCAGTTCGGGCAAATCTTTTGCTTTTTTGCCTGTTGACTTAATGATACTTGTACATTGTTTGAACTCAAATGGCTCGATTATTTCTGCCATTTATTCACCTCTTGAGCAGTCTGTCCTGTTTAGATTTTTTCTTCCTCTTTTATTTTTTCTGCAACAGCAAAAGCTTCAGGAGTAATAGAAGCGAGCCTGGTATCCATACCGCTCTTAAAGTTTCTGAAGTCTGCCATTAATTTCTCCGGAATAGCCCTTCCGCGGGGCAGTTTAAGTGTAAGAGGGTTTACAAATTTATTATTAATCTTTACCCTGTAATCAAGATGCGGTCCGGTCGCAAGTCCTGTAGACCCTACATAAGCTATGACCTGCCCCTGCTTGACCTTTACTCCTTTTCTGATACCCTTACCAAACTTTGATAAGTGTCCATAGTATGTAGTGTAACCATTCGGATGTTTTATTATCACCTGATTACCATTTTGTCCCTTATATCCAGCGAAGATAACAGTTCCGTCTCCTACTCCAGAAACAGGCGTCCCGGTTGGTGCGGCATAATCAACCCCGAGGTGTGGCCTGTAAATTTTCAGGATGGGATGGAACCTTTTATATGTAAAACCCGAACTTATTCTCCGGAAACTCAGGGGGGCTTTTAAAAATGACCTTCTCAGAGATTTCCCGTCAATATCGTAGTAATCAGCTTCTCCATCATACTCAAATCTGTATGCACGGTAAGCCTCACTATTGTTTAAAAATTCTGCAGATAAAATTTCTCCGTATTTTTTAAATTCACCCTCAAGGTAAAGTCCCTCGGCAACTATTCTGAATTCGTCATCATTCCTGAGGTCGGTTGTAAAATCAATATCCCAGGCGAATATGTCTGATAACTGCAATGCCAGAAGAATATTTCCTTTTCCTTCACCGACGGACTGAATAAGGCTGTCCTTTATAATTCCGCCTATATGCAGTATTCTTTTTTCGTATTCTACTTTCTTTTTCTCTGCAAAAAACCCGGCTTCGATCCGCTTAATATTTAAAATATTATCATCATCTATCCAGTATTCAAATTCATTTATTTGAGAACTGTTGTCAATTAATATCTTGTATTGCCGCCCGGGATACACCCGGCACAATCTGTGAACATTAGCAGAAGCCTCTCTTAATTTTATGAATTCTCCGATATCAAGTCTGTATTTTCTAAATATATCATATAAAGTCTCACCCTTTTTTATTGTATCGCTTATCTCCTGATAACATTCCTGCGGCTGACCCGTATCTTCTTCAATGTTATTTCCGCTATTATCTTTTTCATTTTTAAGATTGAATGTAAAAAGCGTTACTGACAAAAATAAAATCAATACAAGTATTTTTTTCATCAGACCTCCTTTCAAAATCTACACATCGTTCTTACTCAAAATTATGAATCAAAACAACTTTCATGAAAGTATTTATTCCGCAAGAAATCTTTGCTAACCTTTCCTCATAAGCTTGCTCATTTCATGCCACAGGAGATCAATCATATTAGCGGCAGCCGGCAAATTTATATCCAGCTCCGCCCTTGCCTTTTTAAGTATGCCCTGCATTTCTTCTATAGCCTTTTTGTCCTCCTCCGTAGCCGAGTTTTTTACTTTTTCGAAAGCCTCTGATACGAGATCAAGCTCAGCTTTTGCTGTCCCTACATTTCTGTACTGGAGGTCTTCCCTAGCCTTTAAAATATGGCTTCTGATGTTAGCCATTGCTGAGTCGAAAACAATCTTCTGTATCGATGACTTTATCTCCTTATCTGTCTTTTCAAGATCCTCAGCCTGTTTTTTGAAGGATTCGTCAATGGAAGTTTGCTGCTTTTTTATTGTCTCTTCCATTTGTGATGTGTTTTTCCTGAAAAAGTCTTCAAGGGAGTCAACCTTATGATAGATGGAATTAACTGTTTGTATGACTTTCTGCACATCTGCATCGGGCTGAAGGGGGGCTAATTTTGATTCTTCTTCTATTTTCTGAAGTCTCAGCTTCAAATCCTGCACATCAGCCCTGATTCCTTCTGTTTTCTTTTCTATAAAAATTCTCATGCCAAAGTATCCCGCGCCGCCAAATAATATAAATAGAATTATTATTATGACCGGTATCTTTTTCATTTTCTCCCTCCGTAAACTTATTTATTATCTTCTTCTACTGCTTCTTTTATTCTGCCAAAAATACCGGCTATTGCCGACGTTACCCTGTCCCAGCTTGCAATCAGTGGCACACCGAGAGGGTCTTCCATAATTATCCCGGATGCCCTTTTTATAGCACTCGTGAATGTCTCAACCGCCAGACTTTCCTCGTGCCTGTCAAAAATCAGTCCGTTTATGGCTGCATCATCCTCATATCTTTTGAGTATATCCTGGGCGGTTCTTACGTATGTGGCGACTAATGTTTTGAAAAACCCTTCAGAAAAGACTATTCCTTCTGATGCAAGTGTCCTGAACATTGTCTTACATATATCGACACACATCTTGTGAAGGCCCTTCGACGCATCTTCTGGAGATAATTCCTGATGTTTATGTTCATAATTCTCTGCAATATCGACCTGGCATACCCTTCTTGTTGATGTATTCCTGTAAACCTCTGCAAGGACACCTACCTCCAGTCCCCAGTCACCTGGAATCCTGTTTACCCTTGCAAGGTCAACGTCCATCGAAAATTCGCCGGCAAGCGGATACCTGAAGCTGTCAAAAAAAACAAGGATCGGCAAGTAGCCGAGAATTCTCTCAAGAGACCTTATGAGCGGTGTAACAAGAAGCCTTGTCACCCTTCCATGCATTTTGTCTGTTATCCTGCTGTAAAAACCTTTGCAAAAGTCGTAACCAAGATTCGGATTGACGACAGGATAACATAATCTTGCAAGCATATCCCTGCTGTATGTCATTATATCGCAGTCATGGAGTACTATAGCATGGAAGTCCTGCTGTGAAAGTACATAACCATATGCCATCCATGCAGACCTTCCTTTGCCCGGCTCTCCGATGGGAAGATCTGCAGCTTCAATAGACCTGTAAACTTTTTTAAGCCTCATACCTGTATTCCATATTATCATCGTTTTCTGAGGGAGAACAGAAAAAAACTTTTTTGCAAATTTAAATTCTTTCTCTGACGCAGGCCCGAGGGTAATAACGATTTCCTTAATATATCTGACTTCTTTCAAGTGGTCCAGGATTCCTTTCAATGCATCACCTTCAAGTTCACTGTAAAGGGATGGCAATACCAGAACTATTGGCCTTCCCTCTGCATACCATTCCAGTTCTGATTCTATTCTTTCGAGATTCACCTCTCCGAGCATGTGAAAGGTAGCTATCACTCCCGATTGATAAAAATCACCCATTTAACACCTCCTTTAAAATCCAGACTGTCCTGTTCAAGAAGTTAGCATAATATCGTCTATATATCAACTCCAAGAAAAATTATACAACTTCCTCCGGAGTATGCAACCATTAAAAAGACATTTGTTTCTCTTACAGAGAAAAAATAACGGGTGTATGTTTTTAAAGAAGATCCTTTTTCCTATTTTTAAAAGTCACTAAATTATAAAGCAAAGGCATATAAAGACTCAAGTTTTCAGGTATACTTTTGTTCCAGATTATTCATAGCGAACTCCGTTCCAATGGTTGATACTTTAAGCCGTCATTCCCGCTTGTCGGGAATCCTTCTGAATCCCCCTTAGTAGAGGGGGTTAGGGGGTTGTTCAAAGAAAGATTCTGGACAAGCCAGAATGACAGAATTGAAAATCTTAAATAACTTTTAAGATTTTTGAAGATTAATAGCATAAACAATAAAGACAGGACATAATATTTTCGCTCATTCTCCCCTGTGGAGTAGCAAAAATTACTCCACAGGGTCCGAGGTATTTTGCCTCTTGATTATTAATATACACACTGTATGAATATCGGCAAAATAAATCCGCTCAAATATTATGTCCTGTCTATAACGCGTAGGACAGGCGTCTCGCCTGTCTCTGTGGCATTATTAAGATAATAAATCGTTCAATTTGGGTATAATGGAGTCTATGGACAATGCAGAGAGTAAAAAATTGGTCACACAAATTTTTAATGCCTCTTTAGAATCTGTCGACCCTTATGAATCGGTAAAAAAATATGCCGATAAAATCTACATTGTTTATCAGGAGGGAAAATACACCAGTCTTTATTTGATCGGTTTTGGAAAGGCAGCTTGCCCGATGGCAAAGGCTATAGAAGAAAATCTGCCGGACATAACCGATCCAGGAATCGTAATCACCAAGTATGGACACAATATATTCCGGAAGTCAGAAGCCGGAGGTCAGAAGTCAGAAATAAAGATATACGAAGCGGGTCATCCTGTTCCTGATGAAAATGGGCAAGGCGGTACAAAAGAAATAGTAAGCATGCTCAAACAATCTGACGAAAATACATTGGTACTCTGCCTTATTTCAGGTGGAGGCTCTGCCCTTCTTGTTGACCCCTATGATGGGATAACTCTTGATGAAAAGAAAAAAATCACGGATTTGCTTCTCAAGGCAGGAGCAGATATTTTTGAGTTGAATACAGTAAGAAAACATATCTCAAATGTGAAAGGTGGGAGGCTTGCAGAAATTGCCTGGCCGGCAAAAATAATGTCCTTAATCCTTTCTGATGTCATAGGAGACAGGCTTGATATAATCGCATCCGGCCCCACATCTCCGGACAGCAGTACATTCAATGATGCATTAAGGGTTTTAGAAAAATATAAATTGACGGAGCAATCCCCGTCATCCGTTATGAAAGTCCTTTATGATGGTACGAATGGTCTGATTCCCGAGACGCCAAAAGAAGGAAATAAAATCTTTGAAAAGGTAGAAAACATAGTTATAGGAAGCAATAAAAAAGCATTGGAAGCTGCAAGGACAAAAGCAGAATCTCTTGGATTGAAAGCAGAGATAATATCAACAGAGATCACGGGTGAAGCAAGAGAAGTCGGGAAATGGCTTGCAAAAAAGGCACTTGCCGTAAAGAGCGAAGCGTCAGGCGTAAAGGGTGAGAGAAAATGTTTTATTTCAGGTGGAGAAACGACAGTAGCCGTTAAGGGTAATGGCATTGGTGGAAGAAATATGGAGCTTGCGCTGTCATTCGCAATGGAGATTGAGGGCATTGATGGTATTACACTTCTTTCCGCCGGAACAGACGGGACAGATGGACCAACAGATGCAGCCGGAGCCATAGTAAACGGAAATACTGTCCAAAAGGCAAGGGATAAAGGTCTCATGCCTGAAGAATTCCTGTGGAATAACGATACTTATCATTTTTTCAAAGAAATAGACGAGCTTCTTGTTACAGGACCTACAGGTACAAACGTAATGGATATACAGCTGGTGATAGTCGAGAGTCAATAGTCATGAGTCAAGGGTCAACAAAAAACCTCATAATCTTTACAGACCTTGATGGAACACTTTTAGATTATTATACTTACTCCTTTGATGCAGCACTGCCAGCTCTCAATTTGCTGAAAGAAAAAGGTATCCCGCTTATTATTTGTTCGAGCAAGACAAGAAAAGAGATTGAATATTACAGAAAGAAACTTGAGAATCATCACCCATTCATATCAGAAAACGGAGGCGGGATATTTATACCAAAAGGCTATTTCAAGTCGGGTATGTATGATTCAGAATTAAAAGTTGAAGAAGAAAACATTTATTATCTGATCAGTCTTGGTGCAAGATATCCTGATTTAAGAAAAACTGTTGAGGAGTTACGTAAAGAGGGATTTGATCTAAGAGGGTTTGGAGATATGACACCCGGGGAACTTGCAGAACTTGCTAATATGAGCATTCATGAGGCAGAAATGGCAAAGGGAAGGGACTTTGATGAACCCTTTGTTTTCCACGGACCCGAAAAGGAAAATCAGAAATTGAATGATTCTATTAAGGCTAAGGGATTTAACTTTACACAGGGCAGATTTCACCACATTCTTGGGAATAGTGACAAAGGAAAAGCGGTCTCTATCCTGATTGAATTATATAAAAAGAATTTTGATGGAGTCATAACTATTGCCATCGGTGACAATATAAATGACATCCCCATGCTTGAAAAAGCTGATTATCCTGTATTGGTTCAGAAACCTGATGAAAGTTATAACCATCATATAAAAATTCCCGGTCTTATTAAAGCAGATGGTGCTGGACCCGATGGATGGAACAGGGCTATTAATGGGCTTCTTGATAACCTTCTATTTCGGGGTTTTTATCAGCGTTCCGCCTCTCGGCATTATAGCAATCCCTGAAGAGTCTATATGGCACCTGAAACGATCCTTTTCAGGATCGAAGCCGATATCTTCGCCTTCGCCTATTACATTCAGCTTATCCACGATCACCTTTTTCAGTCTGCATCCCTTTTTAAGTATCACATGATCCATAACGATGGAGTCTTCTATAACTACATCATTCTCGATTGTTACATCGCTGCGAATCACGGAATTTCTTATCTTTGACTTATTAATAACGCAACCCTCGGCAATAATGCTGTTCCTTATATCACCTCTCAGTATCTTTGTAGCAGAAACTTCATAACCTGAGGGATGTATCGGCCATAGCTTATTGTCGATTTCGAACAAAGGCGACTCTCCCAGCATGTCCATATGTGCTTCAAAAAAGGCGGATATTGTTCCTACATCTCTCCAGTAACCCTCTTCTTCATGTGCCTTTGTCCCGGGAATGATATTGGTTGCAAAATCATAAGCGAATACTTTGCCTGTTTCAACAAGGCCGGGGATAACATGTGCTCCGAAGTCATGTTGTTTTTTCCTCTGTGCATTTGCGAGTGCATCCAACAGTATATCCTTGCTGAATATATAATTCCCCATGGAGACATAAGCACGGCCGGGATCGTCAGGCATGGAAACAGGTTTTTTTGGTTTTTCCTGAAAACCCGTGATTCTTCGATCGCTGTCGGTCATGATAACCCCGAACGAGGAAGCCAGTTCAACAGGAACCGGTCTTGCCGCAACAGTTACAAAGGCATCCTTTTCAATATGAAAGTCCATCATCTGGCGGATATCCATTCTATATATGTGGTCTGCACCGAATATTATTACGAGCTTCGGATTGTGCTGCTGAATAAAGGAATAATTCTGGAACACAGCATCTGCTGTACCCTGAAACCATTCGGGACCTATGCGCATCTGCGGGGGGACCACAGCAACAAAGTGATCTTTGATAACAGAAGATAAATTCCAGTTCAATCTAATATGTTCGATGAGTGACTGTGATTTATACTGTACAAGCAGATATATGGAATAAATATGAGAATTGATAAGATTACTGAGAACAAAATCTGCTATCCTGTATCTCCCGCCAAAAGGAACCGATGGCTTTGACCGGAATGCAGTTAAAGGAAAAAGTCTTTCTCCCTTACCTCCGGCAAGTACAAATGCGAGCATCTTTGGATGCGGCATTCTACCCCCTTAAAATATTTGATGTGATTATGACTATTCTACGCAAAGATTTTTACTAATGCAACAGGATGTACTTATTGTTTTTACATTTTGTCACCCTGAATCATATGCTGAACTTGTTTAGCCCAGTTAATTCATAAATTTTCTGTGGCAGACGTAGGATATAGTATTAGAGCGGATTTCAATTCTTTTGAAGAAAGAATTGCCTCGCAGGCTGCCGATACATCGGCAGTCGAGAATGAGCGAAAATACTATATCCTCCGTCGTTAATATTTTGTTATATTATCTTTCCTAACATCCCGGAAAGGTCAATAAAACGTTTATCCATCATCATCTCATCCAGAGTCAGCGGTGTCTTCTGCATCCAGTTCGGATATGAATCAACCGTTCCCGGCATATTCTGCTGGTCGATTGTGCCGAGTATGTCGTCAAGATATACGAGAAGCAATTTACATGGTGTCAGTGCTAAGTATTGATATATGGCAAGACATAGCTCCGGAGTCATCTCAGGAATAACATCCGCGTCTGAAATGTTATTATTGTGTAAAATGCCATGAGATCCGAGGGCAGATATAATGAGTTTCTTATCCCTTTCTCTCTCCTGAAATCTTGTCTTCCATATTGCTTCATCATAATATTGCCCCAGTTGTTTTTTTACCTCTAAATCACGACCTGACCAGTAGCCATAAATTGCAGGAAGATCATGGGTTGTTACAGCACATAATGCCATCTCCGGGTATTTTTCAGGTGGAAGAAATGAAGGGTCAGGGTAATTCCTCTCAAAATAAAAGAGCCTGTATGAAAGCATATTAAAACTCCTGAGTGATTCCCTGACATTTTCACCTATTGTACCGAGGTCCTCGGCAATAACCATGGTCTGGTTACGATTACTCTCAAGGGCAATAATCCTCAGCAGTTCTTCAGATGGATAATTAACATATGCTCCATCGCCGGGAGACATGCCATGTGGTATCCAGAAGAGTCTGAATAAACCGAGGGCATGGTCTATCCTTAAAGCACCGCAGTACTTCATGTTTTTCCGTATTGTCTGTATAAACAATTCATATCCTGACTCTTTTAACTTTTCAGGAATCATGGGAGGGAAGCCCCAGTTCTGCCCGCCGGGGCTGAAATCATCAGGTGGTGCTCCGACATCTGTATCCCCGGCTATTACGTTTTGATAACTCCATGCATCACTTCCACTCTTAACAGAGCCGATGGCGAGATCATGGTAAACACCTAATTTCATCTCTCTTTTTTTAGCCTCTTCATCAATTTCCTTCTGCTGCCTGTCAATAAGCCATTGAATATACTGGTAGAATAGTATTTGTTTTTTATTTTTCCTTTTAAAAACCCTGATGTTTTTACCTTCCATATCATGATATTCTTCAGGCCACTCTTTCCAGTTTTTTATCCCTCCATGTTTTGACGCCAGTGCCATGTAAATCGAGAAGTATTCAAGTGTCATACCCTCCCCGGATATGAAATTTCTGAAATCTCTTCCCCGGACAGTATTTCTCATATAGAATTTCCTGTAAAAGACTTCAAAAGCTTCTTTTAATATTTTTTCTTTTAGTGAAGCTATTCTTTCGTAATCGACAAGGTCTGCCTTCCTGCATACATCCAGTTCTTTTTGCAGATTATCAGAACTTATAATCCCTGCATCTGTTAATTCTTTTATTTCGGGCAATTTTTCGATATCTATATAAATGAAATTTTTATGGAGCCTGCTTAAAGGCGAATACGGGCTGATACCGAAAGGTTTTGTGTTCGGGATGGCATGTACGGGGTTAATTCCCACAAAACCGCCCTTTAAATCAGCAATCCAGCTGATAATATTTTTAAGATCTGTGAAATCGCCGACTCCCCAGTTACGGTCTGAACGAATCGCATATAAGTTAATAGAAAGCCCCCATGTCCTGCCGTTCTGCAGCCCGGGGTGAATATAACACGTGTCTGGGGATATAATAACACGAGCCTTTTTACCTATTATGTTGCTCCCTCCCGGGAAAATGTTTTCCGGATGTCTGCATTCTACATTGATGTCATAATAACCAGGATCGCGGTATCCCCTGTCGGAGAGAGCTATCTTCACATATCTGATGCCGTCGATCAATTGTGTCCCTGAGATATTTATCTTATCTCCTTCGAGTGTAAATTTACTTTTCACATCATTTTCATCCGTAATAGACCAAACGATTGTAAGTTTACTTTCTTCCCCTTCCGGCAGGGATATATAGACTGGGATAAATATAGGCTGATCATTTTCTGAATGCACATATACAGGTTCGAGAAAATTATTCCAGGGCCGCCATTTTCTATCATTGATTTCCCTTTCAATATCATCGATTGAATCGATATTAATCTTCATAGCCCTGAGAACAGCTTTTTTTGTTTCAACAGAAGTAATATTTTTTTTGCCAAAGATATCCCAGTATTCCAGCACTATCCCGCAGAGTTCTGATAATTCATCAATCAATTCATCATAGTAATACACGTTCATTTTTTACCTCTCTTAAAATTAAATTGAGCGATTTATTATCTCATAATACCGCTCAGACAGGCGGGACGCCTGTCATACGTGGTTGAAGGCTTCCCTTGCAGGTAGGACAGCCGTCCCGGCTGTCCTTGATTTGTCAAAAGAATCGCTCAATTTAGGTTAAAATTAATGTCTTTAGTATAACAGCAACAATATATAATACATAAATAATACATAACGAACTCTGTTCCAATGGCTGTCATTCTCCGGCAGCCTTCTATGTTTCTATGCATTTTTTCAGTTTAAAGAGTTAAAATTTTGGGTGAAAGGCAAAATGGAATTAACATATTCTGCTGCAACAAAAAAGCCGGGAAAAATATGGTTATTGAATTTTGCTGTTTCAATATTACTCCTGAACTATATTTTATCCGCTTCACCGGCTTCTGCTGAAATACCGGGTCGTATAATCTCCCTTGCTCCTAACATTACAGAGATACTTTTTGCAATCGGTCTTGACAATAGAATTGTTGGTGTAACAAATTTCTGTGACTACCCTGAGGAAGCAAAAAGAAAACCTAAGGTTGGCGGGATGTCCACTCCCTCTTTAGAAGCAGTAGTCTCTTTAAAACCCTGTATTGTAGTTATGACGACTGATGGTAATCCAAAGGAATTCGAGCAAAGACTTCGTTCTCTAAAAATAAAAACCTATATATTCAGGGCACGGACACTCACAGAACTCCCACAGGGTGTTAGAGATATGGGATTAGAACTCGGGGCAAAAGAAAAGGCAGATACACTTGCAAGAAAGATAGAGACAGCTATTAATAATCCCCCCACGCCCCCCTTTACTAAAGGGGGGCGTGGGGGGATTACTGAGGCCTCTCAAAAAAAGAGGGTTTTATTCATAATATGGCCCGAACCATTGATAGTTGCAGGGCCCGGTACGGTTATAGATGATGCAATTTCAATCCTCGGATTAGAGAACGCAGCATATAGATCAAAAGTCTCATATCCGAAATATTCTATTGAAGAGATAATTCGTCAGTCTCCGGATATAATTTTTATCGGGAAGGGACATGAAAACATAAAAGAAGTCTCTAAAAGGCTACTGAAAAAAATAGCCACGGTTCCGGCAGTTAAAAAAGGAAATGTATTTTATCTTAGTGACACCCTTTACAGACTTGGTCCGAGGGTTATTAATGGTATTGAGGAAATGGCCGGATGTCTAAAATAAAATTTTTATTTTTAATTTCTGTCCTGGTCATAACCTTTTCTGTTTCTTTGTTTTTAGGTCCGAGAATAATAAACCCTTTTGAATTAAACGGTACTGACAAGGAGATTTTGCTTATGATAAGACTCCCGAGGGTAATTGTTGCTACGCTTATGGGTATGGCTCTCGGAGCCTCAGGAGCCGTGCTTCAGGGTATATTGCGAAATCCCCTCGCTGACCCATATATCCTCGGAATCTCAAGCGGCTCGGCACTTGCAGCTACATTGGGACTTCTATCAGGTATGTATATGTTCAGCAATTTTAGCATACCCCTGACTGCCTTTATCGGTGCTTCTATTGTAAGCATTCTGGTTGGACTGTTCGGCTGGAAGAAGGGAGGACTCTGGCCCGGGAGATTACTCCTGGCAGGTATCGGTCTTAGTTTTCTCTTTTACGCAATACTCATGCTTATTATCAGCATTTCGGCAAATGAGGTTACAAGAAGGGCTTTGCTATGGATATTCGGCGACCTCTCGATTGCGGAATGGTCATTAATTCCATATGGATTTCTATTCATACTTGCCGGTCTTTATATCTGCATCTCCAGAGCAAAGGCACTCAATGCTTTGATGCTCGGTGATGACTTTGCACACAGTCTCGGTTTTTCTGTGCACAGGGAAAGGTTATTGCTCTTCGCTTCTGTAGCAATCATGACCTCGGCATCTGTTTCTCTTGGTGGTACAATAGGCTTTATAGGACTTATTATCCCTCATATTGTAAGATTCCTCGCTGGTGCTGATAATAAAAAATTAATACCTTTATCAGCCCTCTGTGGAGGAGCATTTCTATGCATAGCAGACATGATCGGAAGGACAATCATGAGTCCGGCAGAAATACCTTCGGGAATAATAACTGCTATTATCGGTTCACCTTATTTCCTTTATCTTTTGAGAAAGAAAGATGTTCTCAGTACATAATTATCCCATTCTTGAACTCAATAATGTAAGCTTTTCCTATGAAAGGGGAAATAACTTCATTTATAACCTTAACTTCTCCGCAGGAAATGGAGAGTTTATCGGCTTCCTGGGTGCGAATGGTTCGGGTAAATCAACTATCCTTAAGTTGGCAAGCGGGATATTAAAACCATCACATGGTGAGATAAAACTCTGGGGAAAGTCATTACAGAATTATAGCAACAAAGACCGGGCAAAGCTTTTGTGTTATCTTCCACAACTTCTGGATATCAACGTTCCTTTCACTGTCAGGGAACTTGTTAAGATGGGTCTTTATCCATACGATATCCCTCCATTAATGACAATCGAAGAAGCCATAGCCCTCGTGGGACTTCAGGAAAAATCAGAATCATATATAACGACTCTCAGCGGCGGGGAGAGAAGAAGGGTTTTCATAGCAATGATCCTTGTGCAGGGTGCAGGACTTCTGCTCCTTGACGAACCACTCGCAAACCTTGACATTAAGTATCAGATAGAGCTGCTCAGGTTACTCAGGGAATTAAAAGAGAAGAAAAATATTTCGATACTAATGGCACTCCATGATATAAACATCGCATTACACTTTGAGAAAGTGCTATTAATAAAAGACGGGACAATGCTCGGCATGGGTAACCCTGAAACCGTTTTGACAGGGAATCTTTTGAGTAAAGCCTTTGATGTGAACATAGAGATAAGGAAACATGATTCAGGAAGGTCTTATGTCAGTTATGAGGATACGAATTAGTTTCCATATGCAATACTTTAACCCGGATTATGTATAAAATTAATACCTAATTTGAGCGATTCTTTTGACAAATCAAGGACAGCCGGGACGGCTGTCCTACCTGAAAGGTAAGCCTTCAAACCTGAAGGACAGGCGTCTCGCCTGTCTCAGCGGCATTATGAGATAACAAATCGCTCAATTTAGGTCATATAAAATTTATGAATTAACCAGGCTAACTCATAAACAGATGGCAGAGGAAAAATCCGTACAATCTGAAAACGGAAAAAACACTGTCTTTAAAGTAAAATCACTGACAAAGGTCTATGATATGGGCGAGGTAAAGGTACACGCCCTGCGCGGTGTTGATCTGGAACTATATTCAGGAGAACTTGTAGTTCTTCTCGGCCCTTCAGGAAGCGGAAAATCAACACTCCTGAATATCCTCGGCGGACTCGACACAGCAACTGACGGGCAGGTCATTTACCGTGGAAAAGACCTCACCAGGGCAACTGAACAGGAGCTCACGGAATACAGGCGTTTTCATGTCGGGTTCGTCTTCCAGTTTTATAACCTCATCCCGAGTCTTACCGCCCGGGAAAACGTCGGAGTTGTCACCGAAATAGCGAAAAGACCGATGAAACCAGAGGACGCACTTTCTATCGTAGGACTGGGTGACAGGCTCGACCATTTCCCAGCACAGCTTTCAGGAGGTGAACAACAGCGCATTGCAATTGCCCGTGCAATAGCAAAAAATCCTGAGGTTCTACTCTGCGATGAACCCACAGGCGCCCTCGATTCTGCCACAGGCATTGTAGTGCTTGAGGCTCTTGAACAGGTTAATCGCAAGCTTGGTACAACCACGGTCATCATCACTCACAACGCTGATATAGCAGGCATGGCAGACCGTGTAGTACATCTCAGCAGCGGATTAATTTCAGAGATTATCAGTAATACAGTGAAAAAATCACCGTGGGAACTGCACTGGTAAGGAAGAGGATATGAAGGAACTTGACCGCAAACTCTTCAGAGACCTCTGGAAAATGAAGGGACAGGTCTTAGCAATAGCACTTGTAATCGTGAGTGGGGTATCGGCATTTGTAATGTTAATAAGTACAATGAACTCTTTGAATCTGACGAGAGACAGATTTTATAAGGATTATAGGTTTGCCGAGGTCTTTGCGTCTTTGAAACGTGCTCCAGAAAACATTAAAGACCGTATCAGTGATATCCCGGGTGTTGATCAGGTCGAGACCCGTGTTGTGGCTGATGTGAAGCTGGATATAGAAGACTTTCCCGAACCGGTAACAGCAAGAATCGTTTCTGTACCTGATACCGGTAACCCACTCCTGAACAGACTCTATATCAGGAAGGGGAGAATAGTCGACCCGTTCAAGGATAACGAAGTGGTGGTGAGCGAAGGCTTTGCAGAAGCACATGGATTTTCGCCCGGCGATACTTTTGCGGCAGTAATTAATGGCAAGTGGAAAAAACTTACTATTGTAGGAATCGCACTATCGCCCGAATTCATCATTCAAAGCAGACCCGGTGCATTGAGCCCGGACTATAAACGCTATGCAATCCTCTGGATGGGACGTGATGCCCTGGGTACAGCCTATGACATGAAAGGAGCTTTTAACGATATTTCACTTACCATATCTCCGGATGTGAATGCGAATGATGTGCTTGCGCAGCTAGATAACCTTCTTGAACGATATGGCGGGCTTGGTTCATACACCCGTGAAAATCAAATATCTCACCGCTTTCTGACAGAGGAGTTCCGGCAACTCCAGAGAAGTTCAGAAATATTTCCTGCAATTTTCATTGCAGTAGCCGCTTTCCTCCTTAATGTAGTCGTAAGCAGGACTATCAGTACACAGCGAGAACAGATAGCTGCACTAAAAGCCTTCGGCTATAGTAACCTTGATGTCGGCATACATTACATTAAAATGGTAATAGCAGTCGTCTTGATCGGCGTAGCAGGAGGAATTGCTTTAGGTGTATGGCTCGGCAAAGGCCTTGGCATGATATATATGGAATTTTATCGATTTCCATACTTTATATACGAACTTAGACCGTCTGTTGTCATTATTGTAATGTTCATCACCATCGCCTCTGCTGTTGCAGGCACTTTATATTCGGTACGGAAAGCTGTAAAACTCTCCCCTGCAGAAGCTATGAGACCCGAGCCCCCTGCACTTTACAGAAAAATGTTCATAGAACGCACAGTCCTATGGCGTTTACTCTCACATCCCACCCATATAATCATCCGCAATATCACTCGAAGGCCAGCAAAATCTTTCTTGTCTGTAACAGGAATAGCACTTGCGTGTGCTATTATGTTAGCGGCCACGTTTTCAAGCGATGCTGTTGACATAATGGTTAACGTACAGTTCAAACTTTCACAGAAAGAGGATATGACTGCCACTTTTGTTGAACCTACATCGAGAAGGGCGGCTAACGAACTTAAAGGTATAAGGGGGATTGAACATGTTGAAGGCTTCAGGTCAGTGCCTGTAAGACTCAGCTTCATGAACCGCTCTTATCGCACATCTATAGATGGTGTAAATCCTGATAACAAACTCCGTTTTCTCCTCGATACAAATCTGGAGACAGTACATCTTCCCCCTGAAGGCCTGGTTCTGACCGACTACCTCGGCGATATTCTCGGTATCAGACCAGGCGATATTCTCACCGTAGAAGTGCTCGAGGGCTCCAGGCCTGTGCTTCATGTGCCTGTTGTCGGGCTCGTCAAGCAATATATAGGACTATCAGGCTATATGGACATTGCCGCCCTTAACCGCATCATGAGAGAAGGCGATGCTATATCAGGCACATATTTTACCGTTGATTCGCTCTACCAGACCGAAATCTACAGGAAACTTGTTGATATGCCCGGCGTATCAGGTGCTATAGTGAGGAAGGATGAAATAAAAAATTTCTATGAGACCCAGGCGGAATTTTTTCTCTTTTTCACTTTTGTTGCAAGCATACTTGCAGGGACGATAGCTTTTGGTGTCGTCTACAACACTGCCCGCATAGCTCTGGCAGAGCGGGGACATGAACTTGCAAGTCTCAGGGTGCTCGGCTATACCCGTGCAGAGATCTCATACATTCTGCTCGGGGAACTCGGGATGCTTACGATATCAGCTATCCCACTTGGATTCTTAATCGGACGGGGCATCTGTGCATATATAGCGAGAGCTTTAGGCTCTGACCTGTTCAGGATACCGGTTGTACTTGAACCGGCAACTTATTCGCTTGCAGCAGCTGTAGTTGTAGCGTCAGCATGCTTGTCAGGATTGATTGTACGCCATAGACTTGACCGTCTTGATCTAGTAGCAGTTCTAAAAATAAAGGAGTAAAGGAATATGCGAACACACAGATGGATAATCATAATCATTATTATGGCACTTGTCATATTATTAATCGCTTATGGGTTCATGCCGAGACCTGTAACCGTTGATTTTGCAGAGACATCAAGAGGCCCGTTTCGGGTAACGATAGAGGAAGAAGGCGAAACAAGGGTAAAAGACAGGTTTGTCATCTCTGCATCGGTTGCAGGTTACGTGCGGCGAATAAATCTTGATGTAGGTGACCCTGTAAAAAAGGGGGAGGTTGTGGCTGAACTTGAACCCCTGAGGCCGATCGTTCTCGACCCGAGAAGCCTTGCACAAGCAGAAGCTGATGTTTCAGCAGCTGAATCAGCTCTCAGGGCTGCAAAGGAGCAGGTGGGTGCAACTGAAGCAGATGCAGAGTATGCGAAAGCGAACTTAGAGAGGATGGAAAAACTTCATGAGGATGGTTATGCCTCAAAGAACGCTCTGGAACGGGCTGAAGCCGAAGCAAAACGCACAGAGGCAAACCGCCTTTCGGCTGAGGCTGCTGTTAAAGTTGCCCGTTCTGAACTCGATAAGGCCCGTAGTGCACTCCTGTATACTGCAGCAGAAGATACTGTCAACCACGGCAGGATTGTCATGGTACGTAGTCCTGTAAACGGCAGTATTCTCAATATATATCGCAAGAGTGAGGGTGTTGTAAATTCCGGAGAACCATTGATCGATGTCGGCGATCAAGGCGCGCTTGAAGTCGAAATAGAGGTCCTTTCGGCAGATGCAGTAAAAATCAAGCCTGGGACTCCTGTACTCTTTGAGCGATGGGGGGGTGATTTGCCGCTTTCGGGCAAGGTAAGAGTTGTAGAGCCTGCCGGGTTTACAAAGATCTCCAGTCTCGGAGTAGAGGAACAGCGGGTGCTGGTCATAGCCGATTTTATTTCATTGCCTGAAAGCTGGAAGATGCTCGGTGACGGATACCGGGTTGAGGCAAGTTTTATCATATGGGAAGGCAAGGACGTATTGCAGATCCCGGCCAGTGCTCTTTTTCGAAAAAGGGATGGATGGGCGGTCTTTGTAGTAGAAAACAGGAGGGCATTTCAGCGTCAGGTTGAAGTCGGTCACCGTACCGGGCTGAAGGCTGAAATAACCTCCGGGCTGACTGAACGTGAAATGGTTATAACACACCCTGATGAGTCGATTAAAGACAGTACACGCATCCGTCTGAGATAACACGGATAGCATTTTATCTGATTAACTGCATTTCCCGGGTTAACCGATAAGTCTTTTCAATACAGTGTATGAGCTTTTCTCTATCTCTTCATGCAGACTGCGTCCGTGAGCATCCATGGTCACGATTGCGGGGAAATCTTCGACATCAAACATCCACATTGCCTCAGCCATACCGAATTCCTCAAGTTTCCAGACGTCAACCACGCGTTTAACCCTGTCTGCAAGATAAACAGCAGCCCCGCCTATGGTATGTAAATACACACAGCCGTTTTCTTTCAGGGCATTCAACGTCTGTCTTCCCATACCGCCTTTACCCATAATACCTCTAAATCCATATTCTGAGATTATCAGCTGCTCGTACATCTCTACCCGCATACTTGTAGTCGGACCTCCGGCAATGGTTTCAAAGCCTTTCGGCCTCTTTTTTATTATAGGACCGCAGTGGTAAAGGATTGTGCCTTCAAGATTAAATGGTATCTGTTTTTTCGATGGCTTTTCATTAACAAAAAATTTATGTAATTTATCCCTGCCGGTTATGAGATGACCATTTATTAAAACCATGTCACCAACATTCAATTTCAGGACATCATCTTTAGTCAGCGGGAGATTTATCGTCTTAGCCTTCATGTTTCTTGAACAAAAAAATTCCTCGGAGACCTGATTCGTGACGCAAGAGTTCATTTTTTGTCACGTTGTCATTCCCGCTTGCCGGGAATCCTTCTTGATACAGAAAGATTCCGGACGAGCCGGAATGACAGACTCGATGTCTTGCTGTTCTGCTGAGAGGTTGTCTAATTTTGAATTTTTAATTTCGAATTTTGAATTCCCCATATCAGCCTCGCCCTCCTGTCCGCCCAGCAGGATACAGATACATCAACAAAATATGATGCCGGGTGTCTGTGATTCACTCCGATTTTAACACCTAAAGCCGTTGTTCTACCGCCAAAACCGAGCGGCCCTATTCCGAGACGGTTTATATCTTTCACAAGCCTTTTTTCAAGTTCAGAAAGAATCTCGTATCTGTTCTGATCTTCAAGTCTTCTCAAAAGCTGTTCCTTCGCAAGTTTTGTGACCTGGTCATCTGAAGCTCCAATCCCCACACCGATAATATACGGCGGGCATCCCTTGCCCTGGGCCCTGTGAACTGTATCAATTACGCATTTCCTTACACCCGACAAATCCCTCTCCGCCTTAAGTTCTGCTATCGGTAATCTGTATAACCGTCCGGCGTTTTCACATCCGGAACCCTTGAGCATTAGATCTATTATAAGATTGCTGCCTTTGATTTCTTCAAAATATATAACAGGAAAGCCACTCCCTGTATTGTCCCCTGAATTTTTCTCTGTAAGTATATCAACAGCATTTGGCCTTAAAGGTATTTTTTTAGTTGCAACCTTCGTTGCCCTGATTATTTCATTTTTCAAATTTAATTGGCTCAGGCCAGCCGGGATTTTAACAAAAAATACAGGGACACCCGTATCCTGGCATATCGGTCTTTGGGTCTCTTTTGCAATTCTTATGTTCTCAACGACTATGGACAGTGCCGTCCTGGCATTTGAATTATTTTTTTCTCTCTTACAGGCACCTATCAAGGCAGACTTAACATCTGAAGGTAATGATGTTGCAGCCTTTCTGTAAAGCTCAACTATTGCTTTGCGAAGATTTAACATTGTTTAATATCTTAACAAATCCCCCTTAATCCCCCTTTGCTAAAGGGGGACTGAGGGGGATTACTCATAATCTTCTTTACTTCGGTCAATTCTCTTTAGAGACTATTATTTCACACTTCCTTATCAAATGAAAGTTAACAGTTTTAAAATTTACAAAAAAATCTTGAACAGCAGAAACGTTACCGATGCTCCCATTAAGCTGCCGAGGATGACCTCCCACAAGCTGTGAGCTTTAATGACAATCCTGCTATGCGCTATCATGACGGCTATTATGAAAGCAAGCAAAGATGCGATGAGATTCTCTGTTATATAAGTGGTCGCAACCCATGCCGAGAAAGCCAGTGCGGCATGTCCGCTCGGCATGCCTCCGCTTAATGGACGACCTTTACCGAAATATGACTTGGTGATGACAACAAGTATCAAGACTATGATAATTGCAATAATCGCAATTTCTTCTTCCGAGTGTTTTGTTATATGGAGACCGGTCTCGAAGGAATCACGAAGGTAAGGAAATAAAATTATATATCCGATAACAGCAACTCCGAATGCGGTTATCAAAACGGCACCTGCTGAAACATCCTTTGCCACACGGGCAATTTCACTCTCTTCAGGTGAGATAAGGTCAACAACAGCTTCTATAGCAGTGTTGAACATTTCAGCGAGTAATACGGCGATTACAGAAAGCGCGATAATCAGAAATTCTATACGCGATACCCCGAGCACATAACTTATGAGAAGAACAACAGCCGCGATGTAAAAATGATACCTTAAGTGCCGCTGGGTCTTTGCAGCATGAAGTATGCCCTCAATGGCAAAATTGGTACTTTTTAACCACCTTCTGAGTGGCATTATCCCTGTCTTTTCAAAAGAGATGCCAGCTCTTTGATTAAAATCGTATTTTCCCTGTGCGATTTCACCGAAATTCTTAAATATGTACTGTCAAGCCCTTTGAAATTTGAGCACTCCCTGACAAGTATGCCCTTTTTCATTAAATAATTGCGGATTTCTCGTGCGTTGTCCATTCTTAATAAGTAGAAATTAGCAGCGGAATTAAAAAATTCTATCCCGTTTTTTCTGAAATTCTTCTCGAGAAACCTCTTTTCCTCTGCTATTAACTTAGTTGTCTCTTTTTTAAATACCCTATCTTTGAGGGCTATAACCGCCGCCCTCTGAGCAAGATTATTTACAGTCCATGGCTCTTTCAGTCCTTTCATAAAGTTAATAAGATGTACGGGAAATACGCCGTATCCAATCCTGAGGCCGGGAATCGCATAAAAGTTACTCATTGTTCTCAGAACAATAAGATAAGGGTTGTTTCCAACATCTTTTATGACAGATTCATCCGGGCAGAAATCTATAAAGGCTTCGTCAACAACTAGATAACATTTAAGTTCTTTTGCTGCATCTGCGATTCTTTTGACATCGTGTTTTACGAGTAATCTCCCCGTTGGATTATTCGGATTACAGAGAAAGGCCACATCAAAAGACAGCGATGAGTTATAAGTGATAAGCGGCGAGTTATTAATCCCCCCTTGCCGCCCTTTACTAAAGGGCGGCAAGGGGGGGGTTGGTAATTTTCCTTCCATTGTTTTAATAAATTCATCAGGGTTTATTTCGAAGCCCTTTTCCTTGTTTAGCATAAGATGTCTAATATCTATCCGATTCGAATGCGAGAAGCCCGGAATTACACCCCCACCCTTACCCTCCCCCCTCAAGGGGGAGGGAATTTCTGAAGATTTACCCTCCTCCGTCAAGAGAGTGGGAATTTTTAAAGAGTTACCCCCCGTCAAGGAAGCGGGAATTCCTAAAGAGTCCTCCTCCCCTTGCGGGAGGGGGTGATGGAGAGGGGTTATATTCTGTAATGCTATTGCCCTTTCATATTCTGAAAATGTCGGCGCCGGGATAAGAACCCTTCGAGGCATTAATGTCCTTGCAATAAGATAAATGAGCTCTGTGCTTCCACTGCCGCAGAGAATCATGTCTTGTTCAATGCCGTGATATTGTGCAAGCCATTTTCTGAGCCTCTTTGCTTCAGGGTCTGGATAATTGTGAAGGTGTTTGAGATGTTTCCGTATCTCCACTTTTACTTTTTTAGATATTCCGAGTGGGTTTATAGATGCGCTGAAATCTATTACCTTTCTTTCTTGCATCTTAAGTTCTTCAGCAAGCCTGTAGATATTTCCGCCATGCTCGAATGGGTGAGAGACATTAAATATTTCTTGTTCCATTGGTCAATGCCTTAGCGCGTTTAAGTTCATGGATTGAATGGATAGACTCAAGCTCTTTTCTATGTTGTTTTTGAGCTTCTTCAATATCATAAACCGTGTATGAAGCAAAAGTCACTAACCTTATTGACGGTTCGGTTGAACATCAGGCATACTTTATGGTACATTTTTAGCAGAAAGGGAACTTCCATATACTTATTGTGCTAAACCAACAACAATGCAGAAAGAGAAATTGTAAGCGCTCACTGCGAAACCACCCGAAAAGATAAAGTGCGGAAATAAGAGCCTCTGAGAGGCTTGAAGAAAACAATGAGAAGGAGGAGTAGATGAAATTATTCAAGAAAGGAAAATATGAGATGCAATGCATAATGACCATGTTACTCTTATGCATTATTTTTTTTGCTAACGGATCATTTGCGGCAACAGCAAAGGAAATTGAAGTCAGTGTCGATGTTGCTCTTGAACGATTTGTAAAAGAGGTTAGAGGGGGAGAGGAATTCCTTAAGGTTGCAAAAGGTATACTTGTTATCCCCGGTATCTTCAAGGCTGGCTTTATCATTGGAGGCGAGTACGGTGAAGGTGCACTGCGAATTGGCGGCAAGACAGTCGACTACTATAGTATTGTAGCTGGCTCGTGGGGTATCCAGATTGGAGCGCAGAAAAAGGATGTGATCCTCATCTTCATGCAGGAAGAGTCGCTTAAAAAATTCCGCGAGAGCCCCGGTTGGAAGGCTGGTGTCGATGGTTCTGTGGCAATAGTTGATGTGGGAGCAGGAAAGGCAGTGGATACCACAAATATCAAGGACCCCATTATCGGATTCGTTTTCGGTCAGAAGGGGCTGATGGTCAACGCAACGATAGAAGGTTCAAAATTCACAAAGTTGGATAAGAAAGAATAAATAGAGTACCTGCTTTATGCAGGAATAAACTCTCAAACAAGAACGTGTGAAAAACATTCCTTAAGATGGGGAAAAACCGAGGGATTTTATTGTGAGGCTATAAACTCTTAATCGTAAATGCAATGATACAATCAGTGATTGTTTAAATAGGTACCGTTCTTATCGGGGAAAAATGCCCTTATGGATGACAACTTGCCCGACATATTTACCCCGTCTATTTCTTAAAGCTCCTTAAAATTAACAAGTCTTACCCTGGTACTGTTTTTGCTTTATCAGGAAGTAATGTCTGTCATGATAACTTAAAAAATTATTATGAAAACATAGGTATCCGTAAGCCTTCGATAATCAAGGGCTTGCGACTTCTGTGATAGGCTTATACAGCAGAGGAAGGAGGTGAAATAGATGAAGTCTGTAAGGATAGCATTACTGTCTGTGATAGCCATAGGTCTTATTTTCTCCTATACCTTTGCAGCAGGGGATGCAGAAAAGGGCAAATCTCTCTTCAACGATCCGAAGTTTGCCGGTGGAACAAAGGCATGCAATGAATGCCATCCCGGTGGAAGAGGTCTTGAGAAGTCCGGAATGAAGAAAGAATTCAATATGGGGGGCAAAAAGCAGCTGGGTCTCGAAGAGGCTGTTAACTATTGTATTGTAAAAGCCAACAAAGGCGAGGCAATCGATCCAAAGTCTGAAGATATGGCAAATATCATTGCTTACATTAAGTCATTGAAGGCCGAGATGCCGAAGAGAAGGGGATATTAGGAGCCTGAGGGGAAGGGATAAGATATCTTTTCTTTTCCTTCCCTTTCATGAGGGAGGCTTATGCCAATATTTCTGATAAAGTCTTTCCTGTCTCTTGTGCTGCTCCTCCTGACATTACTAGCCATGTTCACCATGTTTGAGGTTTTGGGAAGGACAGAGAAAAGATTTAACGTTACAACGCTTATAAGGATACACCGGTTAAACGGGAAATTCTACTTTGCGTTATATCTCATCATTGCTTATTTTTGTCTGGATTTTATACTGGAGACAAAGGGGGAGCCCTCACCGAGAGCCACATTCCATGGTGTATTTGCCCTTGCTGTAATAGTCCTCCTATTATTGAAAGTCTCTTTCGTGAGGTTCTACAGACAGTTCTATGGTTACGTAAAGACCATCGGCATTTTAATAGCTCTCTTAACGTTCGGAATGATAGGAACCTCCGGGGGATACTATCTCCTTACCACTAAATCCGGCACTGATATACTATTTAAAAAGGTCACAGAGGAGAAAAAAGAAGCTCCGGAAGGAGCGGGGATCATCGTAAAAACAGACCCGGAAAATATCAAAAAGGGCAAAGAACTTTATGAGTCAAAATGTTTTTTCTGTCACGATCCTCATAGCACAAAAACAATCCTGGGACCAGGTCATAAAGGCATTCTGAAAAATCCACTGCTTCCCGTAAGCAGAAAGCCGGCAACCCCCGAGAGTATTGTGGCCCAGGTTAAAAATCCTTATAAGGATATGCCATCTTTTGCGTATTTATCAGATGATGATTTACTGAATATAATCGCTTTTTTAAATACCCTTTAACCAAATGCCACATCAAGTAACATCATTAAAGCAAAACCAATCATTGCTCCCCCGGTTGCTATATCGGTATTTCCTCCCCGTTGAGACTCTGGAATAAGTTCTTCGATGACGACAAACATCATGGCGCCAGCTGCAAAAGAAAGAGCATATGGGAGGATAGGCTGTGCAAGAATGACAACCGCTGCTCCAATAACTCCTGCAATTGGTTCAACAACTGCTGATAACTGCCCGTACCAGAAACTTTTCAAACGGGACATCCCCTCACGGCGAAGAGGCATGGATACCGCGAGACCTTCTGGAAAATTTTGAATCCCTATACCAATTGCTAATGCAGTAGCTCCTGCTAAAGTAGCAGAAGGTAAACCTGCAGCAACAGCCCCAAAAGCAACTCCTACGGCAAGCCCTTCCGGGATGTTGTGCAATGTTATGGCAAGTATAAGCAAAGTGCTCCGTTGCCAGCTTGTTTTAATTCCTTCAGCTTCCTCCATCGGAAAACCGATGTGCAGATGAGGAAGTATTTTATCGATAGCCCTCAAGAATATACCTCCCAGAAGAAAACCTGCTACAGCTGGAACCCATACAGGAATATCTTTACCCTCGGACATTTTAATTGCAGGAGTAAGCAGTGACCAAAAACTTGCAGCTACCATCACTCCTGCAGCAAAGCCAAGCATCCCATCGAGCACCTTCTTGTTGATGTCTTTCGCTATAAAGACACCTGCTGCACCAAGAGCAGTTAAAAGCCATGTAAAACACGTTGCGAGCAAAGCCTGTAGTACAGGATGCAACTGTTGAAAAGCTTCTATCATATTATTATTCTTAACCCTTCATTAGAGAGAAGTGTATTTCTCGCTTATTTTACAAAAAGTTGTCATTGCTTGAACATCTCCCTTTCGGAGTCTCTGTCAGAAAACTTAGCGCTTTAGGTTACCCTTTGCACCTCACTCAAGCTATGCGGGTGAACTACCGAATTTCCACGATAAACAACGTCTATGAATTATCCGGGTTGGGGACTCTGGAAACATTGACCATAAAGGCCTTTGTTTCAGGCGCCGTTACATCCGGATCGAAGAACCACGGTCCGAGCAAATTTGCACTATCCCCTCCATCCTCCGGATACAGCCAGCCATAATGCATTGGCAGGCCAACCTGATGAACTGTGGAACCTTCAATTGTAAACGGCTTGAATCTGCCTGTAACTATGGCTATCGCCCAGAGCATGGCACGCGCAGAAGACACAATAACCTTCTCACCGTTCTTGATCCCCTTTTCTTTTGCAAGCTCTTTACTCATCTCCACAAACATCTGAGGCGAACACTCAAGCAGCCATGGCTGACGCCTTGTCATAGAACCTGACTGGTATTGTTCCTGAGTCCTGAATACTGTAGCAACGATGGGAAAACGGGGATCAGCGCTGCGGAATATATTCTCAGGAGGGAACCCGGTTTCCTTTGTGTAGTGAAGTTTTGACGCAGGGTTTATCCTCTGTCCGGACATTGGATTTTCCGGAAGAGGGGATTCCAGGGGCTCGTAGTGCTCCGGGAACGGGCCTCCTGCAATCGGTGCAAATATATGACCCACACCATCAGCCATCATAATGAACGGGAGTCTGCCTTTTTCATCTGCAAGCGGAGGAGAAGATCCATCAGGCACATCCCCTGCCCATTTGTTGGCTGCTGCATCCCATTTAATGACCGCCCTCTCTGTATCCCATGGATTGCCTTCTAAGTCAACAGATGCCCGATTATAGAGTATCCTTCTGTTAAGGGGCCAGCTCCACCCCCACTCAGGAAAGAGTCCGCGTCCTGTCGGGTCAGCCTGCCCCCTTCTTGCTGCCATATTTATTATCCTGCCTTGTTTTTGAGTATAATACTGGCTGTATAACCAGTTTGCGGACGAGGTCGTGCCGTCTGCCTGAAGATGCGTAAAGTCCGCCAGGAGTTCCCCTTTTTTGCCGAGCAGTCTTGGAGGAGTGGTTGTTCTGTCATAAATATCTTCCAGGTAATATCCGTTTATCTCTTTTGCAACGGCGTGTATATCTATCTTTTTGATCTTGCCATCCGGTCCTTTTTCGCCGTAGTTCCAGGTAAGATTCAGGATCGGTTCAGGGGATACCCCGCCCTCCTTCTCGTAAAGCCTCCTGACCCTGAAATAAAGTTCGTTTGTTATTTCATAGTCAGGCTTTGTTCCGCCAACCGGCTCAACCACCTGATAATTCCATTGCACCCATCTGCCGGTATTTGTTGTACTTCCCTCCTCTTCAAGAAAAGATGAAGCGGGGAGCAGAAAGACCTCGGTCTTTATCTCTTCCGCTTTCATTCCAGGTCCTCTCCAGAACGAGGCTGTTTCGTTGTCAAATAGATCTACACTCACCAGCCACTGCAGTTTTGATAAAGCCTTTCTTACCTTGCCGGAGTTTGCACGCGAAACGGCAGGGTTCATTGCCCATGCAATGCATCCTTCAATCCTGCCTTTAAACATTTCATCAAAGGCCATATGGTCCGAGCAATCCTGACCTTCATCGCGCCTGGGAAGCCATGCATAGCCAAAGTCATTATCCTTCGTTGCTTTGTCTCCATAGATGGATTTCAGGTAACTTACAATATATTTGTCCCTGTTGACCCACCAGTTAATACTCTTCGGGTCTTTTGTACCGGGTGTGTGTTTCTTTATGTATGCCTTGAGGTCAACAAGAGAAGCGGTCGGCGTCGGCATGTATCCCGGCAGGTGCTCATACAAAATACCATTGTCCGGCGATCCCTGGGCATTGCCCTCTCCCCTCATGGCATTCAGACCGCCACCGGCCATTCCCATATTGCCAAGGAGGATCTGAACGATAGCATATGACATTATATTGCCTCCTCCTACCGAATGCTGGGTGCTGCCCATGGAATAAATTACAGTCCCGGCCCTGTCAGGCTTTCCGGTAGCTGCAAAGGTCATGTAGACCTCTTCAAGTTTCTCTTCAGGTGTTCCGGTTATGCTTGAAACCTTTTTTATGGTGTAGCGGGAAAAATGCTTCCTGAGAAGTTGAAATACACATTGCGGGTCCTGAAGGGTGGGATCTTTCTTTTCTGCACCTTTTTCATCCTCCTGAAACGACCACGTCGCCCGATCATACTTTCTGGTCTTCTCATCATACCCCGAGAAGAGACCGTCAAGTTCACCGGGACCCTTGAATTCCGGGTTTACAAGGAACGCGGCATTTGTGTAATGGACAATATACTCTTTGAAATACAGGTCATTTTCGAGGATGTAATTAATCAACCCTCCAATAAGTGCTATATCAGTACCTGAACGAAAAGGAGTGTATATGTCTGCCACTGCTGCGGTTCTTGTAAAACGGGGGTCAGCAACGATTAACCTTGCACCCCTTTCTTTTGCCTTCATAGCCCATTTCATCGCAACCGGGTGGTTTTCAGCAGTATTATTTCCTATAATGAGAAGGACATCTGCATTTTTGAAATCAATTATGTGATTTGAAGCTGCCCCGCGGCCCATTGTAGATCCCAGACCTGGGATACTTGTGGTGTGTCACATCCGGCTCTTGTCATCAAAATAAACAAGCCCCAATGCATACATGAGTTTCAGGTGCATGATTGTCTCTTCATTACCGAGTGTGAGGCTTCCGTTGCAGAATATGCCATCTGTCCTGTTGACAATAAACCCCTTTGAGCTTAATTTGAACGTCCGGTCACGGGTCGTCTTTATCCTCCTTGCAATCTCATCCAGCGCCCAATCCCATTCTACTTCTTTCCACCCCGTTGCACCCGGGGCCCGGTACTTCGGTTTTGTCAACCTTAATGGATTGTAGAGAAGTTGAATCAAGCCGGCTCCTTTCGCACAAAGGGCTCCTCTACTAATTGGATTTTCAGGGTCTCCCTCTATATTGATTACCTTTCCCTTCGATGTATGCGCAATAAGACCGCAACCGACAGAACAATAACGACAGTGTGAAATAATCTCTTTTGCACCTACTGTCCTGAGACCCTGAGCGTAAGCCATGATAGAATCGAGATCGATTCCCAACATGCTTAGCATGAAGGCGCTACCTGATAATTTCAAAAAATTACGGCGGGATACTTTCATCGTCCTCCTCCTTTGATAGAACCATAAACATAATTGACTCAGATTTTAAATAAATTGTCAAGATTATGTTCAAGTCCAGGAATCCTATAGGCAAACTACAGATTATTGAAGGTAACCTTCACATTTGTCAGACGTCCTGTTGCTGCTGACATCAGGTTGGGCGCTCGCACTTGTAAATAGTACAGAAATTTAATAGATTTTAATATAATAAATCAATAAGATGGGTAGATAAATGGATGACTGTATCACGGGCAGTCAGGATTAGTTATGTTGCAAAATATCTTGAAAGAATTGCTGACCATGCAACGTTAGAAAAGGTAATCGTTAGCATAAAAAAATTTTTTATTAACCGGTCAGGTCATTATTTGACAACTCAATGTTTTTTAGTATTAAATCTTATTGACGGTAGCAATGAGTAAATGCATGGAAGAAAACGGAAACATCCGATACAGGCTTGAGCGTCTGAAACAGGTATGCGGGGACGCGGGGAATCTCCAGATAATAATATACGCAAACCCTGACCCGGATGCACTGGCGAGCGCACTCGCCCTTAAGAAAATACTGGAGACAAAAAAGCGCATCGTCAATATAGGGTATACCGGAGCAATCGGAAGACCCGAAAACGCTTGTATGATAAGAAAATTAAGGATACCCGCATTTCCGGTCAGTGAGGAGGAAACCAACCGGTCTGACATTATAGCGATAGTTGACGCCCAGCCACATTTCTTCACTGACTTTAACCTCCCACGTTGCGATATTGTGGTAGATCACCATCCGCTCCGGGAGGAGATATCAGCCGAGTTTGTGGACATAAGGCCTGACTACATGTCTACTTCGTCCATCATGACGGAATATCTGAAGGCCACGGGCCTCCGCCTTACCAGAAACCTCGCAAGTGCTCTCTATTACGGGATTAAAACGGACACACGCAACTTCATGGTAGATATGAGTCAGGGCGATATGGAGGCAATAAAATGGCTCAGGGGCAAAGCGGACAGAGACACCGTCAAACAGATAGAATTCTCCCAGTTCTCGCGGGAGGCACTTGACTACTTCAGCATCGCACTTGTGAGAAGACGGTTTTTGAACGGCGTCATGTTTTCTCATTTAGGGCCGGTCCCGTTCTTCGACGTTTGCGTGCAAGTGGCGGATTTCTTCATTCGTGTGGAAAACGTATCATGGGCTCTCGTTACCGGGGTGGTAGGCGACGCAGTGGTAGTAGTATTCCGAAACGACGGTCTTAAAAAGGATGCTGGCTACCTTGCGCGGACCGCTTTCGGCAAAATAGGCAGTGCTGGTGGGCACAAGTCCATGGGACGCGCAGAATTTAAACAGGACGCTTTGCCAAAAGGGCTTCTTCTGTCAGATAACAGGGGTATCGAGGAGTTCGTGCTGAGCTCGCTCGCAAAGATTGACCCTGTCTTTCTCCCCGTCCTTAAATCTGTCAGGAGATAGCTTCTTTGCAGGAGATTTGCACCTCACCTTGCTAACTGCGCATTTATGGAGAAGAGATGAAAATATTGAGTACTTACTCTCGGCAGGATTCCTTCAAAAGTGTCACCATAACATCAAAATCATATCCAGTTCAGATTTTCTCTTCAACTCTAAAAACTGCTATAATGGTGAAGATTATTACTGTCAATAGCACAGTTGATATATCCAAAATATTTTGTCTATACTTCCGAAACAGGATTATATATAAACCTGATTCAGGATATGAAGGAGTTGTACGAAATAGGTAAAGGGGGTTATTTTGAATACTAACAATCTAAAAGGATTAACAATAGGGGATTTGACAGCAAAACTTCCTATAATTCAGGGAGGAATGGGAATTGGGATTTCTTTATCCAGGTTAGCATCTGCAGTAGCTAATGAAGGTGGTATCGGAGTTATTGCTGCTTCAGGTATCGGGATGCTTGAGCACAGATCTCCCACGAATTTCGTGGATGCAAATATTAAAGCATTAAAAAGAGAGATTAAAAAAGCCAGAGAATTAACTAAAGGGATTCTTGGTATAAACATAATGGTAGCAGCATCAAATTTTGCTGATATAGTAAGAACTGCTATCGAAGAGGGGATAGACATTATTTTTTCCGGGGCCGGACTTCCCCTTAATCTTCCAGAATTTTTGAACGGAACAGAAAAAACAAAATTGGTTCCCATCGTTTCCTCAGGAAGAGCGGCCAATATTGTTTTTAAAAGATGGTTAAAAAGATATAACTACCTCCCTGATGCTATAGTGGTGGAGGGGCCAATGGCGGGTGGACATCTCGGGTTCAAACTGGAGCAAATTAGCGATTCTGAGTATTCGTTAGAAAAGCTGATTACAGAAGTAATTAATGAGGTAAGACCATTTGAAACAAGATATAAGAAACCTGTTCCGGTAATTGCTGCTGGAGGTATATATACGGGAGAAGATATTTATAAATTCTTACAATTAGGCGCTTCTGGAGTGCAGATGGCAACACGTTTTGTTACAACATATGAATGTGATGCATCTATAAAATTTAAGCAAGCATATATTGATTCGAGCAAAGAAGATCTTGTGATTATCAAAAGTCCGGTTGGTATGCCGGGAAGAGCGATTAGAAACAAATTTATTGATGATGTCAATAAGGGGGAAAGGAAACCTTTCAAATGTCCCTTTCATTGTATTACAAGCTGTGATTATAAAAACAGTCCCTATTGCATTGCTCTTGCTTTAATAAATGCCCAGAAGGGTAATTTAAAACACGGATTTGCGTTTGCTGGAGAGAATGCTTATAGAGCAAAAGAAATTATTTCTGTAAAAGAATTGATAGAATCCTTGTTACAAGAGTACGAGAATGCATCTAAGCGATCCACTTCGCACAACAGCTTGTTTGCGTAAAGGCGTGCTACACCCGACAGGCCGGGACATCGTAAACACGCGAACCGTTATGCTCACTTTCAACCCGTAACAGTGTCTCTCTGGGATTCTCTACCTTTTTATGATTATTCGTTTATCTATTCTGTATCTCACCTAC
>JACUUX010000086.1 GCA_014859105.1 Nitrospirota bacterium
TTTGAACCTTTGCCTCATCCCACCCCAACTCCTGCGCCATTATATCAGCGCAGGTTTTGAGAGCATCATCTCCTGGATATCCTGCCGACCCAAGTTCAGTGCGCCTCAGAACCACATCTGCCAGCTTTTGAGCCATCTCTTCCCGGATATTGAAAAGAATTTCAGCTTTAATAACATTCGACCTGGCTGATATTCTTTGAGCATAATCAGGGTCTTCATCTATAAATTTTATTATTTCAGGATATTCAGATCCATAATTGCAGACCAACTGTTTAACAGTCTCTTCGCTTAATCCTTCAGGTCTCTTTTCAATAGCTCCTTCCAGGAAACCATTGAACTTTTCGATCTCTCCCCCCATGACCTGTGTTTCCATAGTTATGCATTCAGGTGAATTTAATCCAAGCTTCTTATAAATCATATCAACTGTCTTCTGTGCTACGAATCTACCTTCTGTGTATTTAACGCCTATAATCGAGACCAATCCTTTAATTCCCTCTTTCTCATGATCATATATCCTGTAGCGCTTGACCAGATTGACATCCCCATTCTGGTTTACCCCGTCTATTGGAAGAAGTCCCCCATAAAAAAATGAGACATCTTTTCGTGAAAGTGCAGCATGCGGATAAGCCTCATTTATTTCTTCTATGAATCCCTGGATATCATTTTCAGTTATATTATGTTTGTCCGGATCCCCTTCATAAAGTTCCTGAGCTGTTCCAATTAAAGAATAGTCTCTCCAGGGGGATATGAAAAGAAGACGGTAACCTTTGTTAACAACGGCATCCTTATCTTCTGACTTTTTCCTGGAAGGGACCCCAAAAGCATATTCATGAGCAAAATGGCGATTTACAACAAGCAGCATCATTTTCGTTAAGCGAGTCACATGACTATGCGATTCTTTTACCAGGCCCAATATACTGTCCACCCACGGCCCGCTTGCGTTTAATACTATTTTCGCCTTAACCTCTATCTCAGAATCATTGAGTACATCTTTTCCTTTTATGCCTTTTATGCAGTTCCCTTCCCTTAAAAACCCGATTACCTTAACATAATTTGCTGCATCCGCCCCGGCTATTTCCGCTGATTTAACAAAGGACAGTACCATACGCTCCGTATTGTATACCTGGCTGTCATGCCATATAACCCCCCCTGTCAGCCCGTCATCATTGATGCCGGGTATCATTCGCATACATTCCTCTCTCGAAACAACCCTCCCAGAGGGAATGTGTTTTTGAGGATCTTCCAGCTTATTGCGATCGAAGCTGACAATATCATAGATATTCAACGCTAAAGGCATTACACTCTGCATAAGTCGCCCATAAGTGGGTATCAGGCAGGGCATTGGATGGACAAGATGGGGAGCAATCCGCATCAGGGATGTCCTTTCACATATTGATTCGCGCATTCTCTTGATGTCGCCGTGCTGTATATATCTCAGTCCTCCGTGAATTGTTTTTTGACTGTTCGATGAATTCTTTGACCCGAAATCATCTTGTTCCAGCAGCGCAACTGATAAACCCCTTGATGCAGCATCCCATGCAGCGGCAGCGCCGTAGATACCTCCACCAATAATCACAAGGTCATAAACCTTCTCAGTCAATTTGGAAATATCCCGATTCATACTTTTCCTTTATATGCAAATATCATTATGTGCCAGCCAGATGGTCTTACTATTGATCTGGGAATAATATTGAACAATGGCACGAATACGTCATTAAAAACATTTGCCTTTAAACCCTGATGCAAACGGGTTTTTACCGGAAATCGCTCCGGGATTATCTTGACATATGGAAATTTATGAAGCATCTTTTTCATCTGCCATATCGAATATTTATTAAGGACAGGTGCATCTTCGTGCTCCAGTTCGGTTTTAAAAAGTTTTGACATGAGATTCAACCAGGAATACCTGTTATAAACCATCATAATAGCTTCTCCCCCTGGTTTTAGAACACGGAAGATTTCGTCTATCATTTTTTCATCGCTGGCAGTATATTGTATAACTCCATGTGCATAAATAACATCGAAACTGTCATCCTCAAATTCAAGCCGCTCCCCGTTCATTACACGCAGGTCCCCATCTAATTGGTCGAACGCAAAGTTCTTTTTAGCCAGTTCGATGGATTTTTCTGCCAGATCCACGCCTGTAACTTTTGCACCCTTTTCGGCAAATTTTTTCAGGTCTATGCCTGCACCACAACCTATTTCTAAAATATTTTTATTATTATATTTAGAGAAATCTACCACTTTTGGCAGGTAATCCAGTTTTTCAAACCTGTACTGCTCAAGGTCTTTAAAAAAACCTTCTGTTCCGACCGGATGCCTGGCAATTTTCAGGTCATGAATATGCTCGTTCCAGTAATTTTTAATTTCTTCCAGCGCAACATCGCTATTTCCCTTTTTATTCATTTATATTCCCCAACTTCATTATTTATATACATGTCATGCCACATCTCAAAAACCATGAGGGACCAGAGCTGATGGGCATTGTTCCTCTTTTTCTCAAGATGCTGGTTCATTAACTTATTAACATATCCATATTCAACATAACCTTTTTCTTCTATCCTTCTTCTTGAAAGAGTTTCCATCATCATATCCCTTAAATCCTCACGGAGCCAGTTTTTCATTGGTATGCTGAATCCCTGTTTTTTCCGGTAAATTATATCCCTGGGAAGATGTTTCAACATGGCTTTTTTAAAAATATATTTAGTAGAAATACCTTTAAGCTTGAGATTTGGGGGTATGGTTGCTACGAGTTCAACAAAAAGTTGATTCAATAGCGGCACTCTTGCCTCAAGGGAATTAGCCATGCTCATTCTATCCACTTTTACAAGAATGTCATCAGGCAGGTACATTTTCAGGTCCACATACTGCTCTTTGCTTAGTGGTTTTATTGCATTATTATTTACATATAATCTGTTCACTACTTCAAAGGAGTTTACATTTTTCAGTTCATTTTTCAACTCACTTGAATATAATTTATCCTCGTCAGGCAAAAAAAACTGCCATCTGACATGCCTTCCTTCATCTGGAAGGGAAGACCCCTCAACAAAGCGCTTAAGGATGTTGGAGAAACCTTTCTTCTGGGAAGAATCAGGAAGATTCTTTACAACCGGATGGATAATTTTATCTTTCAAAATAGAGGGCAGCTTTCTGTAATATTCATTAAGATTACTCGCAATATACCAGTCATAGCCTGCAAATAATTCATCACCCCCGTCTCCTGAAAGTGCGACCTTTACGTGCTTTTTCGCCATCTGTGAAACGAGATACGTTGAGAATGCCGAAACATCTGCGAAAGGTTCATCAAAATATCTAATAAGGCTGCCGGCAAGCTTCACGGCATCCGGTTTAATGATCTCTTCATGGTGTTCAGTATTAAAGCGCTCTGCTACAATTCCTGCATATTCAAGTTCATTATAAGATTGGTCCTCGAAACCTATCGAAAAGGTCTTAATAGGCTCATCGCTGAGATGGCTCATCATGGCTACTATTGCGCTTGAATCAATACCTCCACTCAAAAAAGCACCCAGTGGAACATCACTCACCATCTCTAAATTTACAGATTTTTCAAGGGTTTCAGATATTTTATTACAGAAATATTCTTCTGAAAAACCGTTATCCGAGAATTCAACATCCCAGTATCTTCTAATAGATGCCATGTTGTCCTTGTAAAGTAATATATGACCTGGCTTCAATTTCATTATTCCTTTGAATATGCTCTCCGGAGCAGGAATGTATTCAAAAGATAAGAAATAATGGAATGCAATAAAATTAATTTCTCGTTTAACATCGGGATGCTCAAGAATTGATTTAATTTCAGATCCAAAAATTAATTTATTTTTTAATATGATGTAATGCAGGGGTTTTATACCTGTACGGTCTCTTGCCAGCAGGAGTTTATTATTATTTGAGTCCCATATTGCAAGACCGAACATACCATTGAGCCTTGATACAAACCCCTCTCCAAACTCTTCGTAAAGGTGGACTATGACCTCTGTATCGCTTGAGGTATAAAACCTGTGCTTCTTTTCAAGAGAAAGACGGAGTTCCCTGTAATTATATATTTCTCCATTAAAAACTATCCAGATTGTGCTATCTTCATTATGTACTGGCTGGCGCCCGCCTTCAATATCAATAATGCTAAGACGCCGCATACCCAATCCGACACCCTTATCTAAAAATATTCCTTCATCATCAGGCCCCCGATGTTCAATTACCGAACACATTTTTTTTAAAAGATTCTCGTCAGGATTGCCTTTTTCAAAAGAGTAATAACCACATATTCCGCACACTTCATAACCCCTTTAATAATTTAATATGGTTATACACATCTTCGGTTTTGTATAGATAGGCGCTATAACTGTATTTGATTTCTGCTAATTCTTTCCCCTTTATCCCGATCTCTTTTCCTAAATCCTCATTTAGGAGGATTTTTAGCAAACCTTCCGCAAAACTGTCAGGTTCGGGTTCTGTCAGCACTGCAACTTCCTTGTTTAACACCTGTGTATGAGTGGATAAATTGGTTGCAACGATTGGTTTTCCTGATTCAAGATAAGAATATAATTTTAAGGGTGTATTTGTTCCTGTAATCCTGGGAGATGCAAGGATATCTGCAATTCCCATATAAAGGGGCATTTCATTTACCGGGCGTTTACCTGTAAATTTTATAAAATCTCTTACCTGCAACTGTTCAGCCAGCTTTTCCATCTCTTTGATTTGAGTTTCTTCCCCACCGACCATAACAAACAAAACATCATTCATTTCTTCAACAACCCTGGGAACGGATTTAATCATTAAATCAATTCCCTGATACGGTTCAAAAGTTCCTGTATATAATATTACCTTCCTGTTATTAACACCCAGATAATTCCTTATCTTATCACTTTCAACATCTGGATTTTTGCAGTCATTTCCTGATACGGACGGATTTTCAATTATCCATAACTTTTTCTCAGGATCTATGCTTTTTACCGTTTCCCCCAACTGGGGACATATTGCAATTACAGCTTCCGAATTCTTAATTATAAATTTTTCACCAAGAACTGCCAGTTTAATTAATGCTTTATTGTTCGTAAAATTAAAATTTACAAGTTGCTGGGGAATACTCGAATGCATATCGTATATCTGGCTCGTTTTAAAGATCTTCTTTAGAATACTTCCGAATAAAGCTGCCTCTTCGTGTACATGGATACAGTCATAATTTTTTATGAGAAGCATTTGAACGGCTTTAAATAACATAACAATATCCAGAGGTATTTTAATAAGAGAGGGACCAATTTTTACCTGTTTTACAAAAGGGAGTGGTGGAATCCTGTGGACTACTACATTATTTATATTAACATTTTCACCGACATGATAAACCACCAGGTCTACTTCATGTCCCAATGTTCCAAGCGCTTTTGAGCGGTGAAAAACACTGAAGGGTGTCCCCCGTGTCTCAAAAAACGGCTCTGGAGCCAGCATAAGTATTTTCATAAATTTATATAATAATATTTATTCAATTATTTCTTTCACAGCATATATAGGTTTATTCAAAACCTCATAATACGTCCTGACTATAATCTCACCAAGCAGACCCATGCTGATAAACTGTATCCCCAGGATCATAAGCAGTACTGCCAGCATGAGCAGGGGTCTTTCCCCAATCCCTACTCCATAATAAAACTTAATAAACGTTAAATACCCGCCGGTAAAAACACCCAGAAACCCTGATATGAATCCCGGAATCCCGAAAAGCTGCATGGGTCTCGTTGAGTAGCTGAGCAGGAACTTCACTGTAATAAGGTCAAGGAAACCCCTCAACAACCTTGATGCCGTGTATTTGGAACTCCCATGTATCCTGGAATTATGCTTTACAGGTATCTCTTTGATGGATACGCCCATCCAGCTTGCAACCGCCGGGATATATCGGTGCATCTCGCCGTATAACCGGATATTCTTGATAACTTCTTTTCTAAACGCCTTTAAAGTGCAGCCGCTGTCGTGCAGCCTCACCCCTGTCAGCCTGCATGCCAGCCAGTTGGACAGCCTGGACGGAATTTTTTTCGTGAACAGAGGATCCTTCCTGCCGGCACGCCAGCCGCATACCATATCATAACCTTCGTCTATTTTTTCAAGGAGCCTGGGTATATCTGCAGGGTCATTCTGCATATCACCGTCCATAGTTATTATTATATCGCCGCTGGCATGTTCAAAACCTGCCGATAATGCAGCGGTCTGCCCGAAGTTGCGGCGGAAGCGGATTATTTTTACCGAAGGGTCTTTTTCATGGAGAGCTTTGAGTATTTCAAAGGTATTGTCTGTTGAGCCGTCATCAATGAAGATGATTTCCCTGTTATCATAGGATGAAATAACCTTATTTAAATTTTCGTACAGCACCGCTATATTTTCACTCTCATTCAGAAGGGGAATAACCACTGAAATTGATGGTAAGCTGATAGTATAACCTCCATTACTGATAGATAAATAACAGGTTATATATAGATTTGCATCATTACATCATTCTAAAACCCGGGAATACGGAAAAAAAAGTTCAATGAAACTTTCTTATCAGGCATGTTCAATCTTCACAATCTCCAGGCAGTAATGATAGAACTGGCAATATTTCTGCCACTAATTATAATTTCACACCATTTTAATTTTCGCAGATGTGCAATAAGTGAAAAGTATTAAGGCTATTGTGATTGCTATTGTAACTGGTTTCCTGGCTTTTCTTTCCCTCTTCAAGAATCATCTCGTCCAGCCTGTCAAAATCTTCATCACTTTCCATCATTACAAAATTAACCCGGATTATATTTATACGTCATTTAACGCTGTCCTTACCAATGTTTTTCAAGAATCCCAGCCACCTTCGTGCATCGTTTACTTTAGTTCTTATTTCCGCACCTGTTTCTATTG
>JACUUX010000087.1 GCA_014859105.1 Nitrospirota bacterium
ATGATGCCTGCGGCAAACACGCGGGCGTACCCGATCCTGGAAATGTGGTCAGGGTAGAGTACCACATATAGTTTGTTTTGACTCCAAAAGGAGGTTAATAAGATGGTGGATGGTGACACCGTAAAACATGTTTATTATGGCAACGGTAAGGTCATTGAAATGTTCGGGATATTTGTTGTCGTTAATTTTGGTCGCATTTTTGGCGTAAAAACCTTACCGAAAGACTATGTGCAAGTAGTTAAGGAGGGAAATCATGGTCTTCATAATCAGGCTGCTTCTGAAGATTGCACTGAAGAAATGGTATAGAGAAATAAGCCGCTGCCCATTGATTGAGTATCGCCAAGGGAAAGCCTTTCTAGTTTACAAGGATACACTTAACGGAAGCATACCGGCAGACAGGGATGGATGGGTATATCTTCCTTTTCTTGCAAAATACTCGATAGAATTTCAGCCAGCACAGGAGGAGGACACTAAGGTTTACGTCGATGCCTTCCGGCATGGCGACATACTCAGAATAGTCAACAATAAAGGTGAAGTAATTAAAAAAGTTAAAGTCGAAAAAGACAACATTTCAGAGATACAAATTGATGGAAAACCTTTTATAAAGGGAACCGTGAAGGAAATAGAAGAAAATTAACAAATAAAGGGAATTACCTAAGAGGAGGGAGGTGAGATAGAAACAATTGATATCCCCTATGCCTGAACTGTTAAACGGGCGTAAAGGAGATACAAGAGAATAAACTATGCGGGAGGAAAAATGGAAAAGTAAATTTGTATTTAAGCAAGCTCTGACAGACCGCTATCCTTTAATCGAGGATAGCGGTCTTTTTTTTGGTGTTAATATCAAATGACATGGACGATATCCAGAGACAATTACTTTATGCTTCCTCGCTTCTAATGCAAAAAGCAGAGATAGTCTCCGATGTTTACGACATTATGCTTTTTTCACTGTGTTTCAGTACACCTGCAAAGGGTGCTTTTCTTTCTATTGATGGGCAGCCCGAGTATTTCGACATGGTTGTAGGGTCATATCGGAATGACCGTTTAGGTAAAAAGGGCGGGATAAAGATATGGGAGTACGATGTTCCTGTGCCAGGCGAAAAAAGACTCTGCAAGTCCACTGCCTGGCTTTACAAAGCAAGAAATTATAACTGGCTTATAGGCTTAAACAGCGATAACTGCCCTGATGAAGATTTTATAGAAAGTATAATATTGGCAAGCTCGATTCCGATTGAACACATAAAAAGAAAGGAACAAAAAATAGAAGGCAAGGATCAGCTGACAGGTTTGTTCGACAGGGGCTCGCTGTTCAGGGACCTCGAACACCTGGCTAAAGTCTCAATGGTTAAAAGCATTCCCCTTTACCTTTTATTTATTGACCTGAATAACTTTAAAGCAGTAAACGATGTTCTGGGTCATGCAACAGGAGACAGGGTGCTTAAGTCGCAGGCTTACGAAATCAGAAAACAGGTAAGCGGACTGGGCAATGCCTACAGATACGGTGGAGACGAATTCTGTGCTGTTTTATATGGTTTGTCAGATTTAAAAGTAAAAGAAATTGCACGAAGAATCGAGATTGCCTCGGAACAGGCGCCCGGGGGGATATCAATATCGGCAAGTGTCGGATTTGCATGTTATGACGGAAAGGAAACAATAGAGGATTTCATCAAAAGAGCAGATACCGAAATGTACGACCAGAAGAGAATCAAGAAAGGAGAGAATAAAACGGAATGTTTGAGATAATATGGAAATTTATACTCGGCGGGGCATTTGTTGCAGGGGTAGCGACTTTAACAGAAAAAGGCTTTCCTCAGTATGCAGGAATTATAATGACCTTCCCGGTAATTACGCTGGTTTCATTCATGATTGTGCCTGAATCGCAGGTAATATCTCTTGCAAAAGCCGGGATAATCGGTCTTTTTGCAGCCGGTATATTTATTGGTTCATATATTTTAATTTATAACCTTTCTAATTCAAAACCGCTCGGCATAATTGGCTCAGTCGCTGTGTGGTTTATTATGCTGCTTTTATACTACTGGATTCTGCACCGCAGTTAATTAATATTTTATAAATACTATTCAAAGGGAGAATATCGTTGAGAAAATTATTTCTTACCATATTTATCTTTACTCTGTTTAACGGTAGCAATCTTTTTGCAGCGGAAGAAGCAAGCAGAGATATAAACTCCGAAGAAACCTCGAAGGTTCTAAGTGAGATCGGACTCATGCATGGCAATTTTCAATATGTCAAGTCCGCCGGCACATCGGATAAGGACTGGAATGTTCACCTGTTTAAGGTTAAGAACGAGAACTTGGTTTTGCCTCTTTTAACATATGTGAACAAAAGCGATATTGTTGTGGGGATACTTATTAGAGATGGAAAGCTTGTCATACCGGAAATACCTGTGGAAGAACTACAGCCTTTTATAGAAGATATTCCCGAAAGCAACATCATAGAAACCATCCCTGATTTAAGAAGACAGGATAAGTGAAAAGAATATTAATCATATTCCTTTTAATCAGCTTGCTTGTTCCGCTTGCAGTGTCTGCGGAAACAAGCATGGACCTGCTGTCTTTTCTTAAAATTTTGGATTTAGAGCAGTGCCTTCTAAAAAGCTACAGGTGTATTCCTCTGGGCTGCGGAGCAACTCCTCCTTTAGACCGTATATGCCACAATGTTCCCGTGGGGTTTGTCGAAACCACTACCGCGCCTTTTGCGACTACCGTGCCGTTTGTTGGTACCCTGTTAAGCATAATAGGTGAGGAAGCCAAACTCGGGGGAGCAGGCGGATCGTCTCAACAAGGTCAGGCTAATCTTCATTACTTTGAAACCCACGTGTTTAATCTTCCTACAAGGACATTCATAAAACTTCGGTATCCTTTTCTAAAACTTTGTTCCTGGGGCTCTACCCCATGGGAGATTAATTATCTTTCCGAGGCCGACGCCGTAAACTGGAGAACCGGGATTGCAGACTATGCTTCTTACCAATTCTTATTCGGCATGATTGCCCAGATATCGCAAATATGCACAATGACCTCAATAGGAGACAATGCAGGCGATGCCGTTGGGGAGACTATAAATATTCCAGGCATAGGAGTTTTTAAAGATATATGCATGGGAACATGGGGCGTAACGTATCCGAGAGTAGGCTTTTCGAATCCTCAGTCAGAGGTTGTTGCCTCAGCAATAGCGGCTTACAGGGCAAGCAGGATTGTTGCAAGGCCATTCGCACGAGTGGTATTTTTACCAAAGCTTTTTGATCCGGACTTAAAGATGCAGTTAGGTTACCCGCTCTGGGGAAAGCCGCTGAATTGTTTTTCAAAAGGGACAACGCCTATGGTTTGGGATAATTTTACTACGAAAATGCCAAAGGGCGCTGGCTATATATGGGTGCTATGGGAGAAAAAATGCTGCTGTTTTCCTTCAACAGGATGTGTCGGATTACCGCCATTTATTTAACATCAATCCTTTGTGCAGTCTTATTTGCCTTCACTTCACTCGGTGCAGGGATAATAGATAAAAACGAAAAGAAAGACCTGATTCTGCGTTCAAATAAAGGGGATCTGATGACGATACACGGTAAAGTAAAAACCAGCAGTATAAGCAGAGATAAAGAAGTTGTCGATAAAATTGACAAAAGCAATCACGATAAAAGCAATAGTCAATTTCTTACAGTGACCAGAGATAAGGAAGATATATCAAAACCTGACAGAAACTATATAGATGTATATATAGGAAAGTGTCCTTTTACAGTTGATGCAGTCAGGGAAATAAAAAGGTTTCTGTTAAAACATAATAACTACCATGTAAAGTTTTTTGGAATAAAAACAATCTCTGATTATCAGATAAATCCTTCGGCTATTGCCGGAATAGAGATTTTTCTGCCTATTGACGCTGGTAAATATGATATAAAAGGCGTTCCTGCGTTCATCATTAATGTAAACGGAAACTTATACAAAGTTTCTGGCGCCGTGGACCTTGAGGATATATATAATGAAATCATTAAGGGCAAAGCCGAAGGCGAAAGGAAAGAGGGGTATATAGACCTCGGTACAAAAGGCAAAGAATGCAAGGCTGCTTCAGTAAACCTTAAACTCAGGCCACTAAAAGAGAGCGACAAAAAAGACATTGAAAAAAAGGTACAGTTCAAAGTAAGCAACGTTTTGAAACAAGACAGGATTACCTTGCCGCAAAAAGACAGTCCCGAAGTGATTAACAAAAAAATGGCACATGGCAATCTTACAGGTATTGGCAGATTTATAGTGTTCTCGGAATCACAAAAAGACTGGGCAAAAGAAATGACCGGGAGAGGGGCTGTTGGGTGCTGTACGGACTGCAGCAATTTAGAGGGCATGGGATCTTATATCCAGTTCTGCACAAAAGAACTCTTAAATGAATTGGGTGTAAGATCTGTACCTTCTGTTGTTAATATTAATTAGCATTTCCATTTTATTATAAAGTTTCCTCTGCATTTTTAATATCTAAGGGAGACTATTTTTTATGAATATAATTATCAGTGAAGAAATAAGTAGCAACGGATGTACGGCTACGGTAAAAGCCTTTCTTAAATCTCTCCAGTTAAAAGGAGAGTATCTTTATTTTCATTCGATATTCGTTGGCCTTATAGCAGAAAAGATAGGAGAAAACCTTGGCTTAAGTAAAGAAGATGTGCATTGCCTGAAAATATCGGGTTTTCTGCATGACATTGGCAAAATTGCGATCCGGGACAGCATACTGAGAAAACCAGGAGAGTTAAGTTCTTCCGAATGGGAACAGATTAGACTTCATCCAGTGCTCGGGTATATGGCATTAGAGGATATACCCGAGCTGCAGAAATACTCAGAGATAATTCTTTACCATCATGAAAACGGCAATGGAAGCGGATATCCGTATGGTCTCAAATACGAATCAATACCTTTTGAGTCTTTAATTATCAAAGTAAGCGATATGTATGCCGCCATGGTAAGTGAAAGGTCTTATAAACCGTCTTTCCCCAAAGAACAGGCAATTGGAATCTGCCTGAAAGAAGTTGACTTTCTGGATAAACAGTACAGAGAATGTATCAGATATACCTTAAACTGTCTGACCATAGAAAGGCAAAAACAAAAGATCCTCGCAAAGAATGAACTTCATAATTACAACTACAAATAACATAGAAGGTTACAAGATAGAAAAATACATAGCAATTGTGACCGGAGAAGCTATATTGGGGGTCAATTTTATAAAGGACTGGGTTGCCGGGCTGAAAGATACTTTCGGGGGAAGAATATATGACTACGAAGAAGAGCTCAGAAAAGGCAGAAAAAAGGTTATTAGCCAGCTTGTAGATAGAGCAATAAGCGAAGGAGCAAATGCCCTCGTAGGCATCAGGTTTGACCATGAGGTTCTGTCGCCAAAAGGCAAAGGAACATCTCTCATGATCATGGCGACCGGAACTGCTGTTTTCGTATCACCTGCCCACCAAAAATCGGAAGCCTTTGCCTTCGGGCAAGGGGTTTCTGGTTAAGACTGCTTTTTGCTCTCGATATATTTTAGAACTTCGTGATAACTTTTAATAATTTCTACAAATCCTATTTTGTCTTCCTCAACTAATCTGTTCTCTTCTGCCTTATTGAATTCAAGTGCATATTCTTTTATAGATTCGTAGTGCAGTATAACAGCAAACACAAATGGTAACAGCCCCCAAAACAATACCGATAGCTGGATAACGATACCATGCAGGATGAAAAGCCCCAGGTGTAACCGTGTGCCAACCGATATAACCCTATAATCGGGACCCATAAAGAACAGGACAAAGTCAAACCATTTCTCGCTGTTGAATATGCCTTTTATATCCTTTTCAGCGATATGCGGTCCTTCAAGCAGAAACTTTCTCACAACAGATAAAGCATGACCTCCACCGGCTATAAAAAGCGCTTCTAGGAAAGAATGCTTGCAATCGATATCCTCTTCTTTTTCAACCTTCTGCCTGGTCATCAAGAATGATTTTGCCCCGGGTGTAAGATATCTTCCGATGGTTTTTCTGTTTTTCCGAAAGAAGTACCAGTCAATGCATGCAGAGACTAAAACAAAAATCAGCAGGTTCAATAATATCCACGCAACAATTAAAGCCATGTAGTTAGCCTTAAGCCACTGTAAAATTACATGTAAACTTATCATAATTACCTCCTGAAAAATTATAACATGCGATTTTCAGACTAATTATTAATATTAAATAGATACCCATAGCCCTTTATCAGGGCAGTAGGCAGACTGAATGAGCCGGTTTTTGTTGTTTCGAGAGGTCTGCTGTTTTTTTTGTTGTTTATCGATAGATGGCTGGCGGATTTTCCCTCCGGCCCCCTGCCCGACAGGGAGTTTTCTTTCCTCTGCTGTCGGGCAGCAGGGGTTTTAATAAAAAAATAAAAGAACAAGGAGGGAATAGTAATGAGTGACGGAATAGTTTTTGCCCTTTATTTGTTGTGTGTCCCCGTATTTTTTCTAATCTTCAGGATCACGAAGCTTGCTGTACCTTTTTCGCTTGCGTGTTTCTGGCCGATAACGGCTCCCATCCTGCTGGTGGTTTCGGCAAAGGAAGGGATGGCGGTCAGCTTGAAACAGGTCGCAAAGAGAATAAGAAATGACGATGGGGATGTTAAGAAAAGGACAGTCAGGAAAAGCGAGAAGAAGGTTAAGGTTAACGAAGAAAAAGGGAAAAGCAAAGATGATGTCATCGATATTGATGACATAGACATCTAATAGTTTAGTTTTTTTTGATAAAGCCCCTTGCTGATTTTTAATAGGGGCTTTTTTTCTTCTCCCATCCTGCGGGGTTAAGGTCGACCGCTCTGCCTT
>JACUUX010000088.1 GCA_014859105.1 Nitrospirota bacterium
ACCTTCTAAATTACCATAAACTGTGTGTATTTCATTGGTTCCATTAATACCTGTAGGGATTGATCGTGTATAACCCAATTCGATTCTCTGAAACTGTAAAGGTAATTTAACTTCCATCAGGACTCCAGCTAACTGATATTAATGTAGCTTTTTCCAATGGCTTATTTTCCTCATAAATTAATTTTACACTCCTGCCTTGCGAATTGTAAACAAAAATACCAAGATTACGCCTCTCTGTGAGTGAGACAACCAACCCGGCTGCCATCAGGATTACGTAGGTAAACAGCATAAAAGCTATTGCCTCAAGTCCGTGTATGCCAATGCCATTTTCACTTAAAACCCCCAGCATGAAGCCGCTTATATAAAACGAGAGGATGCCAATTGAGGGAAATAAGAGATATTTCCATAGTGTATTGATTTTATACATATTGTTAATTCCACATCCCTTCTTTCTTATAAATCAGAAATATCTGAAGTAAACGCAATATACTAAATATACTCAGGCCGATACCACAAAAGATAAGGAAATAGGCGAGCATGGGTTTTTTTCTTTTGAAACATGAAAGTCTATCTTGGTTGCCAACTCGATACATTAATTCTCCCAATAGGCTGACAATGAACCTCTTGTTCACTAAGCCCACATTCAGAAGCCGTGTCGTAGGTTACGATTCCGATGACTTCGATAAGCTGACCGCGATGTGGTAATTTGGTCAAGCATGGCTCCTGAAGCGCAAGCAAGCCTTCACAAATCTGCTGACTACCATCTGGTAATCTGATACCGGAACTTATTAGGAGGCGGTAAGTGTTGTCATCTTCTCCAGCCAGCCAATACACCGGATTACACTGTATATTAGATGGGCATGGAATGGTGATGTTTTCAATTGTACCGTTCATTGTTATAGTGGAAGTGGATTGTAATTTGCCTGGAGGATATGGTTCAATAGAAACAGTAGTTCTTGTAGTTACCACAAATTGACTGGCTATAAAAATTATTATAATAAATACTGATGCCACCAAAGCGATGCCAATAAGCCTATCTTGACGGGAATCCGTTCTTTTAATGAGGAAATAATAAATCAGCGCCCCGATAAGCCCTGTAAAAATTATCACCAGAATCCAGATGAGTTTGGCATTATTTCCGCCGATTTTGAACTTATCATCCTGCCTCTTCAGACAATCTATCAGCATCCAGAACCAGAGAACTATTACAAAAACAAACACAGGAATAAAGAGAAACAGGAATATCTCACTTGTACCTATCATTTTTCATTCCTCCTCCTCCTTATTAGTTCTAAGAGTAATTCATTCTGTCTTGATATTTCCGCTAAAGTCTTTTTTGAATACTCAAGCCTGTTCTTAAAATAATGTACTGCATGGATGCCAACATATAATATTCCCGCAGCTGCGATTGCATAAAATAATTGGTTAATAAACAGGGTTATAATAAAAATTATTATTATTATTATTATTATGGGCAAGCCCATATCGATTGAATTCCGATCAAATTTTTTCTCCTTATTACCATTACTCATTTTTTTCATCTACCTAAATGTGATATACCTACTTAATGCCAAAGGAATAAATATTAATTTCACTGTTGCACCACTCTAAATGGGTAAAATGACAGACTCGTATTAGATCTGCCTACCTGAATGCTGATATCCCCCATCAGACTCACAATATTTCCAGGAGTCAGGTCAATTGATTCTTTATTCCTGAGTTCGATATTGCCGTTATCAGTAGAGGTAACTTCCATAATGCCGAAGATTTCCCCCTTTTTAATCTCAGTTGTATGCTGCGACCTGAGCCATGTGTATTTGAAATACGCCGCATCCGAGTATTGTAAACTGTCCACTCTTGAATAATAAATCATAAAATTTGGAGCATCGTCGCTCAAATTCATCTGATAAGTGAAAAATTTATTCGGTTCGTTCTGCTGCACCATGACCGTATCAACAAGCTTGTTCGAATCCTTAAATAAAGTAATCCACGCTTGCCTGCCGCCAGTATCTTTTGAACTAATTGAGTTGGCGATTACCTTGTATCCTTCTCCCAATTCCCAGGACTCGCCAATAGTCATTTCTTTTTCCTCTGTTGCATTCTGTTCAAATATTATCTTCGCGAGCCTGTTCCCCTGCAAATACACATGCTGCTCTCCCAGCCAGCCTATTGCTTGATAGAATCCATCCGTGCCTCCTGGAGTCCAGTTTGCCTGAGCATAAACCTGATACTTGAGAGGTATTGATTTTGTTGAGTATATCAGGTTGTGTTTTTCTATTCTTCTATGGCTGTTGTTCAATATGCTTTGATTTATAATCATAGCTTCGGTAGAAGTGCCTGTCTCTGAATCGCGCCAGAAGCCTGCGAAATTCTCCGCACTCCATCGTATTGTAAGATTCCCTGCGCTTTCGTCAAAAGCCTTTCCTGCGAAGTATTCCACAAGAGGCTTTCGAGGAGTTATGGCCATTCTAAATATTTTCTTCTCTTCAAGGTCGATTGTATAGCGGACTATTTCACTAGGTTTATCTGGTTCTCCAATGTCCACGGTGACGACAGGCAAAAAGCCATAAAAATTCTGGAGATCATAGGACTCTGAAGTAATTTCGGTGATATTATACTTCCTGCCCTTTAGATAGGAATCATTGATAGCTATCGCCCTCGCATCCTCTTTTTCAGTATCATTTAAGGGAGGGGACTGGTATCTTTCATAACCTATGTTCCACGTTCCCATATGCAGCAGCTTCTCTTCCTCTTCGCTTCTCCCCTGAAAATCCATCTTTCCACCTTTACCAATCTTAAAGGATAATATACCGCTCCCGACCTGTAAACCTCTATATTTTGCAGCTATTGTTATGTAATAACTTCCGTCAGCGGCATAAGGACTTACATTGATTGTCAGATTGGAATACAGCAGCTTCTCAGGCACATCCCATGCTTTGACGGTCTTCCAGAAGACCAACCGCTTCTTGTCAGGGATTAACTCGACAGCGCTGGGATTGTATTCAAAGTGGCCGTCTGTGTGCAGCAGCAGTGTCTCATAGTCCAGGGAAATCTCAGTTCCGTTGGTGATATTGTTACCACTTATAAAGAGTTTGAGATCAGTTGACGTTCCTCTATGGGCAATGGAGCTGGATGATTCAACACCAATTTTAGGAATGTTAGGAATAGAAGGAGTTCCGCCGAGCTCTCCTTCTTCAGGATATTTAACCTTGAAATTAAAAACACTCAACTCCTTTTCAGTTTTAATTACTTTTCTTATTATTTTTGTTCCATCAGCATCAGCTTTTACTTTCGTAACTCTCAATCTGGCTTCATAATCCCCTTCTGCCAGTCTCCCTATTGGTATTATCGCAACAGGCTGTGTAACCATCGCTCCTACTATAATTCCTTCTCCCGGATCGATGTAAGTGGCATAAACAGTAAATGCATTCCCCTGCCTTTCTACCCTGTCGATATCTATCCCGTATCCACCTGAACTGAAAACTCCTCTGAATACTACGAAATTCAGGTCATCATCAATAGAATAAGTGTCCTGCTGAGGCGCTTTTTTAATAACGATATCTTTCAAGCTTTCCTTGACCTCAGGAATGCTGCCCTTAAGCACTGTGAACATACCCTCAGCTTCACCGTAGAATCCTTCAAGCGGATTATATTCGATCACGGGATTTACTTCCAATATCTCAGGCTGCTGGGATATGCACCCTGCAGCACCTGAAACGAATATGATTAATACGGTTATGAACACACGATGTTTTAACAGCATTTCAGGTACGTTTGCCATTTCTATCTCCTCTTTTCCCGAAAATCTGCTTTAAAAGCAGCATGAGAAGAGCCAGCAGCATAGGTATGGGTTCGTATCTCTTTGCCATATCTACCTCTTTCTAAGCAACCATACGCCCAAGAGGGAAATCAATCCGCCAGGCAATCCGAAGCCTGGGACTGATTTACTTGATGCTTTGCCAGGGTCAGAAATATTTTTATTTGATGGGTTGTCTGATGGAGGCGCATCCTCATTAGAACCGTCATCTGCCGCAAGTATATCCAGTCGAGGGAAATCTCCAAAAACGAACCTTACAGGAACTTCCCGGACATCCCTCTTTTTCGCTTCTTCATCTATTATTCCGTAGATTTCATCTGTTAACGGCTTTTCAATTGTCAAATTTTGGAGAACTGTTGCTTCAAATCCATCCGACCCGTAACCGAAGGCTATTAAAGGTCCTGCCGGATAAAAATATTTGTCTGATATTTTGTGTCCTAAACCTTCACTAACTGCTGGCAGGACTTTATTAACCCAATTATTCCACTGTTCTCTGGTTTCGAATTTCGGAATTTTCCCATAGGCAGCAATGACTTTCACTTCCAATTTATATAAATCCCCACCGCTTTTCATATATTCCTCAATGGCCTTTATTTCAGGTTCTGACAAATTATCCAGGTCAACCTCAATCTCCTGAAAGTAAACCCCACGCTTGAACTCTACCGGAACTTTCTGGATTCCCATATTGTTTGCGTTTTTATCTATTATTGCATAGAGTTCATCCAGCAACGGATCTTCAGTCGTTAAGTTTTCATAGAATAATATCACAAAATAACCACGGGAATTCTCGCCTGCGGTTAGTATCTTGCCATGCGGGTGCATATAGCTGGGAAATAATTCGTCTTTCAATTCTTCGCCCAGTTCTTTGAGACTGCGAGACCAGTTTTGTCTTTGTTCTTCAGTTTCGAGTTCAGGGAGTTTTCCATACGCTGTAATGATTTCATTACCAGAAGGATTTAGACCAAAAAAGTAATTATATTGTACTGTTAAATTGTTATCAGATGTCGATACTCCTGCTGCTACTGCAGCTATCAGTGCTGCCGTGAGTAGTGCACCTATTACAAATTTTATGCTTTTACTCATCTTGTTCCCAACCCTTTATCCGTTTGTTCTTCCTCGTTTCATCATGTAAATCAAAGAAAACAGAAGCCCTGCAAGTATCGCCTCAAAACCCGGCGCCTTTGATGCATCTGCTTCCTCTGAAATATTTCCCACATCTCCTGAGGTGCTTTCAAAAATGCTGCCTATGCCGTCAGGATGTACATATCTGACGTAAGGATCAGTTGAGGCTTTACTGATAAATCCAGAGATATTGCTTACGTCAAAACTGGCAAACATCAGGACTTCCTCATAATATATGAGTTTTCCACCATGCTTCGAGGCAAAATCCTCAAGCGACGGAGGACGCCTCCAGAACCCGACAATCACCTTATTTGGAACGTAGTCATCCTTCATATCTTCCGGATACTTTATTCCCGGCTCAGGCGAATACTTCTCGTCCGGTCTGGTAAACTCAAATTCATCCCTGTAGGCTTTCTCAACCAGGGAATCCTTTGAGACCTCGTTAATGAAATCCAGCGTACGCTGGCTCGTCTGTGCAGGGCTCCCGATAGGCACTGTCTCAAAGGCAGCCATCTTTATGTCCAGTTTTGCAAATATCAGCTTCCCCCCGTACCTGGAAGCAAACTCCTCAAGTGATGCCGGCATCTCCTTGAAATAGACAATTACATCTTCCCTGAAAACAGGCATTGGAAGTTCTTCAACCTCAGGCTGGTACTCGCCTCTTATGGATACTGAATTTTCCACAATTCCACTTGTTAGATTAACTGTTATGATGTCATGAAACTCCCTGTTTTTAAAAATTACATTGTAAATTTTATCATTTCTGCCTGCAAATGAAGGTATTTCCACTGCTATTACTTCTGCATCTGTTGGAAGCGATTCTTTGACTTTAGGGTTGTTTCTGGCAATCCCAACAGCCGTTGCTTTTTCCTGCTCGGTTATCGCTTTTATCACAGCATCCCTGTCTGAAACCGGATGTTTCCCAAGTTCCATAAAAGCCATTTTGAACCTTCCTTTTTCAACATCGTCATCATTGAGCATCAAAAGAACCTTCTCGCCTGCACTGAAGTTGGCGGCACCCGCTGTAAAAGCATTTGTACCCCTCTCAGTCCGTACCGTTATTTTATTCCCCGGCAGCTGATTATTCAGCCAATCATCCACATTGATTACAACATCAGTGTAATCGAAGCCCGGACTTATAGTATCTACAGTGCCTGTAACAATCCTGTCCGAGTGATTCACCTGATATGATAGTTCTCCCGCTTCCACTGACCAGCTTGCAGAGACTGTCGAATTTGAGAATAATATTATGGCAAATATCCCGACTAAAGCACACACTACTGGTTTATTCATGATTCCCTCCTGATGTCTTTTCCAGGACTGTATTTTCTGTGACAATTATCTATGCATCCAGCCCGTAAAAGATTTTCTTAAACTACGAATCGATTCGCAGTCATAACAATCTCAAGTCCGGATCAGCATTTGAATTCTCCATTTCACTGAGGCGGTACCCTCACCTACTTATTTAACCTCCCGGACACAGCTAAAAATCCTAAAATCACAGAAAATATCCCTAACCCCGGCACCTCCGGGCTTGCCTGTCCTACTGGCGAAGAAGATACATCTCGGAACTCTTCTACTAAGTCTTCTGCTAAGGCTTCAACCGTAATCATTCTAACTGTATCAGGTAATCGTATCTCTCTCCTTTGCAAAGCATCATCAAACCGGCTCCTATCAGCTTTAGTAATATACAACTCAACACTGTTATTGTATGCATTGATGCCTGACGGTACGCGTATACCTAAAGCATTGGCAGAAGATGATGCGTCTGTTTGATCCCTTTGGAGGTTAGCCAGCGACACCTTTGCGGTGCGCACCTCAACAATGTCGGCTAACTCTGGGTATTGCTTCAGATATGGTTTAATTGTCTCCTCACCATCGCGGGTAAACTGCAC
>JACUUX010000026.1 GCA_014859105.1 Nitrospirota bacterium
TGTTTATATGTGGCTTTATCCTCTCAAATTTAGCCTTTGCCATATCTCCTCCTTAATTTCAGTCAATAGTCATCAGTCATTTATTATAGTATAAACTTCAATTTAACCAATGACCACTGACTGATGACTATTGACTATCACTGTTGTTATTCACCCCTTACCATGGCTATAATTCCGTCAGATACCCCCTTTGGAACCTCATCATAATGTGAGAACTGCATTGTATATGTTGCTCTGCCCTGTGTCCTCGACCTCAAATCAGTAGCATAGCCAAACATCTCGGCGAGAGGGGCATGTGCCTTTATGACCTGGACTTTACCCCTTTTCTCTATATTTAATACCTTTCCACGCCTGGCATTAAGGTCTCCGATTACATCACCCATGTATTCTTCAGGAGTAACGACTTCAAGGATAATTATAGGTTCAAGAAGTACAGGTTTAGCCTTTTTTGCAGCTTCTTTAAATGCCATTGATCCAGCTATTTTGAATGCCATCTCAGAAGAGTCAACTTCATGGTATGAACCATCATAAAGTATCGCCTTAAAATCAACAACAGGATATCCTGCAAGAATACCCCTGTCTGCTGCTTCTTTTATTCCTTTTTCAACAGCAGGTACATATTCTTTAGGTATAGTTCCGCCAACTATTTTATTCTCGAACTTAAACTCCTTACCGGGTTCCTGAGGCTCTATCTCAATAAAAACATGGCCATATTGTCCCCGGCCACCTGTTTGTTTAATAAATTTCCCTTCTGACCTGGCTGCAGACCTTATTGTTTCTTTATAAGCAACCTGTGGTTTTCCAACGTTTGCACTTACCTTAAACTCTCTTAGTAATCTGTCCACAATAATCTCAAGATGAAGTTCTCCCATCCCGGATATGATGGTCTGCCCTGTTTCCTCATCATAAGAAACCTTAAAAGACGGGTCTTCCTGTGCAAGCTTGGCTAAAGATTGAGAGAGTTTCTCCTGGTCAGCCTTTGTCTTTGGCTCGATAGCCACTGACATAACCGGCTCAGGGAATTCTATTGATTCGAGTATGATTGGATTGTTTTCGTCACACAATGTATCACCGGTAAGTGTCTTTTTTAATCCGACAACCGCTGCTATATCACCAGCAGATAACTCTTTTACTTCTTCACGCTTGTTTGAGTGCATTTTTAATATTCTTCCGACCCTTTCTTTTACATCTTTTGTCGAATTATAAACATAAGAGCCGGATGTTAAAAGCCCTGAATAAACTCTTATAAATGTTAGCTGGCCTACAAAAGGATCTGTCATTACCTTAAATGCAAGAGCAGAAAAAGGTTCCTGATCACTTGCATGGCGTACTATCACAGAATCGCTGCCAGGTATGGTTCCAACCACGGGAGGGATATCAAGTGGGGATGGAAGAAAATCAACAATTGCATCAAGTAAAAGATGGATCCCTTTATTACGAAATGCAGACCCGCACAGGACGGGTGTAAGTTTTCTTTCCAGAGTGCCTTTTCTAAGGGCTGACTTTATCTCATACACAGCTATCTCTTGTCTTTCAAGGTATTTCTCCATTATAGTTTCGTCAACATCTGCTAAAGCTTCAAGCATTTTTTCTCTATATTCAACAGCATAAGGCATAAGTTCTTGGGGGATATCTCCTTCTATGTATTTCGCACCAAGCGTTTCATCATCAAAATATACAGACTTCATCCTTACAATATCTATATGTCCTCTGAAACTGTCTCCGCTTCCTATAGGTATCTGGATAGGAACCGGTTTTGCATCCAGTCTTTCAATCATACTTTTTACACTAATAAATAAATCTGCGCCAACTCTATCCATTTTATTCATAAAGGCGATACGTGGCACACCGTATCTGTTAGCCTGCCGCCAGACAGTTTCTGACTGGGGCTCAACACCTGCAACAGCATCAAAAACCGCAACAGCTCCGTCAAGTACGCGTAACGATCTTTCAACTTCGATTGTGAAATCAACATGTCCGGGTGTATCAATTATATTGATCTTATAGTCTTTCCAGAAGCATGTTGTAGCGGCAGAGGTTATTGTTATCCCACGTTCCTGCTCCTGAACCATCCAGTCCATAACAGCAGTGCCTTCGTCCACTTCGCCTATTTTGTATGTAACACCTGTATAAAAGAGGATACGTTCCGTGGTCGTAGTTTTCCCTGCATCTATATGTGCCATAATTCCGATATTTCTTGTCTTTTCTAAAGAAAACCTTGACAAATGAATTCTCCTCTATTCTTCCTACCATCTATAATGGGCAAATGCCTTATTCGCCTCGGCCATTTTGTGGGTATCTTCTTTCTTTTTAATAGAAGGCCCTGTATTATTAAAAGCATCTATTAGTTCACCAGCCAGCCTCTCCTGCATGGTCTTTTCGCTCCTGTCTCGCGAATATTTAAGAATCCACCTGAAAGCCAGGGCTGTACGCCTGTGTGGTCTTATTTCAACAGGCACCTGATAAGTAGCTCCTCCAACCCTCCTTGGTTTAACCTCGAGGACCGGCTTGACATTTTCAAGTGCTGTCTTGAAAACCTTGAGAGGGTCGCTCCCGGTTTTGTTTTTCAATGTTTCGAATGCACCATAACAGATCTTTTCTGCTGTTGATTTCTTTCCGCTCTGCATTATTGCATTTATAAATTTACTTACAATTTTACTGTTGTATTTAGGATCCGGCAAGATGTCTCTTTTTTCTGCAACTCTTCTTCTTGGCATATTATCCTACTTTATTATTTCGGCTTCTTGGATCCATATTTCGACCTTCCCTGCCTTCTGTCAGCAACTCCCATTGAATCAAGCGTGCCCCTTATTATATGGTATCTGACACCGGGAAGGTCCTTTACCCTACCGCCTCTAATCATAATAATAGAGTGTTCCTGAAGATTATGCCCTACACCGGGTATGTATGCTGTAACTTCAATTCCTGTCATCAGTCTCACTCTTGCAACCTTTCTCAAGGCAGAGTTAGGTTTTTTGGGCGTTGTTGTATAAACCCTCACACACACCCCTCTCTTCTGTGGACACTCTTTTAGAGCAGGACTTTTGGTCTTGCTCCTGACCTTTTCACGCCCTTTGTTTACCAGTTGTGATATAGTAGGCACTTTCCCTCCGTAAATATATTATAAAAAAGTTTAAAAGCTGGATTCTACAGCAATTGGGAATCTTACCAGAGAAGTATTTTTTTGTCAAGGTATCCGTATATTAATCGGAAACAAAACATGACTTAACCCTTCTTATTGATTAAATGTCCCATTTGTTAAAATCTGTTTTTACCAGATAAGGCTGATGGTTCAACAAAAGCAGTATCTTATCCCGTACTTCTTCAGGAGTAATTATAGAACCGCCCGGTCTCCCGTAAAAAAATACCTCAGACCTTCCGTTAATTGAAAGTCTGACATCCTCAACCATCTGGCCTGCGTTCATTTCCACTGTGATGAATCTTCTGTTATCCCCTGATAACATAAAGATTTCTTTTTCAGGAAAAGGAAAAAGCGTGACCGGCCTGAAAAGTCCTACTTTGAATCCTTCATGCCTCAGCTTGATTACAGAGGAAAGCACGATTCTCGCCACAACTCCAAAAGCAACCACCAGAACTTCGGCATCTTCGGCATAATAACTTTCATACCTGACCTCTTTTCTTTTCATCGTTTTATATTTTTCCTGTAATATATTATTTCTCATTCCAAGCTCGCCGTCACCCATGTAAAGGGATTTAACTACCCGCGGCTCCCTGTCTTTACATCCGTCAAGTATCCAGTCTTTTTCCGGAAGTCCGGATTTAATACATGGCGTGGGAATAAAAGGTTCCATCATCTGACCGATGACTCCGTCGCCGAGTATCATAACAGGAGTTCTGTATTCGTCTGCCTTGTCAAATGCAAGCTTTGTCAGGTTCCACAATTCCTGAAGACTGTATGGAGCGAATACTATCATTTTATAATCACCGTGTCCTCCACCTTTCACAGCTTGAAAATAATCAGACTGACTGCCTGAAATATTTCCCAGACCCGGGCCTCCTCTCTGCATATTGACTATCACGGCCGGCAGTTCCGCACCTGCAAGATAAGATATGGTCTCCTGCTTAAGGCTTATCCCCGGACTGCTCGATGAAGTCATAGCTCTCATGCCTGCTGCAGACGCACCATATACCATATTTATTGCAGCGAGTTCACTCTCGGCCTGAATGAAAATACCACCGACCTCGGGCATTCGCCAAGACATGTATTCAGGTATCTCATTTTGAGGTGTTATTGGATAACCTGCATAAAAGCGGCAGCCAGCCTGTATTGCAGCTTCGGCAATTACTTCGTTACCCCTCATTAAAATCCTTTTATTCATGACTCGAATTATACCACATTAATTTATTTCAATCGCTATGCTTTTAAAAAGTGATAATAAATTTACGAGTCCTAACTTCGCTGCCATTGATATCTGTTCCTGCTCACAAATTTTTATATTCATAATATCTTTATAACTGCAGAGTTCCTTTAATACAGATAACCCAACAGCTCGTAATCCCCGATTCCTTGTCTGAAGTTTTCAGAAGTGAAATTTTTGATATCGCTTTATTCATCGGAAATATTATGTTCACTCATGTTTGTATTGTCTATCTTCCTCCATTTAATTCTTTTAATAGATAGTCAAGAACCTCTTCCAGCGAATTGAAAAGCGGGTGTTCCGAGTTCTTATTCCATGGCCGGAGTAACCCTGTACAGATGAGCCCTTTCTTCTTTGCTTCGTCGAGAAGATGAGGTGCATCATCAACAATCGCTCTGCACGTATCAAAAAGTATAGTCTTGTCGTTACTCAAATGTAGCCCGGTATAAGGCAGATTGTATTTCTGCATGAATCTTTCCGTCGCTGCTCTTGAGTTTTCGTCCCTGTGTGAGGCTATTATTACCTGATATCCCTCGTCAAGAAGTGAGTTAAGAAAAAAACGGGAAGCAGGAAAGGGTGTGAACAAGTCCTGTTCCCTGTGTATTTCATTACAGATACGGGAAAGTTCCTCTATGCTTATGTATTCCATATAGAAGTCCCATTCCCATTCGTTCACAGGCGGTATCTCAGGGGCAACTTCCTTTATCCTCTCCTGAAATACAGATGCAAAATCCCATAATGTGTTGTCTATGTCAACGATAATCCTTTTCATTATGTCATCTTTATATAATTTTCATCATTTTCCTTAATTAATATACTGTAGTTTTTTCGTTATCTCAAGGGATCGATAGTATTTAAACATAAATCAGAATTAACCGTCACGCAACGAGATTACAGGGAATAAAAAGTTCTAAAAAATTGATAAAACATCCTCAATCCCCTTAGAGGAAATTATTTTGTTACAATATTTGACATAAAATATAAAGCTATATAGAATGGAGACATTTATATAATATGAAAATCTTCTCTCTCGAAGAAACACCTTATGAGCCGGTAAACCATGACACCCGGCTGAAAAAGAAAGTATTGGCAAAGAATATTCTTCCTCACGTAAGCACGGTAAGTCATATTATTCTTCAACCAGGCAACTCTGTATCTGAACATACTCACCATGAGTTCTTCGAAGTATTTTACTGCATCCGTGGCGCTGTTGTTTTATCAGTAAAAGGGGAACGAGTTTCGATAAAAGATGGAGATTTATTATTTGTGGAACCACATGAGCCTCATGCAATTCCTGAAGTCGTAAAAGAAACAGAACTTTTATATTTTCATGTTAATTCGAGGAATGAAAACAGGTAACCCTTCCGTTACTATCGGCTTTACATCACATCGCATTGAGACTATTGCCATTGCAAAACAATCAATGGAAGAGCATGATATCATCGTAACAGAGGAAGCTCCGACCCCGCGATTTACTGATATGCTGAATAAGAAAATCCCAATTGCTGAATATATTAGAGAAGAATATCTTGAATTTCCAAAATTTTCATGGCGTTATTACAGGCTTCTCCGCCAACTTCATTATAAAGGAAAACAGATTCTTCAAATAGAACCATACATGGAAAGATTATTTCTGATTTACGAAATGTTTTCTGATGGCAAAAAACCCTCTGATGTTTTAGATATACCCGTATTAAAAGAAGTATATACAGCTGAAAAGAAAGTAACAGCAGCCCTTCTTGATTTCTATGAACATTCTCTTAAGAGCTCTTTTCAGGAAATAGTCAGGGCAGTCATGAGGTTTGCCGGGGTTGATGCTGAGAGATTCCGGTTAAGAGATATGATGCGAGCAGGGGCTATTGCAAAAGTTTTTACAGGAGATAAAAAGGTCTATGTGGAAGCAGGCGGAATTCATGTCTTTCTCGAAAGGGAACTGAGACAAAAATTGAGAGGAATAACTGATGTAAAAGCTCTGTTTTTACTTGAACCGTTCATTAGAAAAATATCCGGTAAGAAAGAATTTCTGCCTCCGGGTGACCTTCTTACTATTCATTATATTCTGGACAAAAGAAAAAATGAACACTTTGAAACTCTACAGGCATCCAGAAGCCTTATTTACATCATATTTCTTAACAAGGAAGAAATGATTCCGTCTAAAACAATAGAAGCACCGCATATCGAGGATGAAATAAAAATAAATGAATTTGTTAGTAGGCTGACAGTTCAGCAATGTGAAGAACTCTACGGCAAGATCCATTTACAGAAACGTGAAGATGCATTAAAAGCACTCAGGATTTAGCTTAAGAACTGAATTTTTTAGACTTTTTTCGAAAAGATTTCACCTAAGGCATCACGCAGGTCATTATATGAGAACTTGAACCCGTGCTTCAAAATTTTTGCCGGCATCATTCTCTGGCTGAAGGTTAGCACATCTGCAGTCTCCTGCAGCAGCAGTTTGAGAACCCATACCGGCAACGGGATGATAAGTGCCTTTCTGAATTCTCGCAGGAGATAAATAAAATCCCTGTAGCGCACGGCGTGTGGAGATGAGGCATTCACCGGGCCTGATAGCCGGCCATCCATTGCCGCAGTGTGGTAAATCCGGATGAGGTCATCCATGTGTATCCATGAGAACCAGTTTAGTCCGGAACCGAAAAGGAAGGAGAAGCCGAATTTAAAGGATTTCATTAATTCTCCTAAAATCCCGCCTTTTTTATCGAGAACAGGCGCAGTTCTTACCTGAACTGACCTCATACCGAGTGACTCGGCACGTCGGGCTTCTTTCTCCCAAGCGATACATACTTCCGCAAGAAAACCCAGGCCATTGGGCGCGCTTTCATCGAGTTCCGTATCGCCTTTGTCTCCATAATATCCAACAGCAGAAGCAGAGACAAAAACTTTTGGCTTTTCTTCAAGAGTTGATATAAAATCAATGAGATTTTTATTTACTGTTACACGGCTTCCCCAGATTGCATTTTTATTCTTTTTTGTCCATAGCGTGAAAATGTCTTTACCGCTTAAATTTATGACAGCATCCACTCCCTCAAACCAACTCTTGTTGAACAATTCAGGTTTGAGCAGATCGATAGTAAACCATTTTAAATGCGGTGATTCTATTCTCGGTACATTTCTGTCAAGGATAACCACTTCAAGTCCCTGATCTAAAAGATATCTTGCCAGGCGCTGACCGATAAAGCCCCCTCCGCCGCCGATAAGAACTTTCATGACTTTATCCCTCCTTTAATCAATGATAGAAGAAATATATATCAAAAACAAGCTCACCACGGCCACCTGAATATCATCATTCTTCTCTCTCTTTTATCAAGTCTGGCAATTCCTTCCTCGCGGGCTGCCCTCAATGCCTCCTCATATTCTTCAGGGGTTATACAGCGGTCCAAAGGCGGGTACCTGTATGCATTGCCGCAGGGCCGGTATTGATCCATTATGTTCACATAAGTATTTCTGGATATCTCCCTTGCTACGAAGCGCATGATCTCCCTCGTCCCTGCCACTCCACCAGGCATCACCAGGTGCCGCAGCATGATTCCTCTAAGGGCGATTCCATTTTCATCAAGAACTAAATCTCCCACCTGACGATGCATTTCCTTGAATGCCTCTCTTGCCCTTTCAGGATAGTCCGGTGCCTTTAAATATTTACGTGACATCTCAGGGTCCCAGAATTTGAAATCAGGCATATAAATATCGAATATTCCGTCCAGAAGTTTCAGTGTCTCAACTGAGTCATAGCCGCCTGTATTATATACAAGAGGCACATTCAGGCCACCATCTATCGCATGTGCCAATGAATCAAGAATCTGGGGTACCACATGGGTTGGAGTAACGAAATTGATGTTATGGCACCCCTGCTTCTGCAATTGAAGCATCATGCCGGCAAGTGTTTTCGGACTCACCTCGCTGCCCTCACCCAGATGGCTTATATCCCAGTTTTGGCAGAATACGCACAGAAGATTACAATTAGCCATGAAGATTGTACCGGAACCGTGTTTGCCCACCAGCGGGTCTTCTTCTCCGAAGTGGGGATTGTAACTCGATACCATAGCTAACCGGCCGGTGCGACAGAAACCTTTTTCATCCTTCAGCCTGTTGACTTCACATTCCCTCGGGCAGAGACGGCAATTTCCCAGTATCTTATATGCTATTTCTATACTCTCGGCCAGCTTTCCTGTGCGATAAGCATCTATGTATGACGCTGTGAACATTTTCTTGCCTTTCTCTATTTTAGCATTAACCCGGATAATGCATTTACAAATAAAAAGAGAGGGCATATGTGCAGAAAAAGCTTTCATATCGCCTTCTTTGTAAGACATAAGCATACAAACTCACCTTTCATGTTTTGATGTAAAATAAAGGGATTACACATATTGCCGGATTGCGATTCTGAAAGGTTTTTCTGTGCACATGCCTGATATCAACTGCAATTTTCGGGTTAAGTCATTCTTAATAAAATTCCGGGTCTGTAATAAAGAGTGGCAGCATTTTATCACAATAAGTAAACTATATTAAGATTCCTTTTATGGATATAATTAAGAAAGACAAAACATATAGAAGGGAGAGTTATGTTTGATACATTAAGGTCAATTCTTTCAAAAGCAACAGCAGATTATGCAGACATTAGATACGAAATAAAAAAAGAGACAAAAATTGTTTTTAACGGCAGAGAACTTTTTCATATCGGGTCAAATTCAAGTGACGGGTTTGTAATAAGAATCCTTAAAGATGGCGGCCTGTCGTCGATAGCCTTCTCAATGGTAGATGATACTGAAAAGGCTTTGCGCACTGCTGAAGAGAATGCTTTACTTATGGCGGGACATTCAAAAAAAAGTATAGAGTTTGCAGAGACCGATATAATAAAGGAGACCTTTCAACCTGAGATAGTTGAAGATCCACGGGATATCTCTATTGATGAAAAACTTGAGTTAACTCAGAAGTATAACTCAATACCGTTAAAGTATGACAAGATTGTGACGACAAATATTTCTTACAATGAAGTTATCCGCGAAAAATACTTTATGAGCACAGAAGGAACCGAGAACAGGGAAGACCTCGTTACCACTTCATTAGGAGGAATGATTACAAGTAAAGAGGGGACTCTCACACAGAATGTACGCGTTGCTGTTGGTGGAAGTCATGGGTACGCACTGTTGAGGAATCAGGAAGAAGAGTTTGAGAAAAGAACTTCAATAGCAATTGACCTGTTGAATGCGAAACCTGTTGCAGGCGGGACATACAATGTAGTGCTAAACCAGGATATTGCCGGGGTATTCGCACATGAAGCATTCGGCCATTTCTCCGAGGCTGATCTTATAGAAGACTCTCCAACAATGAGGGAACGGATGCAGATCGGAGCACATCTTGGCAATGAAGTGCTCAGTATCACGGATGACCCTACAATGCCCCGCCAGCTGGGTTTCTACTGTTACGATGATGAAGGCGTTAAGGCAAGAAGAACTCATCTAATGAACCAGGGAGTACTTGTGGGACATCTTCATTCAAGAAGAACCGCCGCAGCTTTTGGAGAAAATGTAACCGGCCATTGTGTTGCAGAAGACTACAGGTATGCCCCGATAGTCAGGATGGGTAATATTTTTATTGAACCAGGTCAAAATACACTTGAAGAACTCCTCTCAATGCTTGGTGATGGTCTTTATATTCTCGATCACAAAGGCGGCCAGACTAGCGGCGAAAATTTCACTTTTGGAGCACAGTATGGATATATCGTATACAGGGGTAGAAAAGGAGATATGATTCGCGACATCAATATCTCCGGCAACCTCTACCATACTTTAAAAAATATCACAGCAGCAGGGAATGATCTTGTCCTGAGTAAAACAGGTGGATGTGGAAAAGGTCAGATGAATATACGTTCCTGTCACGGGGGTCCTCATATATTGGTCAAGAGTGTCGTTATTGGAGGGATATGATGGAGCATTTACTGGAAAAGAGCAAAAAGTTCAGTGATAAGGTAGAAATATACTCAATGGATAGCAGCAGTGACAGTGTATCATTTGAAAATTCAAGGTTAAAAGATATCGACAGCAGCATGCTGTACGGTATCAGCCTTCGAATCATCAAAGACGGCACACTGGGGTTTGCGTATACGAGAAACCTCGTTAATCATGATGAGCTCATCCGGAACGCCCTCGATTCCCTCAAAGGAGGGGTAGATGGTCTATTCGATTTTCCCTATACAAAAGATTTGCCTTTTCTTGATACATACGATCCTTCAATCGAACATCTGACAAATTCAAAAATGGTAGAAGAATGTGAGAGGATATGTGAAATTCTTGGCCAGAGAACAAAAGGACAGATCAACATATCAGCATACCGCTCGATAAGCATTAAAAAAATTATGAATAGTTCTGGGACAGACCTTTCATTAAAGTCCTCTGCCTATGTTCTGAATACAGAGATCCTTTACCCTTATACTTCTGCTTCTCTGCATCGTACTCTTGTGGCAAAATCCTTCAAAAAAGCTCCGGATGAATATCTGGATTATCTTGCAGATACATATAACCGCTCACTGAAGGAAATTATCCCTCAGAGAGAAAAAATTAAGGTTTTATTTTTGCCTGAAACAATGTATGTGCTAATGTGGAGATTGCAGACTGCAACAAGCGGTCTTAGCATTTATCAAAAGATCTCTCCGCTTGCTGGAAAAATCAGTGAAAAAATTTTAGATGAAAGACTGTCTGTGTATAACAACCCGCTGGACGACTCCCTTCCCGGCGCAAGGGCATCCGATGACGAAGGGACTCAATGTAAGCATTTTCCGGTAGTCGAAAAGGGGATATTAAAAAACTACTATTACGACATTTACTTTGCGCAGAAGCTCAGTGCATCTCCGACAGGACATGGATTCAGAGACTCAATATCCTCAAAGCCGGTCCCCTCAATGAAACACCTTTCCATATCACCGGGCAATGCACCGTTTTCTGAACTCGTTCGGTCTATTGATTACGGAATCATAATTGCAGAAGCCCTGGGTGCCCACAGCGGTAATATCCCTCACGGAGATTTTTCAATAGGGGTATCCCCGGCAATATATGTAGAAAAAGGTGAGATAGCCGGACATATAAAAGACGCCATGGTTGCAGGAAACATATATGATACTTTGAAAACCGTTGTTGAGATAGAAAACACCCTCCATCCATCTCACGGTGGCAATTATCCAGCAATATTATTTGATAATGTGAATGTAACTGTAAAGAAGTGATCTGTCCCGTAGATGTTTTACCCGAAGTGGAAATAAGGTTACTGAAAGATTTTACGATTCTCAGGTACGATGCTCTATCAGCTTCAGCAGATCATCATAGGAAATAGTTTTCACTTCGAACTCGCGAGCCTTCTTAAGCTTCAAGCCCGGATTGTCGCCGACAACGACATAATCGGTATTTTTAGAAACAGAAGTAGCAGCGTGTCCACCATAGATCGCTATCATTTCCTCAACTTCATTTCTTGGCTTCGGCAGGGTACCGGTGATTACAATTGTAAGACCTTCCAGTGGCCTTTCCCCCTTTACTTCCCCTTCGAAATCAGGATTTGTTATCTTAAGTCCCATTGATTTAAGGGTTTTTAGTGTATGAAGATTTTCAGTATCATTGAAAAAGTCTGAAACCGAACGTGAGGTCTTTTCACCCATCTGGGGGATTTTCATAATTTCTTCAGGACTTATTTTATATAAATCTTCGAGTTTCTCAAAATTCTTTGCAAGAAGTTTTGCTGCATATTCACCTACATGAAGTATGCCAAGCGCATAGAGAAATCGTGCAAGAGTAGTACTTTTGCTCGTTTCAATTGCATCTATGAGATTCTGTGCTGATTTTTCAGCAAACCTCGGGAGGTTTAAAAGATCCTCTTTTTTTAATTTGTAAATATCGATAAAGTTGTGGATGAGCCCTTTTGAGTAAAGAAGTTCAACATTTTTTTCTCCGAGTCCTTCGATATCCATGGCACCCCTTGAGGCGAAGTGTTTAATCTTCTCCTGAACCTGGGCAAGGCAGTTCAGGCCGATGCATCTGACAGCCACTTCACCTTCTTCCCTTACAACTTTTGAACCACATACTGGACACTTCTCAGGAACTGGGAAGGGCTTTTCCCTGCCGGTTCTTTTTTCTTTTATAACTGTAATGACGTGCGGGATAACATCCCCTGCCCTTTCAACTACAACAGTATCTCCAATTTTTATATCCTTCCTTTCTATTTCATCCCAGTTATGTAATGTAGACCTTGAAACAGTCACACCACCAATCCTTACCGGCTCAAGCATGGCCACAGGGGTAATCACACCTGTTCTTCCGACACTTGGTATAATCTGCCTGATGTTTGTTGTTCCCTGATGAGCCGGGAATTTATAAGCAATAGCCCATCGTGGCTCCCTTGTTTTAATCCCCAGGGCTCTTTGTAAACCGAAATCATTTACTTTAATAACGGTACCGTCAGTTTCAAAAGGGAAATTTCTTTGCTTCTCTTCGATTTCCTTAACAGCCTCTATGACCTTATCTATACCCTTAACAAGCCTTACGATGGGAGGGATAGGAAATCTTGCCTTTTCAAGCCATTTTATAAGTTCCCACTGGTTCTTGAATTCTATTCCTTTAACGAAGCCGACCCCATAACATGCGAGGTGGAGTTTACGGCTGGCTGTGATAGAGGGGTCAAGCTGTCTTACTGAACCGGCAGCAGCATTCCTTGGATTTGCAAAAAGGGGCTCGCCTTTCTGTTCTTTTTCTCTGTTGAGTCTCTCAAAATCTTCGATGTCCATATAGACTTCACCACGAACATCGATCTCCCCCGGGATTCCAGGGACACCTTCAATCTTTAATGGTACGGACTTTACAGTCTTAATATTCTGTGTAACATCTTCACCTTCATAACCATCACCTCTTGTAGAGGCTCTTGACAGCAGACCGTTTTTATAAGTCAACTCGATAGCCAGGCCGTCATATTTTGGTTCGACTGTATATTCTATAACCTCTCCTGAACCAAGGAATCTTTTTATCCTTTTATCGAACTCGATGACTTCATCGTATGAGAAGGCATTGTCAAGAGATAACATTGGTTCGGTATGTTTAACCTTTTCAAACTTATCGAGGGGAGGGGCCCCGACTCTACGCGTTGGCGAATCAGGCAGCACGTAATGATATTCATCTTCGAGTTCCTTCAGATGACGGTAAAGCCTGTCATATTCTTCATCTGAGATGACAGGCGAGTCGAGTACATAATACCTGTAGCAATGGTAATTAAGTTCCTTAACCAGTTTTTCTATTTCTTTCTTAATATGTTCAGGGATATTTTCTGCCATATAGATATCTATTCCTCTAATATTTTAATCAGAAACATTAATGACAAAAGGGAAGCCTTTTCTTTATTTTCTTCTCTGTTGCCTTTTAATCTCAATTCTTTCGTAAAGGTTTTTCCTTCTTTACTCACTGCTGTATAAATAAGTCCTTTATCTTTACCTTCAAGGACATCAGGTCCGAGATTGCCGGTAGTCGAAAGTGAAAAATCTGTTCCGGAAAGCATTCTTATCTTTTCAGCCATTTCCTTTGCCGTCTCTTCGCTCACTACACCATATTTTGAAATAATATCACGTGAAACACCCAAAATCCTCTTTTTGGCTTCTGTGGAATATGAGACCACCCCGGCTTCAAAAAAGTCACTCGCACCCGGAAGGCTTGTTATATAATGGCTTATAAGCCCCCCTGTACATGACTCTGCTACCGCAAGGGTCGAGCCTTTTTTCCTGAAAAGTTCATGCACTATATTTATAGTTTTTAATATTTCTTCATTCATAACAGATGAGGAATTATATAAAATTTATATGAAAGATTATAAAGAAAAAAAGTAAAATGTAAAAATTTTTATGATTTGACTCTATATAAGATGAAGGTTTTTTGATAATTAAAAGGGCGTCCCTTAGAGATCTTTTCTGTTTAAGTTATATTTCTTCTTCCGGGCAATCTTCTATTATACAGTCCTGACAATCTTTTTCTTTTTTAGGGCATTTGTCAAGCTTTTCGTTTTTTCTGTATTTTTCTTTTTCATTTTCTTCTTTTGAAACTATTTTTTTGCTTTCTATATTCACTGCTATCCTCCCTTCTCACTTCCTTCAAATCGGGCTTTTCGTTCTACCGTCGTGTCCCTAACAGAGAATACTTTCTGTCACCCTGAATTTATTTCAGGGTCACGTTTTCTGCTTTGCCTGTTTTATTTTTCCCCCTTTTGTTTGACGGTTGTTAATATTACTCCTGAAAAATAAAAGTCGAACTCTCTAAGGTTGATAATCACCTTATAACAGTTCGACCTTAAAATCCGCAAAACCCGCAAAATTCAGTTAAGAAAAAATTTGCAGGATCTTATTTTTGATTAACGTAACAGAACATTCTACATCTGTCAAGCATAAAAACCGATATAAAAACGAAATAGATAATAAAAAATAAACATATTTTCACTTAATCAGATTTTAATCTATATAATTTTGGTTAATCTGTCTGTTCTCAGCATCCCGGGTACGAACTTATTCAGGAGAAAGAATCCTTGTCTCGATAATCATAATTTTTGTTTTAACTTATTTAGATTTCAGGTGATAACTCCTCTTTGAAAATTTTTAAAAGTCCGGAAGGACTAATGTGATGTAAATCACAAAAAAATTTGAAGAAATCTTACTTAATTATATAAGGACTTTTAAAAGAGGGTAGTGATGGAAAATATGATTAGTTTATTTCAAGATCACCTTTTTGCAGGCATTGCCATTATCATATTACTACTTCTTTCATTCTATAGAAAACCGAAACTTTTTTTAGCGGTCTTCTTGCTTGTGGTGATTCTCAGCAGCACACTTTACCTGATTTTAAATATCTCTTCCATAGGTGCAACTTATAAAAAAGAACTTGTTCAGAAATCTATAACAGATTCATTCTGATCATTTTCGTTCAAGCAACGACCTGACGAAATGCAGATAATTGATATCTTTCTCAATAATCTCCACCCCCATTCCATTGTGTACATATTTTTGCGTACCTGTTTGCTTCTCAAAAAGAGTTTCTACATCCCTTACGACTTTCCCTTTTAATTGAGAAATCGAGCCATCCGGGAGATGAATCAGAATGTCAATTATCTTACCCGGAGGGAGAAGATGGATTGTTCTAATAAAAAAACCATTCAAAGAGAAATTGTCGGATAATCCTCTATAAGTTGTATTATACGCTGTAAACTCTGTCTCGCAACGCTCTGTATATCTTTTCAAACGTCTCTTTTCCTTAGACTTTTCCTTTTTCATAATATCCATCACCTGCATTTAGAATTTTATCTGTAAAATAAACCATTGACATTATTATAATCCAATGTCATAAACGTAACAATCTTTACATTTCTTCACCTGGCAGCAAACCGTGCACTTATACAGGATTTCAGGTTTCAAGGGCAGAACCTCATGGTCTCATGTGTCCCGATACATTGCCCCCATCGGAGTCCTGTTTATCTCTGTCCTGTCTATCCTGATTCGGTTAGCATACCAGTTTCCGAGTCCTTCAGTAGGTAAGGGAATCTTATCAGGTGCGACAAGAAGGACATCAAGTTCTTTCAGGAGTTTCTTGGTGCAGTGGATGATTCTCACAGGCTTCTTATGTTAAGGGTTCGCTACGAGGTATTTACAAGCTTTCGTGTTTGAGAAGGGCAAATATTTTTTTCTTAAGGGCTGGTATTTGCTTCTTTGGTGTTTTCCACACTATTTCAATATCTACGCCAAAATATTCGTGAATAACTTTATCCCTCATGCCTGCCATTTTTTCCCAAGGGATAGAAGGGTTTTTGTCTCTGACAGCTTTTGGTAATTGTTTTGAAGCTTTCCCGATAACTTCGATGCTTCTTATTACTGCATTTATGGTTTTTTTATCCTTGAGAAAATCCTCATATGTCATTCCTTTTATAAAGGTTGCGATTTCATTAATGGCATCATAAATATCTTGCAGGTAGTCTCTATATTCCCGTTTCTTCACAGGTAAACAACTTCCTCAAGGATACGCTTCCCTATGTACGGTTTCAATGCTTGCTTGGTAACAAGGTCAACCTTAATTCCGAGTATCTGCTCAAGATATTCTTCCAAGTCGAGAAACTCAAAAAAATCCACAGCCTTTTTGAACTCGACAAGAATATCAACATCACTTTTCTTCTTTGGTTTTCCTCTGACAAAGGATCCGAAAACTCCAACAGTTTTTACTTTATATTTTGAAGCAAGAATTTCCTTGTGTGCTATTAGTGTTCTTTTAATTTCTTCTATGTCTTTCATATTTTTGCCTATGGTATTTGTAAATTTCTAAAAATTATATCTTATGATTGAAGTAAATATAAAGTGCTAACCCTGAAAACACGAAAATTTATATTGAAGAAACGAACCTAATATGTGAGGGGAATGTGCCATATAAAAATGTTGCCCTACTTTTGTCCTGCTTTTGACCTTTTGGGCAGGTCTAAGTATTGATTTTTGAAGAAAATTGATGGTCGGGGCGAGAGGATTTGAACCTCCGACCCCCTGCGCCCAAGGCAGGTGCGCTAAACCAGGCTGCGCTACGCCCCGAATCTTCGATGGTCAGTAATTAAGGATTTCCAGATAATCAATAATGTCTTTTTCTTCTTCACCCTTTGCCTTAAATCTTTTGTCCTTGAGATCTTCTATCGCCTTCTCTCTGTTACCTTTGTAGAAAGGGTCAAACTCTATCGCACGCATGATAGCAGTGGCTGCATCACCATATTGTCCTTTCGCATTATAGCAGAGAGCCAACCCGTAGTAAGGCGAGGGAAAACTGGAATATCTCTTGAGAGCCTCTTTAAAAGCAGATATGGCATCATCCAATTTTGAAATTCTATAGTATACCATACCCATGTTATTCAAGGCCATTGCTGTATTCTTATACTGGGGGTTTGCTATCGCCACTTTGTATGCCTGGATGGCCTCATTGTATTGTCTCATGTTTGCATAGGCATTACCAAGGTTCGTTGCTGCCTCTGAAAAATTTTTATCTATGTTCAGAGCCTGCTGGAAATGCTTAATCGCCTTAGGATAGTCTTCGAGCTTCATGAGGTATATAACACCCAGTGCGTGATGACTCTCCTTGTCGAGGGGATTCAGTTCAATGGCCTTTTGAAATTCAACAAAAGCAGGCTGTATATTATTGTCGTTCAGATATGATACCCCTAATTGATAGTGGGCACTGGCTTTTTGGGCATCCTTTACCGAACCGGTACTTGCGCAGGAGCTCAAAAATAAAATCACAAAAATAAAAAAGATATATACCTTCATCTTTATATTCTCCAATTTTTAAAATCTTATTAAAGGTATCAGAAATATTCAGACAAGTAAAGAGGTGCTTTTGCTCAGTTCATAAAGAGTCTCTGAAATTCTTCTGAAGACTTCTTTCCATTGAAGTCCTCTGATGTCAAATTCAAATCCATCCGGAAGGAATCTAATCTCAAAATCCAATTTGCAATTAAGTTCGAATATATCCCGTGGTTCAATATTTGTTTCAGCGGAAAAAGATATTTGAATTCGTCCATCCACATCCTGTATTTTAGTTATGAACAGTTCGCGTGCCATTATTTTTAAGTCCATAATATCGAGAAGGTTTTTAACCTCTACCGGGATTTTGCCGAATCTGTCCTCCATCTCGGTCTCCATTGTCTTTAATGCATCATGTGTCTTTGAAGATGCAATTCTTCTGTAAAGGCTGAGCCTTAGTGTAACGTCCTCTACATATTCTTCCGGTATAAATGCCCTTATCTTCAGGCTTATTACAGGCTCGAACTCATCCTCAATCTTCACCCCTTTCAGTTCAGCTACAGCCTTTTCCAGCATCTCCATATAAAGGTCAAAGCCAACAGCATTTATATGCCCGGATTGTTCCGGACCGAGAAGATTTCCTGCTCCCCTGATTTCCATGTCTTTCAATGCAAGCCTGAACCCCGCTCCCAAATAGCTCATTTCCTGTATTGCCTGCAATCTCTTTTTAGCCTCTTCGGTGATGATATCTTCACCGGGAATAAAAAAATAGGCATATGCCCTGACATTCCCCCTCCCAACACGTCCTTTGAGTTGATAAAGGTCAGCAAGTCCCATCAGATCTGCCCTGTTGATAATTATTGTATTGGCAGTGGGAATATCAAGTCCCGAGCCAATTATGGCTGTAGAAACGAGCACATCCAGTCTTTGTTCATAAAACGTGTGCATCACTTTCTCGAGATTCTTTTCGGCCATCCGGCCATGTGCAAATGCTATCCTTACTGTGGGAAGAAGCATTTTAAGATATTCTGCAATCTTATATATACCGTTAATCCTGTTATGGACAAAAAATACCTGGCCATTCCTCTCAATTTCTCTTTTTATAGTTTCTCTTATCAATTCCTTATCAAAAATGGAAACGATGCTTTTGACAGCAAGTCTCTCCTCAGGAGGTGTCTCGATCAAACTCATATCCCTTATATCAGAAAGAGCCATGTGAAGTGTTCTTGGTATAGGCGTTGCAGTGAGTATCAGAACATCTACCCCTTTTTTGAGTTCTTTTATTTTTTCTTTCTGTCCCACCCCGAACCTGTGTTCTTCATCAATAATTAGAAGTCCGAGTTTATGAAAGTCTATATCCTTGCCCAGAAGGCTGTGAGTCCCTATGATTATATCTATGTCACCATTTGATAAAGCTTTAATCGTCACTTTCTGCTGGTTTTTTGATTTGAACCTGCTTAAAAAGTCTATGTTTACCGGAAAGGCAGAAAACCTTGTTTTAAAAGTCCTGTAATGCTGTTCAGATAATATTGTTGTTGGCACAAGCACAGCCACCTGCATTCCGTCATATACTGCCTTGAACGCCGCACGCATTGCGACCTCTGTCTTTCCATAGCCAACATCTCCACAGATAAGCCTGTCCATTGGCCTTTCTGATTCCATGTCACTTTTAATATCTTCTATTGCCTTTAACTGGTCGGCCGTTTCCTCATATGGAAAGAAACTTTCAAATTCATAGTGAAGTTCTGTGTCGGGACTGAATGAGAATCCTTTATAAACCTCTCTCTCAGCATATAAAGAGAGCAGTTTTTCAGCTAACTCATGAACCTTCTTTTTCACTTTCTCTTTCGTCCTCAGCCATCTTTTGCCGCCAAGCCTGTCAATATTTGGTGTGATACCTTCTTCAAAATGGTATTTATGGATGTTATTAATCCTCTGAAGTGGCAAATAAAGCCTTCCACCTTCATATTCAATCAGCATAAGGTCTTCTTCTGTGCCTTCTATGCTCTGGTGAACAAGTCCTTTGAATATTCCTATGCCGTGTTCTTTATGCACGACAAAATCGCCAGGCCCCAGGTCATCGAGCGATGTAAGAAGCCTTGAAACCTTTGATTTCTTAATAGGTCTGTAGCCGGGCCTTCCCCCGAACAACTCCTTTTCTGTAAGAATCAGGATGCCCGGAAGAAACAGCCCTGACGAAAGCTCTCCTACTGTTATCGAAATCCTTCCTTCACATTCAAAGATTTCTTTTTTTTCTATTACCGGCGCAATAATTCCTCCGTCTCTTAATATGTTTTTCAGCCTTTCAGCCTGCCCTTTTGATGAGGATATGATTGCAATGCGATTTTCTCTCAGGAGATCTCTAATTTTCTGAGGTAATTCTTCTATATGTCTTCTCTCTTCAGGCAGGATTCCAAGACCTTTAATTGAGAGAACCCCTGCATTATAACCAGGCCCTTCAAAAGAGTATTTCGAGAAAAAAACGGAGTCATAAGGGATACCACCTCTGTCCTGTATCGAATCAGAGAAAAAATATCTTCTGTCGTTCATCATTTCTAACAGCGTGATACCGGAGACAGGATCTGCTGCCGGAAAGACAAGGAAACCGGAGATATTCTCTAAAGTTCTTTGTGTGTCAACATCAAACGTTTTTATGCTTTCAATCTCGTCTCCAAAAAGTTCAGCCCTTAGAGGAGATTCTGACATAGATGGAAAAATGTCGAGAAGCCATCCTCGCCGGCTAAATTCGCCTTTTTCCACAACCAGTGAAACACTTTTGTACCCTATCAGATGAAGCTTTTCGTCAAGTTCAGACCTGTTAATCTCCATGCCTTTCTTTAAATTTATGATGCTCCACTGCAATTCATTTTTGCCCCATATAATAGAAGTCTGATTTCTAAAAGAGCTCACGAGGGAATCTTTTTCTTTTAAAGAATAAATTACCTTTGCCCTTTCGCCCGAGAGAGAAGGGCCGTTAGTTTCAGGAAGAAAAAAAACCTGTTCTTTTTTCAGGGCTTCTCTGAAAAAATTGATATCCTTAAATAGTTCTTCTGAAAGTTCTTCTGTTAATTCAACAGCAAGGAACGGTTCATTGCAGAGAGCAAGAAGAAAGGCTGAAGATGAGCCTGTCAAGTTATAAATCCGGGTACCTGCGGGACACTTCTGAAGGATATTCAAAAAAGGTGTGAAATCTATTTGCATTGTAAGTTTATCGTAGCTTATGATAAATCAATTATTCTTAATGTATTTATGCTATTAATCATCAAAGATCTTAAAAGTTGTTTAAGTTTTTCAATTCTGTCATTCTGGCTTGTCCAGAATCTTTCTTCGCTTACAGAAGGATTCCCGACAAGCGGGAATGACAACCTAACATATCAACCATTGGAACAGAGTTCGTTATGAATAATTTAATTATATCATAATGATCTGAGCATTATGCCTTGACGAAAGGATAATACCATGAATAAGAATAAGATATTAAAGCTCGGCCTTCCTAAAGGAAGTCTGCAGGAATCAACACTGAAACTTTTCGGAAAGGCTGGATACCATATTACTATATCAGCCCGCTCTTACTATCCAACCTTCGACGATCCCGAAATTCAGGCCATGTTAATCAGGGCTCAGGAAATGGCCGGTTATGTCGAGGCGGGGATACTCGACTGCGGCCTTACAGGTAAGGACTGGATACTTGAGCAGAAAGCATCTGTGCATGAAGTTGCTGAACTTATTTATGCAAAAGAAGGTCTCAGGCCTGTAAAATGGGTAATTGCGGTTCCAAACGATTCGAAGATAAAGACCTTAAAAGACCTGAACGGAAAGCGTATTGCGACAGAGCTTGTCGGGTTTACCAGGAGATACCTTAAATCGAAAGGGGTTAAGGCAGAGGTAGATTTTTCATGGGGTGCAACTGAAGTTAAACCGCCTCATCTTGCTGATGCAATTGTCGAACTGACAGAGACAGGCACTTCTCTGGAGGCGAATAACCTCAGGGTTATTGACACTATCCTTGAATCGAGTACAAGATTTATTTCGAACAGGAAGGCATGGCATGATAAATGGAAAAAACAGAAGATGGAGAACCTAGTTTTACTTCTCAGGGGTGCACTTGCCGCTGAAGAAAGGGTAGGTCTTAAAATGAATGTCCATATTAAGGCCCTCAAAAGGGTTATGAGCCTTCTGTCTGCCATGCATTCGCCGACTATCTCTCAACTTGCAGATGAGAACTGGTACGCACTTGAAGTCATGATTGACGAGAAGACTGTTCGTGACCTTATCCCCAAGCTCAAAACAGCAGGGGCTTCAGGAATCGTCGAATACCGGCTCAATAAAGTAATACCATAGCTGAGATTTTGGAATACTCTCTAATCTGACCCAAATAGGTCTCCATCTGTGCAAATTTACGCGTGCTACGCAGACCTGACGGGAACACACACTCATCCCTATAGTAGACCGCCCAACTCTTAGCTGTCATGCCTTAGCCCCATGTTAGCAATACCCCATACGCACTTTTCATCTGCCGTTCTGCTTATGTTAAAGCTTCGTTCTGATGTGATAATTTCAGAAAGAAGCTGCAAATCAACTTAAGGCTATTTCAGCATCTCATATATATTTGTAAGGCTTTATAGGACTAAATGTATTTTTTTGGTTAAAATAAGATAATTCTCATAAATAATTTTCTTAAAGGGGTGAATTTATGGTTGAAATAGGAAAAATTAAAAAGCCAGAAGCTGAAGATTACGCTGATAAAAGAAAACTTTATTGTGTGGCAAATATTTACACTATCGAGGAGGCACCTGATGATTTTAAGCAACTTGTCAATAGATACTGGGATGAGGTAGTTCAGCAGATAGATAAGCTTGAAGCTGCGGGAAAGACAAAAAAGATATTCTGTGAAATTATTTACCAGCCTGCGGACGAGGCGCTTGATATACTGTCAAAGATAAACGAACGAATTTCACAGATTATAAAAAAGAAACTTGAAGAAGGGGGAACCTTGTTCCCCCTCGAAAAAGAAGAAATAATAGGACCTTATACTGATTGGAGTAACTGTTTAAGGATTGTTTATACAGAGGAGGTGTTTAAAAAGATTATAGAGTTCTATACAGAAATATCAAATAAAAGGCTACAGCATATTCTTGAAGTAATAGACCTTAATTTGTCAGAGTCAGAGGCAGGATTACTCATAATGAAAGATGAAGACAGGGCAAAGCTCCAATTCCCCGGGGATATAGAGGTATTTCTTATAACACCTCCGTCTTACGATGACATAATAAGATGGTTCAGGGAAAAACTGGGCAGAAAATCACAAGAGAAAGAATAATTTTTCAGCTCCTTTTAAATATTTTCTGGCCTTTTCCGTTTAGTTATTTTTAGGATTTATTTTTGCAGAGGACTCTACTGAATGTCTATTTTCAGGACTATTTCTTAGTTCTCCTTGTTTTTGTTTCCGTTTTCTTGATAATTTGTTTTGTTGTCGATGCATTTGTCTTTTCTGGAGAAGAAGACGATTCTGCTTCAAGCTTTTCTTCTTCTCTGTGTCGTTCCATTACAATTCTTTCTGCTTCAAGCCAGTTGTCGAGATCACAACCCTCTCTTTTCCCGCTTTTTTCATAAAGTTCACGTGCAATCTTTGCTATTTCGTCATACCATTTCATTTTATTCCTCCAAATAAATTGATTTTGATGATTTGTGGATGAGCTTTAGCTTTGTTCAGTATATCACAAGAGCGACTTTCAGAAAGAACTCAATACAGTTCTTAAACTTTCCAAATTGACATGCCTTCGCATGTCCGTTCGTCCAGGACACATTTACCGGCATATAGACTGATCTAATATTGCACGTGTTAAAATGATATCAGACAGGTCGGGAGAACATGATTTGATAAGTAGATCTTTAGAAAAGTTATTAAATAACGTAGATTAGAATTGGCTAATGAGAACATATTTAGATTGCATCCCTTGTTTTTTTAGACAGGCACTCGAAGCTGCAAGGATTTCTGGGGCAGATAAGATAACACAGAGGAAAATTTTAAACAAATTGGCAAAGACATTGCCAGAATTTTCCCTGAATGCTACGCCTCCAGAAATGGCTTGCATTATTTATGGAATGGTGAAGAAAGCAACGCATCAAGACGATCCTTATAGAAAAATAAAAGCAAAAAGTAATAAACTTGCTCTGAAGATTTATGCAGAATTGAGAAGTAAATTATCAAAATCAGACGATAGATTACTAAAAGCCGTCGAGATGGCTATTGCAGGCAATATCATTGATTATGGAGTAAAAAATTCTCTCAATATAAAAGAAGAGTTAAAAAGAATTTTGAATACAGAGGAAAATATTTTTAAAAAGAACAAAAATGTCTTTATTCACTATGCAGATTTTAAGAATATTTTAAAGAAGGCAAAAAATATTCTTTATTTGGCAGATAATGCAGGTGAAACGGTTTTCGACAGGGTTCTTATCGAAGAGATAAAAAGGATTGATGAGAATAAAAAAATTATTTACGCTGTTAAAGACAAACCTATAATTAATGATGCCTTGATTGAAGATGCATACATATGTGGTATTGATAAGATAGCAACAATTGTATCATGTGGTTCTAATGCACCGGGGACAATATTATCTTTATGTTCAAAAGAATTTCTAAAAATATATAAACAAGCTGATATTATTCTCAGCAAAGGGCAAGGAAATTTTGAGGCACTGTCAGAAGAAAAAAGGCCGATCTTCTTTATGCTCATGGCAAAATGCCCGGTAGTTGCAAAAGACATTGGATGCAGTGTCGGAGAGATAGTTTTGCTCTTTAATTTAAAAAGGAGCTGAATCTGTAAAATGTATCCTAAATACCGTCAGGACATAAGACCCTTGCAATGGCCCTGAGATATTCACACTTAGCACCATCGCACAAGGTTAAAGCGGTAGATGTATTGGATAATGCCTTAAATGCTAAGCTCAGCAGGAGAACGCTTGCTTCAAACGAACTATACAAAAACTATACAATTCGGGGTAGCAGGAAATGCTTAAAGCTCGTAAGTTACTGATTTATATGGTAGGCGCGAGGGGGATTGAACCCCTGACTTCTTCCGCGTCAAGGAAGCGCTCTCCCACTGAGCTACGCGCCTGTATAGAAAGATATTTAACATAAAAACATCTAAACGTGTCAAGGCATCCAAACTGCTCAATGAATCTCGATTGAAGAAAAAAAGTATGGTATCTCGTACGAGGCAGACTCTTTAGAATCTGAGCCATGTACGATATTATGCTCTATGTCTGACGCAAAATCAGCCCTTATTGTACCGGGAGCTGTATCCTTTGGATTGGTTGCTCCCATGGTCTCCCTGACTTTGCTGATTGCATTTTCACCCTCAACTACCATTACAACTATTGGTCCTTCTGTCATAAAGCCAGTAAGACTCTCATAGAAAGGTCTTTCCTTATGTATGATATAGAATCCTTTTGCATCGTCTTTAGACATCTTGAGCATTTTAAGCGCTGCAATCCTCAGTCCCTGCTGTTCAAATCTCTTTATTACTTCACCGATCAGATTCTTCTTCACACCATCAGGTTTAACGATGGATAATGTTTTCTCCACTGCGCCTCCAATTGTTAATCTTTTCCAGCAATATTCTACATACCTAACTGTTTCACTAATTTTTTTACTGATGCATATGATTTTTTGAATTGTATTTTTTCTTCCCTGGTAAATTTTACTTCAACAACCTTTTCAACACCTTCTTTCCCCAGAACAACGGGCACACCCATATAAACATCCTTCATGCTATATTCACCATTTAAGTATGCAGCACACGGTATTAGTCGCTTTTCATCAAAAATAATCGCCTTTATCATCTTGAAAGTAGATGCAGCCGGAGCATAATACGCACTGCCTGATTTAAGCAGGGAGACTATTTCTGCCCCGCCATTTCGTGCCCTTTCTATTAATTGATTAATCTTCTTTTTTGATAAAAGTTCGGTTAGGGGTATACCTTTGACGGTGGTAAATCTGTGAAGCGGTACCATATCATCACCATGTCCTCCGAGTACGAGTGCTTCTACATCTTCAGGTGAAACATCTAATTCCCATGAGATAAATGCTCTCAACCTCGACGCATCAAGTATCCCGCCCATTCCCATAACATGCCTGCAGGAGAAGCCGGTAGTTTTCCATGCGAGTTGTGCCATAACATCCATTGGATTCGTTACAACAATGACAACAGCATCAGGAGAAGTCTTTGCAATCTCAGCAGAAGCTGCGATTACAATATCGGCATTTGCATGAAGAAGGTCACTCCTCGACATCCCCGGTTTTCTTGCCAAACCGGCGGTGATAACGACAATATCTGACCCTGCTGTGTCAGAATAACTGTTCGTTCCTTTAATTTTTGAAGTCGAGTCCCAGAGGGGGCATGCCTCTGCCAGGTCGAGGGCTTTTCCCTGCGGCATTCCCTCAACAATATCAAGGAGTACCACATCTGCAATTCCTGAATGTACAACAAGCTGAGCGGTTGTAGCGCCGACATTACCCGCACCAATTATGGATACTTTTTTCTTCATTGCAGTTAGAAATTATAATAGAAAGGGTATGATAAAGTCTAATGAGGCCTGATTATTTTTGTTCAACTTTTTCTGGCAGGTTCTCGATCTTTACTTTCGATATCCTTCTTCCAACCATCCCGATGATTGTCAGTTTCTTGTTATCTATGTTTATTTCGTCACCTGACTGCGGTATCCTCTGAAGATGTGTTACTATGAAACCTCCGAGTGTCTCATATTCTGGCGATTCCGGTATTGCAATGTAATAATCCTCATTAATGTCCCTGATGCTGATCGATGCGTCTATGATCATAGTTCCGTCACCGAGTTGTATTACCGGGCTCTCGGTATCATATTCGTCCCTTATTTCTCCTACAATCTCTTCGATAAGGTCCTCTAATGTCACCAGCCCTGATACGGATCCATATTCATCTATAACTATAGCCATGTGGATTCTCTTTTTTTGCATTTCTCTTAAAAGTGTGCCTATTTTCAGCGTTTCAGGAATGAAGAGCGGGGACTTGATAATTCTGCGTATATTAACACTGCCTGTGATTAGAAGGCTGTTGAAAAAATCTTTGGCGTACAGGATACCCCTTATGTCATTCAAGTCTTTTCCTACAACAGGATATCGGGAATACTGCTCTTCTGAAATTATTGTCTTGACTTCATCAACCGTCATGTTGATGCCCATTGTAACCATCTGAGGAGCGGGGACCATGACTTCTTTTACAAAGATATCTGTAAATTCAAATACGCTGTGTATTAGTTCTTTTTCTTCTGCTTCAAAGATGCCCCTTTCCCTGCCCTCTTCAATAATCATCTTTATCTCTTCTTCAGAAATATAACCTCTTTCACTGAATGCCCTTTTACCAAAAGGTTTCAGTAAGATGTTTGTACTTATGGTCAGGATTTTAACGAATATGTTTGCCAGTTTGGAAAATTTGTCGATTAAAGGGGCGACGAACAAGCCGACAGTTTCAGGCTTTGATAATGCTATGGTTTTTGGAATAAGTTCTCCAAGAACGATTGAAAAATAGGTGATAATAATAGCGGCCACTCCTATGGCTATTGCATCGCTTGAGATGGCAATGGCAGGAATCGGTACGTTTTTGAGAACTGGCTTCAGGACTTTATGTGCAAGGGCGCCGCTGATGACGGAGGCAAGGGCGACTGCCAGTGTAACCCCAATCTGAATAGTAGCGAGGAACTTATCAGGTTCTTCCCTCAGCCTTTTTAAAATCGCAGCATTCTTTCTGCCTTCGTCGATTAATTGTTTTATTCGTGTTCTGCGGGCCGTTACAACAGCAATCTCGGCGGCAGCAAAAAATCCATTCAAAAGAATGAAAACAAAAATTAATACAATATCAAACCACATATTGAATTAAAAAAATGATAGATTAACATACAGATGAAAAACCTAACAAAGATGATCTCCTACACCATATTACTGTCATTCCAGCTTGTCTGGAATCTTTCTTCTTATGAACAACCCCCTGGCCCCCTTTATTAAGAGGGATTAAAAAAGGATTCTGGACAAGCCAGAATGACAGAGAGGAAAAGATGTTTTCGAAGAGAACTATCTTGCTTTTGTCCCCACTTGCTAAGGGGGAGAATGGAGGGGTGTTTGATGAACTGTCGGTTTCCATTTAAGAGTTTAGATTAATTTCTTGATAATAGCATCTGCTACCATTGATGTTGTTGAGGCTGTCGGGTCATCAGGTGCCGGTTTCATATCATATGTCAGATATCGTCCCTCCTCTATTACAGAGAAAACAGCATTTTCCAGTCTCTCTGCTGCTTTCTTTTCTCCTAAATGTCTGAGCATCATGACACCTGAAAGTATCATAGCAAGAGGGTTCACTTTGTTCAAGCCCTTATATTTTGGAGCACTGCCGTGGACAGGCTCAAAGACAGCATAATCTTCTCCGAGGTTAGCACCCGGAGCAAGACCCAGACCTCCGATAAGGCCGGCTGCCAGGTCAGATACGATATCGCCGTAAAGATTAGGGAGAACTATTACATCATAAAGCTCGGGCTTCTGTACGAGCTGCATACACATATTGTCAACTATTTTATCTTCAAAATCAATGTCAGAGTATTTCTTTGCAACATCCCTTGCAGTTTCAAGAAAAAGACCGTCAGAATATTTCATTATATTTGCTTTATGGACAACGGCGACCTTTTTTCTATTATTTTTTCGTGTATATTCAAATGCGAATCTGACGATTCTTTCGGTAGCGTAAACAGATATCGGTTTTATACTTATACCTGAATCATGTCTGATAGTTTTCCCGGTTAGTTGGTTAATTAGATCTGTGATCTTCTTTGCACCATCTGAGCCTTTCTCAAATTCGATGCCGGCGTATAAGTCCTCTGTATTTTCTCTTATTATAACTATATCGACATTGTCGAATTTTGTCCTTGTGCCTTTAAAAGTCTTAGACGGCCTGAGACAGCAATAGAGATCGAGATTCTGTCTTAAAGCAACATTGACACTTCTGAAACCAGTTCCAACAGGAGTTGTTATAGGGCCTTTCAAGGCAACTTTATTCTTTTTTATCGAATCGATCACCCGTTGCGGCAAAGGTGTCCCTTCTCTTTCAAAAACATCAAGCCCTGCTTCCTGAACATCCCACTCGATGGGTACGTCGATAGCTTCTATTACCCTTTTTGTAGCTTCGCTGATTTCCGGACCGATCCCATCACCTGGAATTAAAGTGATTTTGTACATTATGGATCTACTGTGAGTATTTTTTTCACAATTTCAGGATACATTGCAACAAATCTCAACTCATCGTCCGTAAGCGGCTTCTGCGTATGCAGGTTTGCATACTGAACGAGTTCAAGCACCCGCCTTGCCTCATTGTCATCATGAAAGTGGATACCGAGCTTATCATAGACATGTCTGAATCCTTTGATACCGCCGTATTCACCTGTTGTTATTATCCTTCCGGTTTCTGCTAATTCCGGTTCTCCCCTCCCTACATCTTCAGGGTCGTAAAGTTCATAATTGCGCCTATCTTTCAAGGCTCCGTCAGCGTGAATCCCTGATTCGTGGGCAAATGCATTAGCACCTATTCCCGGCTGATTTATAGGTATGGGTATATTAAAAGCGTATGATGCATATCTGCCAATTTTCCATGCTTTCTTAAGGTCTACATTTTCATCGAGGGGAAGTTTATCTTTCAAACCCTGAGAAAACTTAAGCGACAGGATTGTTGATACAAGGTCGCAATTACCGCAACGTTCACCATAACCGTTGACAGTTGTATTGATATAGGAATTAACTCCGCATTCCACAGCTCCCTGCGCACCTGCGATGGAAACCGCCTCAGCCATTCCGAGGTCATTGTGACAGTGCATTTCTATTGGAAACATTGTTGCAAGGGCAAGTGTCTTAATCCTCTCATATATGGTTATAGGGTCATCTGTTCCGAGCGTATCACAGTATCTGAAGCGGTCTGCTCCTGCTTCCTTGCCCGCAATGATAAATTCGATCAGCCTGTCAATACTTGTCCTCGAAGCATCCTCGGCATTGACACCAACAGTCTCTGCTCCTATGTCTCGCGCAATTTTTACAGACTCCGAAAGTGAATTAATTATGTCTTTGAAAGTTTTTCTGCCCTGAAACTTTCCTTTGATCATTGTGTCCGATGTTGAGATAGATACATTGATATGCCTTAGATCGGGACAATTTTTGAAACTCAGCCTTACATCTTCAGGGACAGCCCTGCACCAGCCTTCAAGGTGAATCCTCTTTACAACACCGAGCTTTACCAGTTCCAGATTTGTATTTATGTAGTTGATTTCATGTTTTAATGTCGGGAAGCCAATTTCACTCTGGTATATGCCCATCTCATCAAGATAAATGTTCAACATAGTTTTTGAGAGTTTAGGGAGCAATATCCTGGATGTTTGCACTCCATCTCTGTTTGTTACATCGATCAGATATACTTTACCTTTCATTTTTTTTCTCTATCATTTAAAATTTCATACCCCGGGATAAAAAGTAAAAGGGTATGGATTTAACGGAAATAAAATCTTTCAGGTAGAGGTTAAGGTTGCAGTTGAATAATTTAGGCCTTAACCTTAGCCTTAACATTCATATTATTAACATAAATTACTTAATATTACAATATTTCTAAACATCATAAAAATTGCAAGACGAATAATGACTGGAAAAGACAGGAACTCTTTGTTAAAATTAAGATCGGTTTTGAGGAGAAAAAAATAAAGTTTAAAGATCAGACAGGAATAGTTACAGGTGGCACGCGTGGAATAGGCAAGGCGATTGCTGAAGAACTCGCGAAGCGCGGGGTTAATTTAGTTGTTGCTGGAAGAAACATAGAAACTGCAGAAGAAGTTGCAAATTCACTAAAACAGTATGGTGTCAAAACCCTGGGGTTGAAACTTAACGTGTCTGATTCCGAAAATGTTGAGAATGCATTTGAAATAATACGGAAGGAATTTCAAAAGATAGATATATTGATTAATAATGCAGGTATAGCTAAAGACGGCCTTTTGATGAGAATGGGAGAGGAAGCATGGGACGCGGTTATAGATATTAACCTTAAGGGTGTATTCCTCTGTACAAGAGAAGCAATAAAGGATATGGTAAGTCAAAGGTACGGTAGAATAATTAATATCACTTCTGTAGCAGCATTCATGGGTAACCCGGGACAGGCGAATTACAGTGCATCAAAGGCAGGGATCGTGGGATTTACGAAGACGGTTGCCAGGGAGTATGCAAGGAGGGGTATAACGGTAAATGCTGTTGCCCCTGGTTTTATAACAACAGCAATGACAGATGTCCTTCCAGACCGTGTGAAGGAAGAGATGAAGAAATTGATACCATTGGACAGGTTTGGAACAGTAGAAGATGTCGCAAATGCCGTAATTTTTCTTGCATCACCTGATTCGGGATATATTACAGGTCAGGTAATACATGTAAATGGTGGAATGTATATGTAAAAAAATTTCTACGACTAAATCCCAAATCTTAAATTTTGTAATTCGGAAATTAGAATTTAGAAATTAAAATGGAGGTGCATTATATGGTAGAAGATAAGGTAAAAGAGATTATATCGAAGCAACTTGGGGTGAGCACATCTGAGGTTGTGCATGAGGCTTCCTTTATTGAAGACCTTGGTGCAGATTCGCTGGATACGGTCGAGCTTGTCATGGCATTCGAGGAGGCATTTGGAATCGAGATACCCGATGAAGATGCAGAAAAAATAGTGAAGGTCAAAGATGCAATTGATTACATTAATAACAGGAAAAAGTCATAGTATATATGAGTAAAAGACGGGTTGTTATCACAGGAGTCGGTATGATTAACCCCCTTGGACTAAATGCAGAGAATAGCTGGAATAATCTTTTAGCAGGCAAATCAGGTATCAGGAGGATTACATATTTCGACACTACTAATTTCCCTTCGCAGATAGCAGGCGAAGTAGAAGGTTTCAATCCCGAGGATTATATCGAACCAAAGGAAATAAAAAAGATGGACCGTTTTATTCATTTTTCTATTGCCGCAACAGCCATGTCATTAAATGATGCTGGGTTAAAAATAAATGATAAAAATGCTGAAAGGACAGGTGTAATTGTAGGCTCGGGAATAGGCGGACTTCATGCTATTGAACATTATCACTCTGTATTGCTTGAGAAAGGACCAAAAAAAATAACCCCTTTTTTTATACCCATGCTGGTAATAAATCTCGCATCGGGGCAGATATCGATCAGATTCGGGGCAAAAGGTCCAAATTCAGCGGTATCCACTGCATGTGCCACAGGAAGTCACTCAATTGGTGATGCTTTCAAGATTATTCAAAGAGGTGATGCAGACATCATGATTGCAGGTGGGACAGAGGCTGTCATAACTCCTTTAGGAATAGGTGGGTTTACTGCGATGAAAGCTCTTTCAACAAGAAACAACGAGCCTGAAAAGGCAAGCAGACCATTTGATTTTGACAGAGACGGGTTTGTGATGGGAGAGGGAGCAGGAATATTAATCCTCGAAAGTCTCGAAAGTGCTATGGACAGAAGCGCCAGAATATATGCAGAGATAGCAGGTTATGGCATGACTGCTGATGCATACCATATAACTTCTCCTCCTCCGGATGGGGAGGGTCCTGCAAGATGTATGGAAATTGCTTTGAAGGACGGGGGAGTAAATCCTGCAGACATCGATTATATCAATGCTCACGGAACATCAACAAGACATGGAGACGAGATCGAAACGAAAGCTATAAAAAATATTTTCGGAGAACACGCTTATAAAATAGCCGTGAGTTCAACAAAATCTATGACAGGTCACCTGCTGGGCGGAGCAGGCGGGGTAGAAGCAGTTATCACTGTTCTGAGTATATATAATGATATTGTTCCACCCACGATAAATCTTGACAATCCAGACCCTGAATGTGACCTTGATTATGTGCCTTATAGATCAAGAGAAATGACGGTCAATAACGCTCTTAAAAATTCATTTGGGTTCGGCGGAACCAATGCCTGCCTTCTTTTTAAAAAATTTAAAGATTAATATTTTATTCAATCTTTTTAATGGATTTATATCGTTCTATGTTTGAGTGTGACATTTCTGAATCAGAAAATAGCCTGGGTTATCATTTCAAGAATAAAAAGCTTCTCATCGAAGCCCTGACACACAGGTCTTTCTATCATGAAAACCCTGAAAAGGCAGAATCGTACAATGAGAGGCTGGAATTTCTTGGGGATTCAGTGCTCGGATTAATAATAGTTGAATATTTATTTTTGTCAGACAGAAAGCTCCTGGAATCAGTTATGGCTAAGACTAAATCCTATCTTGTAAAGGAATCCGTACTATCTGAGATAGGAAAATCCATATCACTCGGGAAATACCTGAGACTGGGAAAAGGTGAGGAAGCCACAGGAGGCAGGACAAAGAAATCCCTGCTCGCAGATGCTGTCGAAGCTATTATCGGAGCAGTTTATATTGACGGCGGCTATGAAAATGCGAAAAAGCTAATCTTGAGATTATTCAAAGACAGGATAGACGACATACTGAGTTCAGGGGAATTCCATGATTTTAAAACAGAACTGCAGGAAAAAACCCAGTTGCTATTCACTGCAATCCCTGAATATAAAATAGTAAGGCAGGAAGGTGAGGAACACAAAAAAATTTTTACAGTAGAGGTTTATATAGCCGGAGAAAAGTTTGGTACAGGTTTTGGAAAGAGCAAGAAAGAGGCAGAGACCAATGCTGCGAAAGAGGCACTACATAAGCTTCAGCAATAAAAGTTTTATTAATATTATTCAGACCTAATTTGAGCGATTCTTTTGACAAATCAATGACAGGCGTCTCGCCTGTCTCAGCGGTATTATGAAATAATAAACAGCTTAAATTAGATTAGACTATGTTTGACCTTCCCTCGATTTTTTGATAATTTGTATTTAATAATGGTAAGGAGGTGATTATATTGGCAAAAGACCCTGTGTGCAATATGAATGTAGATGAGAAAAAAGCATCGGTCACAAGCGTGTATAAAGGTGTGACCTATTATTTCTGTGCAGCAAGCTGCAAAGAGAAATTTGAAAAAGACCCCGAGAAATTTGCAGCAAAAGAAAAGAAATAAGCGAGGGCATTATGAAAATGTCAAAAGAAAAGGGAGTATCAATTTTATATCTGAAAATCCTTTTTATTATTCTAATTGTTCTATCTCTTTTTGCAGGGTCTTCCTTAGCTGTTGCGGAGGAAGACCCTTGCAGAGAAGAAGGTATAGTTGTTAAAAACCTGACACTAACTAGCCTATGGTTTAAACGAGATGGTGGAGATTGTTATATATGGCAACGAAATAAAATCTTTGTAATAAGACCTCAAGACAATATAGAAATATTTTCAGACCTTACATGTGAAACGAAATATTGTAATGATCTGACGTATAAAGATTATAAGTCTTTTGATGAGGATGGAAACTGCCGCGTGAGAATCCTCACCGGCTGTACTCTATCGGATATGTAATAGTTTATGAGACTGGAGAAATCAATAAGGAAGAGTTCGAAGAAAAAAGAAGAGAGCTGGGGAAATAGCTTAGGAGAAATATCAAGTACGCTTATAAAAATGAAGGCAGCCAGAAAATACTGGCTGCCAAGAGGCGGGGGTTGTGGAGCTTATTAAAATTATTGCCACCAGCATCCCTGAGGAGCTTTTGAATAGATATTTTCCTGGAGATCACGAATCTCTTTTTCAAGCTTTGTAACAGATTCGGGGGTTGTCTTCGGATTGCGTATTGCCTCAAAATAATCGTATCTTTTGTTGTGTAATTCTTTTCTCAATCCAGCAGTTTCATCGAAGAATTTCTGGCAGGCTTCGCTTTGGCCATAATAACCGTGTCCCATCATCCCCGGACCCATCATGCCACCACCCATTCCTGGGCCCATGCCATAACCGCGGCCCATCATTCCGGGACCCATGCCATAACCGCCACCCATCATACCAGGTCCCATACCTCCTCCACCGGGACCAAGATATTGTCCGCAATAAGGGCAATAATTCCAGCCTTGCTGGCCGCTCCACATCATACCCGGACCCTGGGCATAGGTAGCAGCTGCGATTATAAGGATTGATATAATGGCTAATAATATTACTGATTTTTTCATACTTCACCTCCTCTCATTATTGTT
>JACUUX010000027.1 GCA_014859105.1 Nitrospirota bacterium
TCAAGTGAAACCTGCAATTCAGGAAATTTTGAAAAGCCTGAAATCGAACTGACATATCATTTGCAGTTGACGAACCAATTCTTAACAATCCTTTTGAAGAACCCAGGGAATACTGGGTTTATGAAGAAGAGCAACCTACAGACACAACTCATTGTAATATTCTACCTTAACCCAGATTATTTATAAAATTTATGAATTAAAAGGGTTAAAAGAAATCATATTTAAGTCATTTCTATTGAATAAAGGATAATACAAAAAAGCTTAAGTATTGTTCTATGATATTACTTACATTAATATGGGAAAAATGAATAAAGTCATTATCCTCCTTGGCCCTACGGGCGTTGGAAAGACAGGCGTTTCTATTCTCCTTGCAAAAGCACTGGATACCGAAATTATAAGTGCAGATTCAATGCAGATTTATAGACATATGGACATCGGGACAGCCAAGCCGTCCCCGGAAGAAAGGTCTATAGTTAAACATCACATGATAGATATAGTTAATCCATGTGAGTCATACAGCACAGGCAAATATATCGCAATGATAACTCCTATCATTGAAAATCTTCACAAGAAGGGGAAAATACCCATCGTTGTTGGGGGAACTGGCCTCTATATAAAAGCAATGACAAGGGGCATCTTCAGCGGCCCATCTGCTGACTGGTCATTGCGTGAAGAGCTTCTTTCTATGGAAAGGGAAGAAAATGGATTTTTATATAATTACTTAAACGAGCTTGACCCCGAGGCAGCACAGAGAATAACTGCGAATGATACACGGCGGATTATCAGGGCATTGGAAGTTTGTTTAAAAAGTAATACGAATATTTCAGAGATGCAAAAGAAATTTACACAGCCACTGCCCTATGATTTCATAAAGATAGGACTTATGAGAGAAAGAAAAGAGCTTTACCGAATAATCGAAAAAAGGGTCGACATAATGATAGAATCAGGTCTTGTGGAAGAGGTAAAAACCATCTTAAAGATAAATCCTGACAGAACACCCCTTCAGGCCATTGGATACAAAGAGAGCATTATGTATCTTGAAGGAAAGATAGAATTAGAAGAGGCTATTAAACTTATAAAAAGGGCGACGAAAAGGTTTGCAAAAAGACAGTTCACATGGTTTAAAAAAGAAGACATCCACTGGGTTGACTTGACGGGCATTTATGATAGCAGAGAATCTTTCGGGCGGGTTATGGATGCACTAAATAGCATCTCTTAGCATAAAAATTAATCCTTGCAATAAAAACATATACTTTATGTTAAAATGAAAATGTAGAAGGCGAAAAGATAATGAGCAATTCAAGCAGGAGTCTGAATATTCAGGACACATATTTGAATCAACTCAGGAAGGATAAAATTCCTGTGGTCATATACCTTACTAACGGAGTAAGGTTGAAAGGATTTATAAAGGGATTTGACAACTTCGTCGTTCTTTTGAAAGAAAATACCCACTCATTAATTTATAAGCATGCTATATCAACAATAGTACCTGAGAAAGAGATAGAAATCAGATTTGAAGAGCAGCAATAAACCACGAAACCCTGTTCCCACTGTAGACATAATTATAGAATCAAACGATGGTATTGTTCTCATTAAAAGAAAGAATCCTCCTCAAGGATGGGCTCTGCCGGGTGGCTTTGTAGATTACGGTGAAAGCATTGAGTCTGCCGCTATCCGGGAAGCAAAAGAGGAGACAGGTCTTGATATAGAATTACTCAGGCAATTCCATACTTATTCTGACCCTGAAAGAGACCCGAGACACCACACAATAACAACAGTTTTTACAGCAAAAGCTAAAGGAAAAGTTCGGGCAGGAGACGATGCTAAGGAAGTTGCAATTTTCAGTAAAGATAATCTACCTGAGCAGATTGCATTCGACCACAGGTATATCATTCATGATTACTTTACGGGGAGGTATTAAAAAATGCTCAAGGCGCTACGGAAGCATGCAAAATATTTCTATGTTCTGTTCTTTATTGTCATATTGACTTTTATTTTCTGGGGCGTAGGCACAGTTGATAGAACAGACGAAAGGGAATTTATAGCAGAAGTTGGAAAATATAAGATAAGTGCTGAGGAGTACTGGAGGACTTACGATAATGCATACCGTTTTTATAGAGAGATTTATAAAGACAGATTTGACGGGGAGATGGAAAAAGAGCTGAATCTGAAAGAAAATGTACTTGAATCCATGATAAACGAAAAAGTACTTTTAATTGCCGCTAAAGAAATAGGACTCAATGTTAGCGACGAAGAATTACAGGAGTCAATTTCCCGCGAACCTGCTTTCACAAGAAATGGTGTTTTTAGCGAAGAAATATACCTTAACAGGTTGAGATTGAGCAGGATAACCCCCGAGACATATGAGAGGGCAAAACGCCAGGAACTAATTCTCATGAAAATGAGCCGACTGGTAGAATTGTCTGTTGATGTATCAGATATCGATTTCAAATTGCCTCAGAATACAGAGAACGAACAGATGATTGAGATGCTCGGTCAGGTTATGCTTAATAATCTTAAGGAAAAGGCAGTTAAATCTTATGTCGAAGGATTAAAAAAACAGATCAAAATGAAAGTGAATCAGGAACTTATTTCATAATATATAAGATTCTGTAATGTATTGAAAACCCAAAGTTTTTTATAGTAGCATATTAATCGTGCCGAAGTGGTGGAATCTGGTAGACACGCACGTTTGAGGGGCGTGTGGGGTAACCCGTGCGGGTTCAAATCCCGCCTTCGGCACCATGTTACCTTCGATTGAAATAAAACCCTGTTTAATTTTTTATTTACCTCTGAAGCCCCGATCATATCGGGGCTAAGAATGAGCGAAAATATCTGCCAATTTATATGTGCAGAATTTACGCTATTAATCTTCAAAAATCTTAAAAAATATTTAAGATTTCAATTCTGTCATTCTGGCTTGTCCAGAATCTTTCTTTGAACAACACCCTAACCCCCTTTACTAAGGGGGATTCAGAAGGATTCCCGACAAGCGGGAATGACGGCTTAACGTATCAACTATTCGAACAGAGTTCGTTAAGAATTAAAAGGGTTTGATTTCTAAAGTATTTAAGTTTTTTTAAATTATTTTTTCTTGTGGACTGAACAGAATTTAGATTTGCCCGACGTAGGATTTTTGCATTTTCCCCCTTTTCTTGTCTTCGCTGCACATGTTGCCTTTTTTACTTTAGCCATTTTCCCCTCCTTGTTTTGATTTAATTAATAAATCCATTCACACTAAGTATAGCACAAATAATATTTAAATCTAAGCTTTTTTCCTATAAACAGTTTATTATCCCGGCGGCCAGTGCATCCAGCGACCTCCGAGAATATGCAGGTGTACGTGATATATTGTCTGACCTGATTCAGGATTACAGTTTATTACGAGCCTGAACCCACGTCCTGAGACCCCTTTATCTTTCGCGATTTTATTTGCTATCTGGAATAAATAACCTAAAAGGACTTTATCTTCATCTTTTATGTCAAGGAGAGTTGGAATATGTTTCTTCGGGATTACAAGGACGTGAACTGGTGCCTGTGGATTCATGTCATTAAATGCGACTACAAGTTCATCTTCATAAATTATTTTAGCAGGTCTTTTCTTTTGTATAATTTCACAGAATATACAGGTCATGAAAATTTTCCATTTTGATGTATTTAAAAGATATTTTGAGAATTTTTTTGTTCCATTATATCATATGAAATTAATTTATTATCAAGACATTAATATTTTTATATTGACGAATGCACTGGGAAACATGTATAAATTTTGAAATCTATCCGTAAATATCTTTTAAAATATTCTTAATAATGTTTTAATCCTGATAAAGGAGACTTTAAAATGTCTGATTTAAAGTCAAAGACACCAAAAGAAATCCTCGATGTCCTTGGAAGAGTCTGCCCCTATCCGATTGTTCTCATTAAAAAGGAAATGGAAAAATTGCAAAGCGGAGAAATACTGAAAATACTTTCTGATTCTTTAGCTTCTGTTGAAGACTCCATTCCTCGCTACTGTGAAAAAAATGGATATCCTATTGAAATAGTTAAACTTGAAGATAAAGGTTACTGGGAGCTGTATATTCAGAAGACTTAAAAGAAGGAAGTTAAGAAGATGGGAGAGGAGGTTATTAACTTCATAACTTCTCACCTTCTCATCTTCATCTCTTCGGTGTTTCGCCTTTTTCTCACGTACCTTATAAACCAGATTATAAATCCTGCAGCGAGAAGGCCTATTGCAATATATTAGTCATATCTTTTTATATCGCCGAGGATGTTTTGAAGAGTCGCCCCAAAAAAATAGCCTACATAAGTACATATCGTTGCCCATAACAGGCAACTTATAAGTAAAAAGGAAAAATATTTTTTCGCCCCCATACCGGAAAGTCCCAGTACTGCAGCACTCAGAAGTCTGAATCCATAAAGCCATTGACTGATGAATATAGATGCAACACCATATTTTGCCATCAAATATTCAAGCCTTGTAAGGTCAACTTTTATCAGCTTCTGTATAGTTTTGATAAATGCTTCTCTTCTGTATAAAGCAATAAGAAAAAATGTCCCGTGGCCTATATAGGAGGCAAAAACCGATACAACCACAACCACGTTTCCGTTAAGATATCCGTTATAAGAGAGAAATCCGGCTGCTATGAGTACACTCTCACCCTCGAAAAATGTCAGTATAAAAATGGCGATATAGCCGTATTGTGATATTAAATCTTCCAGAAGACACCTGTATCAAAAATTTCATACATCATAAAGCGTAAAGACAGAAAAGGGGGATGCCGGATTATCCGGCATCCCCCTTTTCTTTTTATTCAAAACAACTTCTACGGCTCTTTTAAAACTCCCACTACAATTCCACCTCGACTAATAATAATTTCCTGTTTAAATTCCTTAACAGGATAAAATTTTATATCTTATCAGTTATAATCTGCTTTTCACCATATTTGTCAAAGACTGCCTCTTCCTTAACTGAGATAGCCACTTTATATAGAATGGTGAGTACAAAAAACCCAATTCCCCATACACCGAGGGTAATTAATACCTCGGGTATCGTAGGCCAGTACTCAAATACCCTTTCAAAGGGATTGGGTACAAATCCTCCTACAACGAGACTGATGCCCTTTTCAAGCCATAAGGAGATAAATGTTGCAACTGCTGCAACAGCGAGAGTACTTTCCTTCTTCCTCGTCTTTGGATTAATAAAAAGTATTAGAGCTAATGCAGCAAGGGCAACACAGGTCCACATTACAGGGACAAGTTTTGTATGTCCATCGATACCAACAAAGAGGTATTTAATGGGATGCATGTGTCCGGGTATTTGGCTGTAAAAGGCGGTAAAGACCTCAAAGCCGTAGAAGGCCACGGTCACTATTAAAAAGTAAGTGGCTGTTTTCGCCATTGTCTGGATGGCCTCCCAACCGGGGTCGAATTTTGTAAATTTTCTTAAGATTAAAGAAATAACTATCAGAAGGGATGGCCCTGCTGCAAAGGCTGAAGAAAGAAACTTCGCTGCCATAATGGCTGTCAGCCAGTAGTGCCTTCCAGGAAGCCCCTGATAAAGGAATGCTGTAACAATATGAATGGAGGGGGCCCAGCAGATCGCAAGAATTATGAATGGCTTTATCCAGGCTGAAGGCGGCACTCCCTTCCGCTCAGCTCCCAATACATACCAGCCGCATAAGATATTAAGCATGAGATAACCAGCAAGGACGACCATATCAAAAAACATTACCGAATTGGGAGTCGGGTGTAAAAGGACATTCAGCACCCGGAGCGGTTGACCCAGATCAACAAAAATAAAAAGCATACACATTATTACACTGGCAACGGCAACGAATTCACCTAAGATGGCAATCCTGCCGTATTTCTTGAAGTTATGAAGATAGTAAGGCAGGACTATTGTAACCGCAGAAGCAGCAACGCCAACAAGATAGGTAAACTGACCTATATAAAGTCCCCATGAGACATCCCTGCTCATGCCTGTTATTCCCAAACCTACACTAAACTGGTAAAGGTAAGAAATAAACCCTGCGCCGATGACGCCGAGCAAAAAAATTACCCAAATCCAGTATGTTCGACTTCCTTTTAGCGCTGTTTCAAGCATACTCGATACCTCCTACATTTATGTAATAAACACTGGGTAGTGTCCCAAGCTCAGGCTTACGACGTATGCTGTAGCGTGAGCCAAGAATCTTCCTGACCTCAGAATTTGGGTCCTCAAGGTCTCCAAATACCAGTGCACCATCTGACGCCTCTACGCAGGCCGGTTCGCGGCCTTTGTCAAGCCTTTCATAGCATAAGGTACATTTTTCCACAACCCCTTTCATCCTTGTTGGAAATTCCTTATTTTCCTCTTTAATAAGGGGGCGCGGGTCTCTCCAGTTGAAACTTCTTGCTCCGTAGGGACATGCTGCCATGCAGAATCTGCATCCAATACAGCGATGCATATCCATCATAACAATCCCATCTTTTCTTTTAAATGTGGCCTTTGTTGGACATACTCTTACGCAGGGCGGGTTATCACAGTGGTTGCAAAGCACAAGAAGCGGCATGTGCTTTATCTCTTCTGCAAGATATTTGTCTTCAGTTTCAGGAAATGAATGCTCAAATGTCTCTTTCCATATCCATTTGATTTCTTCTTTCGGATTTTCTATAAAAGGAACATTATGTTCCCGGTGACATGCATCCATGCACTTTTTCATAGTCTCTACATTTAGTTTACTGACATCCACAACTATGCCCCACCTTTTTCCTGTTAGAGCCTTAGGATCCCGTAAAACTGCTGAGGCTTCAGCTCTTCCCCTCTCTAAAACCTTAAAAGCTGAAATGCCTCCGAATCCCAGTAAAGCAGCCCCTCCCGCTGTTTTTAAGAATTCTCTCCTCTTGATTCTCATATCTCTTCCTCCTTCGGCTCTATGTGGCAATCCCAGCAGTATGGGTTTACGGCTGTATAATTGTGGCACTCATCACAAAATTCCTTCTTGTTTGAATGACATTTCATGCATGTGTTCTGAAGACTTATGTCATACTGTTCCCCCGTTGCAGCACTTGTATAAATAGTATTTCCGTCGCGGACAGCCCAGTCTCTCCAATCGTTCAATACTTTCATATGCTCTCTTTTCATGTAGTCCTTTGATTCTACACACTTTCTTTCGGCCTCGGGCAGTTTCATTATCTCAGGCGTATCAAGCTTAGGGTCAGGCTTTGCGGTAGCTTTCTCCCCGGCAAAGAAAAAAGGTACTGTCAGTAAACCAAGAAAAATGACAATCCCGATAATTATTTTCCATCCGTCATACATTTTCTTCACCCTCCATTCCCGGAAGTGGTTCATTACGCAGGTTCGTAGTTCGTTTCTTCTCCCCTTTACATATCAGAGCATTCGCTACCAATTCATGAATACCGCACACCTCTACTCCCGGCACCCAGTAATCCATTAGAGGTGGCAGGACAGCCCTGTCTATTGCGCACATGCATGCCAGCATGTTCACGCCATGTTTTTTGTGTACATGCCTTACTGCATTTGCCCTTGGCAAACCACCCCTCAACCTTAACTCCATATCTTCACCGGCATTTAAACCTGAACCGCTTCCACAGCAGAAAGTCTGTTCCCTTATGGTATTTGACGGCATTTCATAAAAGTTATTGCAGACGCTTTTTATAATATATCTCGGCTCTTCAAGAATCCCCATGGCTCTTGCGGGATTACATGAGTCATGAAAAGTCACTATGTAGTTATCATTTCTTTTGGGATCCAGGTTTAGTTTTCCATTTCTGATTAAATCTGAAGTAAATTCACAGATATGTACCGTCTTGTTGGATATTGTATTTTCAAATTTTGTACCGGTAATAGGAGAAACAGGTTCTTCAAGGAAATCCATGGGCCCATACCATGTATTGTGGTACTGATGCCATACCCTCCACATATGACCGCATTCTCCGCCCATAACCCATTTTACTTTTAATCTTTTTGCTTCATTATAAATCTTGGCATGAAGCCTTTTTGCCATCTCATTCGAGGTAAAGAAACCAAAATCTCCACCTTCTGATGCAAAGGTACTCCATGTATAGTCGAGACCCAGTTCATGGAACAATAAAAGTTCACCCATTACAGTGAATGTGCCCGGGTCTGCAAATAAACTTCCTGAGGGGACAATAAAAAGAATCTCTGCGCCTTTTCTGTTAAATGTAGGCGTGACTTTTATTCCTGTAGCTCTCTCTAAATCTTTTACATATACGTCAAACATATCTACTATGGTATGTGGCTGGAGACCCATATGATTTCCCGTCCTGTAACAATTTGCGACAGGCCCTGCAATCCAATCGATATTCAATCCAAGCAGATTCAGTAATTCCCTCGCTAATATTGTAATTTCTGCTGTATCAATACCGTAAGGACAGAAAACTGAACAGCGCCGACATTCAGAACATTGAAAAGCATAGTACCATAACTCTTTTAGTACATTTATGTTTAGATCGCGTGCTCCGGCAATCTTTCCCATGATTTTTCCTGATGTGGTGCAATATTTTCTATATAGAGATCTCAGAAGCTCTGCCCTCAATACAGGCATATTCTTAGGGTCTCCACTCCCGATAAAATAATGACACTTGTCTGCACATGCACCGCACCGCACACAAATATCAAGGAAGAGCCTGAATGAACGGTATTTGTCAACCCGCTCCCTCAAACCTTCGATAAATATCTCCTGCCAGTTTTCAGGCAGTTTCCAATCTTCGTCTGTTACTAACCATGACCTCGGGTTTGGAAAATCAACATATTTAAGGTTTTTTGGCTTTCCAGCGTAACAATACATGCCTGGTCTGATTACAGTTGGGGTATCCATCCAGTTTGTTTTTGGAGTCGTGTAATGTATTTTTGCTAGTTCTTCTGGTTTTGGTGTCGCCATACTCACTCCTTTTCTAATGGTAATCCTGCTGATTTCATCTTGTCTCTAAACTCTTCTTCATATTCTTCATAGGTATGAATCTTCACAGGATAATCCCATGGATTTACATGTCTTTTATAACGGTTATTATTTGCCAGATTCCTCGTGGGACTTAAAAATACACCCGCCATATGCATCAGCTTGCTCATCGGGAAATATGCAAAGAGTACACTGATAAGGAATAAGTGAATATAAAAGATGATATCGATGCCTTGTGGCACAACAGGCTTCAGGGTAACCAGACCCATAGTCAATTCCTTTACCCCTACAATATCTGTTTTGAAGAAATAGCGCATTAGAACCCCTGAAGCTCCTATAGCAAAAATCAGCAATAAGGGAAAATAATCAGCCGCAAGAGATATATAACGCATTTGCGGTATGATAACTCTCCTTAAAAAGAGGAATGTCACCGCAGCCAGAAAAATGATATTTGTAATATAGACGACAGGGGCACCAACCTGGAAAAATCCGTCAAGTGTCTCCAGAATTTCAATAAACCAGGGGACCGGCTCGAAGAACAGTCTCAAGTGTCTGGTAAGGATAATTAAAAAGGTCCAGTGAAATGCCAAACCGCCTAACCAGAGCCATTTCGTTGAACCATATGAGAGATGAGGTCCCTCATTCAATTCTGTTTTTGTATTCCTGAACAAAGAACGGAATACCAGTACCTCAAGAGCCATTCTGATTAGTACACCAAGCCCGGTGAAAGGATTATCAGTCTTACTGTATTTAATCCAGGGCAGGGATTTCTGTTGTCCGGTAGTTGTTGGGATACGAAACGGGACAGGTATACGTCCCCATTTTATGACCCGGAAAACGATTCCTACAATAAAAGTAAGTAAAGCTGCATATGGAAATATAATTCCGAAAAGATAGTGGAGGTTAGCAGCTTGCACTCCAATGAATACGATTACAATAAGCGCTATAACCGTGAATAAGGAAAATAAAAGTCCCATGTTGTTACCCCTTTATATTTTCTTTTTTAAAAATTTCTGGTTCGTTATCAGGTCTCTGCTCATCTATATCATAGACAAGATTTGCCATTTTCAAAAGCCTGTTCGTCATATTCCTAACTTCATTTACTCTGATTTCAAAAATTTTTTCGCGGCACTTCATATAGATATCGAATGATAGGAGTGCTATTCTGTCTATGTTGGATTCAAATGACTGAAATTCATCAGAGAGATGATTTTTCTTGATATCGTCTCCCATCTCCTCTCTGATAATTTTCTTCAAGAGAAAAATAAAAGAAACTGCCCGTGAAGGAGTAAAATCCTGGACTGCTTTGACCCTTATGATATCATCAAGCTTCGAGATACATTTGTCGGAATATATGTCATGAAGGAGTTCGTCAAATAAATCCTCGATTCCCTGTGAAATGGTACATCCAACCGGATTGGCAAACCGATCTTTTTGCTTTTTTAAAAAGTTTGAAGAATCAGATGGATAATCCTCCACTATTTCTTCAAACCACCTTTTCAAAATAAAGGATTTCTTTTCTGAAAGGAGGTTCATTAGATCCATAATCTAATATGCAAATCTCCTTTTGGTTTTAAATTATATTCCTCACTTGGTTAACTTGATTTTATATTCTTAAAAATAAAATCAAATTGAACATTATTGAGCAAGAAGTAAGAACATCTTATTTCTTGCTCTTTCACTTTATAAACTTTATAAATTATACGCAACCTGTTGGTTTTGGAAGACCGGCGTATCTACATGCCTGTACCGCAGGCCCGGCTGGGAAAAGCTTATACAGGTACTTCGTATTACCTTTTTCAGGGCCCATAACCTTACCAATTTCCTTAACAAGTATTTTTATCATGGGAGCAATCTGGAATTTAATGAAATATTCTCTCAAGAAATTAATAATATCCCAGTGTTCCTGTGTGAGCTCCACCCCGTCTTTTTCTGCCATCATCGTTGCCATTCCCGGCAGCCATCCCTCCCAGTCCATAAGAAATCCATCCTCGTCCAAGTCATACTGTTTTCCTTCAAATTCCATCTGCGGCATCTGACTACCTCCTTTGTTTTTTTGTTATTTAATTTTTTGATAGAAGATATCTCCCATCAAACTAGGCCAAACATATTAACATGTAAATATAAATATTACAAATGCTTGCAAACAGGTTATAAAACCTAATACAAATATATACTCATAGTCAAATAAAAAAAACTTATTAATAGATAAGTTTTTTAGAAAAATCCCATTTTTAGACAATTCATTTGTGAACATTTTAAATTTTGATGAATTTTTTGCTTTGTAATAAAACTCAGTCTACATTACATAAGCTATCTGTAAAAGTCAACCTAAAGTTATAATTTTATGTTTTTTATAAGTTTGTGTAGTATTAATCATTCCATATGTCCATTCTTTTGTGCCCAGAGCGTGAAGATGTGTGTAAGTAGCAAGTACATTTTTATAACATAACCCGTCCATTTCATCCATAATTCCTGTTCCTTTCCTCATTCTGAAAGAAAAATACGTATCTGTCCGGCCTTTAATCTCGACCACATGTGAATAATGAAATTCATGGCCATTCATAACCTGACCGGTCTTAAAATAAGGATTAGGAGTATCTACTTCCACAATAGTATAACCATGACCCCGGGGTTTTTTACTCACAGCAATAATAATAGGAAGAACTCCAACCATTGGATAATTTTTCCCATTCCAGATTAAGCCATCAGCAAGATACATAAGCCCTCCACATTCAGCGTATATAGGCAAACCATCTTCAGCAGCTTGCCTGATAGCCCGTCTTAATTTTTCATTAGAGGATAGTATTTCAGCATGTGTTTCAGGAAACCCTCCTCCTATATAGAGGCCGTCGATATCAGACGGGAAATCGTCCTTTAAGGCACTGAATTCTGAGAGTTTTGCACCCGATCTTTTCAAAGCATCTAAATTTTCCTGATAGTAAAACTGGAAAGCTGAATCACGAATGACACCAATCCTCACCCCCTCCCTTGCCCTCCCCCCTCGAGGGGGAGGGATGGGTGGGGGGGTGACTCCCAAAGGGGCTGCCTCATTAGCAATCTCCCACAATTTCTCCAGATCAAGATATTTTCTAACTATATGAGACGCTGTATTTATTGCCTCTTCAGCCACGGGATGTTCTTGAGGGGGTACTAAGCCCAGGTGTCTACCCGGAAATTGAACGTCCTTTAATCTCGGGATCGCACCAATTACTGGCAGGTGACAATAATTTTCTATGCTTTTGCGGATAATTGTCTCGTGTCTTAGACCGGCTAATTTATTAAGTATTACACCTTCTATTAATACTTCAGGGTCAAGCATCTGACATCCGAGCACCAGCGCAGCTACTGTTCTGGTTACCTTTGTGCAATCAACAACAAGGACGACCGGAGATTTTAAAACCTTTGCTATTTCCGCTGTACTCACACTCCCTGTTTCATCCATGCCGTCATAAAGACCACGATTACCTTCAATAACTGCTATGTCTGAGTTTTTTGTATGATGGCTGAAAGAGGATAGCACCTGCTCTTTATTCATTAAAAAGAGGTCAATATTATAGCAGGGATGATTGGCTCCATAATTGAGCCAGGACATATCAATATAATCAGGTCCTTTTTTAAAGGGAGTGACTTTATATCCCTGTTTTTGCCAGAAATGGCAAAGGCCCACACTGATTACGGTTTTTCCTGTATCACCACCAAGTCCTGCAATGGTAAGTCTGGGACAATCGATCATTTTTCGGGTGAGCCCGCATTCATAATTTTTAAATAATCCCTGAATTGTCTCTTACTAAAATTTGAGTACTTATCAAAATCAGGCAACATCTCCATTCCGGGTATTATCGCCCTAACAGCAGGAATGTCTAAGTCTTTTTTTGTCAGATTTACATAAATGGGATGCAAACCGTTCATCATTAATAACTTCTCTAATATCCATAAATCATTATTTACATTTCCTGAGGAATAGTTCGGAAGCTTCTCATACTTTACTGTACTCTGAATTTCTTCTGTTAAAGGTTTTGTTGAATAGTTGCCAGAGAGAAAGTAGGTAGATGTTAATTCGCATAATGCCCTGTTTATAGCAATCTTCCCATCCAGATGTGCACCCCATCCTCTCGAAAATCCACCTCTGGAATGGATAAAGAACGCCTTATAGCAGGGAACTCCAATCTCAGACGTTAAATCTAAGAATTGTATGTGAACGCCTTTTTTCTTCCAGGTAGTCAGGGTGTTATTTAAAATGGGATCCTCTGCTTCTAATAGAAAGTACCTGTCTGGAGAGAAAAGCATAACCTTCTCTGAATCCCTTTCTATATATTCTAATAGAGCGCAAAGTTTGGCTTCTTCCATTGTATTCCCTGAAGCCAGGCCATTTGTTGTAGTACCCTGGCTGTAGAGGTCGATCTCATCAAAATTACCCGAAGAAATAAGAAAAGCAAATTGTGCTGGTATATAAATCTCTCTGGAACCACCTTCATCAACTTCTTCAGCGATAATCCAGTATAATTCTTGATCTTCGTAGGGAACTTCGAGATTCATTTTGTTTGGGTCGAGAACATTTTGTCCTTTATCTCTCAGTTCGCTATCCCTCGATTTAATAAGACTGTATTCTCTCTTATATCCAATGGATTGATTGTTATAAAAATTTGCTAATGCTGAATATCTCTCTACTATCTCCATTAAGGCAGAGGCCCTTGCCTCATCTTCTGTCAGGCCTTTCCCATACTCTCGCAAAGCACCCTCAAGTACCCAGTTATTTCTTCCCACGGCTACCTCTATATGGACTTTCCATCTTCTTATAAAGGCATAAGGACTGACACTCCATTCTACCTTTATGTCGTCATCGTCAAGCAGCACGTCCTTGATTAGCGGATTATTCAATATCTTATCTATAGTCTCCTTCGGCTCTATGACCCTTATCGAGGTCCCTGTATCAAAGGATTTATCATTCGATCCTGAATATACATCTCGTATATGAATTATCCTGCCTTCAGCAAGGGAACCTGAATCAAAAGGAATGGGAAATGTAGTAGATTTAAAGGGTGATAAGTCCATGTGATAGTATTTATTCCTTGAAAACATATCCATCCAAAAAAGACGGGATTCGAGATTTCCATCCAGGGACCATCTTATATAAATCAATGGTGTATGCCCGGCTAATAGGTGTATATCTATATCATTAAATTTTTCTTTAAGTCTATAAAATGTATTGTATGAAATGCATGTTTCGTAAAGACATGCTAATAATGAGAAATCATCTGCTTTTTTAGCTTTCTCTATTAATTCACCAAGTTCACTCTCATCGAATTCTTCTAACCGGCTTATTAGATACTTGTACATAAACTTATCGTTTGGACGGGACCGGAGATATTCAATAATTTCCTCAACGGTCAACTCCTTAGCCGGTACGATAGAAAGGAGATCAAAAACTATACCTCGAATTAGCTCTATTGTATAAATCATTAAGTCTGTTCCTTTATTATGTCGCCTTCAGCTTCTTAGCTATTATTTGTATAATGTCATTCTCCCGCCTGTCGGGAATTTCCCCCTCTGTCATTGCTGCTTGTCGGCAATCCTTCCCGCTCAGTCGGGGATCGGAAAAAAGATTCCGCACAAGCCGGAATGACATCACCGGACAAAATCCCAAATGACGGTGTAATAGTATTAACTTTTTGCAACAGTCAGGTTTACTGCATCTCCGCCAAGGCTTGTAATGGCAAGCAGCAGATCATCTTTTAGGTCCAGGCACCTCTATTGTAGTACAGGTACTATCACCGCATTCCCTGACTGTTCGGGTAGGCCCTCCACTGCGAGACTTAATAACTCCTATCCTGCTCAAGGCTCGCTCAACCTTTTTATGCCCGCATTTCGGGCACTTCATCTCAACTTTTTCGCTCTCTTTTTTAAGATTTAAAATCTCGAAGATATGTCCACACTGGAGACAGCGAAATTCGTAAATAGGCATAGAATTTTCCCCTTTTCAAAAATCCTGCAGTAAAAATTTATACTAAAAAAAATAATAACACGGTTTACACGACTTTGGTCATTCCTGCCTGCGCAGGAATGACACTATTAAAACTGTCTCCACAATATCTTTACTTAATTGGGTTTAATTAATTCGTTTCTAAGATTTTAGCTTATATCCCCCTACCCCGGCAGCCCTGCCTGCACCCACAATCTTCCCTTCAAGTTCCATTTCTTTGATACATTGCATTACTGTTTTAAAATCTAAACCTGTTCCTTTCTTGATCTCGGCTTGAGTCGCTACTCCTTTTTCACTTTCCTTAAAGCTCCCTAAAAAATCAAGAATCTTTTGCTTTGCCTCTTCGTTCATTTTTTCCTCCCTTTGAATTTGTAATATATATACTTTACCATATCTATAAAAGTCAAGGATGCAAATTGCCTCATAAGAAAATTAAATGGAAAAGATCTCAGCTCAGCAAGATTCCTCATCTTATAAAAGTTTAGACATGCAATGGTATGAAATAGAAGTAAATTTGCCTCTACCATATAGAAAATAGAAAATCGTTCGTACGGAAATCCGGCAAGGCAGTGAGCTACACTGAAGACAATATATAGCATAATATAGCATAAAAATTATTGATTCCACTTTGACTTTTTTTGTTTTTTAATACAAAATTAGTGAACGACAAAAATTAATTTGCATCCCCCTCACCCTAACCCTCTCCCACCAGTGAAGAGGGCAAATCCCCTCTTGAGAGGGGTGCAGGGGTGTGTTGGCCTCCATTGACAGAAGGGGCTGTAGGGGAGATGATGATTTATAACAACTTATCTAGTACGTTAACTGTAGTGAAGGAGTAAATAATGAAAATTGGGATGTTATTTACAGAGACCCGCTGTCCATTCTGCGGGCATGATATCGAGCAAAGTAAGGAACTGATGGAAAGAAAGCCTCGTGAGTTTCCCCTTGGTGTCTGTAACCATTGCGGAGCTGTCTATGCCTATGATGCTACAGGACACAACAGAGGGGCTGCCTTTGTTGAGGCCTTACTATTCGCCTGTAATTATGATGATTATCTTGCCTTTTCACTTACAGCAGGAGAGGACTATCTCGATGCAATTGTAGAAAATTATGATCCTGTAACTCATAGTGTAATCCATAGAGGAGTTCTGGATGATAGAGCCATCAGAGGGATATTAATTTTTGTTAAACTTAACACAGAATTCCAGGAAGCCACCGGGGAAAAGGTTAAAGAAAAAATAAAGGTCGCACTTCCACTTTCTCTGCCTAAATTACGCTCGGAGAAGTTCTCCAGAGAAAAAGTACGTAAATATTTATCAGAAAACAGGTTTGAAGACATTATTGCCCTGTCAGAAGAAGACGCCCGGATAATTTCTGAACTTCATCGTATGCTTTATACCCCAGATATAAAGTTACGCTGGCGGATAATAGAACTATTAAGCGACGTGAGTGAAAAAATAGGAGAAAAAAGACCGGATGAAATAAGTAAGTTCTTGAATCGGTTATTAAACAATGCAGGAGATTCTGCTTCCTCAGCCTGGGGTGCCCTTGAGACTGTGGGAGCAATAATAAGCGCAAATCCAGATTTATTCGGTGAGTTTAGCCAACCCTTGATGTCCTTTTTTGCATACAAAAACTATTGGAATGAAGTCACATGGGCCATCGGGAAAATTGCAACAAAAAAACCGGATTTGGTTAAAAAAGCCTATCCCCTTCTTTGTTCTTTCATGAAAAATCCAGACCCTACTTTGCGAGGATATGCAGCATGGGCATTGGGTAATTTAGGGTATAACGATGTAGCAGAAGAACTAAAAAAACTTGAATCAGATCATGAACAAATCCAGATTTTTAGAAATGGAAAATTAGAAAAGGTTACCGTTGCTCAATTGGCAAAAGAAGCAATTGAGAAGTTGAAATGAATTGGACAACAAAGTACGCATTTGACCGACAGTTCACATGAAGCAGAACAGATCATTTATAAAATATCTTGTCTCATCTCCCTATGGTGATATCCCTGTAAATAAGAGGAAGTGGCATTTGCCATTAGAATACGATACTTTAAAGACTCCTTACAAAACATATTTCAACCTTATAAGAGAATTCCTCGCCAGAGATGAATTAAAACTTCTCCTTGAAGCAGCCAGCAAAAAACTTGATCGGAAAATACATTTAAAGGAAGTTAATAAAATTAGCGTTCGCTCTGAAAAACACGGGTTTTTATACCATCCGGCAAGTATTGAAGTAATTCTCAAACAAGGTAAAGTAAACCCCGTTAGAAAGGGTCGGGCTTTAAACGAGGTGGGGCTTTCTAACGGGGTAAAATTTGGTCTAAATGTGGCTATATCGGACGTTGGCAAGGATTGGTTAAGAGAAGAATCTTCTGTCCTCAAGCGTTTAAATACAAAATTTAACCTGCCATACTTACCAGAACCTTATCTTTTCAGCGAACTCAATAATATGTCATTCCTCCTCGAAGATTGGTTTGAGGGTTACCATGAATTTCACATATCCAGAGACAAAGATGGTGCTCAAAGATTAAAACTCTGGGATTTTGATCATGGTTATAAATACCTCTCTTCTGAACAGAGCTTTGAACTATATAAACAGGCTTCTAAAATTTTAACCCTTTACTATAATTTTAAAGACTACAGTCAAATCCTCCACTGGCATCACGCAGCAGGGGATTTTGTAGTAAGAATGGGAGATGAAAATAATTCACCCTCCCCTAACCCCTCCCATCAAGGGAGGGGAAACAAAAGGGAGAACTCCTTTCGAGTTCGAGTGGTGGAAGATAAAAGGGAAATTTTCCATCCAGGGAGAGGGCATCCAGCTTTAATTCCCTCTCCCCTTGCGGGAGAGGGCAAGGGTGAGGGGTATTTTCAAGATAAAATAGACGTCCGCCTCACCACAGCGAGGCGGTATGAGCCACCGATGGTCTTTAGAAATAAAGACCCTGTCAATCCTTTCCTGGGACTATTCTCTTTCTTTTTAAACTTGACCGTTAGAATGCGCATGGACAAACTAAATGGCACGGGTGAAGTGGCATGGGCAGACGATATCTGCCTTGAGGCTACCATAACAGGATTTCTCGAAGCACTGAAATTGAAGGAAGAATTAAAAAACTATATTGGTTCAGTAGAAGAGTTTTTGGGATTGTTAAAGTCCTTCGGAGAGGAAGAGCTTAAAATCACCTTTAACTCTATAATAGACTTATATACTGGAGAGGAATACTTTGCGGTATTAATAGAAAATTTAGAGGAACATGTAAGGAAACTATACGCTACTATCCAAAATCTCCCTTAATAATTGCTTCAAAGGGCATTCTCAAAACCCTTGAGAGAGGCAACATGAGATTAGCTTTATTTAGTTTTACTATCGGCGTACCACCCACTGTCAAAAGCTCTCTGGAAAGCTTTACGAGCTCATTATACAATTTATCAAGCTTCACTGTTGGATAGGTTACTTTTTCCTGAAAACCAGAAACACCGCAGACATGGGATTTCTCCTTTTTCCCATCTTTCAGGCTGTAAGGTACTCCGTATATTCTACATATGATAGGGCGTTTTTCATAGAGAACACATTCTTTTCTATCCGTCAAAAAAGGACATCTTATCCTTTCTTTACCTAAACCATATACCTGCATCTGGGGTTTATTATCAAAAACCTGCAGCCTGTCTTTTGCTCTTAATATCTCATCATCTGCCTTTTCAGCCCTCCTCAGGACATCCCTCTTTATCTTTCTATCTAAATGGTTAAAATGATATCTCAAATGAGCTGCCTCTATAGGAAAAACACCAAAAACCGCATAGCAGCAATCGCAGCAACGGATTCTGCATTTAACGCTGAGGGGGTATTTTTCTGCGATTGATTTAAAAAGAATGTCAGCCTTCTGGGCAACAGTTGCATATTTAGAAAAAAGGTTATCGATCATCCGCTACGTTTTTTCTCTCCCGACGTTTTTTGACAGTTTTTTCCTTACCTTTTTTCTGTGAGGTTCCAGAAGTTTTAAAAAATCGTGGTGTACTTCAAATCCTAATTCTACTGCCTTATCACAATATTGAACTGCCTTATAGAACTCTCCCTTTAAATAATATACATTAGCAAGGTTATTGTAACCCAATGCAAAGTTTGGAGCAAATTCAATCATCTTTTTATTGATTTCGAGACTCTTTTCGATATCTCCTTTTTGAAGGTAGGCATTAGCAAGATTGCACATGGCCTGCACAATGTCTGGATTTAATTCTAACGACTTTTCGAGTGCATGGATGGCCTCTTCTGTCTTTCCCATTTGAAGATATGCAAACCCCAGATTTGAATACCCCCTCGCATATCTGGGTTCTATTTCTACAGCCCTCAGATTTGCTTTGACAACTTTTTCAAGATCACCTTCTTTGAAATAGATGTAACCCAGGTTAACAAAGGCCTCGAACATCCGTTCACCATCATCTATAGACTCTTCAAAGGCATCAATTGCCTCATCAAACCTTCCCTGATTCATAAGAACAACCCCTAAGTTATATTTAGCGGTAGCACACCCTGGATTTTCAGCAAGCATTCGCTTCTGCTCATAGACAAATTGCTCAATATTTTTCGGCTCTTTCACGAAAAATCCTCCCTCTCTTTTAACAGTTATTTTACTAATAAATTCATAAATAAGGCAACATGCATGTCATTTCAGAAGGATTCTGGACGAGCCAGAATGACAAAAAATTACAAAAGGTTGCAGACAGATCCCCAATAATCAAGGACAAGCCGCAATGAATGAAACGGATAAGGATGCCGTTTTACTTATGAACTCCTCAATAACAATCTATCAAGGAGGGGGTATAAAAAAGTGATATAGATTTTCTACAAATAATAGAATCATGGTGGCTGTTTTTTTACCAGCCACCGGATTTTTTATCACTTATTCAGTCTGAGTTCCTGATTCTTCTGATGATATACCTCTTCCTTTTAACCCGTACATTGTGGTGCTACCAGTCGAGAAGTACTCTACGGCACCCTCGCTCACCAGTTCGGTTGCTGCCTTCTTCACCTCAGATCCTGTAGCATCTGGAATGGTCTTTTTCACACCAGAAACCATATCTTTGAAATAGACCTTGGTCTTTGCACCCTTTGATAGATATTCAATTAAAGCCTTCTTAATTTCCTCCGTTCCCATAGCTTCTCACTCCTTTCATGATCTACGATTCATGATTTACGATTAATTTACAGTACAGTAGCATATCAAAAAATACTTGTCAATGGTGCGTAAAAAAAGAGATACTTCATCCCGACTCATGCCGGGATTCATATGACCGGCTGGAGATTTGTCATTATGAGCGTAGCAAAGAATCTCCTTTTGGAGAATCAGCAAAATATAGAAAGTGAATCAAATCAAAGTCCCGTCAGGTCTAAAGCCTGACGGGACAAGTGATTTTTATTTTTTATATACCATCTACCGCCCTGGATACTGCCCAGGCATGTTCTGTGAATTTAAATTGCATTGATGTCCGATAGGTATCATAAGCCAGACGATAGTCATCAAGCAGATGCCATGTGAAGGGAAGCTCCGTTTTCTCAAAGAATCTCTCCCAACCAATACGCGCGGCCCAGTCGCCTAACCTTTCATACTTATTTGCATCTTTTGCATAAACATCTACTATCTTCTTAACTACATCACAAACCTCTGGCCAGCGAGGAGTAGTATTGGGTAAGATGGGAACAACTATCTTTGAGAACTTTGGGTGTGTTACGCGACTTGATATTTTCCCACCAACGAGAATACTTACGCCATCTCCTTCTTTGTCTGCTAAGGGCACTGCCGCACACATGGTGTAACAGTTCCCGCAGAACATACACTTTTCCTCGTTGATTTTGACACTTCTTTTTCCTTCAGGCGAGGTTACAGGCTTTATTGCATATAGTGGACAGGCAGCAACTACGAGCGGGATTTCACACATCTTTCCTATATGATCATCATCAACAATTGGCGGTTTGCGGTGATAACCGAGAAGGGCAATATCAGAGCAGTGCACAGCCCCGCACATGTTGAGACAACATGCCATAGAGACCCTGAGTTTTGCCGGTAATTTCATTTCCTTAAAATGGTCGAAAAGAGCGTCAGCCACAGACTTCACTAATCCAGAGGCATCGGTAGCAGGGGTATGGCAGTGAAACCACCCCTGGGTGTGCACGATAGCGGTTATACCCATCCCTGTACCGCCTGTAGGAAATCTATAAGAACCTCCGGAATGTTTCCTGCTATCTAAGTCCTTCTTTAATGCCTTCGCCTTTTCTTCACTGTCTGTTATAAATTCAGCGTTATTTCTTGTTGTCCATCTCATATACCCACCGCAATACTTGTCAGCGATGTCACACATCTCACGAACATTCTCCACAGACACTAACCTCGGTTGACCAACTCTCACTGTATAGGCCTTATCACCCGTTTCTGAGACATGCATTATCAAACCGGGCTCCAAAATCCTGTGAGATGCCCACTTCCCGTAATTCTTTCTGATAACGGGTGGTAAAAACTGCTGATAATTAGGTGGACCAATATCAGTAATCCTGTTCTCTTGCGGCTTTTTGGGGTCATAATAACCTAATCTAGCTCTCGACATAATATACCTCCTTTATAATATCTATCATAGTGGATGCTTCTTCCTGTAGTCCTTGATATCCCTCTTCCATCCTCCGGGAACCTCAGACTCTTTAAAGAACATGTACGGATTAGAACGAGGCTCTCTTATGCTCTGAGGCATAACAGGGATGCCGAGCACATCTGTAATAAAAGTCTTAAGACCAAATCTTTGAATGCACTCACCGAGACGTTCACGGTTTTTGCCTTCTTCCATCCACCAATCCTGGACCTTCCTTGTAACCTCTTTAAGGTTATCATAAGGCTTCTTTACATACATAAATGGTATGGTCACCAGTGACATCTGTGCACCTTCTAATATAGGCGCCTTTGCCCCGAAGAGGAGGGTAATACCTGTATCTACACCCGGCCTCAATGCCTCAGGCATGACATCAATACAGTGCATGCAACGGGTGCATTCAGGGTTGTTAATAGTGAGCTTATTTCCATCCCAGCGCATACACTGGGTGGGACAGAGATCGATAACTTCCTTCTGAATGTCGAAGGGTCCCCAATCCCTGCCTGCGAATGCACCTCCATCGGGTGGAATCTTACCAGCAACATACTCCTTTACAGCCTCCTGATCAATCCTGATATCATCCTTCCATGTGCCTATATGGGATTGATCGGCACGAGCTATAGCGGCAACACAGTCATTTGGGCATCCGGAAAATTTAAACTTGTATTTATATGGGAATGCAGGCCTGTGTAACTCATCCTGGAAGCTCATGGTCATGTCATAACACATATCAAGGGTATCGAAACAGGCCCACTCACACCTTGCCATACCAAGGCAATCTGAAGGTGTACGGAGGTTGGAACCCGAGCCACCTATATCGCCACCCATGTCATGGGTCAGGTCAAAAAATATAGGTTCCAATTGTTCTGTAAAAGTACCCAGAAAAATAGTGTCACCTGTTGAGCCATGCATGTTCATTATTCCACTTCCCCGGTATTCGCAAATATCACATAATCCCCTGAGATAATCAGTGTTATAAAAATGGCCACCCGGCTGATTGATTCTTACAGTGTGGAAATGAGCAATGGACGGAAATTTGTCTTGCTGATCAGAATAACGGCCTATAACTCCACCTCCATAGCCAAGGACTCCAATAATGCCGCCATGTTTCCAGTGAGTTTCTTTATTTATGTAAGAGAGTTCAACCTGTCCTAAAAGGTCTTCGCAGCACTCCACAGGTAGCATCAAATTATCCTGCCCGAGCTTCTTCCTGTGTAGTGCCTCTCTTTTGACATCGCTAAAACAACTGGGCCACGGACCTTTTTCCAGTTCATCCATCTGCGGGGTAGCATGTTTGATTTTAAAGGCCTTCAGTTCTTCTTCAGTATAAGCAGCTTTTTTCAGCTCCTCTTCGGTAAAAATCCTTATGTCGTTGTAAGTCCTGTGCTCTTTCTCTTCCTTGTCCCATAAATGCTCTTGTCCTTCAGCTGCCATTATCTTACCTCCTTTCTAAATCTTCTGTTATGCTTGTTAATGTTTACTTGCTACAGTAAGTCTATTTTTCACCCCCTTCCTCTATATTTGATTTTAATGAAAAAAAATGTTGAAAATAAACTGCTATTTTCAAAAAAATTCTTAGAAAAGTGTTTAATAATAATCAACTCGTGTTCTTTTGTCAAGTAGAGAATATTAATAAAAATATTAGATAAATTGATTGTTTTCTGATATATAAGAGAAATAAAATTTTAATTGTAAAGTAACTTAGTAATGCTTTAATTCTCTTTTATTGTAGAAATTGCATATTCTGCCCATTGCTCTACAGATTTCCTCTGAAAATCGCTTTTAATATAAATACTTACATTTTCTTTATTGCCACGCAGTTTTTCCAAAAAAGGGACTGCAGGTTTATAACCAACCTCTCCCATGGCCCATGCTGCTAAGCCGAGAATCTCTACATCGTCACTCTGGAAAACCGATAATAATTTTTCTTTGAAAAAATCCACTGATTCAGCCATCTTCTCTCCCAACCTTCCTATTCCCCACAGACAACCTTTAACAAGAGGGGGTTCTTCGATAGTATGTGCTATCATCATACTTCCATAAGGGTCAATTAAAACAGGTATATTTGCTATAATTTCTGCGATAGTTTGAGGGGCATTCCAGCCGATTCCACCTGATTCGTCATTTATAGACCAGAACAGGTTTCTTATATATTCCCGAACCTTTTTTTCACGTCCCGATTCCCACCATTTTTTCATGATTTTCGCAAAAGTTTCAATAGCCGGCCAGCGGAGCTTTTCATCAATTTCGTAAAGCCGGAACCGGACTTCTTTCCAGTAATTTCTGTCCGCCTCGCATAAATCAACAAGGCGATCATAATCTCTGTTTTCTAAAAGCTCTCTAATGTGTTTTCTTACAGATTTATCCATGTTAAGTGTATTATACAGAAATTTCATTTATACAACTTTCGCAGTACAAGACGAAGGGCTCAGTGTGATCCCGAAGGCTTTCGGGGCTGTCCTTGATTTTTCAAAAGAATCGCTCAATTTACTCATAGCGGCCTCCGTTCCAATGGTTGTCATTATCCGGCTTGACCGGATAATCCAGAACCTTTCTCTGAACAACCCTCTAACCCCCTTTACTAAGGGGGATTCAGAAGGATTCCCGACAAGCGGGAATGACGGCTTAACGTATCAAACATTGGAACAGAGTTCGTTATGAATTAAAAGGGTGAGGTTAAAAATTGTAATATTTTCTATTTACATTTCTCCCTGAATGGGTGCTATACTTACAGGGTTTATTTTATTAGAATATGGAAATGTCTCGATTAAGACTGGTACCTATTTTATTTATTTTATTTACACTTCTAACTTCAGCAACCCCATATGCTGAAGAATTCCCAATCATTAACTCAATAGAGATAAAAGGACTCAGAAGGATTGAGGAAAGTGCGGTAAAATCGAGGATTACCCAGAAAGTGGGCCAGCCGATATCTCAGGAAGATACAAGCGCGGATATTAAAGCTATATTTATGATGGGATATTTTGAGGATGTCAGGGCAGAGATTAAACCATTCGAGGGCGGGATAAGGTTAATTTATGTTGTTAAAGAAAAACCAACGATTGTAAAAATCGACCTGCAGGGCAACAAAGAGTTTGATGATTCAAAACTTAAAGAACAACTGGCTATTACATCCGGTGCGGTTGCTGATTCAGTTTTGATACAGGACAACGCAAATAAACTCAGGATGTTCTATGAAGAAGAAGGATATTATCTGTCCCGCATAGTGCCTGTTGTTAAAAAAATCAGTCCCGATGAGGTCGGCTTAACTTATCAGATTCATGAAGGTCCTAAGATAAAAATAAAAAAAATAAATATCGAGGGAAATAAGGCATTATCAGACAAAAAGATAAAAGGTGTTATGGAGACCAGGGAATGGTGGATTTTTTCATTCATTACTTCCTCAGGCTATTATAAAAAGGAACAAATGGAGTCTGATATAGAAAAAATAAGAGACCTTTATTTTAATAATGGATTTATCAAGGTAGCCGCTGGAGAACCACAGATTAAACTCATAGAAGATAGAATGTTTATTACGATAACCGTTTCAGAGGGTGATCAATACAATGTTTCATCAATAGAGATATCCGGCAATAAAGTCTTCAGCCTGGATGAAATAAGAAAAAGGATCACATTGACACCAGGTAAGCCATTCAGCAAACAGACACTGGGAAAAGACATTTTTTCCATATCTGAACTCTATTCGGAAAATGGATACGCCCTCATTACAGTGACCCCCGACCTCGTACCCGAAGAAGATAAAAAACTTGTCAGAGTAATCCTTAATATTGATGAGGGTGAAAGATACAGGATAGGGAGGATTGAGATATCAGGAAACACTAAAACCAGGGATAAGATTATCAGGAGAGAGGTCAGATTAGACGAGGGGGACATCTTTAATAGTTCTCTGCTGAGAAGAAGTTATGAAAGGATTAATAATCTTAACTTCTTCGAAACAGTAGATCTGGCTCCGAAACCTCAACCTGAAGAAAAACTTGTGGATATTGAAATCAAAGTGGAAGAGAGGCCAACAGGCTTTTTCAGCGTAGGCGGAGGTTACAGTTCTATAGAGAGATTCATTGCAATGGCTGAGTTAACACAGGGCAATTTGTTCGGTAAAGGACAGTTCATTAAAATAAGAGGAGAACTGGGCGGAAGAACCTCATACTATGACATCACTTTCAGGGAGCCCTGGTTTATGGATAAACCCATTTCATTTTCAACAAGTATTTATAAGACCACGAGAGAGTACATAGAATATCACAAAAAGGCAACAGGATCTGGTATCTCGTTCGGGACGATGCTTTCGGAATACTGGTGGGGCAATATCGCATATAATTTTGAAGATGCCGAGATATACAATGTTTCTGAAAAGGCTCCAAAAATAATACAAGACCAGAAAGGCAAAAGCGTTACCAGCAGTATTACCCCCTCCTTGGTAAGAGATTCGAGAGACAATTACCTCGATCCATCGAGGGGGTCGAGGAACTCTGTTTATGTCACATATGCAGGTATAGGAGGAACTAACAACTTTGTAAAGAGCGGGGTTGATTCTGCATGGTATTTTCCAATTAAAAGCTCAACTGTCATGCTGAGAGGAAGGTTTGGTTACGCTGCAGGCATCGGTGGTAAAAAATTGCCATTATATGAGAGATTCTATGTAGGCGGTATATATACCATAAGAGGGCTGGGATTTGGTGAAGCAGGACCGAGGGATGAAGAGACGGGTGACGAAATAGGAGGGACAGAAGAATTAATATTTAATCTGGAATATATATTCCCTCTTATCAGTGATATAAGGTTAAAGGGGTTAGTTTTCTTTGATGCAGGAAATGCCTATGATTCATTCCAAAATTTTGGGGTTTTAAGATATACTACTGGATTAGGTGTGAGATGGATTTCACCCATTGGCCCTGTAAGACTCGAATGGGGTTATAATATCGACAGAAAACCAGGGGAAAAATCCGGCAGGTTTGAGTTTGCCTTTGGAACATTCTTCTAAATATTTATAAACAAACAAATAAGGAGGATAGATGAAAAGATTCACATTTAAAAAAATATCCACTCTTTGCTCTTTGATCTTTGCTCTTTGCCTTTTTCCTGTTATCTCTTATGCGGCAGAACAGACAAAGATAGGGTTAATAGATGTTCAGAAGATTCTGAATGAATCTGATGCTGGTAAAAAAGCAAAAACTGATCTTGAGTCCATTATAAGATCGAAACAGTCAATCATCGATGAGAAAGGCAGGACGATTGAGAAATTAAAAAGTGAATTGGAAAAACAGGCATCTGTCCTTTCAGCAGAAGCAAAAAAAACCAAAGAGGACGAATTAGAGAAGTTTATAAAAGAATATCAGCGGCTTGTTCAAGATTCTCAAGCAGAAGTCAAAAAGAAAGAAGCTGAACTGACTGATGCGATTTTAAAAGAAGTTCACGAAATCGTTAATAAAATGGGAGAGGAGGAAGGTTACTCTATAATATTTGAGCACGGTATGGTCTTGTATTCAGACAAAGAAATGGATATTACAGATGCTGTTTTAAAAAAATATAATGAGTCAAAAGTTGAAACGAAAAAATAGTGAAGCTCAAGGAACTCGCATCTCTGATTAATGGTGAAATCATAGGCAATCATGATATCGAAATCACCGGGGTATCAGGAATACATGAAGCACGAGAGGGATATATCACGTTTATCTCTTCTAAAAAATATTTAAAAGACCTCTCAAGTTGTAAAGCTTCGTGTGTAATTGTAAAAGAACCTGCATATGGATTAAATATTACCCAGCTAAAAGTATCAAACCCGTATCTGGCTTTTGCAAAACTGCTTGAACATTTCTACATAAAAAAGCGCGAACCTATTGGCATAAGCAGGGATTCCCTTATCTCAGATAAAGCACAGATAGCGGACAATGTATCGATTTTCCCGTTTTCTTATGTAGCAGATGACGCTTCAATTGGTAAAGGAACCGTAATATATCCTTTTGTATTTATAGGCGAAGACAGTTCAATTGGAGAAGGATGTATTATTTATCCCCATGTAACTATTAGGGAGAAAGTCAAAATAGGTAACGGTGTTATTATACATTCGGGTTCTGTAATTGGTTCTGATGGTTTTGGATATGTTTTTGAGGAAAACAGATACTACAAGATACCACAGGTCGGCGGCGTGATAATTGAAGACAATGTTGAGATAGGTTCTAATGTATCTGTTGACAGGGCAACAACAGGGAATACGATAATAGGTAAAGGCACCAAGATAGATAACCTTGTTCAGATAGCTCATAATGTCAAAATAGGCAGGAACTCAATAATTGTTGCACAGGTTGCAATCGGCGGCAGCACAGAAATAGGTGATTTTGTGACTCTGGCCGGTCAGGTAGGAGTCTCTGATCATGCAAAAATAGACTCTGCAACAACAATAGGAGCTCAATCAGGCGTGATGGGTCACCTTACAAAAGGATCATATTCAGGTACTCCGGCCATTCCACATAGAGACTGGTTAAAAGCTGAGGCCTTATTTTCAAAACTGCCAGAACTTCATAAAAAAATAAGGGAAATGGAAGAAAAAATAAAGGAACTCGAAAGGAGGGTGCCGAATGATTGACATAAAAGGGATACAGAAACTTTTGCCCCACAGATATCCTTTTCTAATGGTAGACAGAATTCTTGAGATAAAAGCGGGCGTAGAAGCTATAGGGATAAAAAATGTCACAATTAATGAAGAATTTTTTCAGGGACATTTCCCCGGCCACCCCATAATGCCAGGTGTTTTAATAATAGAGGCAATGGCTCAGGTAGCCGGAATACTTGCTTTCCGTTCAGATTCTTATGTTGGCAAATCTGTTTATTTTATGAGTATAGAAAAAGCAAAATTCAGAAAACCTGTGGTCCCCGGAGATCAACTTAAATTTATAGTCAATGTACTCCAGCGGAGAGGTAATGTCTGGAAATTTTCTGGTACTGCATATGTTGATGAAAAGGTGGTCGCAGAGGCTGAATTTACAGCAATGGTAGCAGACAGCGAAATATAGGGCATGGGTAAGGAAATTCATCCAACAGCAATTATAGCTCCTGATGCAGAAATCGAAGGAGGAACTTATATCGGGCCCTTCTGCATCATAAATGAAGGAGTCCATATAAAAAAGGGAACCAGACTTATATCAAATGTAATCATAGAAGGCAAAAGTGAAATAGGGGAAAACTGCGTAATATACCCGTTTACCACCATTGGCCTTCCGCCTCAGGATCTTAAATATAAGGGCGAAAAGACAGGAGTAAGGATAGGCAACAATAATATAATCCGTGAATACATAACTATACACAGGGCATCTGTCAGTGGAGACGGAGTAACCGAAATTGGAGATAATAATTTCCTTATGGCTTATGTGCATATTGCACACGACTGTAAAATCGGGAATTCTGTAATTATGGCAAACATTGCCACCCTGGCTGGTCATGTAATTGTAGAAGATTTTGCAGTAATTGGCGGCCTTGTGGCAGTGCATCAGTTTACGAGAATTGGAGCTTATTCAATGATTGGTGGATTTAGTGGAGTAGGGCAGGACATCCCTCCTTATATGATAGCTTCTGGAGCAAGGGCAAAGCTGTTCGGACTCAATACCATCGGTCTGAAACGGCACGGTTTCCCGGATTCGACAATAAACGAACTTAAAAAGGCATATAAGATTCTATTCAGGGAAAAACATACAATGAAAGAAGCTATAAAGAAAATACAGGAAGAACTCCCTTATACTGAACAGATAAAACATCTCATTGAGTTTATACAGAAAAATAAAAGAGGCATATGTAGATAATGATTCAGTGCCCGTTCTAATAAACGCCTCTACAGAACTGTTTTATCAGTCTATCAGACCTAAAATAAATGTCATTCCAGCTTGTCTGGAATCTTTCTTAAAAAGAGGGATTCCGAACAAGTCGGAATGACCGGGAAAAGATATTTCCATGACGAAAAAATTGGGCCTAATTGCAGGCACGGGCAAACTCCCGATGGCTATTGCAAGTGAGGCAAAGGCACAGGGCTATAAAGTTATAGCAATTGCACTTGATCCACTTGCTGATAAATCACTTTCTTCTTATGTGGATGATATCAAATGGGTAAATGTTGGCAAATTCGGTGAGATCATAAATTCTCTAAAAAAGAACGGAATTAAAGAAGCTGTGATGGCCGGGAAAGTATCAAAGTCACTGCTTTACAAAAGCAAAATAAAACCTGATTTAAGGGCAGTTAAACTCCTCTTTTCCCTTAAAGACAGAAGTGATGATTCGATCCTTTTAGCAATCACTAATGAGCTAAAAAAAGATGGCATTAAACTTTTCGATATAACTGTTTTCAGTTCAGATATTCTCACACCTGAAGGAGTACTTACAAAAACCAGCCCCACATCTGACGAGTGGAAAGACGTGGCATTCGGATGGAAGATTGCCAAAGATATCGGCAGACTGGACATAGGACAAACTGTTGTGGTCAAAGACCGGGCTGTAATGGCCGTTGAAGCTATTGAGGGAACGGATGAGGCAATAAAAAGAGGAGGTGCCCTTGCCGGTGAAGGTGCGGTAATAGTGAAAGTCAGCAAACCGAATCAGGACATGAGATTTGATGTGCCTGTAGTGGGTCTGGACACCTTAAAATCAATGATTGAAATTAAAGCAAGAGTTTTATGTGTAGAATCGCTAAAAAGCATAATCCTTGAAAAGGATAAAATAATTGAAGAATCAGATAATGCAGGCATAGCTGTTGTAGGATATACAGATCAAAAGGATAAATAGCCATATCAACTGCCGATATAATCACTTTTGTATGAAGAACCTCTGGAGCATAAGGATGAGGGCATCAAAAGCAGTCCAAAGTCCGAGGTCCAAAGTCCAAAGTCCAAATAGAAAAATTCCTGAAATTCATATTTCAGGCGCAGAAGGTCTTTATGAAAAGTCAGATATAGAAAGGATTTTGGAGAGATACATCAAGAGGGCATTCAAACACCCTAAAGGAACGGCTGATAAAGTTGTCATTACTATCGAAGATATAAAACAAATGCCGAGGATGATAAGGTCGTTACCTGTAAGTACCGTCAAATGCAGGACACCTGCTGAAGGGAAAGTTATAATAGCAAAGATTCTTCAATCAATAGGCATACCAAACAGGTCTATTGAAATCGCTTTTGAAATAATAAAAGAAGGTAACATGAGAGGAGCGGCAATTATTACAGCAGAGAAAGGCGATCGGCTTGAGCCTGACAGAGAAAGAGGAGTGAGGGTATCCCGGCTGGGGATAAATAAATCTGCATTGAAGGTGCTTTCATTAAGACTTTCAAAATATGGGATCGACAAAGATGTAGTGAAGGAGGCCGTTATCCTTGCATCAAAGGTCTTATCCTGCAAGAATATATTAGCCGAAGTATGTGTGTCTGATGACCCTTATTATACAACCGGTTATGTAGCATCTAAAAAGTTTGGTTATTTGAGGATACCCCATATCAAACACGAGGGAAGCAAAATTGGAGGGAGGGCGTTTTTTGTTAAGGAAGTGACTCATGTTGACGAGATAAAAGACTACCTTGAAAAAAAGGCTGTAATGATTGATAAAGTCGCTCCCTGTAAAGGTACAGTTTCGATCAATGAAATCCTCGGTAATAATTATATATAACCCTGTAGCAAAAAGGGCCTCGCGGAAAAAAGTTGAACAAGCTCTCCATTATCTGAAATCAAAAGGATATGGAGTTGAAGTATTTTCAACTGAACGGAAAGGGCATGCAGAGTATCTTGCAGGAGAAGGAGTTAAAAAACTGCCTTCTTTAATTATAGCAGCAGGCGGCGATGGAACATTCAATGAGGTAGTAAACGGTATTGCAGGGTCAAAAGTGCCACTTGCTATAATGCCTCTCGGAACTACAAACGTACTCGCTAAAGAAATCGGTGCGCCCGAAAATGTGAAAGGTGCAATAGAATTCGCTTTGAGCAGAAATCCAAGAAATATTTCACTCGGAAAGATTGTTCTGAGTTCAGAGAAAAATGGAAATAATCCCCCCTCACCCCCCTTTAGTGAAGGGGGGCAGGGGGGATTTCGTTATTTTGTTTTAATGGCTGGTATAGGGTATGACGGTGAAACAGTCTTTGGCATTAATGAGAGGCTGAAAAGAATTTCGGGTAAAGGTTCATACATTTTTAGCGGGATAAAGACCCTAATTACATTTAATCCCGGGGAATTAATATTTGATATTAACGGCAAGACTTATTCCGGATATTCTGCAATAATAGGTAAGGCAGCAAAATATGGAGGTAATTTCAAGATTACACCTGATGCGAAACTTTCTGACCCGGCTTTTTATATATGTCTTTTTAAAGGTAAAAAACGTCTTGATATTATAAGGTATGTCATGGGGATCTTGACAGGAAGGCATTTGAGATTTAAAGATGTAGAATATTTACAGGCAAAAGCTGTAGAAGTTAAGGGCAAATCGCACATACAGATGGATGGCGACTATTTCGGGATGACACCTGCACAGATAGAAGTGGCACCTGATATGGTTAACCTGGTTTTTTAATTACTCCCCCGCCGATTAAAACATCCCCGCTATAGAATACGGCACTCTGTCCCGGGGCCGGAGACCATTGTGGTTCATCAAAAACAACACGAACAATCTCACGGTCACCCCCTCCCTTGCCCTCCCCCCTCAAGGGGGAGGGGTGGGTGGGGGGGATTAAATATATTGTTGCAGGTTCATCTTTCATCGTTGAGCGAACTTTCACAGATGCCCTGAACTTTACCCCCTCTTTATCCCCCCTTGATAAGGGGGGAATTAGGGGGGTGGGAGGAATAAGCCAGTTAAGATTGCCAACGAAAAATTCCTTTTTATTTGCAGCTTCCCGCGGCCCCACATATAAAGTATTTTTCGCAGCATCTATGCTTACCACGTAAAGAGGTTCTGGTGAAGAGATGCCCAGTCCTTTTCTCTGGCCTATGGTATATCCATGTATTCCTTTATGCGTTCCTAACACCGTTCCGGTGTTTATATTAATAATAGGACCGGGTTTGCCTATGACATCTGAAAGCCTTTGAATAAATTTAAAATATTTTCTATCTTCAATAAAGCATATCTCCTGACTCTCTGACTTTATTGCCGGGAGAAGAATCTCACGTGCCATTCTTCTGACTTCATCCTTCCTGTAATACCCGAGTGGCAGGAGCAGTCTTTTTAATTCTTTCTGACTCAAAATATAAAGGACATATGATTGGTCTTTCTTTGAATCAATCCCTTTTTTGAGTAAAAATTGTTTATCGGTCATTGGATTTTGGTCATTGGTCTTAACTAATGACTGATGACTATTGACTGTTGACTTCTCCTGTTCAACCCTCGCATAGTGCCCTGTGGCAATATATTCAGCCCCCCTTTTTTCCGCCTCTTTTAAAAGAAAAGGGATTTTTATGAATCTGTTACACATTATACACGGATTAGGAGTCAAGCCCTTGAAATAGGAACTTACAAAAGGTCTGACGATTTTCTCTGAAAAATCATTTCGTACATCGATTATACAGTGTGGTATTTTTAATTTACCGGCGTTTTCAGATGCCTCTTTTATTGACTGGGAGGAACAGCATATTTTTGCATTTTTCAGGCTTTCTTCATTCCAGAGAATAAAGGATACTCCTTCCACATCATATCCCTGCTCCTTCAGAAGATATGCTGTGACAGAAGAGTCGACCCCACCGCTTATTCCTACAATAACCCTTGGCATAATTAAAATATAACACGTTGACCTTGCGTCCTGTAACTACTACAATATCTTATTATATTCATAGACAATCCCATTATTGTCCGGCCATTGACTTATCCATAATCAACACGTATACTACACGTATATAGAAAGGAGGATTTCAATGCAAAAAAAGTTGACTATAACCATAGATGAGGAAGTTTATGAAGGTCTTCATAAGACTATCGGCCCCCGCAAGATCAGTAAATTTGTTGAGGAATTGGTTCGCCCGCACGTAGTTCGCCCAAATCTGGAATTGGCATACTCCCAAATGTCAAAAGACAAAAAAAGAGAAGCAGAAGCCTTGGATTGGGCAGAAACAACTTTTAAGGACATATCGCATGAAAAGAGGTGAGGTCTGGTGGGTTAATTTTGATCCCTCAGTCGGCGGGGAGATCAGGAAAAAACGTCCTGCCGTGATAGTTAGCAATGATGCATCAAACAAGTTCCTCAATCGAGTTCAGGTTGTTCCTCTAACCAGTAAGACAGATCGTCTGTATCCTAGCGAAGCGCTTGTCATATTTAACGGCAAGGAAAGCAAGGCCATGGCTGATCAACTGGCTACTATAAGCAAGTTAAGACTTTTTAAACGTACCGGTGTACTTTCAGAAGAAGATATGCTCCGGATCGGCGAGGCCATCAAAATACAATTAGATATTTATTGAAAGAGGGCTGACAAATTCTGACACAATTTACAATTCAGCAAAATTTAATTTTCAATTATAGTATACATGTTGATCAATTAAGGAATAAAATGGTTTAGAGAAAATGAAAAGAAATTTAAAATATCCAAAGATTGAACTTATGTTCTGTAACTACTACACTGCAATATCGTGTGAAAATGCAGGATAGTGATATTTTATGATGAAAAATATAATTCTGACAGGGTTTATGGGAACAGGAAAGACAGCGGTCGGGAAGGAACTATCACGCCTTCTCAATATGAAGTTAATTGATGTCGATTCAGAGATAGAAAAATCTGAAAAAATGACAATCAATGAAATATTCACACATTTCGGAGAGGCGCGGTTCAGAGAAATTGAAACAGAGATGGTTAAAAAGATCTCTCAAAGTAAAAATGTTATTATCTCTACCGGTGGCGGTGTTGTATTGAAACAGGAAAATATAGACATCCTCAAAAAAAACGGGGTTATTTTTTGGCTGACAGCATCCCCTGAGACAATTCTGAATAGAACAGGAAATAGCAATAAAAGGCCATTGCTTCAGGCAGAGAACCCCCTTACCCGGATAAAAGAGCTTCTAAGTTTCAGGAAACCTTTCTATGAAAAAGCTGATATTATGATAGATACGGAAGGGAAAAGCCCTTTGCAGATTGCAGAGGAGATAATACAACGGGTGAAGGATGAATTTTGATTTATCTCCCTCAAGACTAACCCTTTTAATTCATAAATTTTGCATATATTGGCAGATACAGTATTTTCGCTCATTCTCAGCCCCGATAAGACAGGGGCTTCCGAGGTAAATTCTTTCTTCGAAAGAATTTAAACCCGCTTAAATACTGTATCTG